>CAJTLG010000004.1 GCA_910577395.1 uncultured Vampirovibrio sp. | reverse complement strand
TAAAAGCACCGCGGGGCGCCGGTAAGGCTCTGCGAATGGTTACACAGCTGCAAGCCTGAGCCGGAAGAAGGATTCCAGTTCATCAAACCGGGCTTACCGCCGCTATCCGATACGCCCCCATTATTCTTCCATGCGGTAAGTTCCGCATAGGTAGGCAATCTACCGGGTGTTGTATTTGCACCAAGCGGTTTCCAATTTGCACAAATGGCTGCTGCCGCTTTCCACTGACAAACAGTCCTTCTGCAGCCACCATACTTAATATTTCCGTCTTTACTTGTTGCATCGCAATAGCTGCTGTTTGCAGAATAATACGAAGTCGAAGAAGGCTTCCAACAGCAATTTGCACCTGCACACTGGCCGCTACCCTGAGAGCCGTCTGTATTATACGGCCCCTTAACAGTAACCGTTTCTTTTGTCCCGTTCCCTAAATCAATCTGTACAGGCCCTGTAGGAATAGCAGGGCTTGCCCACTGATTTGTAGCGGATGACGGATACTGAAAATCACTCGGATTGTATTTTGACACACAAACATCCTTACCGCCATTTTTTGCAGCCGGTATCCAAACCCCATAAGGTTCACAATCCGCCTGGCTTTTCGGTATAGCAGCATCTTTCAAATAATATGAACCACCGCCTCCGCCGCCGCCGGGGCCTGCAATAGCAACCGTCATAGACTTTGTTGCCCCGTTAAATGCCGTAGAGCCAACATACGTAGTAGTATCCACAAGGTTTACCGCCCCTGTAGTACTTTCCCCGATACCGGCAGCACCGCCGCCACCGCCGCCGCCTGACGCTATAATTGCACTTGCACTATACACGCCATCCGGCACGGCACATGCACTCTCTTCATCAAACACAAGTGTTGAGCCTTCATCATTAACGAAAGCACAATACTTGTTGGTAACTGCATTACCGGTACCTGAAACATTAACATTTTCGGTAAATTTCCTTGTCATAACAGGCGCAAGAGCCGCCAGCAACAATGACGCAACCAAAAGCGCCATAAGCATTTCAACAAGCGAAAACGCTTTTTTTCGTTTTTTGCAGGGATAAAACCTTGCAGCGGACGCTTTAGCGCACGCAAAAACAATTTCATTCATAAATTACCTTGTAACCTTTTATTTACGATAAAACAACTATAAACTTACACCATACATATTATCATATTTAATGACCAATTCAAGCCGGAAATGAAACTTAACTATGTAACAAAATCGTAATAAAACCAGAACCGGTGTATAGCAGGGCAGTGAAAGGGTATGCACAAATTTTACATTTTTTAAAAAGGGCTAAATTGTTAAAATTTTATACATTAAACAGCACAAAATACAAAGCCAATTAATATCTTCACCTGTCATGCCATACTTGGCGTCATTCTGAACTTGTTTCAGAATCTTTTCACTGTGGATTTTCAGACCCTGAACTAAATTCAGGGTGACAGATGTAAATGGGGACTTTGTAAAAAAAGACTCTTTTTCCGGCGAAATATAACAAAGCTAGCCACAATACGCGCTATTAACGCATACATAATTAAAAAAAGAGTTTAGCTGTTTTTTCAAGGTTAAATTTTACACAAGGACAAAAAATCAACTTTAGGCAATCAATCTCTTATCCTTAAAACTTTTTTTGCAATTTAACCTTTTAATTTCAAGCCTTATTTGCTTAACATTGCTTTTAAAATATAAAGGCCACCCGGATATGTATTTTGCGGGTTGCACTATATTTTGCTGAATTAAAGCTCTTTAGAAACGAACCTCCTTACTTTTAAACATTAAATGCATTGCTGATAAATTTATTATGCCAACAAAAATCATCCATATGTATTAGACAGGTGGGGGATATTTTATTAAAAGAAAGGAGGCAATTTTAAGGCACAGGCTTGACAAAAGGGTAAAATAAGTAAATAATAAAAGTATAGGGGGAAGCCCCAAAGAAGTGATGTTTCATTGAGGTTTCGCTTAGTACCCCCTTATGATAGTTTTGATGCTACTATGAATAGCGTTGCTACGATTAGTAGCGTTATTATTTTTTCTATCATTTGGTTTATACCCTCCTTTCCAGCTGTTTCATTAGTACTCGTGTGCCGGAGCAAGGTAATAGGTACTACCCTTATTTAATTGTATTTCATTTTTTACTGTTTCAAACTATTTATTAATCGGCTGTTCTATATAAATACCCTCTCCGCCGAGATATTGTGCCTTTTTCCCGTCAAGATAAAGATAAACAGGGGATTTACCGCCATATAAATCTGCGGTTTTTACAATTTGGCTTAGCCTTGCAAGGACAGATTGGGTGCCGCCGCCTTCGCCAAATTCTTTAGTGAGGTTTATTATTATGGTGCCTTCAGCCTCATTTCTTTTAACAGAGATAAGGCGCGCATCTTTAGGAATTTCCGTAAAGATACCGTGGTGGATTTCTTCTTCGGTAGGGCCTTTTAAAAGCAAACCAAGCGCAGTATAAAGGGTTTTATGCTTAGCTTTTCTTGTTACATATTTAATATTACCGTCATTTGTAAGCATTGGAATTTGTAAAACCTGCATTGCGGCAGGATTATCAGGGGTTTGCGCATTAGGATTTGCAGTTTCCGGAGCGGAATTAGGAATATTTGGTGTATTAGGGCCCTTTTCCTGCACAAGGGTGTTTTTAGCCTCTTTAGAAATTTGAAGTTCCGGGCTGTAGCCTTCTTTTGCAAAATACGTCCAAACAAAATACCCGAGGCAAAAAACAAGCGTAATAATAAGCGTTCTGACAAAAATTCCCATAATTTTTATTTAAAAACCTTTTTACATACAATTTTATTATCCTCCAAAACGCCGATTGATACAAGAGTTTCATTAAAAATAAGCATTACGGGTGAATTGGGGATTTTGGTTTTAGAGGTTTGATTTGTTATTTCTGATTTATTTTGGAGCATGACAGGCATGCCATTTTGAACACGTGCAAATTCATTTTCATTAAGAAAATATTTCGGCAAATCGAGTGCATGGAAAGGATTAATCGCATCGCGTGCAAGCGTAACATTATCAATACTTACAGCGTTATCAAGAGTAAAATTGCCCGCAGCAGTGCGGGTGAGAGCCGTTAAATATGCCCCTGTGCCAAGCAGTGCCGCTAAATCCACCGCATAAGAGCGGATATATGTGCCCTTTGAACAGGCAATTTCAATATCAATTTCAGACGCGGAAGAGCCGGTTTCAAAAACAGCCCGCGGGGTAAGGATTTTGGCGTTATAAATTTTTATATGGCGTTCAGGTATTTTAATATCAAGGGTTTCGGGATTTTTTTGCGGTAAATTTTCATCTATATCAGGGTTTAAAGCGTTATTTTGCACATTTTTTTGTATCGATTGGGTGCTTAAAGAAGCACTGTCCGGGTTTTGGGGATTTTGAGTGCGTAGAGCGAGGCCGGCATGGAGTTTTCCTTTGCGTGCAAGGTCACAAAGCTTTTTCCCGCCGACTTTTATGGCGCTGTATACGGGCGGAACCTGCACTATATCACCGGTTAGAGAATTAACAGCCTCTAAAAGGCTGTCATATGTGAAGTTTGGGGTGTTAACAAGGGTGATTTCGCCCTCTGCATCGCCAGTTGAGGATAAAAACCCGAATTTTATACGCGCGATGTATTTTTTATCTGACCCCAAATAATCGATAAGACGGGTGGCACGCCCGACAGCCACCTGCATAACGCCCTCTGCAAGAGGGTCCAGGGTACCGGAGTGCCCGATTTTTTTAATACCAAGGCGCTTTCTAAGCTTATAGATAACGTCAAAAGACGTGATACCCTTTGGTTTGAAAATATTTAAAAAGCAAAAGGGTTGATTGGCCGGGGTTTCCGGCATGGATTTTGCGTGAAGTTCAGTGTTTTCGGGCACTTTAAAGCTCGCCTTTTGAAATTTTATCAATCAATTTTGTAATTCTAAGACCCCTTTCAAGGGACTCATCAAAGACGAAACGCAGCTCTGGCGTGTGTCTTAGCCGAATTCGCTTTCCGATTTCATAACGGATTTTTGGTGTGAGCGCTGAAATAGCCTTCTCAGTGCGGTTTCGGCCATTTTCATCTGCCATAACACTGTAAAAAACCTTTGCATAAGAGTTATCATGAGAGACCTCAACATCAGTAATAGATACTATTCCGGCGATATTTGGGTCTTTAATTTCTTTCAATAAAATATCAGAGATTTCTCTCATTAATGCTTTTCTAACGCGCTCATTCCTTAGTGTCATCTGCTTTTCCGCCTTATTTTAAGATACTAAAATTGTTATAAATTTTTACTGATTTTTGCTAAATATTTTATAATATTTTTGCATAAATATTAGCAAAAACTAAACCAGAGAGCTTCTTTCAACCTCTTTAGTGGTTGAAACCTCAATAATATCGCCTTCTTGGAGGTCATTAAATTTAGCGAAGGATATACCACATTCAAAACCTTGCGCCACCTCTTTAACGTCATCCTTAAAGCGTTTCAGCTGATTGATTTCGCCCTTGTAAATTTCTTCACCGTTTCTTTTAACGATTGCCGTTTTAGAGCGTACAATTTTGCCTTCAAGTACGTAACAGCCTGCAATTTTACCGGTTTTGCCAAATGTAAATATCTGACGAACCTCTGCAGTACCAAGCTCAACCTCCTGGATTTCAGGCTCTAACAGTGAAAGCATGGTCTTTTCAACATCTTCTAAAACCTGATAAATAATATCATATTTTTTAATTTGAACATACTCTCTATCTGCCGCAGCAAGGGCATTTGCATCCTCTTTCACGCTAAAACCGAGAATTATGGCATCACTTGCCGAAGCAAGCATAACATCAGCCTCGGAAATATCCCCTACACCAACGTGCATAATCTTTGGAATAACTTTTGTGGATTTAACATTTTGAATTGCCTGGCTTACAGCCTCAGCAGAACCGTTAGTATTAGCTTTTATAATCAAATTAAGATTTTTAATCTCGTCATTGACAAGGGTTTCTTTTTTAACGTGCGAAACAGCCATAGCCTCAAGCCTGTTGACTCTTTCAGCCTGTTTTCTTTCAGTCACAATCTGTTTCATAACTTTGTCATTTGCAACCACCTCAAAGGCATCCCCGGCCTGCGGCACTTCATTTAACCCTAAAATTTCAACAGGAGTTGAAGGACCAGCATTTTTAACCCTTTGCCCCGAATCATCAAGCAAAGCTCTTACTTTACCGCCAACAGTGCCTACAACAATCGAATCGCCAACTTTTAAAATACCGTTTTGAACAAGCATAGTAGCCACAGGGCCCTTGCCCTTATCAAGATTAGCCTCAATGATTACACCCATACCCGGGCAATCCTTGACAGCCTTTAATTCCTGCATTTCAGCTACAAGCAGAATATATTCAAGAAGTTCGTCAATACCCTTACCTTGTATTGCGGAAACCTTAACACAAATTGTATCTCCGCCCCAAGCCTCAGGCACAAGACCGTATTCTGTCATCTGTTGCAAAACCTTATCAGGGTCCGCATCAGGCTTATCCATTTTGTTTACCGCAACAATAATCGGAACACCCGCGGATTTAGCATGGTTAATAGCCTCAATTGTTTGCGGCATAACACCGTCATCAGCAGCCACCACCAATATTGCAATATCTGTTGACTTTGCACCCCTTGCGCGCATCTGGGTAAACGCCTCATGGCCCGGGGTATCAATAAATACAATTTTTTTATCACCCTGCCAAACGGTATATGCACCAATACTTTGGGTAATACCGCCTACTTCCGTTGAAACAATTTTATGTTTTGAGGCACGTATACTGTCTAAAAGCGTTGTCTTACCATGGTCAACATGGCCCATAATAGTAACAACCGGCGCTCTTTTGATTATGGATTTTTCATCGGCCTCAAGAAGAATTTTATTCTTCTCTTCTTTTTCTGTTTCTTCCTGGATAAATGCATCAATATCTTCATCCAAAGGCTCAATATCAAAATTTATAACCACTTTTTTGGCGGTTTCTATATCGATAGGCGAATTCACAGTCACCATTATTTTTTCCATCATTAAAAATTTAATGATTTCGGCGGGTGTTTTTTTAATCTTATCTGAAAGCTCTCCAACTGTCATAGGTCTGTTTATTACGACCTGTTTAACATCTTCAACCGGGGCTTCCTCCTGGACATGCTTTCTGTGTTTGGACTGAACGGTTTTTTCTAAACTGATTCTTTCCTGTTCTTCCTCTTTATTTTTATAATTTTTATCTTTTTTCTTTTTCTTATTTCTAAAATCCTGATTTGCATACATATCAGGTGAAATAATATGCCTTTTAATTGGAGCTTTAGGTGCATTATCAGCCGGTTTAGGTTTGTTTGCACCTTTATCTTTTGCTTTATTTTCGGCAGGCTTTTCAGCCTCTTTTTGTGCGGGTTTTGCAAAGTTTTTACGCGTTAAAGATGCAATATCCGGTATCCTGTTTTCAGGCGCATTGCTATATTTATTTATTACAGGTTTTTGCGCAGGCTTTGCGGCAGGGCGTACAATTTCAAGCTTTGGTCTGTCCTTCGGTACATCAACCACAGGGCTTTTGGGCGGCTCTGTGCTTGTTTTTACAACTTTTGTAACAGAAATCTTTGGCAGTTCGGCCGGTTTTTCTTCTTCTTTTGGAGCTTCTTCGGCCGGTTTTTCAACCTTTGCTTTTTTAACAACAAACGCCTTTGGCTTTACCTTTTTTTCTTCAGGCTTTACAAAAAGTTCACGAATTTTATCAATATTGCCCGATGTAACAGTGGCACTGTGCGATTTAAACACAATCCCAAGCTTGTCATTAGCGGTTTCCATTAATTCTTTTGCGGTAATATTTAATTCTTTAGCTAGTTCGTGGACTCTCATTTTGCTCCAAATCAGATTATTTACAATAAAACAATACCACAAGCAAAACTTTTAGTACAGCTATTCATAAATTTCCTGAATTTCAACTTTTTCAATAAAATCTTTATCCTTAAAAATGTCATTAACCTCAGATATTGTATTATTAGATAATATCCGCATCTTTATAACCAAATTACTACGCTTATCATCATTGGTAATTTTTCTTTCCATTTTTTGAATTTTGTTAAAATTTTTATCAACAAGTAAATTCATCTCATTCATATAAGAAATAGATGAAGAAAGTCTGATTTCTAAAATCTTTGATTCACTTGCCTTGCTTGAGAGGAAATTTCTTTCAAAACGCCTGATTGCAACAAGTACAATTAAAGAAAATATAGTAGCGGAAGCTGCAACAGAAAACATTCCGGTGCCGCATGCCATACCTATTGCAGCACACATCCATAAAGTAGCGGCAGTTGTTATACCGTAAATATTGTTTCCATGACGCATAACAGAGCCGGCTCCTATAAAACCAATACCCGTAATAATTTGGGCTGCAATACGTGCAGGGTCATTAACACCTGCAAAACCTTCAATAATAGCCATTTTAAAACCGTAAATTGAAAGCAGAGTAAACACGCAGGCACCCGCACTTACCAGAATATGGGTTCTAAGTCCTGCAAATTTACCGGTGACCTCTCTTTCTAAACCCAACAAAAAGGCAAATAATATTGAGGCGCCTATCCTTAAAAACAGCAGCCACTGAAACTCAAAGCCCTGAAAATATTCCGCCATATTGTCTCCTGATAACTAAACTATTTGACCTTGCTTTTTGGGTCAAGAATATCTCTTATTGTATCGCCTATTAAGTTATAAGACAAAACAGCAACAAAAATTAAAAAACCGGGAGTTAAAAGCCATGGCCTGTATATTATATTTGAAAATTCCTGTGCTTCTTTAAGCATATTTCCCCAGCTTGCATCTGGCTGTTGAATGCCAAGCCCGAGAAAACTCAAACCTGATTCCGCAAGAATGTAACTTGGCACCGAAAGCGCCATTGCAATAATCACATAGCTTGAAGTTTGCGGCAAGATGTGTTTTAAAATAATTCTCATCTTGGAGCACCCGGTCACTTCAGCTGCCTTAATAAAATCCTGCGTTTTAATTGATAACACCATACCCCTTACAACACGGGCAAACCCGGCCCAACCAATAAGCGCCAATATTACAGTTATAAGGGCAAACCTTTGAGAGCTTGTCATGCCTGAAGGCAAAATTGCAGCAAGGATTATCAAAAGATAAAAACTTGGTATAGACATCATAGCTTCGGCAAATCTCATCATAAAAGCATCAATAAAACCGCCTGTATACCCTGATATCCCGCCATACAAAAGGCCGACGGGAAAAGATATAAGTAAAGCCAAAAAACCAATGGTAAGTGAAATCTGCCCGCCGTAAAGTATTCTTGAAAAATTATCTCTGCCGTTTATATCAAGCCCAAGAAGATATAATTCTCCGCCATTATCTACACTTAAAAAATGTCTGCTGCATTTAAAGAGTCCTAAAAATTTATATTCAAAACCTTTTTTAAAAAATTTTAAATAATATTTTTGGCTCCTATCCTGCTTGTATTCAATACTTAATGTATCTTTGTTAAAAACCCTTATCCAATTATAAGTATAAGGTTTTGTTAATTTACCTTCTTTATCTATAAAATAAACATTGGAAGGCGGCGCATAAGAAAGCGCTCTGTTTGAATAATCTTTAGAATATACGGCAAAAAAACCTGCAAATAAAATTGTAATATAAAAAACAACAAGTACAAAAAAAGCGCTGACACTTATTTTATCTTTTAAAAATTGCCTGAATTCAGGATTGGAAGCAAATTTTTTAAACATAATGCTACCCTACCTTAACCCTTGGATCTGTGAGCTTGAGAAGAATATCAGCCAAAATGTTCCCAAGTATCAGCATAAAAGACCCAATCATAAGACTTGCCATTACAAGATTGATATCAGATTTTAAAACAGCCTCTAAAATTAACCTGCCAAGGCCCGGGTATTGAAAAACATACTCGGTTAACGCAGCACCTGATAAAAGACCGGCAAATTCAAACCCCAGAAGTGTTACAAGAGGATTTATCGCGTTTCTTAGCGCATGTTTTATTATCACCTTATTTTCACTTAACCCTTTAGCGCGTGCAAATTTCACATAATCGCTATCAAGCACATCTAAAAGGTTTGCCCTCATCTGACGCGAAAGACCTGCAAGAGAAATAGTGGTTAATACTACGGTTGGAAGAAAAAGATGATGAATAACATCAACAAATTTTTCAAACACACTCATTGAATAAAAATTTGCACTTGTAAGACCGCCTATCGGAAACAGACCCGTTTTTTGTGCAAATATTAAAAGCAATATTGCAAAGAAAAAGGAAGGTATTGCCATACCTACAGAAGATAATATTGTAAGCAGCCTGTCATAAACACTTCTGTAATTAAGAGCCGCAATAACACCTATCGGTATACCTATAATCCATGTCCAAAAAAGTACACTGAATGATAAAAGCAAGGTATTAAACACTCTTTCTTTTATTTTGCTTGAAACCTTTTCACCTGTGACGGTGGTGCCCATATCACCTTTTATAAAATTTTTTGCCCAATAAACATACTGCACATAAACGGGCTTATCAAGGCCAAGCCGCCGTTTTTCATGTTCAAGGGTATCCTTTGATATGGAAGGATTTAATTTTAACTCCGCAAGAGGGTCAACGGGTGAAAGGCGTATTAAAAAGAAGCTAATAATAGATACAATCACTATAATAGGCAAACTTTGAATTATTCTTTTTAATATAAAAACCCATACTGACATATAAAAACTTTACACCATATCAACCAAATTTAAATTAACCGCTACGCTTAAATCTTTTTGTAAAAGCACTAACGGCTAAACACATTATTCAAATAAATTATTAAGCCTGTCTTGAATTTCCGCAGGGTCAATCTCATTTGTGATACCGTTTATATCATAGGCAATCTGGAAGAATTTTGCAGCTTCTACTTTTTCACCTTTAATGGAAAGCGCTCTTGCAAGGTTGTAATATGCAAGTGCATAATTTGGATTTGCCTCAATTGCCGCCTTAAAACATTCAGATGCCTTTTGAATATGCGCTAAATCATCCAGATATATAACCCCAAGATTGTTATGCGCAATGGCATAGGTTTTATCATACTTTATTGAAAGCTCATATTCTTTAACAGCCTCGGTTAATTCACCCATACCCCAGTATAAATATCCAAGATTACAATGAATTTTTGCATTGTTAGGCTCCAGTTCAAGCGCCCTTCTGTAAATTATAAGAGCGTTTTTATAATCTTCTTTGTCATAAAATGCACTGCCAAGACTTATATAGATATCAAGTTCTTTCGGCGTCAAAAGATAAGCGGCCTGGAAAGCCTCTATTGCAGCATCAGTGTTTTTAATAACATTTTGCTGAACATACCCAAGCGTCTGTGCCACTATACTTGTCCAATCCTGCTTAGGGTTTAATGTTATTGCACTTTGATAATGAGAAACCGCCTGTTCGTATTCGCCCTTCATAAAATATAAATTTGCGATATTACTGTGTAAAATTGCATTATTAGGGTGGATTGAAATAAATTTTGTATACGTATTTATTGCATTATCATAATCACCCATCTCTTCATATGCCTGAACAAGCCCTGAATAAGCTGAAAAACAAAGAGAATCAATCCACCTTGCCATTTTATATTCTATTATCGCCTCTTCGTGTTTCCCTATTGCACGGTATATATCCCCCAAAAGACAATATAAGGGCGTAAACCCGGGCACCTTATCAATCATTTTTATATAATATTCAATGGCTGATTCAAAATCTTTTGTCTTACAAAGATAAAATGCCTTTACAAGGTCGGGGAATATAACAATAATCTTTAACTTTTGGAAAAAATCTTTCTTTGCCTCACTGTCAAACGGTAAAAATAAATACGAAAGCAAGAGCTCTATATTGCTTTGCACCTTGGTTTTAAACGAAGAAAAGAATAAAACTCTTAAAAGCCGGTGCTTTAAATAATGTATTCTGGAGGATTTAAAAAACGCATACTTTAAGGCATTATCGGCCTCGCTAAGAGCATCCGTATATCTGTCTTTTTTCTTTAAACAGTTAGCCAGCATATAGTGGCACTGGGCTCTGTCTGCACCGTTTTTAATTGCAAGATTAAAATAATTTGCGGCCCTGTCTAATTCACCTTTATGGAAAAAAGCAAAACCAATTTTATAATATATTTCCCCGTTATCAATAAGGGCCTCAGATGCCCTTTGATATTGGGTAATAGCTTCATCAATATATTGTTTTGCCTGATAAACATCTAAATGCCAATCCATATATAAATCACCAAGACGTACATGTAATTCATACCTGCTTGGCTCTTTTAAAAGAATAGTCTGGCAATATTCAATAGCTTTCTGAATTTCGCCTTTCTTTTTAAATTTGTTTATCTCTTTATTAATATTTTTTATATCAGTATTCATATAATTAAATTCTAGTTTATGGTGTTAATTTGTGCAAATTTTTAATACTTGCTTAAAAATTCCTTCGGTGCAAGTATAGATACCATGCTCGGATTTAACAAATATTTTTCAGCCATTTTTGAAACATCCTCCCCGCTTACATCAAGCAGCATTTGTTTGTATTTTTCTTCATAATTAAGCCCAAGGCCCATAATATAATCGTATCCCGCTATGCTTGCAAGCTGCATATTTGTTTGGGAAAAATATTCAAGGCGCCCTAAAATATTTTCTTTAGCCCCCTGAAGTTCAACATCCCCCGGCGGGGTATCGATAAGTTTTTTTACTTCACTTTTAAATCCTGAAAGTGATTTTTCAATATTTTTAGGTTCTGTTCCTATATAAAAATAAAACAGAGAAGAATGCCTTAACGGCTCAAGAGAACTTCTTACCGTATATGCAAGACCCTGCTTATCTCTTAATTCCACAAAAAGCCTGGAAGATAGCCCTGATGCCCCAAGCAAATTATTCATAACGGCAATTTTAGGATAATCCTCATTATATCTGGTACCCACTATATACCCTTGAAACACCTGTGCCTGTTTTGCATCATTCTTGGGTATAGTGACAATTTTATCCCTGCCCCCGATACCCTCAAAAGATAAGACATCAGGGATAGAAGGTGCACCGGTGCCTGATTTCATAAACCCGAAATTGTTTACAAAATATTCAACAACACTATCTTCATCCGCAAAATCGCCAACAATAGAAATCACTTTTTTAGAATTCATAATTTCCGATAAAACGTCAACAACATCCTGTTTTTCAATTTTATCTATATCAAGAAGAGTTTTAGAATAAGAATTGCCATAATAATGCCCTTCATAAATACCCTCTATAAAAGCATCAGAAGCTTTCACCTGAGGAGAATCCAAATCAGAAATGATTTCCCCTTTAAGCTTAAAAACCTCTTTTTCAAAATCCGCAAATGTTGAATTTTGAATAATATCAGCCAAAATTTCAAGCGCAAGATTGAAATCTTCATTTAAAAACAGTGTGGATATTTTAAGGAAATCCTGTTTACATTTAACCGAAGTTTCAATACCGTTGCTTTCAATAATATTGGCTAATTCTTCCGCAGAATGTGTTTTTGTGCCCTTTAACAATAATTTTGAAAATAAAGTATAAATACCGGCATATTTTTCGCCGTTATCTATTGAAAAATAAAGACACACAGCTGTTCTTGGGGTATTTTTTGCATTTTTTATAAGTATATCAATTCCGTTTTTTTGGATTAATTTCATAAATTTTCTCCTTATTTTTTTGGCATAAGAATACTGATTGAGCACATATCAGAGGTAAGATATTTTTTTGCAATCGATTGTACATATTCTTTATCAATTTCATTAAGCGTTTTTAAGTACACATTTGCAAGTGAAATATCCCCGATAACCGTCATATAATGTCCTATAGTTTCAGATATATCCGAAACCGTTTCGGCACCTTCCGTAAAGTTTACCTTTAGACGCTTTTTAGCTTTGTTTAGCTCTTCATCACTGATAATGATAATTTTTTCAAGTTCTGAACGTATCTCATCAATAACGATATCTTTATAATCAGCATCAAAATTAGCTTCTATATAAAAATTATCCCCGTCCTTGTATTGATAATGGCATGTTTCAATTTGGTAAAAATGCGGTTTTTCCGGAGTTTCGATAAAATTACGATAAAATCTGGAACTTTTTCCTTCCCCTAAAATTACCGAAATTAAATCAAGCGCAATTGTTTCCTTTAAATTTTTAGCAACATCGCAAAGAAACCCGAACATAATATACCCGGTTTGAACTTCGGCCGTATCTTCGATAACAGTAGGATTTAAAATAGATATTTCAGGCGTTCTGTCATCTGCACATAAAAGTTTTTTAGGAGTTTCGTTTTTAAATTTAAATTCCTGCTGTACAAGATTTATAATCTCTTCACCATCAAACTGTCCGGAAATAATAGTGACCATATTAGAAGGGGTGTAGAAATTTTGATAATAAGCAAGAATATCATCCCTTGAAATACCTGCTACAATTTCCCTTGTACCAATTACGGTCCTTTTATACGGATGTTTTGTATACATAGCATCATTCAGCTTATCAAAAACCTTGCGCCAACTTCTATCCTCACACATGCGGATTTCTTCTATTACAACAGCTCTTTCGCGGCCGTCAAGCGGGGTACCCGCCTTAATGTCAAATGCAGCACCTATTTCATTATCCGGAAGCGCAGGGTCAATCATCATATCGGCATGCATATGCAGGGCAAGCTTTAGATGTTTTTTTGGAATTGCTACATAATAAAATGTGTAATCCTTACCTGTTGCAGCATTTGTAATGCCGCCTTTTCTTTCAAGCGTACAGTCAAATTCGCCCGCCTTATACCTGGATGTACCTTTAAACATAAGATGCTCAAGAAAATG
Source organism: uncultured Vampirovibrio sp. (assembly GCA_910577395.1). Classification (GTDB taxonomy): domain Bacteria; phylum Cyanobacteriota; class Vampirovibrionia; order Gastranaerophilales; family Gastranaerophilaceae; genus MGBC122484. Next base: position 153,896 of record CAJTLG010000004.1, on the reverse strand, counting down.
CGAAACACCGTTATTATCAGCATTTTCATTTATAGAGCCGGTTTTTACCCAAGTGCTTACATTCACCATTGGACTGTCTTTTTTTGCAAGCACAAGTTTATGTCCGTTTTCAAAGGTTAAAACCCTTAAAGGTTCCGCCAGATAAGGATATTCAACTAATTTTTTTTCAACAATTTTTGACATATTTTTCTTTCCCTGTCTTTATATAAAATTGGCTTTAAAATCTTATTTTGCTTTATCTCTTTCAAGGTCAACCCTAAGGGCCTTAGCACCTTTTAAATAAACATGCTTAATATCATTCTGCCCGACCTTAGTATTAACAGTAAGCAATACCCTAAGGCACATTTTAATTGCATTTGGCACATCAAGCTCCTGATAACACATCATAGGAACCATATCAAAACCGCAACAAAGACGGGCGAATTTAGCCGGGAATGCAGCATTTAAATCTTTTGTCAGAGTAAATATTGCAAATGCTATATCTTTGGTACAAAGGGCATTTTGGGCAATCATTTCATTTACAATTTCAACCGTAGCCTCTTCAATAGCTTCCGGAGTATTGGCTGAAACAACCGTGGCACCGCGTATCCCGCGCACCATAAAATCATTGTTTGTAACTTTATCGTCTAACATCCTATTACATCCCCTGCCTTAATTTTAGACCCTAAAGACCATGCATAGGCCGGCATTTCGCCTTTGCCCTCCGGCTTTACGGATTTAATGAGCAAAACATCATCAGCACATTTTACTATTAAACCCCGCTTTTCAACTGAAATAACCTCGCCGCATTTAAATCCGCTGCAATCCGAATTTGAACATAAATCCGTTTTTAAAACTTTAACAATCTTGCTGTTAAACAAAAAATGACAAGTATTCACCCCGCAATAAGCCCTCACCTTATTATGAAGCTCGCCGGCCGGGCAATTGAAGGATAATTCTTTATCATTTTTTGAAAGTTTTTTTGTAAATGACACGCAAGAACTGTCTTGCGGTACCGGTTTTAGGGTATTTTGATACAACCCTTTTAATGTTTTCATAATTAATTCAGGAGATTTTTGGGCTATTTCACTTGCAAGAAGAGGGAAATCCATATCGTTAACAAGCTCAATCCGTTCCTGAAGGCAAATATCACCTGCATCAAGTTCTAAAACTGTTATCATTGTAGTAATTCCCGTAAAGTCATCCCCTGAAAGCAAAGCGGCACAAATAGGATTGGCCCCTCTGTATTTCGGAAGAAGACTAGCATGTAAATTTATCGTATGGAACTTAGGAATATCGAGTACTTCCTGACTTAAAATCTGCCCAAATGCAAACGTCACAAAAAAATCACACCCGTATGATTTTAATTTTTCAATAATATCGGGTTCTTTAGATAATTTTACAGGCTCTAAAACATCTATATTATTAGCAACAGCAAGCTTTTTTACGTTTGATATCTGTATCTTTTTCCCCCTGTTGGCCGGTTTTGGCGGTTGTGTTACAAGAGCACACACTTCAAAATCGCTTGAATTAATTAATCTTTCAAACGAAGGAACGGCAATATCCGGACTGGCAAAGAAAACAAGCTTGATTGTCACCTTATTTAACGCCCCTCTTCCTTGTTTTTAGCCTCGTTTTCAAGAATAATAGACTCTAAATCCTCTTCATTCAAGAGTTTATCATCTTCAAGCTGAGGTAAATTATTAGCCTTTAAAACTTCGGTTGCTTCAAAAATATTTCTGGAATGGTCTACAAACAAAACCCCGTCCAAGTGGTCATTTTCATGCTGAATAGCATAAGCTAAAAGCTCACCGTTTTTTGCCTCCATGATAAATGGTTTACCGTTTATATCAAGGGCTTTTACCATAACATCGGAATACCTTCTGACATTAACATAAGCCTCAGGGAAACTTAAACAGCCCTCTTTAACGCAAATAGCGCCTTCTTTTTTAATGATTTTTGGGTTAACAAATACAAGTGGCTTGTAAGGCTCATTTTCGGCAGAAACATCTATAACAAAAATTCTAAGACTTTCGCCTATTTGCGGAGCAGCAAGCCCGACACCGTTTGCAGCATACATAGTATCCAACATGTTTTCAATCAAGATACGGATTTTCTTTGAAATTTTTGAAACCTCTTTTGCTTTCTGCCTTAAAACAGGGTCTCCGTATTTTAAAATTTTCAATATAGCCATAATAATAATCCCGTAACAAGTCCTGCCGCAATGGCTGCTTATAAAGATTTTACCACAAATTTCTAAATAATAAAAAATCAAATATAAATTCAAATTATAATCTGAAAAATACTAAACTTTCAGGCAATTTATTTTTAAAAAAAATCCGTAAAAATGTATATAAAGAAAGGAAACGGAAGTATGCTATATACGCTTTTAAGATGGTTTCTTTACTCGTTAATTATTCTGTTTATCGCATGGCTAATCCCCGGTATTAGCGTTACAGGAATTGGCTCAGCATTGATAGCCATTGTGATAATAGGATTGATTAACGCCGTATTGAAACCGCTTGTCTACCTTATTACACTGCCAATCAACATACTGACCTTGGGGCTGTTCAGCCTGATTATTAACGCCTTTTTATTTATGTTGGCAGGTTGGCTGACACCCGGCTTTACTGTAGAGGGCTTTTGGAGTGCGCTTTTAGGGTCGCTTATACTTTCGGTTTTAAGTATACCGATAAACAAGATAGACCCAAACTAGCACCTTGTAACACACATTATAGTGCAACACAGCTAGCTCTATCGCCACATTTATTAAAGACGATAAGCATGCAGCGCACCGAAAAGCAAAGTTGGAATTACCCTGTCTGTAAGGAGTTTACCCTTATTTAGGACAGGGTAATTTCTAAACTTTTATTCTACTTATTGTTTTCAGTTTGTTTATTTTCCGTTAAGGAATTAACAATATTATTTAATTCAAAAGCTGAAACAATAAAAGCAACAGTTTCCGGGAAAAAGCTAAGAAGAAGTCTTGCACCTTCATCATTTGCACTGCTTTCATCGTATTCTTCAAGCCAAAGCATATTTGATACGGATTTAATAACTTCAATAATTTCATCTTCAGGCTTTTCTGCTGAGTTATTTTTTATATACGAATTCATACCTTTTCTAAGGTGACCGTCGCTTTCATACATCAGCCAATCCATGAAATTTTCTTTTTCAGACTCAAAAGTTTTAATCAATTTCGGATTATTAAATAACAAGTGTCTTTTTGATAAAAATTCAACTGTAGAATCAAGTATTGATTTTGCGGTAATTTCCGGCGAATACAAACTTGTATCAAAATGATTATTATAAGAATATATGTTATCAAAATATTCATCTAAACTAAGTATGATTTGCGGAGGGAGCATTTTTAGCGCATTAACAAATATCTGCTGCTGTTCTTTTGGCATATTTGCAATTTTAGGTGAAAAATCCGTTTTGCTTATTTTTTGCCCGCTTATTATTACAGCTTTAGCATCTTTGCTTATCTTGGCATCATATATTTTGCCGTTTACATTAAATTTTGAACGTTCAGAACCTGAAAAATCCTTTTTAGAGTAAGAATACATTAAAATAGGTGTTAAATCACTATCTTTAACCTCTATCTCTCTGGCTCTCGTTATTTCGCCGGGTCTGGCACTTTTTGTGGTTTCAAGATATTTATTTTCTATATTATATTTTTCATTAAATCTGCTTTTGTCCGAAAATTCTGTTATTTGGGCCCCATCTGCATAAGATTTTTCTCTTTTTGTGTACAGATTTCCCTTCTCATTTGAACATTTAACTATGTTGTAAAATCCATACCCGTTAGAAAATGTTAAACCAAGCTTATCATCGGTTATTCCGTTATATGTATCCCTGGCCTTTGAAACAGCAAGTTGGGATTTTTTATTTATGAGGGCATTTGCTCTTTTGGCCGATTTATATATAGCATGCAACATAGTATCATAATCACTTGCATTAAGCCTCATAAGTGTGATGATACTGGATTTTACAGGATTATACTTTTTTATTTCTTTATATTTATCAGAAAAACCAAAAGTTTTCTTGTCATTTAAAAAGGTAGTATTAGGCGGCAATGCCACACAATCACCAGCCTTAAAAGACACGCGATTTAATTGAACACCATAATTCAAGGGGGATATATACATTAATTTTCCTTCGATTTTCAATAAACAAAATGTGGTATATTAACAAAACGCGTAATAATTTTTTTTGCTATTACAATAACCAAACTTCATCTTGACATTGTTTTTTGTCTTTAATAACATTTATAAAGATGTAAATCTTTATGGCGGCATGGCCAAGTGGTAAGGCAGGAGCCTGCAAAGCTCTTATCCCCAGTTCGAATCTGGGTGCCGCCTTTTTATTTAGATTTATACTGCTTGTATTATTTTAAACACCATAAACCGCGTTTGTAATCCTGTCGTAATCCATTTCAACAATTTTTGCAGGATAGCCCGCATGGTGAATTTTAGGCAGCAGGTAATCAGCAGGATATTCAATTAAATCATCTATACCGTCATCCGTATCATTGCAAATAAAGGTAATTTTACCGTCTTTATCCTGTTTGTAGTCTACTATGGTAATCTCATGCCCGTTTATAATCTTTTCCGGCCTGTTTTCAGGCGTATTTATATATGTAGGCTCCAAGGTTTCACCGGATGTTTCATTTGTAAGAACATATCCTATTATTACATCTTCGCCGGTTTTAAGGGTTTCTAAGATATGGTTTTGAATGGTATTATAATCACATCCCCAACCAATCAGGTTCTGATTTTCATCCACTTTTTGATACACCATAGAAAGCCTTTCTTCATTTTCAATAATGCTTTCTATGAAGATTTTTTCAAATTCACCAAGACCTTCAGGATTGGAATTAAACTTACCCGCCCTTTTATCGGTTAAGGAATTATATGTTTGCTCGGAACCTGTATGCATAAGCGTAGACTGCATAAGAACATCAAGGATATTTCTTTCACCCTTGTCCCAGTGCTTGTTTTGTATATCTGCCCTTATTTTTGCATATTTATCAGGCTTTAAACTGAATGTAAAATCCTGACTTCTAAAATCAATACCTTGAGGTGTAATCTCAAACATGTTTTTTAAAATATTATATGCTTCAAGATAACTTGGATTTAATGATGAAGATTTTATTGTAAACGAAATATTTTCATTCGGGGATGTAAGTTCTTGAGCCCACCTTGCAAACTCAGCAGGGTGCCTCCTTGCAAGATGTGATTCAAAACTTGCAGAAACACAAGTTCCTGAACCTGTAACATCAAGCAATTCAGGATTTTGTTTTATTTCCGGGTCTAAATTCGGGTCTGATAATATTTTTGCCTTTTCTTGTGCCGGAATATCCCCAAAAGCCTGCGTTATAGTTTCCGGCTTATAAAGCGCATCAATTGTCTGCCCCAATATCTTGACATTATTAAAACCGTTCCCCCTTGGCGAAGTGGCTATAGTATAAAGATTCTCAAGGGTTGTAGTTCCGTTGTTGGATTTATTATTTAAAAGAGTTCCGTTTTTTAAAAGGGTATCAAGTTTTTTTAATCTTGAAAGATTATCAAGCGGGCTTATTTGCTCTACAGCAGAAGTGCTCAACAGTTGATTTATGACGCCATACATTTCAATGTCTTTAGCTGATGTTAGTTTTGTATTTATTCCAAGTTCATTTTTTGGTGCAAGAAACGGAAAATTTATTATTTTCCCCTGAAAAGAAGGTGTGGAAATATTGCCGGATTGAATTTTTACATTGTTTTCAATCCCGCCTGCTAAACCTGCCTTGTATATATTTTGCTTAAAACCTAAACTTTCAATCATTTTTCAACGCTTTTCTATACTATATTAAAAACTAAAAAAATAAAAAAATTGCCTTAATACGGTTTTTTTTGTAAAGTTTATAGTGGCTTTATGAAATATAAAAAAATTCCAAAAGACTATATAAAAGTATGCTTGGACCGTTTAACAAGATTTAAACCGGTAGGCGAAAGGTACGAGAGGGTATTTTCTGATATTTTAAACAAGTTTTTAATTTCAAAACCTGAAAATGATTTTGATTTACACACCATTGCCGGGGAAATATTTAACGCCTCTATTCCATACGATTATGATGCATATATTTCCAATATCCTTACAGAGGAAAACAGGAAAGCATTTTTTGTGGACAGCGCCCAGGAAAAACTGATGAATGTCGAATTAAATTTAACCGGCGCATTAAAATATATTTCCGATATGGAAAATTTGCCAAATAATATAAAAAAACTAATCAATGTTGAAAGAAACAGAGATAAAAGTTTTTTACTGCCTGTTAAAAAACTTATTTTGACAGAAGGCGCCACAGAAGAAATTTTGCTTTCCGAATTTGCATCACAAATCGGGTACGATTTCAATAAAAATGGTATTTTGGTACTAGGGGCCGGTGGCAAAAACCAGGTTGCAAGGAAATATTATAAAATGGTTGAGGAAATAAAACTTCCGATATTTATTTTACTCGATTGTGATGCCAAAGAAACAAAAGAGTTGATTTTACCTAAATTACGCAGCCAGGATGAAATTTATTTAATTAAATCAGGTGAATTTGAGGATATTTTACCTGTTAACCTCATTATTGATGCAATAAACTTTAATTTTTCAAATAATTTAAGATGTTGTTTTGAAGATTTTAACCCCGATTTAAAGATGACAAAAAACCTGCACAATTTATTTAAAAATAAAGGCTTTGGAGAATACAAAAAAGCCGAGTTTGCAAAAATGGTGAAAAATTATCTTGAAAATAATAAAGGCATCGATATTGGTATAGAAATAAGCGAAATTATAAACAAAATAAAACTAATCTAAAAGATTTTCAAGCAGCTTTGCATTTGCATTTGCTGATTTTGGCGCAACTTTGTTACCCTTTTTGATATAGTTTCTTAAAGCTTCCCTGACAAGTTCACTTCTTGTTCTTTGTTCTATATCTGCAAGTTTATCTATGGATTCTAAGAATTTATCCGGCATAGATATAAGTATTCTGGCCATTTTACTCCTTTATCTTCCACAAAAGTAGACCTTACCTCATATTTACATTATACAGTAAAGTTCTATAATTATCATGTTATGAAGACCACAAAAGGTAACAGGCTGCATATAGGCTTTTTTGGCAGACGAAATGTTGGAAAGTCCTCTCTTGTAAATAAAATCATCGGGCAGGATATTTCTGTTGTATCAGATATTGCAGGCACCACCACCGATGTTAATCAAAAATCTATGGAGCTTTTGCCGATTGGTCCGGTTACACTTATGGATACTGCAGGTTTTGATGATAGCGGCGAACTTGGCACATTGCGTGTTCAGAAAACCAAAAAAGTTTTAGACCGTACCGATATTGCGGTTTTTGTATTTGATAATTTATTCTTACAAGAAGCTGATTTAGAATTTTTAAAAGAACTTGAATTAAAAAAAATACCTATACTTTTGGTTTTTAACAAAGCAGATAAAGGTACTTTAAGCGAAACTGAATTAAAAAAGGCAGAAACTTTTAGTAACAATATAATAAAAATTTCTGCAAAAAACGACAACGATGTGGTTGAAAAATTTAAAGATGCATTAATAAAGGTATTACCCAATGACTTTATCGCAGAACAAAGAATACTTTCCGATATTGTCACCAAGGGGGAAACTGCCGTGCTTGTTGTGCCTATAGATAAAGAAGCTCCAAAGGGCAGATTGATTTTACCCCAGGTTAACGTGATAAGGGATTTGCTTGACTATGGTGCAGTTTCCGTAGTGTGCGGAGTTAACGAACTTACCGGAGTAATTAATAATTTCAAAAAAACTCCAAAAATTGTTGTAACCGATTCACAAGCTTTTAAAGAAGTGTCAAAAATCGTACCTGATGATATTATGCTCACCTCTTTTTCTATACTTTTTGCAAGGCTAAAAGGGAATTTGCCCGCATTGGTTAAAGGGGCGGAAAAACTTGATAAAATTAACAATGGAGATAAAATTTTAATTCTTGAAAGCTGCTCTCATCATCCTGTAGAAGATGATATAGGCAGAGTTAAAATCCCAAAATTGATAGAAAAATATACCGGTAAAAAACCTGTATTCGAACACTATAGCGGACATGATTTTCCGCCAAACATAGATAAATACACCCTTATTGTGCATTGCGGCGCCTGCATGACGAATAGACGTGAAATGTTAAGCCGAATAGAAAATGCCGCCAAAAATGCCGTACCTATCACAAACTACGGCATTGTCATTGCAAAATGTATCGGCATTTTGGATAGAGCAATAAAACCATTACTTTAGGACTATTTTATTGATATTTTGCTAAGCATAAATACCTGTATTTCATACGGCTTTAAATTTACGCTTAATTTACCGTTCTTTGTGACCGGGGGTTCAATCATAACCACCGGAGATACAAAACTTGTAGCCTTTAATTTTGGTATATAAACATTTGTTATGATTTCATTTTTAGTATCAAGATTACCAATAACTACAACCGCATCTGTTTCATCCGCCCTTGCATAAGCAAATACACTTGGATTAGAGGTTTTTAGCGGTATATATCTGCCCTCTATTAACATTTTCTTTGCCCAATATTTGAATTTTAGCGCAGTTAAGTATTTTTCTGAAAGTTTATCTTTTTTGCCGCCGGGTCTTTTTGAGGCATTAAATATATCCATTTGCCCTCTATGGACAAAATATTGGTTGTCATCAGTAAATGTTTTTTGCGCTTTTTGATTTTCATACTGATATATATAGCTATCACCGGTTATAAAGCCGTCTAAAAAGTAACTGTTTAACGGTAATGTCACATTTAGCCATAAAACCATATTCCAGTAGTCTTCGCCGCCGGTCACTATGGGGCTTTGTTGGTCGTGGGTCGCAAATGAAGCTATAGTGGTTTTCTTACCCTCAAATTGGTCGACTATTTTTTTATCAGCTTCAACCATTTTGTGAAAATCTTTAGCTTTTGTTACATTTTTGAAATCAGCCCAGTTTCCGTAATATCCGTCGAAACCTGCACGTAATAAATCTTCTACACTGGTATAGTTTACATAATCCTTTGCAGGATTTGACCAAGACGGAGAGGCCTCAGCAAGAAACATGAATTGCGGATTTGATTTTCTGACATATGTTATAAAATCTCTCCAAAATTCATAAGGTTTAATTGCCGCAACATCTGCCCTTATACCGTCAACCCCGAGGCTTAAAGCCATATCTGCAAATTTTTTATAGTTATCAAGCAAATCTTTATTAACACTGCCGTCACTGTTTTGTGCTTTGAAAAGTCTTACATCTGTCCAATCGGCAGGGGTGACTGTATTTCCATGCTTGTCTTTTATAAAAAGTTCCGGCTTTTCAAGAGACATATCATACGAACCGCAGCTTGGCATATCAAGAATTACACGCAGCCTTTTATTGTGCGCCGCCTGTATAAAATCCCTTGCTTCCGCAAAAACTTCTCTTGGGTCATTTTTATCATCAAGCTGTGGGTTGATTTCATTAAAACTATCCATTGCATAAAGAGAGCCGGATGTTCCGAGAGCCTTTAATTTCCCGACTTTTGTTATCGGCAAAAGATAAATAGTGTTTGCACCGGTTCCGACAATATCATCAAGGCGTGCTTTTGCATTTACAAAGCTGCCGGGTGTATCACCAAGCCAAGGTTCGATAATATCATTACCGTTTTTATCTACAGCTCCGAAACTGCGGATATTAATAGTATAAATAATAGATTTATTGCTTGTAAAAAGCGTTCTTAAATCATTTATCCAAGGGTAGGCATTTGCCGCCATATTTCCCCCGGAGGCACCAAAAATAAGTGCCAATAATAAACCCCAAGTAAAATTAATCTTTTTCATCATGGCATTCAGTATAATACAAACTTGAGCCAAGGGCAAAAATTTATTGTATAATGATTAAAAATTTATTTATAAGGTGCAATTAAATTATGAAAAAAATAACTTCATTAATCAGAGAACCAAGAGGTGCTATATCTGCTGATATATTATCCGTGCTGGCATTTTTATTGGTTGCCTTGATAATTACGATAATACTCTCATCAAGATATTTTCATTATCAAAATATTGTTGAAAACGGTTTAAGCAATAAACTTATAAAAGCAAAAAAAACAATAGAAGTTATTGATACACAAAAAACAGAGGTTTTAAAAAGAGATATTGCAAGCAAAATCCGCCCGGTTGTAATGCCTGTTGATGAAATGTATATAAGGGCAAGCCTTGCTTCACTAAAAGACAGTATTGTAAAAATTAAAATATCTAAAAAAGACTTTACCGAAAAAGAAAAAGAACTTTTAGAACTTATTGATATTCCGGACAAACAAAAAGAACGTGCAATCGTCAAGTATATATTAACAACCGGCGGACATAATATTGAAACTGCATTCAGTAATGCAGATACCGTTATAGATGCCTATTTAAAAGCAGGTGTAACCGAAAGTGAAATTGAGTATTATTCTAATGAAACAAGCATTTTAAACATATTGGGCACTTCTTCAAATACTATGCAGATAAAAGCAGTATCTGCAATTATTGAACATATACTTCTCCCGAATTTAATTATTGATGATTATGCAACAGAAATTGCGCGAAAAAATGCCAAAAGCCTAGTAAAGCCCATTGTTGTTACATTTAAAAAAGATGAGCCGATTATAAGACCGAATGAGCCCTTAACACAGGTTAAAAGGGATGCGCTTAAAAAATCCGGCTATAGCCCCTTAGAACTAAATAAAGGCGGCGTTATGGGCATATTCTTGTTAACATGCCTGTGTATCACGTGTTTTTTATTCTACGTTAAGAAATTTGAAAAACAATACCTCACATACCAATACATGTCCATCATTGCATCATTTGCAATAATACTTGTATATTTATGCATGATAATTTCATCATCCAGTTTTTCCAACTATATTATGCCATTTACCGCCTTAACCATTATAATTGCAGTGTTCACAACTCCGGTTATGGCCTTTCTTACGACAATATTGCTCCTTGCACTTATAAGCGCCGTGCTTTTCTTAGAACCGCAATTTTTTGCAACCTTTGTGCTTGCAACCATTGCAAGTGTGTATTGTGTTTCAAATATTTGCTACACAAAAAGGTTTGATTTAATAAAATGCGGTTTCCAAACAGGTCTTGTGCTCTTTACGGCTGCAGTTGTGTGTTCGGTGCTTGAAAATCATTTGGATTTTTCTTTCGGATTGATAGGGCTTTTTAATGGCTTAATATCCGCCATTGTGGCACTTGGTGTAATTCCTCTGATTGAAAATATGTTTAAAATAGTGACACCATACGGCCTGATTGAGCTTGCCGACCATAATCAGACATTACTTTCAAACCTTCAATATAAAGCACCCGGCACCTATCATCATTCCTTGATGGTTGCAAATCTCTGCGAAGCAGCCGCGGAGGCCATTGGTGCAAACCCGATACTTGCACGGGTTGGTGCGTTTTACCATGATATCGGCAAACTTAAAAGACCGTTATTTTTTATTGAAAATCAATCATATTTCGGTATTGAAAACCCGCACAATAAGCTTAATCCGCGGTTATCCAAAATGGTTATCACATCCCACACTAAAGACGGCGTTGAGCTTGCAAAAGAATATGGGCTACCTCAGGTTGTAATAAACTTTATTCAACAGCACCACGGAGAGGCGCTTGCAGGGCATTTTTATACACAGGCTGTGGCATTAGAGGGAAAAGAAAATGTTCAGGAAGAACAATTCAGATACCCCGGGCCTAAACCCAATATAAAGGAAACAGCTATATTAATGTTGGCTGATGCAGTTGAAAGTGCCGTAAGGTCCCTTAAAAATCCGACACAGGATGAAATAGAAAATATGATAAACAGGATAATTACCGAAAGACTTAATGACGGGCAGCTTTCTGACAGTCCGCTTACGCTTAAGGATATTAAGCTTATTGCAATGACTTTTAACAGAATATTGAGAGGTATGCAGCATGACAGGATTAAATATCAATTGAATGAATTTGAAGATAAAAATAAAATTATGCTGACACCAAGCAAAGAAGAAAAACTTGAAAAACGCATTCAAAAGAAACAGCAGCAAAAAATTACGGATATTTCCGAAAACCATGCCGAATTAATTCAAAATAATGACTTATCATTGGAAAACCCTGATGAGGCAAAAAAAGATGAAGAAGATTAAATATCAGTGCAATGTATCTTTAGATTACAAAAATAGTATTAACATTGAACCTGATAAAATCAATTCTTTTATACCAAAAATTCTTGATAATTTGCTAAAAGATGCCACTATTTCTTCTACAGCCTGCTTTTCGGGGTTAAAATTTAAAACACTCTCTTTTGATATTCTTTTTACGGATGATGATAAAATTCATCAAATCAATAAAGAATACCGCGCTAAAGATTGCCCCACAGATGTTATAACCTTTGCACTTTTTGCTGATGATGATTTTAAAATAGTTACGGATGACGATATTTATTTGGGGGAAATTATAATATCGCTTGATACTGCAAAAAGGCAGGCAAAAAATGCTCTGTTTGATGAAATCTTAGTGCTTATTACCCATGGAATTTTACATCTTTTTGGATTTGACCACCAAACAGAAGAAGATTACAATTTTGTTGTGGGGATACAAAACCATATTATGAATATTTTATAAAAAGGTTTAGAGGATGAAAAAATTTCAATCAACAAGTTTTTTAAAAAGTGCAAAACACGCATACGACGGGCTTTATCTTGCTTTTAAATCGCAAAGGAATTTCAGAAAACATTTATATATTGCACTTGCGGTGCTTTTTGTTGCAATAGTACTAAAGGTATCAATTTTTGCATTTTGTATTCTTTTGCTTACAAATTCGCTTGTTCTTGTGTTAGAACTTTTAAATTCTGTATTTGAATTTGCACTTGATGCTTATTATAAAAATAAATATTCCCGCCTTGTAAAATTTGCAAAGGATATGAGCGCGGCAGCCGTCCTTATTATGGCTGCAACAAGTATAACTATTGCATTTTTTATACTCGGGGATAAAATTTATCAGCTTCATTTAGGTGTTGCGTTTTAGGCAGGTTTTTTGTAATATTATAGTACTCACTTTATACCCTCTAAGCAGATAAACGTCAGTTTACTAGCAAAAATAAAGGAAAACAAAAATGGCAAACATTAAATCTGCAAAAAAAAGAGTACTTGTTGCAATCAGAAACAATGAAAGAAACACTGCTTTTAAAACTTCAATTAAAACCGCAGTTAAAAAAGTTTTAGCCGCTGTTGAATCAGATGAAGCTACATTAAAAGCTGCTCTTTCAAATGTTTATAAGCTTTGTGATAAGGCTGTATCTAAGGGTATTTTGCACAAAAATACGGCTGCAAGAAAAAAATCAAGATTAACAATTGCGGTTAACAAACTTCTTGCATCTAAAGAGCAACCCGCTAAATCTGCAAACAAGGTTTCTGCTAAAGTTTCAAAAAGTGCAAAATAAACTTGAATTTTTGAGGAAAATATTAAAAAACGGCGCGTCATTAACGCCGTTTTTTAGTGTATAAAAAATTTAGCAAGGAAGCGATACGGTAAAAACAGAACCTTCATTTTTCTTGCTTTCAACCGTGATTTTACCCTGCAAGGCTGTAATTATTTTATTTGAAAGATAAAGCCCAAGGCCCGTAGAGCTTTTTGTAAGTTTCATCTTCCCGGTATAATATTTATTGAAAATTTTATCTATGTCATCTTTTTCAATTCCGATGCCGTAATCCCTTATGCTTATTGAAAATCCCGGCCGGATATCATTTGAAGGCGCTAATTCTATATCTATTTTATCCGCATTTATGCTGTAACTTAAAGCGTTCAGTATAAGATTATTGATTACTCTTTTGACAAGAAAAATATCAATATTTACACAAAAATTATCATCAAAATACGTTTTAAAGTTTATTTTTTTATTGTGAAGTTCAAATATGCTTGAAAGCTGATTAATAATATCCTGTATAAATTTATTTAAAAATGTTTTTTCGGATTTAATCGAAATACCGTTATGTTCAACCTTATATGTTTCAAGCAAAGCTTCAACAAGATATTTTAAGTCCATATTAGAAATTTTTAGTTTACTGATTGCCTCTGTCTGGGTATCGGTTAATTTGCCAAATTTTTCACTTAATAAAAGGTCAAATGTATTATCTTGGGCTATTATGGGCACCTTAAGGTCATGTGTCAGGGTTGCTATAAAATCTTCTTTTAAATTAGCATCTTCTTTTTCTTTTTTAATATATTCATTAATCATAACATCCCTGTCCAAAATACTTTCAAACAGGCTGTTTAGATTTTTTGAAAGCTCGGCAGTAAAGGCATCTTTTTTAGGGCAATCACATGTTTCTTCAATTCTTGAATACAAATTACCATACCTTGCTGAATTTACAGCATGTGATATTTTTTTAATATATGTTTTTAAGTCTTTATGATTACTTGCAAGGTGAAAATATTTAATTAAAATAAAACAACAAAATAAGCTTGCAATTCCAATAAGCAAAATGCTGAAAAACAAAAACAAATAAAGCAAATTCATAGCCCGTGTTCTTCTTTAATATATTCTATTGAATCTAAACACTTTGCGTGAGCTTCTTTATTATTTTCTTTTAGAAAAAGTTTATTTGCATATTCAATATAATTTAGTGCGCTTTTGTGTTTATTCAAATAGTATGTTGTAACGCCCAAGTTATAATATGCTTTTGCAAATTCATGGTCAAGCTCTATGCATTTTTCATAGTTGTTAATAGATTCTTCCAGATTTCCAAGAGCAAAGTGGCAAAGCCCTCTGTAATAATATCCCTCTGAATATTCGGGGCTGTGAGCAATAAGCTTTTCTGCATTATCAAGCGCAGTATCAAACTCATTCATATTAATTTTATTTTGAATAATTTTACAATATTCTTTTTTAATATCATATTCCATATATTAATTTTAGCACTTAAATTTTTAAAATATTAATTTTTTGTTTATTTTTTTAATCATTATTAATTATGGTGATAAATTTAAATTAATGAAAGATATGATATTTTTTAGAGGAGATAAACTATGGCAAAAACAATAGGTATTGACTTAGGTACCACAAACTCTGTGGTAGCCGTTATGGAAGGCGGCAAACCCACCGTTATAGCTAACGCCGAAGGCTCAAGAACCACACCTTCTATCGTTGGTTTTTCTAAAACCGGAGAAAGGCTTGTAGGTCAGCTTGCAAAGCGTCAGGCAATTCTAAATCCGGATAGGACTATTATTTCAATCAAACGTCATATGGGCGAAGATTTTAAGAAAAGTATAGACGGCAAAGTCTACACCCCGCAAGAAATTTCAGCCATGATTTTAAGAAAACTGGCCGATGATGCATCTAATTATCTTGGCGAAAAGGTAACATCAGCCGTTATCACCGTTCCTGCTTATTTTAACGATGCACAAAGACAAGCTACAAAAGATGCCGGCAAAATAGCAGGTCTTGATGTTTTACGTATTGTAAACGAACCGACAGCAGCCGCGCTTGCTTACGGTCTTGAAAAAGATAAAACAGAAAAAGTTTTAGTATTTGACCTTGGCGGCGGCACATTTGATGTTTCAATCCTTGAAATCGGCGACGGTGTTCATGAAGTTCTTTCAACATCAGGCGATACACACCTTGGCGGTGATGATTTTGACCAAAAAGTTATGGACTGGCTTGCTGAAGAATTCAAAAAAGCAGAAGGTATTGATTTAAAAAATGATAAACAGGCCATGCAAAGACTTAAAGAGGCTGCAGAAAAAGCGAAATGCGAACTTTCAAGCGTTGTTGAAACCAACATTAATCTGCCGTTTATCACAGCCGATGCAAACGGCCCAAAACATTTAGATATGACACTTTCCAGGGCTAAATTTGAGGAATTATCCCATGACCTTCTTGAAAGATGCAAAACACCTGTAGAACAAGCTATTAAAGATGCCGGTATTTCTAAAAACGAAATTAACGAAGTAGTGCTTGTAGGCGGCTCTACAAGAATACCTGCCGTTCAGGCTCTTGTAAAAGAATATACGGGAAAAGAACCTAACCAATCAGTTAACCCGGATGAAGTTGTTGCAGTTGGTGCAGCGGTTCAGGCAGGCGTTTTAGCCGGAGAAGTTAAGGATATCGTGCTTTTAGACGTTACACCCTTAACGCTCGGTATTGAAACACTTGGCGGAGTTATGACACCGCTTGTACAAAGGAATACAACCATTCCTGTTTCAAAATCACAAGTATTTTCAACTGCTGATGACAATCAGACCGCTGTTGATATTCATGTTCTGCAAGGTGAAAGACCAATGGCAAGGGATAATAAATCTCTCGGCATGTTCCGTCTTGACGGTATTCCCCCGGCAATGAAGGGTATGCCGCAGATTGAAGTTACCTTTGATATTGATGCTAACGGTATTGTAAATGTTACCGCAAAAGACAAAGCAACAAATAAAGAACAGAAAATCACAATTACAAATTCTTCAAATCTTTCCGAATCTGATATCGATAAAATGGTGAAAGAGGCTGAGGCTAATGCCACAGAAGACAAAAAGAAAAAAGAAGAGGCCGAAACCAAAAACAATGCAGAAAGCATGATTTCAGCAGCTGACAGAATTGTGAAAGATTTTGAAGGTAAAATTTCCGATTCCGATAAAACCAAGCTTGAAGAACAAAAAACCGCTTTACGCAAGGCGCTTGATGAAAATAAAAGCCATGATGAGCTTAAGAAACTTTCCGAAGAGCTGCAGCAGACTATGTATGCTATTTCACAAGCTGCCTATGCCCAGGTGCAGCAAGAAGGCCAGGATGCACAAAATGCTGACAGTAACACTTCTTCAAACGGTACCGACACCCCAAATGACGGCAATGATGATGTTATAGATGCCGAATACACTAAAGAATAGGCTTAAAAACATTTTAATCATTTGTTAAATTTTAAGAACCGGCGGAGTTTTTTGCCGGTTCTTATTGTATCTTCAAATCCATTGTCCCGGATAAACAGCGCACCACAGCTGAGGGCGAGAAGCAAGCAGCGCACCGAAAAGGCAAGAGTGGTATAGTGCGGGTCTATAATAAATACACCTTCCCTGAAATAACCCTTATAATACCTGGTAGCATCACTAGGACTCCCGGACCAAACATCATACGGATAGCAGAGGTCAGCGTCGCCTGTGCCTGGCGCGGCGCCCTTACACTTACCGGCCAGATAGTAGCATCGCGGGGCGCCGGTACTTGCGCCAACCGAGAAACTGTACACTATATATGCGGGCAAAACTTTGGCCTGACAATATAAACATTTTCAGACGATAACTGCGTTAAGTTCTTAAAAATACAGTCCCTCAAAGGGATTAACGCAAAAATTAATCATTAATTTAATGACTTGCCCTGACGATTTGATTACTCCCGCTGCTGAAATCCTTAAATTTACAGCACTCCAAGGATTTTATCTTGTTTTATTATATATTCCGTACGGTTTTAAGGCAAATTAGTTAAGCTTTTTTCCTTTTATAGCGCATTTTCACGCGTTTAATTTCTATATTTTTTGTAAAAATTCTTAAAACCTCTGTACTACAATACTTTAAGGCGTGCAAAAACCTTCAATTGCATATTTTTACTGGCATTTAGGAAATATTTTTTGATTATTATTTCTTATTTTTTATTAAAAAGAGGCACATTTTGTACCGTAAAATCTGAAAACTCTTTTAAATCAACAATTTTAGCGTGCAAAAATTCCTGTATAAGGCTACAGTTAAGCTTTTAAGGGCAATTTTTATAAAATCAGCAGTTAATAAAATTTAAAATTTTGCACGCATAAAGCGATAACACATTTTTTGTGAAACTGAGTAATTTTACTCTATCTAAAGTACACATAACATGGTAAAATAAAAATGCTGTCAAATTGCTTTATTGGTTTTCCTTTTAATATGAAGGGAAAATTTTATGTCTAAAAAATCAAAAACCAAGACCCAGCCTGTTTATAACCCGTCTTCAACAATTACTGTTAACGGACAGGTAAAATCTAATGCCTCAAGCACCGGAAACGGCGCGAATGCAAGCTATAATATGAATCCTTACGAGGAAGCCTCTTATAACTATGCAAATCAGTCTTTTTATAAAAATTTACCGAATATAAATGTATTTTCTGACGATACTATAAAAAATCTTAACAACGAAGTGAATGCATATTTAAAACAAGGCGCAAACGCCATAAACTCTACCTATATGCCCATGATTAGGGATATGCAGAATGATATTGCACGCAGATTTGGCAATACAAATAACTCTGTATTTATGGATAATTTGAACGATATAGAAACAAAAAGAGCAGCCGCAATAAGTGATTTAGCGCAGAATACGGCCGCAAAACGCAGCGAACTGATTAATAATGAACTTTCAAACCGATACAATTATCTAAACTTCCTGAATGATTATCAAAATCAGGTTTATGCAAATATGCTCTCTACCCTTGCTTTAAACAATGATTTTTTAAACACTAATAATTCTCATTTAAACGGCAGAACGCCTTCGGGGACTTCTTCATCCGGTAACAATTATTTACGCGATGCTGCAAATATTGCCGCAACTATTGCTAAATTTATTGTTTAATTTTTATGTATATTTATTTTGGCGGAGCGGAAAAATGCTCTGCCATTTTTATTTTCTCTTTTTAACTTTTATAGTATAATTACCTTAAGTGTACATGCCTTAAGAATTATGGAGAACTTATATGGGCTATAAAATTTTATATAAAAAAGAATTGTGCGCAAATCAATATGAAATCAGGATTAAAGCGCCTTTTATCACTAAAAACGCTAAAGCGGGCCAGTTTATAATTTTAAGAACGGATAAAAATTCCGAAAGAATTCCGCTTACAATTGCTGATTACAACAGGGATACAGAGGAATTAACAATTGTTTATATGGCTGTAGGATATACAACCAAAAAGCTTGCAAGCCTTGAAGTAGGCGATGAAATAGAAGATATCGTAGGCCCCTTAGGGCAGCCTACCCATGTTGAAAACTACGGCACAGTGGTTTGCTTAGCAGGCGGCTACGGTGCTGCACCATGTTATTTGATTGCAAAAGCCTTTAAAGATGCCGGCAATAAGGTTTATATGATTATGGGCGCCAGAAACAAAGAACTTATATTCTGGGAAGATAAGATGAAAAACGCCTGCAGTGAATTATTCATCACTACAGATGACGGTACGCTTGGCAGAAAAGGGTTTGTAACCGATGTTATGAAAGAAATCATGGCAAATGAAACCGTAAATTATGCAATTGCGGTTGGTCCTATGCCCATGATGAAAGCCGTAGCAGACCTTACACGCGGCACCGGTATTAAAACAGAAGTATCAATGAACCCTATTATGGTTGACGGCACGGGTATGTGCGGGGCTTGCAGGGTTACTGTCGGCAACGAAGTAAAGTTTGCTTGTGTTGACGGTCCTGATTTTGATGCTCATCTTGTAGATTTTGATGAGGTTATGAACAGGACAAAAATTTATAAAGATTACGAAAGAAGATGTGATGAAACCAGTTGCAATCTTCAAAAACAAGCAAGAGAGTTAGAAAAAACTATTAAATAGTTAGAAATTGAGGTAGATTATGTCTAATAATAACAGTTCTATTCCTATTTGTCCGTTGATTTCGGCAGGCAAAGATATCAATTCCGTTTGTGCACAGGAAAATTGTGCATGGTATATTCATAACCTTAAAACTTGTGCTGTTTATGTTATGGCACATAATGCCCTTTTGGATGTTAAGGCAAAGCAAGCTTCTAAAGCTGAGTAATTAAAAAAATAATATAGAACTTGGGGAGTTAAGAACAATGTCAAGACCAATGACGATTACAGAAAAAATTTTTGCAGCTCATTCCGGCAAAGATGAAGTGAAAGCCGGCGATTTAATCAGTGCAAAAGTAGATATTACTCTTGCTAACGATATTACGGGGCCTGTTGCAATTAATGAATTTAGAAAAATTGGTGTTGATAAAGTTTTTAACCCTGAAAGAACAGTTTTTGTACCTGACCATTTTGTACCCAACAAGGATATCAAATCGGCAGAACAGGTTAATTTAATTAGAAATTTCGCCCGCGAAATGGGGCTTAAATATTTCTTTGAAGTTGGCAGAATGGGTATAGAACACGCATTACTTCCTGATAGTGGTATTGTTACTGCAGGGGATTTGGTTATAGGCGCTGATTCTCATACTTGTACTTACGGCGCCCTTGGTGCGTTTTCAACAGGTGTAGGCTCTACTGATTTAGCCTGTGCTATGGCATCGGGCGAAACTTGGTTTAAGGTGCCAAGTGCCATTAAGGTTGAATTTAACGGCAAATTAAACAAATGGGTAAGCGCTAAAGATTTAGTACTTCATCTTATAGGCGATATTGGCGTTGACGGCGCTCTTTATAAAACCCTCGAAATAACCGGCAGTGCAATTTCGGATATGCCAATGGACGGCAGATTTACCATTTGCAATATGGCAATTGAGGCAGGTGCTAAAAACGGTATCATTCCTCCCGATAAAATTACCGAAGAATATTTGAAAGGCCGCTCTATCAGGCCTTGGAAATTCTATTCTTCCGACGAAGGTGCCGAATATGAAAGAATTATTAAATACGATGTTGCAGACATAGAGCCGACAGTTGCTTTTCCGCACTTACCTGAAAATACAAGACCTATAAGCAAGGTTGGCAATGTGGAAATAAATCAGGTTGTAATAGGCAGCTGTACAAACGGCAGGCTTTCTGATTTAAAGATTGCAGCTGATATTTTAAAAGGTAAAAAAGTCCATAAAAATGTGCGCTTAATCGTATTCCCAGGCACACAGGATATTTATCTGAAGGCAATTGAACTTGGGTATGTTCAAACAATAGTTGAGGCAGAAGGCGCAGTTTCCACCCCTACCTGCGGCCCTTGTCTTGGCGGCCATGCAGGTATTCTTGCTAAAGGCGAAAGAGCGGTTTCTACCACAAACAGAAACTTTGTCGGCAGAATGGGGCACCCTGAAAGTGAAGTATATCTTGCATCCCCAGCGGTTGCTGCTGCAAGTGCGATTTTAGGGCGTATTGCCTCCCCTGAAGAGCTATAGACAAATAAAACCGGCAGGTAGTATGAAAAAAAATATTTTAGCAATTCAGATGAGTTCTAAAATCGGGGATTATCCGGCTAATCAACATAAGTTAGAGATATTTTTTAATAGAGCGTTTTCCAAATACAATGATATTGATATTGTATTTTTGCCGGAGGTTTGGACGCTTGGTTGGTTTCCTGAGTGTTTTCAGGAAAATGCCGATAAAAATGCTACTGCAGCCGATTTTTTAAGCACATTGGCAAAAAGGTATAATGTAAATATAATTGGCGGCTCTTATATAAGATGTATCAAAAATGAAAATAATACCGAATACAGGAACACCTGCCCTGTTATCAACAGGAACGGTGAGATTGTTGCCAATTATGATAAAATACACCTTTATTCTCCTGACGGTGAAGCAAAAGCTGTAAAATGCGGTGTTTTACCTTTAATTGTTGATATTGAAGGGCTTAGAATGGGACTTTCAATATGCTATGATATCAGGTTCCCGGAGCTTTTTAGAAGTTATATATCACATAATATGGCACCGCATATGCTTGTAAATATGTCAGCCTGGCCAAAAACAAGAAGAGCCCAATATGAGGCCATGGCAAAATCAAGGGCGGTTGAAAATCAATGTTATTTTCTTGCGCTTTCACAGACCGGTTTAATTAAAGATGACGTTTACAATTCGGGATATTCAATGCTGATAGAACCGCTTGGCGACACGCAATGCTCTTTAAATGAGGATGAAGGATTTATATTTGAAAAAATTGACACCGATGTTGTTGATAAGGTTAGAGAAACTTATCCCAATATAAAAAACAGAAAAATAAATGATTTTGGTTTTTGTCCAAAATATATTAAGACTGCGGAGGCATAATATGAAATTTTCAAAATGCATTATTACGGTTTTATTTTTTATTTTTATATGCACCAATGTTTTTGCAAACCCAATTGTTAAAGCTATTGATAATACCAATTTAAAACGTAATTCAATTATTTCTGTTTCAGTACGGAAAACAAACAGTGCAAAAGATATTTATTCATTACGTTCCGGCACCTATTTAAACCCCGCCTCCTCTTTAAAAGTTTTTACAATGGCTGCTGCACTTGATACGCTTGGGGAAAAATATAATTTTGAAACAATTGTTTATATTGATAACAAAGATTTGTATTTAAAACTCGGGGCAGACCCGCTTTTAACCCATTCTGATTTAAAAATTCTTGCTCAAAAGATAAAGGCGGCATATGGCGGACACATCAGGAATTTTTATATAGATGACAGCATTATTGATAAAAAATATTACCCTGACGGTTGGACCGTTGATGATTTTTGGCCAAATTCACCCAAAATTTCGCCATATATTGTTGACAACAATACAGTCAGCGTTGATTTTTTAATAGAGCAAAACAAAGCCGGCAAAAGCAATGTTAAAATTATACAAAACGATGATTATAAATTTTCATTCATAAATGAGCTTGAAATTTCTGATAAGAACAATATTATTTCTTCTTTGAATTACGGTGAAAGCTCCGGTATAGTGTCGCTTCGCGGCACATTGGCGAAAAATTTAACAAAACAGTATCCGGTTTTAGACACTGCCCAGTTTTTTGCTTTTCGCTTAAGAAAGGCTCTTGATAGTGCCGGCGTATCGTATTCTAAACCGTTTTATCCAAAAAAAGTACCCGCTAATGCAAAAAGGATTGCCTCTTTTGCAAGGCCGATAGGTGATGTTTTATCATTTATCCTTAAGACAAGCAATAATTTTGCGGCAGAAGTTGTATTTAAGGCTGCCGGTGCAAAATGGGCGGCAGAAAATAATGAGTATATTAAAAATCTTGGCGGCAGTAATTCAAAAAACCAAAATACCAAAAACAGCTTTGAAAATGCCAAAACAATGTTTTTTGATTTCTATGACCGCGCAGGTTTAAATAATAATAAAATCAATCTTTCGGATGCATCAGGTGTTTCAAGATATAATACAATGACTACATCCTGGATGAGTGAAGCACTTGTATATTTGGATAAGAATTCTAAGATAAAAGATTATATGGCATCTCCGGGCGAAGGCACCCTTACAAGGCGTATGAGGGATTTAAAAGACAATCTGAAAGCTAAGACAGGAACAATATTCGGGGTAAGTTCGCTTTGCGGGTATTTAACATCTGCAAATGATGTTCAATATGTTTTTTCAATCATAATTCAAAATTTTAGCGAAAGGCCTTCTGTAATCAAGGGTTTAGAAGACGATATTGTATCCGGCATATATTTTATTGAGTAGGCTTTAATTCAAGCACTTTTTTGTTTAATATTTTTATAAGTTCTTCGTTTAATTCCTGCGTCAATTTAATGTCGCTTAGGCTATAGCCGTTTAAAAACAGGAATTTTGATATTTTGTAATTTTCTTTAAATGTGTTTTTGAAATTCAATAATTTGTCATATATTTTTATATCAATATATTGTTTGTTTTCGCATAAAAAAGACATTAGCTCCATTAGGATTATATAAGCATTTTTTATTCTGTCCAAGGCAATTTCACGTTTTATTTTCATAAGCATTAATTCTATTTCATAATACGTATCAAAAAGGAGTTTTCTTTTTAGCGGATAAGTTTCAAGGAAATATTTTTTCGTTGTATCATATCCTATTTTTGCCATTTCTGTCTTTTTTTCCGCAGAAATCATAAAATCTACAACGGAAATATCCGGCAAATTAATTTTAATATAGTCAAACTTATCCTTATCCTTGTATAAATCAATAATATAATCAGTTGCAAACCCTGATATAGCATTGTATACAGAATTTAAATATCCTGCGGTACTAGATATTATTTTTTCTGTTTCATTATCTTCAAGCCGGAATTCTAAAATTCTTGAATCGGTATTCCTTATGGTTTCACTCACTCTCCACAAAGGCGTACATTTTACAAGGTCGCCGTCCACAAGGCAATCTTTCCCATTCATTACAGGTTTATAAAGCCCCGGCATGCTGACAGATGCCCTTACTGCACTTGCAATTTCAGCATCAGGGGTTTTGTCCGATGAAAATTCATAAAAGCTTAAGTATCTTAAATTTACAGAAAAAATTACAATTTTTTTATTAAAATCCTTAAATGCAACCGGCGGCATTTTACCTTTGATATACTTTTCACCATAAAATTTACTTTCAATCTTATCTTTTATCCAATCATAAAAATAACCGCCCCTTGAAAGGGCAAAATCCTTATTTATATTGAAATTCAGGTCTTTAAAAAAATCTAAACCTATGGTTTCAAAAACTTCATTTATTTCATCTATTGTATAATCAAGCGCATAAAGTACAGCTACAATTGCCCCTATTGATGAACCTGCAAGCCCTGAAATTTTAAGTCCCAGCTCTTCAATAGCCTTAAGAGTACCTATATAGGAACATCCTCTTATCCCGCCGCCGCCAAGTATACAAAAGTATTCTAAATTATTTATCATTTTTATATTTTATAACAGTTTGCAAAATTTACATCCCTTAATAAGTACATTTTTGTTTATTTTTTCAATATAATAGTGCATATATTATTTTGAATTTAAGGGAAGTATTATGGCAGGTATGACATTAGCTCAAAAGATTATATCAGAACACGCAGGACACAATGTGACACCGGGAGAATTAGTAATTGCCCGTGTTGATGTAGCAGCCGTTCAGGACGGTACGGGGCCGCTTACTATTCAGGAATTTAAAAAACTTGGAAAAGACAAACTTGCAAATCCTGAAAGAACAATACTTTTTATTGACCATGCTGCACCAAGCCCAAGAAAAGAACTTTCCAATTCTCATTTGGTTATTCGTGAATTTGCACGTGAATACGGCGCAGTATTGTCTGATATAGGCGAAGGCGTATGTCACCAAAGACTAATTGAAAGTTTTGTAAATCCGGGCGAAATACTTGTCGGCGCAGATTCACACACCTGCACATCCGGTGCATTAGGTGCTTTTGCAACCGGTATGGGGTCTACCGATATTGCCGTAGCTTTTGCTCTTGGAAAAACCTGGTTAAAGGTTCCGGAATCATATAAAATTGTTGTTAACGGCGAGTTTCGACCGAATGTTACATCCAAGGATTTAATGCTTTACTTAATCGGAATGATTGGTGCAGACGGTGCTACATACAAGGCACTGGAATTCACCGGTTCAACCATTAAAAATATGTCTATGGCACAAAGATTTACCCTTGCAAATATGGCAGTTGAGGCAGGTGCAAAATGCGGACTTTTCGAAAGTGATAAAAAAACGTATGAATTTCTAAAAGAAAACGGCAGAGAAAATGCTTTTAGAGAAATTAAAATGGATACCGATGCTCAGTATGAGCGCATTATTGAAATTAATACCGCAGACATTCCCTCTACCGTATCATGCCCGCATACGGTAGATAATACAAAACCCGCAAGTGAATTAAACAATATCAAGGTTAATCAGGTTTTTGTCGGAACCTGTACAAACGGCAGAATAGAAGATTTAAGAGTTGTTGCCGAAGTGTTAAAAGGAAAGAAGAAGCATCCCGATGTAAGGCTTATTATAGTGCCTGCTTCCCCTAAAATATTTAAACAGGCAGCAGATGAAGGGTTATTAAATATATTTATAGATGCCGGAGCATCATTCTTACCTTCCGGATGCGGACCATGTGTCGGTGTACACGGCGGAATACTTGGTGATGGGGAAGTTTGTCTGGCTACACAAAACAGAAACTTCAACGGCAGAATGGGTAATACAAAAGGTTTTATTTATCTTGCCTCTCCGTATGTTGCAGCTAAATCAGCAATTGCAGGCTACATTACAGATTAGCCTTAAAGGGGAATAGAATAGTTTTGATTAAAAAATAAACTATTCTTATGATTGAAAAAATAAAACAATTTTTAAAAACTTTTGGCGTGCATATTTTAATATTTGGTTTTATTGTATTTTTGTTAGTGCTTGCTTATCAAAAGATAGCATACACTTATATTACTGCCGAATTTGATGAACTTCGCCCCACAAAAGGTGCCATAAATGTTTTTTATAAAGGATACAAGATAGGCAAAGTTATTTTTGTAAAACCTAATGATGATTTTACAAAAACTTTTATGAAAATTGCCCTTTTTCATAAAAAATTAAAATTGCCAAAAAACGTATCTATAAAACTTCAAAGAGAAAAAGATAAGTGGAGAAAAATTGATTACATAGAAGTGATATATCCTGATGAACCTGTTTCGTTGTACTTGGAAAACGGTGATTTAATCTATGGCAAATCAACTATCGATATTGAAACCTACCTATCAAGCCAGGAGAGCGATTCATTAGACAATATGAAAGAGGATATAGAAGGCACTATAACCGCACTTCGGGATTTATTTACCGTGCTGAATGAAACAGTAAGCGAAAATAGGGAAAACATTAAATCTGCAACCGATAGTCTTTCAAATGCAGCAAAAAATATTGACGATATGGCCATTAAATTAAACAGGTCGATAAAACAACAAAATTTAAACAAAACCATGTCTAACGTTGAAACAACCACCGACAGTGTTTCAAAATCCGCAAAGGAACTTGAAATTATAAGCAGGAATATAAATGAATTTACAACCGGGATGAATTCAACCATGCCAAGCATAACTTCCGGATTAAATACTACAGGTATTTTGGTAAAAAATATAAATGAAATTACTTGCGGTGTTGCAAATACCTTAAAAAAGAGGTTTGGCGGATTAAGGCTTTTGTTTGGCAAAGTTATAGGTAAAGAATGCACCAATTGTGAAAATTAACAAAAACAAATAAGACAGCCGTAACAAGCTGCCTTATTTACCCTTTTATTAACCTCAAGCAATTATTATAGGTAACTTTTAGATTTATTCCACAAAAATAATTTTTATAACCATATTTTAGCTTGATTTTTGTGTTTTTTAATGATATCTTTGTGAATATGTTAGAAATGCCACGGGCCTGTGGCGCAGCGGTAGCGCAGGGGACTCATAATCCCTTGGTCGTGGGTTCGAATCCCTCCGGGCCCAAGTTATTAATAACAAGACACATTAAACTATTTAGAGGTACAAAATGAAAGATAATACACATCCCGATTACAAAAAAACTGTTATTAAATGCGTTTGCGGCAATGAAATAGAAACAGGTTCTATCGAAGAAGATATCACTGTTGAAATTTGTAATGCCTGCCACCCGTTCTATACAGGAAACCAAAAAATCCTTGACTCTGAAGGAAGAGTTGAAAGATTTAAAAAACGCTACGAAACAAAAAAATAAGTTTTTAAACAAATTTGCGCGGATACAAGGTAACATCTGTATCCGCCTTTTTTGTAATTATGGGCTGAGGGGAGTATAAAATGGCACAAAAGCAACTGCAAGTTAACCTAATATCAAAACCGGAAAATATTTTAAAAACTGTTTATACGGCCTGTAGAACCTGCTATAGTGCAAAGCTGCCCATTGAAGTATACGAAGAAGCCCCTGATGATGAAAAAATGCTTTCTCTAATAAAAAGGGTTATTTCATCCGGGCATTTTTCAACAATAGAGCATATTCAACTTTCTTTTGCGATATCAAATGTTTCCCGTGCCTGCACTCATCAGCTTGTGCGCCACAGACACGTCAGTTTTTCACAAAAATCCCAAAGATACGTAAAAGAAAAAGGCGAATTTGATTATATAATCCCAAAAACCATAGAAAACAACCCTGAATTAAAAGAAAAATTTGAAAATTACATTTTAAAAACATCTGAATTGTATCAGGATTTTGTGAATGCAGGAATTCCTGCGGAAGATGCAAGAGCAATTCTTCCAAATGCAGCCGCAAGCTCTCTTGTTGCAAGTTTAAATTTAAGAGAGCTTATCCATATTGCAAACTTAAGATTATGTACAAGGGCACAGCTTGAAATCCGTTTAATGATTAAAGCAATGTGCGATGAAGTCATAAAAGCGGAACCATGGCTTGCAGAGTATCTTGTGCCAAAATGTCAAAGACTTGGCTATTGCGATGAAGATAAATCCTGCGGCAGATTGAAAACCAAAGAAGAACTTTTAAAAGAAAGGATATAATCTCTAAAATGAAAGATATGTTGGATAAAATCCAAAAAATAGAACAAAAATATAAAGAATTGGGCTTGACACTTTCAGACCCCGCTGTTACTGCGGATTATGAAAAATTCAGAGATTTATCCAAACAACGGCACGCTATGGAAGAAACCGTTGAAACTTATAACGCATACAAGGCTGCAAAAGATGCCATAACAGAAGCCAAAGAACTTCTTCATGGCGAAAAAGACCAATCTATGAAAGAATTTTTAAATAACGAAATAACCTCGAACGAGGCTAAAATTGTTGAATACGAAGAAAAAATGAAAGTACTTTTACTGCCCAAAGACCCGATGGATGACAAGGATATTATGCTTGAAATAAGAGGCTCCGCAGGCGGGGATGAGGCCAATATTTTTGCGGGCGACCTTATGAGGATGTACCTTAAGTTTGCAAACAATAAAGGTTGGCAGACAAAAATTCTTTCAATCAACGAATGCGAGGCAGGCGGAGTATCAGAAGTAGTTATTTCAGTTAAAGGCGGAGATGATATCTATTCACAGTTAAAATACGAAAGCGGCGTGCACAGGGTACAAAGAGTCCCTCAAACAGAATCGCAAGGCAGAGTGCACACATCAACTGCAACTGTTGCCGTTATGCCTGAAGTGGATGATGTTGAGGTTGAATTAAATCCTAATGACCTTGAAATTTCAACCGCACGCTCAGGGGGTGCAGGCGGCCAAAACGTAAATAAGGTTGAAACTGCTGTACGTGTTGTACATAAACCTACAGGTTTAATGGTTTTCTGTACGGAAGAGCGTTCTCAGCTGCAAAACAAGGAACGCGCACTACAAATTATAAAAGCAAAACTTTATGATATGGAAGTGCAAAAGCAAATGCAGGAAGTAACAGACCTTAGACGTTCTCAGGTTGGAACGGGTGACAGGTCAGAAAGAATAAGGACATACAATTTTCCGCAAGGACGCCTTACGGACCACAGAATAGGTCAAAACCTTAATGTATGGACGGTTATTGAGGGTGAACTTGACGAATTAATCAAGCTTTTAATGGAATATGACCAAAAATTAAAACTTGAAAAACTTGCACAAGAATAAATGAGTCTTATATTTTTTCATAGATATTCATATACACCCAATATGAAGCATATACTTTTTTGATGTAGTTGGCGGTTTCAGGATACGGGATATTTTCTATAAATTCATCAAAATCACCGCCGCCAAAATTATTCAACCATTTTTTAACAGAACCGGGGCCTGAATTATAGGCAAGCACGCATAATGGCTCATTGCCGTTAAAAATTTCCATAAGATGTGCAAAATACTTAATGCCAAGTGATATATTATATTCAGGGTTAAACAGTTTGCTGTTGTCATAAAGTGTTACATCCATAAGTCTTGCGGTAGCAGGCATAAGCTGCATAAGCCCTAAGGCGCCGGTAGAACTTACCGCCTGATTATTGAAAAAACTCTCTTCGCGAGTTAATGAAAGCATAAGATAGGGACTCACTTCGTATTTTATTGCATATTTATTAAGAGCATCCTTGTAATACAAGGGGTATGCAAGCTTATAAACAGGCTCTGAAAACATTGTTTTTGGCTTTGCAATTATAGCATCCCTTGCAAGTAAAACAGAATACGATTTTCTGTCATCAAGTGCGGCAAGCCAACTGTTTAAAAACGGATTATCAAGCTTGAAATTTCCGATAACCGAATAATCTTCAAGCTCAACAAATCTGTATAAAAGCCTGTTTTCTTTTGTATCCAAATCAGGTGACATCTTTTTAAGCAAAAACTTATTTTTTATTTTAACTGTCCGATTTGTCACCCACGGAGCCTTTGAACGTTTTAATATTTTATCGGCCCGAAACGCATAATACGAATTAGGAAAATTATAAACAATATTTTGCAAAAGCGATTTTGCAAGCTTTTTTCTGCCAGCTTTTAAGTGAATTTTAGCAGACCAGTACATAATTTTAGGCTGAATATTATAATCAAGATAAACATTGGTATACAGCTTTGATAATTTTAAAGCTTTATCTGTATCACCCTTTTTGTAATAATGCCAAAAAACAAACCACAAAGCATCAGGAGCAACTATAGAACCGGGGTAATCCGTATAAATTTTCTCATAATTTTTTATTGCAGATTCTTTATCAACATACTTAGAATACAAAAATAAACTTAAAGGATATAGATTATTTTCTTTAGTATTTAAAATCAAATTATATCCGGCCTCTTTTGAATATGCTGATTTTTTGATATATAGGTTCATAATATCAAGCAAATCTTTTTCCTTAAGGGTGTTTTTATTCTGCTTGAGAGATACCCCTTTAAGAAGTGTTTCTTCAAAATAAGCAAAGTTTGAAAGCTTTTCATAATTTTTAGCAAGTAAAAACCAAGACATATCAAAAGGAATTTCTTTTAAAACACTTATTGATTTTGAATATCTTTCATTAATAAAAAGTGCCTCAGCAATATGCAATTTATCCGAATCTATCAGATTACCTATATTGTAATCTTCAAAAAGAAAATTTAAAACATCGGTACTATATCTGCCAAGCGGCGCATATTCAATATACTCTACAAAATAATCTTTTGCTTTATTGTAATCACCATTATCACGATAAAAAAGCCCAAGCTTGTATGCAGCAGCTTTCGCAAAATCGCTTTTAGGATATTTAGCGACAAGTTTAGCAAGATAGGCCTTAGAGCGTTTTTTATTACCTTTTTCTTCCTCCAGTAAAGCAAGTTTCCAAATAGCCTCGGGCGCAAGGGCAGAATTTTTATGCATATTTGCAAATTTTGAATACTTTTTTGCCGCCGTTTTTATATCGTTCAATTCCCAGGCGCAGGTTGCCTGCCTATACAGTGCCGGCACAGAATAAGCAGAAAGAAACGAGATTTTTTTAAAGTTATAATAAGCATTCTGATAATCTTTTCTCTGATAAAACTCAAGCCCCTGCTTATAAAATTGGGTTGATTTAGTGTCAGAAAAATGCCAAAACAGTTTCAACAACAAAATAGCTAGACAACCAATAAGTAAAAAAACTACTAAAGTAAAAAGCGCCTTGTTTTTCATGGTTAAAATATTATAACACAACCAAGTCAGCATGTATTTAAATGTAAAAACGCCCTGGCAAAAATGCAAGGGCGTTTTATTGCTATAATTTTATTCCGCTTTAAAATAAAGCTGGTTTTTTAACAGGTGCAGCACCGGGAATAGCCTCCCAATTAGCAGCCATGATTTTCTTAAATGATTTTAATGCAGTATCTTCAAGTTCACCAAGTTCTTCAGCATCAATAATGAGTTTTCTCAAAGGAAGGAGTGCTCTTTGGTCACGTAAAACACCAAGCGCAGCTGCAGCGCCTGCACGAACCAAATCATTTTCAGAGGCATTTTCCATAACCTCAATTAAAGCGGGAACCGCTTTTGTATCACCAAGTTTGCCCAAAGAAGTAACTGCATAAATTCTAACATTCACCCATTCGTCTTTAAGCATTTTAATAATTTTTTCAACAGCCTTTTTATTGCCAATTTCGCCTAGCGCTCTTGTAGCATCACATCTAACGTTTACTTTTTGGTGGTCTAAAGATTCAATTAACGCATCGGTTGCAACATCGCCAATTTCAATTAATGCATCAGTAGCAGTAATACAAACTTGCGGATTTTCATCATTTAGTGCTTCAACAAGCGGTTCAACAACGATTTTACCGCCTAAACGACCCAATGCACGAGCTGCACGAACACGCACATCAACGTTTCTGTCTTCTCTTAAAGATTCAATAAGGGGAACGGTTGCTTTTGTATCGCCTAATTCACCCAGTGCACGAGCCGCATAAAGACGAACTGAGCCGTTTTTATCATTTTTAAGTACATCAATAAGGGGTTCAACAGCACTAAAATCGCCCATTTCTCCAAGAATTCTTGCAGCGTTATAACGAACTTTTTCAGAATTAGATGTTTGTAAATCCTTAATTAATTCATCAAAAGATTTTTTAGCTTGTTTTTTACGGTTGTTCACACTAATTGTCATTACTTAGTTTCCTCCAAATAACAATTTATCACTTCTGTTATAAATAAAATTCACTTCCTACATCATTAAAAACTTTGTCTTTTAAAAAATTGACAAAAATTTATTATTTGCTTCAAAAAGATTTACATTTTCCTCTAACCCATAAGGGTAAAAAGAACACTTTATATTAAAATAATATCATTTTTTTAGACTTTTGTCCTACATTATTTATATTACTTAACAAAAAAAGTCAATTGTTTTTCTAAACATAAGTAACAAATAAGAAAATCAAACCCTGTTAAGTTTACAAAACTTAATATATTTTATATCACAAAAACATAAATAATCAAATACAAAACAAGAAATCTGCTTAAACTTTTCTTGCATCATCCCTTAAATTAAAAAGCAATTCAGCTCTTTCAGATGCAGCATCTATCTTATTGCTGACAGCTTTACCCTGCACCAGGCCTGAAAAAGCACCCCAACCAAGTATCACACCCAAAGGTGCAAGATAAGAATTTTTATCAAAAAATCGGGCTGCTTTAGGATGTTTGCTTTTAAAATTACCAAATGCGGCAGCAGTTTTTGCAACCTTACCTGCAACCACAGTAGAATCAAGCTTTTCTGATGCCTTATTTATAGATTTTAAAAGCATTTCGCTTGACGGCTGAAATTTATTTTGAAGATATTTGCCGCCCTTTAATACGCCTGCATAAAGAGCGGTTGCAGCAAGTACCTTAATCGCAAAATCGGCAAGCGAAGATGTTACAGGGTGTTTTTCACTATTTTCTTTTAATTTTGGAAATCTGTTTTCTACCCTTTCTTTGGCACTATCGCATTTTTTAAACACAAAATCGATACCGCCAAGAACTATAGCTGCAGACAAACCGGACTTAACTTTGGCTGAAAGAGGTCCTTTTTGCATTGCACCGAACAATGCAGGGATTGCCGTAAAAAACAACATTGGCAGAGCATTTGAAATTTTCCCTGCCAATGTTTCATTATTTTTTTTCTCAGCATAACTCAGACTGCTAAATAGTATCTGGTTATCGCTCATATTTGCAATATTAATTTTACCAAAACTTTGCTTTCGCTTTTGCGCGTCAAAATGATTTTCTTCAGACTTCCTGAAACTGCTGCCGTATCGGGCAGGGGCAAATTGTATATTATTTACCGAATAACCGGAAGACATATCAGCCTTTCAATTTAGTAAAACTAATTACACATGTAAAATAGCACAAAAATAAAAAAAATTGCTAGTATTTTTTTAGATGCTAAAATATAACTTAACAACAAAATTACAAAACACCAAAAAGACAGGGAAAACTAGTATTTATGAGCGAAAAATTTATCAAATTTGTAGATGTTACAAACAGAGACGGCGTACAAACTTCAAGGCTTGGTCTTGCAAAATTACAAAAAACCATTATAAATATTATGCTTAATGACATGGGTATAAACCAGTCAGAATTTGGTTTTCCGACAACAGAGCATGAAAAAAATTATTTAAACGGAAACCTCATGCTCGTGGATAGAGGTGCAATAGATAAAACAAAATTATCAGGCTGGATGAGAGCAATTGCATCTGATGTTAAAAAATCTTTTGAAAATGTACCGAAATTACAATATATTAATCTTTCACAATCAACATCAGACCAGATGATAAACGGTAAATATCAGGGTAAAAAATCAAAAGATGACATCCTGAAACAGACTCTTGATGCCATTAACATGGCAATAGAATATGACGCAAAAATGATAGGAATAAACGCAGAAGATGCTTCGCGCTCTGACCTAAATTATCTTATTAAATATGCAAACGAATGCAAAAGATACGGAGCAACAAGGTTTAGATACTGTGATACACTTGGTTACGATGACCCAAAAACAGCCTATGACAGAATTTATACTCTTGCAAAAGAAACACAAATGGATATTGAAATGCACTTCCATAATGACCTTGGCATGGCGGTTGCATGTTCTGTTATGGGGGCTAAAGCTGCAATAGATGCCGGCGTTAATGCCTGGATAAACACTGCAATAAACGGTATGGGAGAGCGCGCCGGTAATGCCGACCTTGTATCCTGCATACTTGCGATACTTAAATCAAGCGGTTTTGAAAGTAAATACAAAATAGACCCTCAAATAGATATTACAAAAGCCTGGAAACTTGCAAAATATACAGCATATGCATTTGGTATACCGATACCGATAAATCAGGTTGCCGTAGGGGATAACGCATTTGCCCATGAAAGCGGAATACACGCTGACGGCGCCCTTAAAGACAGAAGAAACTATGAGCTGTATGATTATGAAGAACTTGGCAGAGGCGAACCTGAGATAATTGAAACCGGAAGGATGATAACCGTTGGCGAATATGCAGGTATTAAGGGCTTTAGAAACGTATACGAAAATCTGGAGCTTGAATTTAAAGATGAAGACGAGGCAAGAAACATTCTGGAGCTTGCGCGCTATGCTAACGTACATACCCAAAAACCGTTAACCGACAGTGAACTTAAATTTATATACTTTTACCCGAACATTGCCGCAAAAATTATGACGGTAGAACCGTATTATCTGCCAATGGGCGCCCTTAAAGAACGTATGGAAAGACTTGAAGAAATTCAAGCCCACAGGATAGTTTAAAAGATGAAAAATGTTTATTTAGAAACGCTTGGCTGTCAGATGAATAAATCTGACACTGAAAGAATTATAGGCATATTATCCCACTTTGATTATCAAAAAAGTGAAGAACAAAATGCTGATTTGGTTATCGTAAATACCTGTTCAATCAGAAAACTATCCGAAGATAAAGCTTACTCAAAGCTTGGTGTTTGGGGAAAAATAAAAGAACAAAACCCGAATTTAAAAATCGGTATTTGCGGTTGTGTGGCACAGCAGGAAAAAGAAAATCTTCTTAAAAAATTTCCGTATATTGATTTGGTGTTTGGCACCCACAATATATATGAACTGCCTGAATTAATACAATCAATTGAAACAAAAAACCCGGACGGCACAAAAAACAGAGTTTGCGCCATAAGGGAAGATGCAGTACCGGAAAAAGATTTCAATATAGTACGCTCATCCGGCATAAATGCCTGGCTGCCAATTATGGAAGGATGTAATAATTTTTGCACATACTGTATTGTTCCATACACAAGAGGCAGAGAAAGAAGCCGTGAAATTGAAACCATTTTAAAAGAAGCCAAACAAATAATTAAAGAAGGTTATAAAGAAATAACGCTCCTTGGGCAAAATGTGGATAGCTACGGCAAAAACCTGCCCGATAGCCCCATATACGGCAAACAGGATTTTGCAAAACTGTTA
The DNA here is from genome assembly GCA_910577395.1 of uncultured Vampirovibrio sp. Taxonomy (GTDB): domain Bacteria; phylum Cyanobacteriota; class Vampirovibrionia; order Gastranaerophilales; family Gastranaerophilaceae; genus MGBC122484. The sequence continues at coordinate 118,428 of CAJTLG010000004.1, read as the reverse complement.
TCAGAAATTGACAAGCTAGAAGGGAATTTTAGAATTCGCTTTACAACATCATATCCTACAGATATTACTGATGATGTTATAAATGTTGTAAAAAATTCTTCAAAAATCTGTGAATGTTTCCATATCCCGATGCAAAGCGGTAATGACCGTATTTTAAAAGCAATGAACAGAAGATACACAAGAGCGCAATACTCTGAAATAGTGAACAAAATCCGCACGCAAATAAGCGATGTCACTATAACATCGGATTTTATTGCAGGCTTTCCTTCTGAAACAGAAGAAGAATTTTTGGATACAATCAGTGCCATAAAAGAATTGGGGCTTGATTATTCAAACACTGCAGCATATTCCCCCAGGCCCAAAACCCCGGCAGGCAAAATGACAGATGAATTTATAAGCAAAGAAGATAAAAAACACCGTCTTGCAATGCTAAATGAAACGGTAAAAGAAGCCTCTAAAAAATCAAATGAAACAGCCATCGGTAAAACCTATGAAGTACTTGTTGAAAAAATAAAAGAAGAAGATGCTAAAAACAGCCTGAAACGTATAGCAGAAGGCAGGAGCAGAAACAATAAAGTTGTTCATTTCCAATCAAATACAGCGCGAATAGGCGATTTTACAGATGTAAAGATTAATGAAGCACTTGTATGGTGTCTAAAGGGCGAAGAAATAAAATGAAACCCCCATATCTCATAAAAAAATCTCTGCGGTTTGTTGTGGGTTTTTTAATCCTTCTCAGTATTCAGCTTTTTTCTGAATGGCTGCTTAACATATTAAACTTCAATTTTCCGCCCGTAATTTTTGGAATGATAATGTTTGCTTTACTTTTAAACTTTAAAATAATTTCGCTAAAGCTTGTAAAAGATATTTGCAACTTTATGATATCAATATTGCCTTCGCTTTTTGTGCCGCTCCTGGTTGGAATTACGGTTTATTGGGGCATTATCAGGCAAAATTTTCTTGGGATATTACTTTCAATTATTTTTGCAACCTTTATAACAATGATACTGACTGCAGTTTTTGTAGATAAAGTTATGGAATGGACAGGAAAGAAAAATGTTTAATGATATATTTTTAAAAATCTTATATTTTTCTTTAACATTTTTTATTTTTTACCTGTGTAAGGCCTTAACGCGTGTAAAATATTTTAAAAAACTTCCTCCTATAATCCTTGCAAGCGCTGTTATAATCCTTATCTTGAAATATTTCAATATCAATTTTAGTGAATACAACACGGGTGCAAAATATGTAACATATTTGCTTGGCCCCGCAACGATTGCTCTTGCGTATCCTCTTATAAAAAATAAAGAAATCCTTTTTGTGAATAAACGCGCAATATACTTTGGCTTTATATTTGCAACAATTATAGGTATTGTATCTACAGCAATTTTAGGAAAAATTTTCCACGCTAAATTTTCAATCATAATATCTATGCTGCCAAAATCTGTCACCACACCGATTGCTGTTGAAATCTCAAAAACAATAGGCGGCATTCCGGAACTTACCGCATGTGCCGTGATAATTACAGGGATTTTAGGGGCACTATTTAACAGGCGCCTTTTAAAGCTTTTTAAAATCAATAATGATACGGCAATAGGGCTTTCTGTCGGTGCAAGCGCCCATGTTATGGGTACATCCAGTCTTGCTGAGAGAAAAGAATATAAACAGGTTGCAATATCAACTGTAGCACTAACAATTGTTGCCATTTTAACTGCAGTACTTGCCCCGCTTTTAATAAAATTGTATTTAAAATTTGCACCCGTCCTTGGAATATAACAAAAATCCCTCAAAATATGATATCATTATGCTGTACAATTCTTGAGGCATTATGGTATTAGAAAATAAGCTTGGAATTACGGAATCCTGCGAACTTGCAAAGACAAAAGAAAAAATAAGCAAACAAAAGGCGCTTGAACTTTTCCAAACAGGAAAAATAAATAAGCTGCAATCCGGCACATATCAAAGCCTTGCAGGAATTCATGAATTTCTTTTCAGCGAGATTTATAATTTTGCAGGAAAGATGCGTACGGTAAATATCGCGAAAGGAAATTTTCGCTTTGCACCCGTTATTTATCTTAAAGAGGCTCTTGAAAACATTGATAAGATGTCGCAGAGCACATATGAAGAAATAATTGAAAAATATATTGAAATGAACATTGCACACCCTTTCTGCGAAGGCAACGGCCGCAGTATGCGAATATGGCTCGATTTAATTTTAAAAAAAGAACTGGGCAAAGTTATAGACTGGAGTAAGGTAGATAAAAACGATTATTTGCTTGCAATGGAAAGAAGTCCTATTAAAACTACCGAAATTAAATGCCTGTTAAAGGAGGCTTTAACGGATAAAATTAATGACAGGGAAATTTATATGAAAGGCATAGATGCAAGCTACGCCTATGAAGGCTATACCGCATACAAAACCTGTGACATGGGAGATTGCTAGCTGCTAATCAAAAAGCCCCGCATAAAAACGGAGCTTTTATTTTACCTTATTATTTTCCATGCCGGAAATTTTAATTATCTTCCAATCTTACAGGTTAATTCTTCCCTTGATTCTTCATATCCGGACCTGCCCATTAAAGCATAAGTATAATTTTTAGCTTGCTCTACACCAGGCTGGTTAAATGTATTAATATTATACAATTCACCTGCTATAGCAGTCTGCACTTCAAGCATATAGAATAATTGCGCTAAATAATAAGCATTCACCCTGGGAAGTGAAATTGTCAAATTAGGACGCTTAAAGTCTGCAAGCGCAACCGCTGTAGAATCGGCCTCAGCGTTAATTAATTCATTAATTGTTTTGCCGCCAAGATAATTTACACCGGTACAATCAAAGATTTTTGGAATTTCAAGGTTTGTATCAAATTCTTCAACACGGATAAAGTTAATAATTTTATCATGTTTTCCTTCGTTATAAAGCTGAATTTGAGAGTGCTGGTCTGTTGCACCGAGTGCCTTGATAGGTGTCGGGCCTACATTTACCCTGTTGCCGTTTTTATCAACTTCTTTACCTAAAGATTCGGCCCAAAGCTGCACATACCAATCAGATACATATTTTAATCTGCTTGAATAAGGCATCATTACTGATAAATAATGACCTTTTTTAGTATCCATTAAATAATGAATTAAAGCATTTTGCGCAGCAATGTTTTTATGGATATCGGTGTTTTTAAGGGCTAAATCCATAACCTTAACACCTTCAACAATTTCATCAATATCAATACCCACAAGTGCAAACGGCACAAGGCCCACTGCAGAAAATACTGAAAATCTGCCGCCCACATCATCAGGCACAACAAATGTTTTATAGCCTTCTTCATTTGCAATCTGCCTTAAGATGCCTGATTGTTTATCTGTTGTTGCTACGATATTTTTTCTGTAATCATCCCCTAAAAGCTTTTGCATTCTGTCTTTAATAATCATAAATTGACTCATTGTTTCAGCCGTAGAGCCTGATTTTGTGATTACATTAACAAGCGTTCTTCTTAAATCAAGCATATTTAAAAGTGCATTGATTTGGTCAGGGTCAATATTATCAAGGAAGAAAATTCTTGGTTGATTGCCTCTGTCAGATGTTGAAAGAAGGTTCCAATAAGGTTTTAAAAGAGCCTCAGTAACCGCTATCCCGCCTAATGCGGAACCGCCTATACCTAACACCAAAATGTTATCAAAACGCCCTTCAACCATTGCGGCATATTCTTTTACATACCAAACGGTTTCTTCGTTATAGCCTAAATTCATCCATTGAAGCCATTGTCCTGGTTTATCTTTTCTTAAATTTAAATCCATGATAATAGATTCAATTTTCGGGGCATATTCATTAAATTCTTTCTCAATATTCAGCCCGTACTCAGCACCTATAACCTCTTCGCTAACGTTTTTGTAGTTAAGTTTAATCATTATTTTCCCTTCAAAAATACTACACTTTACTATTAATTGTACCCAATCACAATCAGTTGTAAATACCGATTGTAAAAATCACCCTCATTTTAACCCTTGAAGGGGAATGAAAAAACTTGTTAAGCGCTTTATAAGTATATTTATGAAAACAAAAGAAGAGCAAAACAAAGAATTCATTCTAAACATACTTCATGACATTAAATCCCCAATTGCAGGCATAAATATTGCTCTTGAAAATTTAGATACAAAAAAAATATCCGCCAACGAGATATTAAAAGAAATTTATAAAGTAAATAAACACAATTTAGAATATATAGAAAATCTTATGGAAAACTATTCTTTTGAAAGCGGCAAATATCAGGTAAAATATGAATATTTTAATCTGATAAACCTGCTTAACGAGGAAATTTATGCCCTTCGGTTTTTAATTATAGAAAAAAACCTGAAATTAAACCTGATAAGTACAAATGAAAGCATTCTTGTCTATACCGACAGGCAAATGGTTAGAAGAATTTTCCTGAATTTACTTACCAATGCAGTAAAATATTCCCCAAACACAGAAGAAGTACGTGTCGAAGTTTCAAAAAATAAATCACGGGTTTCAGTGTGCATTACAAATACAATATGCAGCCACACAATAAAAGACCCTAAAATATCAACCGGCTTTGGGCAGGAAATAATACGCGAAGCAATGACAAAACTCAGCGGAAAAATCTATCACACAAAAAATAAAAATAAAATCTGCTTTCATCTGGAACTAAAAGCTTAGGACAATAATTAGTTATTCCCCAAATCCGCTATTTCCATTTTATGGGATACTTCCGCAATAACTCTTGACACTTCAAAACCTGAAACTATAACTTCAAGCAAAAGTTGTGAGTTTATAAGCACGGTTTCAGTATATTCCATAGAATCCATATCAAGAATTTCAAACTCTATAAAATCAGAGCCCACATATTTTATTTTGCCAAATTGGCCGTCAGTTGCCCACCTTAGAAAAACAACAGCTTTTTCAAGGGCCTTTAATTTTTGTATCATCCTCATAATATATATGATATTATTTTTTTTATGAAAGTCAATTTAAAATAAGAAAGTTCAATATGGGTTTAAAACAAAGCTTGAACACTGATATCATCTATAAAGTAATTTATAATTTAATTGAACAGGCAAATACAAATCTACCAAAAGCAGTCTATGAAAAGCTTTCCAACTTTGAATGTAATTATCGGGATAAAATTTTAAAAAATGCACACCTTGCACAAAACACCAAAAGACCGCTCTGTCAGGACACAGGGCAGGTTATAGTATTTATAGAAACAGGCCAGGACGTAATTTTGCAAGGAGAATACCTTGAAGACACCATAAACAGAGCCGTTCGGGATTGTTACAAAGACAAGTGTTACAGAAAATCCACCGTTTGTGATGCAATCTTTGACAGAACAAACAAAAGCGATAATACGCCCGCCCTTATTCACTTTCGGCTCGTTAAGGGGGATGAAATCAGCATCCTTGTTGGAATTAAGGGGGGTGGCGCAGAAAACATGACCTCGTTAAAGATGTTTAACCCAACGGCAAACTATGCCGAAATCCTTGATTTTGTAAAGGAACAGGTAATTTCTGCAGGTGAAAATGCCTGCCCGCCTATGTCTGTAGGAATTGGTGCGGGCGGATGTGCCGAAACTGCTGCATATTTAGCTAAATATGCACTTTTTTGCGGAAAAAATGTAGAAATTGACATACCAAACGTATTTGAAACCCGGATAATGACCGCCCCCACTCACATAGCATGCCTTCCTGTTTGTGTAAACATAAGCTGTCACAGCCTTCGCTACGCAAGTGCAAAAATAAAAAACGGCGAAATCATCTACACAAAAGAGTTTCAAAAATATGATGACGTTAAAACAGGGCAAAACGCACGCCAAATAAGGACAAATGACTTATCTGCCTTAAAAAATTTAAAAAACGGTGAAGAAATTTTGCTTTCAGGAACTATATTTACAGCACGCGATGCCGCACATCAGCGTTTAGCTGAAATGATAGACAATGACTGCATTTTACCGGTTAACCTAAAAGATAAAATTATTTTTTACGCAGGCCCTTGCCCTGCATCAAAAGGTGAAATCATAGGCCCCGTAGGCCCTACAACATCCAAGCGCATGGATAAATTTGCGCCCCGTTTATACGAATATGGCGTAATAGCCACAATTGGCAAGGGTGACAGGACAATAAACGGGCTAAACAAGCTTTATTTCAAGGCTACAGGTGGTATAGCCTGCGTATTGCAGCAGTGTGTCAAATCTTCACGCATTGCAGCCTTTGAAGATTTAGGCGCAGAGGCAATTTATGAACTTGAAGTAGAAAAACTACCCCTAAAAACCGTGTGGATATAGAATTGCACACGTTTCAAAAACAAGGATTGACACCGTAATATGCTTGGGGTATATTTTTTATGTTGAGACAGGTTGGCTGCGTCTAAATGCCAGCTAAAATGGCTGCAGTCCCTAAAAACCTTAGAAAGGAAAAACGACAAAATGTACGCTATAGTTGAAACAGGCGGCAAACAATATAAGCTCGAAGAAGGCAGATATGTTGATATGGAGCTTTTACACGCCAATGAAAACGACAAAGTTACTTTTGACAAGGTTGTAATGCTTGTTAACGGTAAAAAATCCAAAGTTGGCCAGCCATACGTGGAAGGCGCCGTGATTGAAGGCTCAATAATCAAGAATGACAAAGCAAAAAAGATTATTGTTTTCAAACAGCGCCCAAAAAAAGGCTACAGAAAAAAACAAGGCCACAGACAACAATACAGCCGCGTAATGATTAATAAAATCAATACAAAAGCCGGCAAAAAATCACAAGAAACTGAAGCAGGAGAAGAATAATGGCACATAAGAAAGGTGTAGGTTCATCAAAGAACGGAAGAGATTCGGAAGCACAGCGATTAGGTGTCAAAAAATTTGGCAACGAACAGGTGCTTGCCGGTAATATACTTGTTAGACAAAGAGGAACAAAGTTCCACCCCGGTAAAAACGTAGGCATAGGTAAAGATGATACTTTGTATGCCCTAATTGACGGTGTGGTTAAGTTTGAGCCGCACAGAAGAGACAGAAAACAAGTAAGTGTTTACGCAAATTAATTGTAGACAATAGTTTATTGTTTTGATATTATAAAAAAGCAAACTATTGAAAACTTATTGAAAATTGAATAGATTTAATGGTATGGGGCGTAAGCTATAGCTGGCCAAGCAGGTGTAAAACCTGCGATATACGAAAATTGCATGCCGGGGCAGGCACGTCACAGAAACATTAAAGATTAATGAAAATTGAATAGATTTAATGGTATGGGGGCGTAGCTCAGCTGGTTAGAGTGCATGCCTGTCACGCATGAGGTCGCGGGTTCGATACCCGTCGTCCCCGCCATTATTAAAATTAGCACCTTCGGGTGCTTTTTTAATATACGGGTACTCCTCACCCTCAGCACGCACGCGATTTTAAACGCTTACGCCCTTATTTTACTGTATTATAACAGACAAAAGTATTATGTACGGTTAAAAAGATTATTGCCCCAAAAAGGGCTTTTTGTTTAGGTTTCAAGCGGTCGGAAGTGTCGAAAAATAATCATTTCAAAAGTCATGAAAAGTCGTTCAACTGTCGATTTGTTGTCTAAGAATTAACTTTTGCTTTTATTCAGTAATGGCGGAAGTTTAGACCCTGTTTTAAAGTGTACGCTTCAAATGATTATTTTGGAACAGGACATTTGAAAATTTTATTAAACCATTAAACATTAATGGTTTTCAAACCGCTTTAACTACTTATAAGCCATCAATAAATTCTTTTGCTCCAGAAAAATCTAAACATTGTTGTTCATATGCCTTATTAAGAATATCATCAGGCAATAAGTGATCAAATTTCTTTTTGTACTTAAGTGGCTTATCAATTAAATTAATTACTGAATTTTTATCGAGTATAGAAAAATCAATAGATTTTAGTGTTTTAATTAACTCTAACTTACCACTAGTTGAATAATATCCTATTCCGCCATCTTCAATATCCATACCACAATACTTTAGCAATAATCCAATGGTATTTTGCATGCGAGTTCCTTCTAATACTGTTAGAATATTGCTATCTGATGCTTTTATATATGTTTTATAGTTTTTAAAGCCTTCTTCTATAATTGGAATAGATGACTGAGACAAATATTTCGGAACATAATTAGTTTCATAAATTTCCAACATTTTTTGATGAATTGCTCTATGCATATTTTGAGTACCCCCATTAAATTTGATAGGTTTCTTTCCATATGCTTTTTTTACAATAATAGTTTGAATTTTATTTTTAAATTCAACAATTTCCCAACGCTTTCCTGCTAATAGAAAATGACTACCCTCTTTTAAAAATAAAAGATTTCCTCCGGAAATCTGTCCAATTTCTTTTCCGTTACATACAACTTTCCAATCTTTAGGAGTCATAAATGCTGCATAAAACTCATAACTTTCAACAATTCTTTCGCCAAGTTTGCTTAATGTTATTGTTCTATCAGGCATTTGGTAGATAATTTCATCAGAATTAAGTTTTTGTAAAATTGCTATAAAATCTTCTTTAGAAAAATAATGATTAAAAGATATTTCTGCAATATTAGAATATATTTTGGAAGCGTTGGCTCCACCAGTTTGTCCCAAGTATGATAAAATTTGATGAACAAAAGTTGAATAATCAAATGTATCAGTATCAAGTGGTTCACTAAATCCTTTTAGCATAAGTTCAATAATAGCAATGCTTTGAACCAATTGAACTCTTAACTTGTCTTGCCATGTTGCTTTATCATTAATAGCATTTTCTTCAATATAAAATCTAAACTCTTTTCTTGCATTTTCCTTCCTGCCACAACGCCCAAGTCGTTGCACCATAGAGGCAACAGAGAACGGTGGTGCTAAAAATATTACTCGGTCAATATTCCCGATATCAATTCCTAGTTCTAAGGTATTTGTACAAAAAACTGATATATTTGAATTTTTCTTTAATAAATCCTCGCATTGCTCTCTTATATTTTTGGCCAATGAACCATGATGAATATGAAAGTTATTTGGAAAATTATTTTCTTGTGCAATATTTTGCATTGAATCACAATATTCTTCCAGTGTCATTTTTGCATTTGCAAAAATTAAATTTTTGTCTTGTTTTATAACCTTGAATAAATCTTGTTTTAAGTCTGAAAAATCATCTTTATCCACATCTATTGCAGGAGGTATATTTGCATAACATTTTATTAAGCCAACAGTGTCTTTCGATTTATCAGTATCTTCAATTATTCTAACAGCATCAGGATCGCTCGGGTTTAACCACTTTGCTATATCCAAAAGATTACTTATTGTCGCAGATAAAGCTATTTTATGAGGATGTATTTCAATGGCATGTTCTAATCTGTTAATCAAACTTTTTAATTGAGTTCCTCTTTCATTACCTATAAAACTATGTATTTCGTCAATTACAATATATTCTAAATTTTTAAATAATAAACCTAAACACTCTGTTTTATTGAGGAATAACGATTCAATGGATTCAGGAGTTATAAGTAAAATACCTGTAGGATTTTTAATTAATGTAGCTTTTTTTGATTGATTGGCATCTCCATGCCATTTGGTAATAGGGAAATCTATATGTTTGCATAAGGCTTCAATTCTTGAAAATTGATCATTTATAAGAGCTTTTAGTGGGGAAATATACAATATTTTTACAGAATCTTTTCCATTATCTGCTATTTGAGAAATAATTGGCAAAAAAGCTGCTTCGGTTTTTCCACTTGCCGTTGGAGCCGATATTATCATATCACTCGGAGAATTAATCATATGCAGTATAGCTTCATCCTGAATTGGTCTAAAGTTTCCCCATTTCATTTCATGAATAACTTTTTGTATTTTTTTATTTAATAGATAAAAAGGTTCCATTATTCTCCTAATGTTAGCGATACTAATTCATCATCAATAGCTTCTTTATCTTCTTGAATTTGCACTCCAGAAAGATAATTTGAAATATTTGTATCAGGATAATTTTGTAATTGACTTAGTAAACCTATAAATGCTTTTATCGATTCTCTTGGAGAAAGGAAAGATTTAGCTCCCAACCTATTCATAAGCCATTGCATAAATACTTGAATATCATTTTCTGCAACCAAATGTTTAGTTTCATCGTATTCTGCAAATACATTTCTAATATTTAAGAACAGCATATATAATTCTTCTTGTGATAAGTTTTCAAGCCTTATAACCGGCCCAGTTAAGTCTTTCATTCCTTCTTTTGCAAAAATATTATCAGCAAGACGAGTTTCCAATGCTCCATAACTGTACATACCTTTGTATTTATCCTCTAAAAATTCAGGTGTTCCACCAAATATAAAACCAATATATTCAGTTGTCCCTTGAAGGGAATCATTGATAATATTTAAAATTCTTTCAAAGTTTTTATTTCTAATATTAGATTTAAGTCTTGCTAATATTGCTAATTCGTCAATACTAATTAGCAATCCTGAATATCCTGCCAATCGTACAAAACCTGCAAACAATTTCAAGTATTCATAGAAATTATTATCATCTATGATAGTTCTCACTCCTAAATCATTACGTGCATCAGTTTTAGTAGAATACTCCGCTCTTAACCATCTGAGAGCTTGTGACATTTTTATATCATCACCATTCTGATATGCATTAATATAGTTAGTTAATACCTTCGAAAAATCATAACATGCAACATATTTTTCTAATGGCAACAATTCTTTATAAATATCTTCTTCTGTAATATTTTCATTATTTTGTAAAATTTTTGATGCCCATCTTTCAATAATAGACCTTAAAGCTCCTCCATCAGGTTTTGTTTTAGTAGACATATTTGTTATTAATTCAGAAAATAATTTTTGAGATTTTCCATCAGAAGAACATAATACTTTTTCCGTTGTAATATCAGCCGAAACAACAACTAAATTCTTTTCATGAGCTATTAATTTAGATAAAGTTAAGAAAAATGTTTTTCCGGAACCATATTCTCCAATAATGAATCTTACTTTTGCTCCACCATCAGAAATTAAATCATAATCTTTTATCATTTCTTTAATTTCATCAGCTCTACCAACTTGAATATGCTGCAAACCAATTCTTGGGACAATCCCGGCTTTTAATGATTCAATAATTGCATTTTGTTCTTTTGCTTTAATTTTTATTTTTTCCATTAATTTATTCCTTATTTTTTATTAAATTAACAACATCTTCATTTACTATATAAACATCATCATCTTCTTCTACAAGAAAATCCCCATACTCCTCTTCTGACCATTCATTAATTTCATCAATAGCACTACTTAGCATAATTCCTTTGTTTTGAATGATGTTAAGTAATTCATTACGGGTCCAATTTTCTTTATCAATTATGATATTTACTATGCCTTGTAAGCCACTTTCAATTTCTTTTTTATCTTCATCCTCAGAAGAAAGTGTTTCTGTAGGTTCAGATTTTAATACCTCAGCTTGTTCATCTGCAAAAATTTCTTGTAGTACATTCTGAATTTCAGATGTATTGATTTTTATTTTTTCTAATTTTTCAGTATCCAACTTTAATTCTATTTTTTTATCAGATTCAACATTTTTAGGTATCTTTGAACCTTGTTTCTTTGTTGTAGTTCCTTTTTCAACTACCACAACATTATCTGTACTATTTATAAGCTCGGTTAAAGTCGAATTTAGATAATCCTCTGAAAAATCAAGTTGTTTAAATATTTTTTGCAAAATTTTTAATTCACTATCTTTTACGACACCATCAGCCATTGCCACTGAGATTATATATTTTGCAATAGTTTCTTTACCACTATCATCTAGCATTTTAATTAACTTTTTAACAGTTTCATTTGTATTGATTTCTTTTGTATGGACAATTAATTCGCCACGCATCTGCAAACGATACCTTTCAGATAGTGATAGGCTAAATTCTTTTTTTATGTAATTTTCTATATACGCAATTTCTACTTGTAATAATTCGTTATCTTCTAATGCGATTTGGTAACCAATATCTGTAAACAATGAGGCTATTTGATAATCAATAGGAGACAATTTCTCTGGATATTGACTTTTGTAGATAGAAACCAATGCATCTTTTTTATAAGGTTTTTTATCAATATTTACATTCGGTTCTATTTTATATCCAAGAGCTTCGCAAGCATCTACTATCAAAGAAGATTGCCTTAAAGTAGTTTTATCTTGTATTTTAAATCCTAATTTGTTTGCAATTGTTCCAATATCAGATATAGATTTATCACCAAAATCAAAATTATTAAATGAATAGTTTATATTATTTCTTAATTTTGAAGGTAAATACGCAAGTTTTTCAATTTCAGTCAAAGGTTCAGCAGAACTATCAAATTTTTTAACAGTCTGTTTAATTTCATCTTTTATTATTTTTCGAGCTTGATTCCATAGACGTTTAAGCTTAGTTGATGGCACTATAGCATCATAATTCACATCATTTGTTATTCTATAATACCCCATTGCCATATAATAGCAGTAATTTTGAGATTTAGTTGTATATATCTCGTCTTGATTCAATCCTTCAATCAATTTATCAAAATAATAAGATAGTAATTCATTTTTTCTATCGCTCAAGTTATTGTATTCATTGTTATTTAAGAATTGATAGGGAGAGAATTTTGCCTGATATTTCGCATTTGGAGTTAAATTCTTAATTATTGAATTATATGCAGGATTATACATATATTCTTGTTCATTATTTTTGAAGAATTCTAATAATTTATTTGTTTCATCTAATGTAAAATTTTTAATTGATAAAGTCAAATAAGCGATTAAATCGTATCCATATCTTAGTCTTTTGAAATTTTTTACCAAATCCACAATTTCAAATAAAACTTCTTTTTGGCTCTGCTTTTCTACTAAAGCTCTGTATTCTAAGCCATAATAATAAATATATGCATATCCTAATTCTTCAATATAAGGTTTGCCTTCTGCTAACCATTTTATATAATAACCCTGTTGTGTTTGGTTTATTTGGTTATAATTAGGCCAGTAATTTAAACTTTCAGCGGGATTATTATTGAAATTTGGATTGGATTTTGTATTAATTGCAAAAGGCATATTTGATAAAGAAGCACAGGTGTAAAATAATGAATTTGTAATAGTGTATCCAAATAATTCAATAGAATCATTTTTAGAATGAAAATTTAGTTTAGATGAAAAATTTTTATTATATCTATTGTGGCTATAAGAATCATAAGTGGGGGAATGATGGGAGCTGTGTTGAGTAGAATTATTCTGGCCATTTTTACCGCTATTGACCATGTTGATAATTATAATTATTGAAATAATAAAAAATAAAAAACCCATAATTTCTACTCCCATGTTAGTTTAATTCTACTACAAATAGGGGAATAAATTAATAATAGTTTGTAAGTAAGCTAATTAAAATTTTAATAATCAGTTAAATCTATTGAAACAAGTTGACAAAATTAAACGAAAAATCAGGGGTTTTCAAGGTCGAATTTTATTAATTTTTACCTCAAATTCAACAACTGCTTAAAACCTAAAATTGTCAACAAATTGACAGGCAAAGCCCCTTGAAATCTGATTAAAACTGAGTTAATATGATTATACAAATATGAATTGAAATTAATATCTTCAATGTCATCATAAAATCTTGGTTCATTTCCAGCCTGCACCACATGGCAATAATCAAACTTACTGTTCAAAATACTCAAACAAGTTGTCGTTTTACACGCGATTTTAAACGCTTACGCCCTTATTTTACGAAGCTAATTTATCAATCATCCTGTAATACCAAGCCATAGAGCCCTCTTTGTGGTCTTTTTGGTATTGCTCAAGTTCATCCTTTGTCATCTTTTTAGAGGGCATTCCGGATAAAATTCTTGAGGCCATATCCGTCAAAATTGTGCTTGCAACCACCACGGCGGCAGAGCTAGCTATTGAATTATTATATTGCTTTCTGAATATGTCGTTTAATGAGCCTGAAATTATTATCTGGACGGTCATTCTGAAAAATTTATTTATACCCCTTGCTCTTGCGTCTTTTTGCGCTTCTTTTTTGGTACTGCCATTTCTGATTGAAGAATTAAATTCATCATTCATATTAAACCACATGCCGGTCAATGTGCCCAAAGTTTGCGCCATAACTGCTATTTTAGAGTTATCGCCTTTAGATGATGTCACTTCGTTATTGGCCTTTAGTATCATTTTATTTACATATTCGCCAAAATCTTTGGCCAGTTTTGCCTCATCACCGCCGGATTTTTCTTCAAATTCAAGGAAACGCTTGTATAAATTTAAAATTCCGTAGGTATCCTTGGTGGGCTTTGTTTTTTCGGGGAGTGTGCCGCCGTTTTTGATTATTCTCGAATTTTTGATTGCCTCTTCCAATCTGCTTACTATTTTATACGGATATGAGACAAGCTCTTTAATAAATCTGAACGGTGCGGTTTTCAGGGCCTTTAAATCCTGCACCCGGACTTCAATTTTATTAAAAAGCTTTTTGGTTACAAAATCTGTACCGAGAAAAATTCTATCGTTATCATCGGCTTTTTTTGCAATATTTTTAATACTCTGGTAGAATTTATCATCACCATTTTGTAAAAGTGTGTCTGCCATTTTTGTTAATTCATCATAAGTGGCAAACTTATCTTGGATAATTTCAGATTTCAGCTTGTCTACACGTTTTTCCATTATTTTAGTAATTTTTTTACCGATTTTTGTGTGATTTTTGCCAAACCTTAAAGCATATCCACCCGCAATGCTTGCGGCACAGAATAAAAGTATATTCTTTACACTAAGCACAGGCTTTTTATGCCCGTTTTTAATCTCTTCCGTATAATCTTGGCGTTTTTTATCTAAAAGCTCTGCCGTGCTGCCTGTTTTTGCACCTGCTATAAATTCATTTATTGTTGGCATTGTTGTTTTAGGGCGCTCCGGCACATCCATTCTTGTAATGCGCATGCCGGATGATAACCTTGAAATCACACGGGATACAAGCCCTATCCCCGCACCTATTATTGCAGGCGCCCACGGGCTTTTATTAATGGTCTTTGAAAAGCAGGCAAATACGGCAAACTGGGTTATTGCCTCGCATATATTTTCTTTAATTTCCTGCCCTTGTTTTAGGTGTTGTTCTTTTTTGGCATCCTCTTTTGATTTTCCTTTTTGAACAGCTTTATTGAAAAAATCATTCCCTAAAAACAGGGCGGCAGTGAGGCCCGAAATAATCCTTGTAGAAAACCTTTCCTTTTTGGTATCATAGTTTGCAACACCATCCGCCATTGTGCCGTTCAGCTGTTCAATAAATTTATTGGTTACAGGGTCACAAATTGATTTACAATATTCCCCGCAATCGCCCGTTGGGTATTCTGTCAGGCCTTTTTTTGCCATATATTCTTTTGCAAATTTTGAACCGTTTTTCTGCAGCCCCTGAAATGCGCGTATGTTATCTTCCAGCTGCGCTGTTTCCCTGTGTTTTTTTAAAAATTCGGCATTGTTTAATTTTGAATTCGGAAATTTTTTTGCAACGGCATCCACAATATCTAAAGGCATCCCAAAGAAACATTTAAAGCCGGAAACAATTCTTTGAAACGGCGTATCATCCGGGATATATTCTATACCGTTAATATCTTTAATAAGGTTTGGCCGTTTTTGATTTATTGAGCTTGATAATTTATCCCACAGGCCGTTTAGGGCACAGTTTGCAAACCTTTTAGAGGCTGTAAGGTCATCAATATTTGGTACCTTGCCCCTAAAGCAGGCGTTTTTATTTATATTATTGATACTATGCGGCAAAAGGCGCATTTTAAGCTAAGCCATTCCTATTAAAATAATTACTTATTAATAAAAACGATTGGCATGAAAAAATTGCCTAAAATTATATGGCCCTACCTGTAAGCTTCTTCTTCAGCCCGCCTTGCGGCATAGTTTTCAGGTTTTTTGCTTTTATTTGCCATCTCCATCATCAATTTAACGCGTTTATCTGCAACATCAATCCCCTTGCGTAATTCTTCAAAATCCCATATTTCCATGGCCATGGTTTCTGCATTATCAAATGTACTTAAATCATTCAAAACACCATGTCTTTTTAAAAAGTCTACTTTTCTTGTTATTTGTCTACTTATTTGTTTATTATCAGCATTGCTGCTTACAAATTCATCAGTAAATCTGCCTTTAACGGTATTATTATCTTCTTCATCCGTATAAGCCTCAAAGAAATCGCACTCTTCAATCCTTTTGAACCAAGAATTGTAAACAGGTTTCATAACCTTATCATCTGTTGCTAAGGCCTTTTTAACAACCTCTCTTGCATTATCATCTGCAAACCTGCCAAAATTAACCTTATTATTTTTACTGTAATTTGCAAAAACACCTGATATTCTCATTATTTAAACCTCATTTATTTTTTTCAAGTCTTACATTTTTCTAATCTGCTAAATTGTTAAGAAAATCTTCCCTCGCCCGTTCTGCAATTCTTGCATCGCCATAAGGATTTTCTGAAAGCCACTTTTTGGAAAGGTCAACCCCTTTAAGCATATCTACAAAATCCGGTATGTTGTTCGCAACGACTTTTGCGTTCATAAACTTGCTTAAATCATCCAAAATACCGTTTCTTTTTAAAGAATCTATATCCCTTATTATATTCTTGTTGTTAGCATTTCTTTTCACAAATTCATCAGTAAATCTGCCTTTAACGGTATTATTATCTTCTTCATCCGTATAAGCCTCAAAGAAATCGCACTCTTCAATCCTTTTGAACCAAGAATTGTAAACAGGTTTCATAACCTTATCATCTGTTGCTAAGGCCTTTTTAACAACCTCTCTTGCATTATCATCTGCAAACCTGCCAAAATTAACCTTATTATTTTTACTGTAATTAATAACCGGGGATACTCTCATTTTTCTAACAACCTCATATATATTTATGCAAACTTAAAATAGGGAGTTATATTATATGCAAAACAAAAATAAAATGCAAGCACCAAACCATACAACATGCACATCCCAAAACACATGCTATTTTAGCAATGAAAAGATTTGTAAATTTTTACGACATGGCATTTTCAGCGAATAAAATAAAATAGTAATGCTTTATACACTAATAAAAGGATTAAAAGAAAGGCCATGTTTAAATTAAACAAAATATCATCAGTTTTATTATTTATGCTTATCGCAGGCTCTGTGCAGGCGGCAAGGCTTGACAACATAGGGAGCAAAACAACAGAATTAAAAGAAGATGCTACCGTTAGCGGAAATATCCAAAATATGACATCAGGCGATACCGCAATAAACGGTAACGGCTTTGGGATAGACGGAACAAACCATAAAAATAATGCAAGCTCCGGCGCATGGATACGCTCTACAAACAGCCTTGCAGGCAAAGGATACAATAACCAAATTATAAATATAGGTAAATTTAACACCACCCCTCTGCTTTCAGGCGGAGATAACACTGTTGCCATAATTAAATTAGGCAGCAACAATGAAATTATCCGCCACAACCTTGTTATTGAAAACAAGGGTGCGCATAATTTTACAAGCACCGGCACATTTGGCGGCAGCTTTATGTATTCAACAGACAATCTTGCAATTGAAAATTCCGTATTTCAAAACAACCAAAATAATTCAACAAATGCAAATGGCAAGGGCGGGGCAATTTATCACGGACATAATACTGCCAATGTAAAAACCGAGGTTGCAGATAGCGGCGCAAAGCAGCATGCAGGGGAATTGACTGTTAAAAACAGTGTTTTTATAGATAATTCCCGTAATTCTGCAGGCACATCAGGCACCAGCACATCTGCTGCAGAAGGCGGAGCAATATATTCCCAACAAAAAAACGGTATTTTTACAGTATCTGACAGTTATTTTATAAATAACCATGCACAGGCAAATACCGCCTCAACAAGCTCGTATGCACAGGCAAGGGGCGGGGCTATTTTTAATTCTGCAGGTTCTTTGGATATTGACGGTTCATACTTTGGGGGAAATTATGCAATTGGCTCTAAAGCGTATGGCGGGGCAATTTATGCTGACTCATACACCCCTGAAATTGATAATGCATATTTTGAACACACGTTTGATAAAACTGTTTTTGAAAACAATTCTGCAACAGGTACGGTATCACAGGCACAGGGCGGTGCCTTGTATTTGATGAATGATACAACAATAAAGGATGCATTATTTATATCAAACAAAACTGTTTTAAACCCGGAAACAGTATCAACAGCAGATATCACCGCAGGCGGCGGGGCTATTTCTCAAACAAATAATACCACAGGGGTTGTATCAAGCAATCCCAATAAAAAGACAGAGGCTGCCCTTAATATTTCAAACACTGTATTTAAAGATAATTCAGTTCATTTTAAAGACAGCAACACCGAAATAACAAAAAGTGCAAGTGCACAAGGCGGCGCTATACGCCTTGCAAATGCCGAAACAAACATAAAAAATACCCTGTTTGAAGGCAACAGCGTAATAAATGAAAATACAAAAGCAGATGTTGTATCTTCAGGGGGCGCTATTGCCGCAGCCCCGGAGGTAAATGACAGAAGAAGCGTCTATAATTTTGAAAATACAACATTTAATAAAAATAAGGTTGTATCAGAAGGCACAGCACAGGGTGGCGCTATTGCGGTATTGGATGCAACCAATGTAAACCGTATAAAGACTGTTAATATAAAAAATTCCGTAATCACAAATAATACAGCAAATTCAAAAGGAAATATTACGGATACAGGCGCCAAGGGCGGCGCAATATACGCAGGTAAATTTAACTTTATTAATATTGATAATTCAATTGTTGATTCAAACGAAGTGATAAGCAATGCCGCCGATAACACCGAATACGGCGGAGGGGCAGCCTATGTGACAGACAGAGCAATTTTAACCGCTGTTGATACATCTTTTACAAACAACAAAACAACAGGTGAAGGCTCTGCAGGCGGCGCAATCTATAATGCTGAAGGCGGTACCTTAAATATAATTGCAAGCAAAAAAGATGTAATATTTGAAGGCAACAAAGCAAACACTGTATCAAACGCAATACACAATGAAGGCACATTGAATTTAAACTCTGAAACCGGAAAAAGCATTGTATTTAATGATAAAATCACCTCTACGGATAAAGCCGTAATAACAATCAACAAAGAAGGTACCTGGGATAAAGAAAAATGGCCCTACAACAACAGAATACCAAATGATGCACCCCATGGAGAAAACACCGGCACTATTGTTTTAAATGAGGATATGTCAGGCTACACGGGCACTGTTGATATTCATGGCGGCACAATTGCCCTTGGAAAAAACGGTACATTTTTTGACAACGCAAAAAGCTTTAGCGTAAGCGGCGCTTCAAATTTAAATCTTGCAAACGGCGTCATTCAAAATCATCATTTTAAAAATCTAAACTTAAATGCAAATTTAAACACTATACTTGATGCTGATTTAGCTCAAGGAAAAACTGACAGCTTTACCGCAGATAAAGTAACGGCAGCAAATGATGCAAAAATTAATATTGATAAAATAAATGTAATTGTTGATGCAAATGATGAATTTGCGGAAATCAATCTTAAAGATGCATTTAGTGAAGAAATACAAAAACTGGTTGCCCTTGAAGACAGTGCAAAAGAAGCTGTCGGTAAAATTTTTAAATACGGGGTTACCTATAACGAAGATACAGGTATTTTAGAATTTGAAAGAACCGGAAGTACGGGTAACGGCGGAGATTATAATATCTTTGCCCCATCAGTTTTAGGAACTTCGGTTGCACTTCAAGCTATCGCACAGGCCGGCGTAAGAGAAACAATGAATTTTGGCTTTGAGCATTCTGATTCATTTACAAAATTACCCGCTAAAGAAAGATATGCCCAACTGCATTCTGATGAATATGCTATAACCGAATTTAATAATCAATTATATGGATACAACGAACAACTGGAGAATAAAGGTTACTGGATGCGCCCATATACAATTTTTGAAGAAATTGATTTAAAACACGGACCAAAGGTGGATAATATATCATACGGAACCCTTATCGGATACGATTCTATAGCCAAAAAATCCAAAAAGGGCTGGTCAAATGTTCTGTCAACATATTTGGGCTACCATGGTTCCAGCCTTGATTATAGCGATGTAGACATAATGACAAACGGCTTTGTATTTGGATTAACAAAATCCCGCTACAGAAAAAACTTCTGGACCGCACTATCTGCAACGGGCGGTTTCAGCCTTGGGTCAATAGATACAAGTATTGGCAAAGACAATATTTCAGCGGCCACAGCCGGTGCATCTCTTAGAAGCGGATATAATATGGAATTTGGCGGAGGGAAATTTATTATCCAACCAATGACATCATTCAGCTATTATTTTGCAAATATATTTGATTACACAAACGCTGCAGGGGTAAAAATAAAATCCGACCCGTTAAATACCCTTGAAATAAAACCCGGCTTAAGACTTATCGGAAATACGGAGCACGGTTGGCAGCCTTATGCAAGCGCCTCTATGGTGTGGAATTTGTTTAACCAATCAAGTGTAACGGCAGACGGAATAAAACTTCCGGATATGTATGTTGACCCATATGTTGAATATGGTCTTGGTTTTCAAAAAAATAAAGGTGAACATTTCACATGTTTTATGCAAACCATGGCAAGAATGGGCGGCAGAAAAGGTATATCGCTGTCAGGCGGCCTTAGGTGGGCATTGGGAAGAAACAAAAAAGACAGACTCTAAGTTTACAAAAGTTAATCATTTAGGCAATTTTTATCCGAAAAATTTTTTTATAACTGCAAGAGAGTATATAAAGAATATATTGAGAGGATAGAAAATGAGCATAAGTATTAACGCAGGAGCATATTTATTGGGCGACATTTTTAAAAGCACAAGCACTGAAACCCTGACATATGCAGAAAGTGACGACGATAAAAAAGACGCAGCGTTAAACTATGCAAACAATATAATTAAAGGAATTGAAAAAGAATACAATAAAAGCAATGAATCAATAGACAGGGGCATATTAAATGCTTCTGAATTAAAAATGGTATCAACAAAATATGAAGACAGCCTTGCAGAGCTTAATCTTGATGACAAAGAAGGATTAAGCAAAGAAGAGCTAGCAAGTTATATCTTGGCGGCAGACGGTTTAACACGCATTCAAGATGAAAAATATGTCGGGTGGGAATTTCTGCCGGATGCCGATATTACCGAAGAGGACCTCAAAAAAACTGTTTTCAATGAAACAATAATTGACGGCGTTATTGATGAAGATAATATATTTGCACTTGAAAACTTTGCAACAAGCGACCTAAAAGTTTCTGCACAGGAAATATATGATGAAAATTTTAAAAAGGATGACCATTTCTTTGCAGCATTAGTTAATGTTTTATTTATTCACTAAGCTTTTTAAAATACAATTTTAGAGCGGTAATTAGAAATATCCACAGACGGAATATAAAAACTGAAAATATTCTTTCCGTCCTCACTTTCAGCCTTAATATATCCGCTATGGGCCTCGATTATTTGTTTTGAAAGATACAATCCAAGGCCAAATCCTGTTTTAGAAACACCTGAATTTATATTTGAATACCTTCTAAAAAGTTTTCTCAGCATTTCATCCGTTAACGGCGGGCCGGAATTTTCTATATAAAATCTAAAGTATCCTTTATCGTTGATAATATCAATATTAACTTTCGAGCCTATGCCCGCATAGTTTATGGCATTAGAAAGCAAATTAATTATTACGCGCTTTATCTGCACAAAATCTGCAAAAATCTCTCTTGGGCGCATAAGGCTGTGGTCTATTTCAATTGATACACCTTTTTTAACGGCAAGATTTTTTAAATCCTCAACACATTCTTCAACAAGAAGGCTTGCATCAAAATCACCGCAGTTTAAATTTACCATACCGCAATCAAATTTATACGTAGAAAGCAGCGTAAACACAAGCTCTTTCATATATTTACAAGAATTTAAAATTGCCTTAATTACACTCTTTTGTTCCTTATTAAGTACACCGCAGCTTTCATTTAATAGCATCTGCAAACCCGCAATATGCGAAAGCGAAGGCGATCTCAAATCATGTGCAAGGGCTGCCACAAAAGTTTCTCTTTGCTCAAGCAGCTTATCAAAATCAACATAATTAAAAACAACTTCATCACTCCTATAGTTCAATATCCTTGGTATCAAAAGATATGCAATAAACGATATAAAGATTGTAACCGCTATACGAAAATCACTTAAGGCAGCATAAGGGTTATAGCACAAAATTAATATAGAAAAACAAAATACGCTATCCTTAAAAGTTGTACAAACAATTTTCCGCAAAAATTCCAACATACAAATTTTCAAAAATAACAAATCATTTTTACCATATCATAATACAAATATTAATTTTTTGTGAACAAAAATCCGCTTTTAGGCAAATTGTATGATAATAACAGTATGAGTGCCGAATTGCTGCCATTGCCAAATTTGAATTCAAAAATCTTAAGGTCAAACATAGAAAATACACCGGAATATATTCTGCTGCCGTTTTTTAATAGCAATACAGGCAAAACATGCGGCTTAAAGGATTTTCTTATCAATCAAAAAATACCGCCCCTTGATAGCGAAGAAACTGATATCCTTATTATTATTTTTCACCTCTATTTAACTGAAAGAAAACTGGATAACCTTTTGTATTTTAATACTGACGATATTCTTATCCTCAGGGGTATAAAGAAAAATAAAGCCCTAAAAAACGGCTTTAGCGGCTATAAAAAAGAGGTGCGAAAAAGAATAGATGAAAAAATAAAAAACCTTGCAAACCATAAAATATTCACTATAGCGAATTACAAAGATTTCAATTTTGTACTGTGCTTTAACGATAAATACATCGAAAATATAGCATTCACAGGTGCAATAAGCCAAAAACTGCTGTCTTTAAATCCTGTCAGCAAAAGTTGGCACAAGGCAATAGGAATATTCTTGAGCGAATTAAAATCCAATACAAAAACTAATATAAACTCTATTCAAATTAAAAAACTTTTAAATACCGTCAATACAGGAAAACTTTTCCCGTTCCAAATACGAAACCGCCTTGAAACTACGCTTGATGAACTCTTCCAAATGAATATCATAAAAGGTTGGCAATATAAAAATATAGATGAAAACAAATTAAATTCTAAAAACTGGCTGTTTTTTTGGCAGCAGCTTTCAATAAAAATTTTCCTTTAAAGGTTGGCACAACACAATATAAAAAACACTCCTAAGGGCAAAGTGGCTGCTAGAGTAGGTATGTACACTTTTTAAAATAAGGAGAAACCAAAGTGCCATTCAGTATAAACAAAAAAAATCTTGCCATAAAAGCAAGAAGGGGCGATTCAGGCTCTATCGTTTTTGAATTCAATATACCGATAGACGGTTTTAATGTTGATTTTTGTGTGGCGAAAAAAACCGATACCTCATCATTGGATGATGTAATAATTTCAAAATGCTATACAAATGCTACCGGCCACCTGCTTGAAGTATGCCTGACATCTGAAGATACGGAAAAATTATCCACAGGGGAAGGTTTTATCGGCCAATATTATTGGAGCTTAAAAATACACAATGATGATGGTTTTTCATCAACCCTTATCCCGTATAAATTCAACAGAACACCAAAATTCTTTGTATACCCGAAAATTGGAGAATGCGAAAATGAATAATAAAGAAATAACAATCAATACTATCCAAACAAAAGACAGCAGTAATATTATAAGTGCAGAAATAAAAGACGATACGGAAACATTAATTGCAGCCCATAATTCAAGCCGGGATGCACATAAAAACACCATAGGCAAACTTGAAGAAAGAACTCAGGCCCTAAGCAGCATCATAAATGAAATAGAAGACAATATCGTCCTCCCTTCTGAAATCCCGGCAAAATTATCAGATTTGGAAAACGATTTAAATTTTGTAAGCGAAGAAACCCTTATATCTGCGCTTGAAAAAAGAAATATGGTCACCCTGCCGCAATTAAATGAAAAAATTGAAGAAAATACAAATGAAATTAAAGATTTAATAGACATTAATTCTAATCAGCTTACAAATAAAATCGAAACACTGAAAAACGAACTTTCAAATAGCTGCAGCCCCGAAACCATAAGTAATTTAACCCGCTTATCAAGCAGCATCACAGGCCTTGTGCTCACAAAAACCCAGGAAAGATTTACAATGCCTGCAGACGGTGAAATATATTTTCAAGCCCTTAGCTATAATGCACCCGCCTGGGTAAGGCTGTCTAATACCACCAATACTGATTTGTTCAGACAAGGCAACATATCCGTCGCCGGAAATTACGGCACAATAACATTGCAAGTTGCAAAAGGAGATATTATAGAGGCATCTTATATCAATTGCACCCCTAAAGTATTTGCATTCATATACAACAGAGCCACAGCACCCAAAGAAAGCGAGGAAACATAATGTACATTTTAAAAAATAAAGAAGGAAAAATCATATCATGCGCAAAGCACCATAAAGCAATTGAGGATGCCAAAATAATCACCGGGCAGCTTGATGGGATAATTGAACAATGCAGCGAAAAAATAATATCCTACGATAACAAATTCTACCCGGAAAGCGAATGGAAAAAATACAAAAACAGTGAAGAATATGAATATAATAAAGAAATGAAAAATGCCGAAAATGAAATATTAACCCTTAAAGAAGAGTTATCAGGCGGGGATTATAAAATCATTAAAGCATTTGAGGCAAACCTTAAAGGTGAAACACCCCCGTACAATATGGAGGAATTGCTCACCCAAAGGGAAAAGATGAGGGCCAGAATAAACGAACTTGAACATTTGTTTCAATAAATATTTTTATTTATCACAAAACTGGCAAATTATTTTTTTCTCATGTTTTATATAACCCCACCCAAATTAATAGCTTGATAAACACGAGGATTTTAAGATGAGAATTACACCGATTTCTATGGCGTATACCCGCCATAATTCAAGACCGCAAAATTTAAGACCGCAAAATCAAAATGTTAGTTTTGAAGGTTTTTTCGACAAATTTAAAAAAGAAAAGAAACAAGAAGATAAACCCCTTACCGAAGAAGAACTGCAAAAAATGTTGGGATTAGGGGAATATGCAGAGCCGGAAATTTCCAGAGAGGAAATTAGTAAAATACGAAAAGAATACGCGAAAAAAGTAGAAAGTGGCGAAATAGTCCCAAACCGTGACCGCAGGGATAATTCTGATAATGATACAGAAGGGCAGTTTGATTGGCTTGAAGATCAAATCCGCAGAGGAAACTGGTAATTTTTGTAAACTTTTATTTCAAATAGTACAAAAAACACTAAAAAATTAGCAACATATTTCACCACCATGCCTTTATAAAAATGAAGGAATGTTTATCTGCTATTAACGCAGGGTGAAATTTGTGAAGCAATTATCAATCAAAAACATTAATAATATTCATAAAAGCCTTGGCACAGGCAAAGTTTCTAACCTCTCAACGATTAAAACATTATCCGAAAAACATCTTAACAATATATACAATAAACTATCTGAAAACATCACTCTCGGCCTTATTCAGGAACAAGGGAGCGATGTTTTGTATAAAAAAGCAAATGCATTTTTAGATACACTGACTTATCCTTTCACAAAAATGCCAAAAGAAATATTGAATAATATTGCAGAAAAATTCAATATTAAAAGCCTGTATAACAGCACAATGCTGACTGAATTCAGAAATAAAAATGAACAGGAACAAATAAACCGTGCTATGCGTGGCCTTTTAGAACACAGTGAAACCTTTATAAAAAAGGCAGAAATTACAAAAAACACTAAAAAGCCCGCAAACCCAATTGATGATTTTTATAAACTGATTGATGAAAACCTTGCCCCTAACAAGGCAAAATACAATACAACTCATGAAAGGGTAATAACAAGGGTAATCTCAGGCTTTACCGCTGCCGCAATATTAGGAAATGATTTTTATAATAAATCAATTAAAAACGGAAAAACCGATGAAGAGGCAAAGGAAGAGGCCAAAAGCAAAAGAAACCAGGAAATCATAGAAAATGCACAAGAGGCGGTTTCACAATATTTTATGCTTGGTGCATTTTCAGGCTTTACAAATAATTCCGCATATGCTGCACCGATTTTAAATACAATACTTGGCACAGTGTTTAGGGTAACATCCAGATTATCAACAGGAAGACCCCTTACAAGGATAAAAGCACCTGAAAATTCATTAGCGGATAGAAACCTTTTATCTTTTGAAGGGTTTATGGAGGCTGCAAAGGCAGGTAAATCCATTCAATTTAAAGGAAATGAACCGCAAGCCAAAAAAGAAGACAAAAAACATATTTTAACCTTTAAAAATATTGCTCTTGCATGTTTTACAAGCATAGCCGCAGGCTTTGCAATAAGAGGATTTAAGGGCACAAAAACATTTAAAAAGCTTGAAAACTTTGCACCTGTTAAATCCATACGCGATAAGTTTAAAAAGGCAACTACTAGTGAATTGTGGATGAATGAAAAAGAACAAAATGATTTCTTTGATGTTCTTAACAGTATAGGCTTACCTCACGTGGAAAAATTCTTTAATGAGAAATATGCAAAATACTCTAATGAAGGCCTACTTGTAATAAGCAACAAGGGTGATTTGATAGGTGAATATGAAAAATTTATTAAAATACCCCATACAAATATACAAATCTCTAAAAAAGAATTACTGCTAGCACCCCTAACACCATTCAGGATAGTAAAAGAAATTGCGAGCTTCCCATACAAGCTTGTAAGCGCAGCACTTGAAGGCCTTGGCGTAATTAAAAAAGCAAAACCTGCAGAACTTAAAAATGATTACAACCTTGTAAATACAATACTTGATTTTAAAAAGCAGGCTGCAAAATTTGATAATAATATCAAAAGTAAAGAATTTTTAGCACACTACAAAAACCATATGGAAAAAACCTGGGAAACAGCCCTGAATAAAGAAACAAAATCTAACGTAAACAATTGCGACATAGGAAAACTGACAGCACTTTTGGGCACATTCAGCAGTATTTATTTTTCAACAACTGATGATTACAACAGCACCCTAAAACAAACAGGTGATGTTGAAAAAGCCAATAAAGATGCGCGCTTAAGGGGCATAAATAAAATAATCAGAACATCAGTTCAATGTGCATTTTTAAACCTGAACCATTTATTTAAAATCCTTTATTCTCAAAGTTTAATAGGTGCCGGTGCCGTAACCGCAGCCTGCACAGTGCTGACAGACAGCGTATCAAGGGTATTATCCGGCATGCCGTTTAAAAAGATGAATAAAGAAGAACTTGAACAATATAATAAAGAGAAACAAAATACCGTACTTAAAGGCTATTATACCCTGCTAGACAAGCTGACAGAATAGGGTGAAAAAAATAAAAAAATGTTGCAATAATTTTTAAGGAGAAAAATTTTCGATTTATTCAAGTTTTATAAAGACTTGATAAGAGCCTCAAGACTCTCTTTTATGGTGGAGTTGTGGTTACACTATCCGAACCCCTAAAATTTATTGCAATAATGATTACTTTATTTTGTCAATAAAATTCAGCAAAAAATAAATACAAACCACCACTATAAACAAACACTTAGTTTAATTTCTTTTGATAGATAGTTTTACTATTTTGAAAAACTATTATACGAAAAACAATCTTTTATTTTAGTATTTTTTGTTCATCAAAATCGATTACATATTTTAGCACATTTAACGGCATTATATCAATTTCCCCTTTAGCGTTATTATAAACAGCTTGAAATAACATAAAATCATTTCTTTTGTATTTAACGCATTTTTCTTGAATTATTTTTATGATTCTCAATTTGTCGCTTTCATTTGTATTGACTCCAAATATTAAACCGTATAAATTTTGAAAATTATATTTTATTTTTCTTTTCTCAATAGTATCGCAAGTATCATCAAGCACAGGTATTAAGGCAATCCTATACTCTTGCTCATGGCGCCAGCAGATATGTTTTATATTTGTACTATTTTCCATATGCTCCCAATAGTGGTGTCGCCACTTATCTATCCCTTTATCGTTAAACAAATCCTCTACTAACTTGCTCTTTTTACCATTAAGCGAATACCAATGCTTTTCGAGCATTGGAAAATTTAATCTACCCAGGCTTCTAAAAAATGGGGTTAGCGGTTTTTGTTTTTCATAAGAAACAGGTTTTAGTTGCATATCAGTAAAATCCTGAGTTCTCGTATGAGGAATTTTGAGCGGAATATAAAAATTACCATTTACAACTTTAGGTTTATATATTAAACAAACACCCTTTCCCGAATCGGCATAATATCCCCACATTGACAAGTCTTTATAGTTTTCAGAAAAACAAGTAATGTAAGGCTTGGGATACATAATTTCGCTTAATTTTTTTATATAATACTTAGGATAATCAAGTAACAATTGAGAATTCTTCATAACAATACCAGAATTACCAGTATTCTCCAGTTGACGCAAATATTTATAACTATCAGTTATGGTATTTGTAAGTTTATACAACGCCTTCAAATGCAAATAATTACTTTCATCTTCTGAAATACCATCAATTATTGAGCCGAATTTTTCTAATTGCGTTTCACTTTGTTGTAAACAGTTACCTGGTGATTGCTTTATTAATCCTTTTTCTAAATCTATTTTCGCAAATACATCCAAGAAGTATAAATGCAGATATTGCAAAAACAAAAGTAATTCGTCTTCGGAAATAGCTTCCTCTCTATTGGAAAAGTAATTAATAATCTTTTGAATTACGGAATTAGCAAAAATTTCATCACAAGCTACCTTATAGCTATGGCCTTCAACACTTAAAAAAGTTTTTCGTTCAGGATCAAAGTATGTATGAATATCATCACTCGTTAACTCTTTACCATCACCGGTAAGCATCAAAATGGTTCTAAATACAAATAAACAAAATAGATAATTTTGAAAAAAATTAGTCCACAATATTTCATCACCATCAAAACTTAAATCCATATATTCTTCAAGTGGGTCATTTAAATCTTTTACAGTAGAAAAATATATCTCTTCATTTTCAAGCTCATGAAATTTATCCAACAATGCACTAGTTGAACGAAACCTACAAAATAATTTTTCGTTTTTATTTTCCATATTGTTTTGCATATTACAAGTACCTTAAGCAGTTTTATATCACAAAAAACCAAAGGACACGAATATGTTTCATTTTTTATCGCAGGTTTTCGCTATTTGGCGCAAACATTTTATTTTTGAATTTAAGATTTGTAAACAAAACCAAATAGGTGCAATTACCTTATAAATGTTAGATGTAAGATAATTTTATCATTTTTATAAAAAGAAGGAATTGGAAATTTGAAATTTTTATTCTCCCACAGAAATTTTCCTGGGCAGTTTTTACATATACTAAAAGAATTATCAAAAGACCCTAAAAATGAAATTGTATTTTTAACGGGAACAGAAAATAAAAATTTTATTCAAGGTGTCAAAAAAATTGTTTATTATCTTAAAAGAAAAGTTCCAAACAACTGCCACAGATATCTTCGACAGTTTGAAGAATCAATCATCCATGGGCAAGGTGCCGCAGAATCCGCAATTAAACTTAAAAATTCAGGCTTTATCCCTGATGTGATTTATTCTCACGGATGGGGAAATTCGTTATTTTTTAAAGATATTTTCCCAAACACTCCATTAATAAACTACTCCGAATGGTATTACAACACTACAGGGGCAGATATTGATTTTGACAAAACAATACCAGATTACGATAAAAAAGCAATGACAAGATGCAACAATTCTCAGTTTTTGCAGGATTTAACATCTTCAGATATTGCAACGTGCCCAACCGAATGGCAAAAAAGTCAGTTTCCAAAGATTTTCCATAATAAAATTAAAGTAATTCACGACGGGATAGATACCGAATATTTTAAACCTGACGACAATGTTATCTTTGAAATTCCAAACACGGATATTAAATTAACAAAAAACGACAATGTTTTAACCTATGCCACACGTGGAATGGAACAATACAGGGGCTTTCCTGAGTTTATGCAAACTGCTAAAACGCTTCTTCAAAAAAGAAAAGACTTAAATATTTTGATAGCAGGAGAAGACAGGGTCTGTTACGGGCCAAAGCCAAAAAACGGTACCTTTAAGGAAATTATGTTAGAAAAGCTTGCCTTTACCGATGATGAATTAAAAAGGCTGCATTTTACAGGCAATCTTCCTTATGAAAAATACCTAAAACTGCTTCAAGTTTCATCCGCCCACATATATTTAACCTATCCCTTTGTGTTATCTTGGTCTTTTTTAGAAGCAATGTCAACAGGATGCGCTATTATTGCATCAAATACAGCCCCTGTTACAGAGATGATGAAAGATAATTTTAATGGCTTTCTTGTTGATTTTTTCAATATACCTGCCATGGTTAAAAGGGCCGAATACGTTTTAGATAACAAAAAATCACCAGAAGTTATTGAAATCAAAGAAAATGTAAGAAAAACAATAATTGAAAAGTATGATTTAAAAAAACTTTTACCAAAACATATTGAGCTTATTAAAAATGTAGCAAACAGAGGTAAGCAGCAATAAAAATGAAAAAATATCTTTTAGCATTCCTTCTATACTCCCTATCCTTACTTTCAGTTTCTGCCGAAACAATATCCTTTGATTCTTTTTTATCAGAGGCTTTAGAAAACTCATACAAATTAAAAGCCTCTAAAATAGACAAACAAAGTACGGAATACAGCATTAAAGAAGCCCGTGCCGGATATTTCCCGACCCTTTCGGGGTATGCGACAGCTGAAAGATACAATGATTTATCAGACGGGGCAAGGCAAATAACGGCCGTCGGCAATGAAATTCTGCTTAACAGGGATTATTACCAAGATGTTGCAGCAATGGGGCTAAATTACAATCTGTTTGATTTTGGAATAAGAAAACGGGGTCTTGAAATTGCAAAAGCAGATGATAAACAAAAAGAAACCCTTCTTTTAAAAGATACAAGGGATTTAAAACTTGATATCATTGATTTATACGGCGAAACACTTACACTGTATAAGGCTTTAGAAATCAAAAAAGAAATTTTAGCCCTTTATAACGAGCTTTTAACCATAAATTCACGCTTAAGAAATGCCGGCGAATTATCTGATATAGAGCTTACAAATTCTAAAATCAGTGTTTCCGAAACACAGTCTGAAATTACTGAATTAAACAACAGTTTCTCAAAAAAACTTACCGAATTTTCATACTATACAAATAAAAATTATGTGGCAGAAAACATTGAAATAGCGGATTTTGACGATACAAAATATGAAACAATGCCCGAAATCCTCCCCATAGCCGATATAAAGCCGGCAAAACTTTCCGCAGAAAAATCCGCACCGGCCTTAAATATTGAAAATTCATTAGAGGCAAAAACCTATGACCTTGAAATTTTAAAAAAACAAAAAGAAACCGAAATTCAAAGGCGGGCAAATATGCCAAAAATTTCTTTTGATACCAGGTATAATTGGTATGGTTCCGACAGCAGCAATTTTGGCGGCAGTTTTTCCGATATGGAACAAAGGAGTTTATCTTTTCGGGTTTCAACATCTTTTACAATGTTTGACGGGTTTAAAAATGTTAATACGGTAAATAAAAAAGAATTAGAGATTGAAAAATTAAAGGTTCAAAAAGAACAGGAACTTGCCCAATTAAAGAAAAAATATGAACAGATAAGACTGGATGCTGAAAATTCAATTTTGCAGGCGGAAAATAATAAAAAGACCTTAAATTTGGTAAATAAAAATCTTAAAAACCTTGAAAGATTGAATGCAAACGGCATAATAGCAAAGGTGGAATGTGTGAAGAAAAAGCTTGAATTGCTTGATAAAAAACAAAGATTAGAAGAATTAAGGATTAGAAATTATATCAGCAGGTATAAGCTTTTGGTGCTCAATGAAGATTAATAACAATAAACTTTATTAAGTTTTGGTTATTATTTGAACAAAAGGTTGAATGGGTGTAGGATAGGAGAATGAAAAAATATTTTGCTATTATAATAACTCTAATTTTGGTTACTTTACTTATATTCTTTGCCATAAAAGAAATTTCAAAATACAGGTTTGGATATTTTGTTGAAGGACCGGAGTTAAAATATGAGCACAGAGATGCAGATGTTTTAAAATTAGAGAATGGAAATGTTTTGATTTTAGGGCAAAATGCACATTCTTGCCCTACGCGGGAAACTTGTAAAGATGATATCATGCCGGTTATTGAAGTTCCGTCTGAAATATATAATGCAAAAACCAATAAAATAGAGGAATTAAGACTTCCGAATAATATTAGATATCAGGCAAAAGGAATTTTGTTAAAAAATAACAGATTACTTTTAACACATGCTTATGACCCAAGTAATGACAGCTATCCAAAAGTTAAAAAGGTGGGTGAACTTTTAAAAGACATAAAGCAACCATATTTGTATGATTCAATGGCGGTGGTTAATTTGAATACTTTAAAAGTCGAGAGAGTATTAAAAAAGAAAATAAATCAAAAATATATACCCGATTACAAGTGGACCAACTTTACTTTACTTGAAAACAATAAAGTACTTATAATTGACTTTCTTAATAACGCTATAGAAATATGTAATTTAGAAAGCAATGCATCCAAAATTTTACCAAATACAAAAATTAATAAGGAATTTGGCAGTGTTGTAATCACAAAAGGTAAAAATAAAGGTTTAATATTTGGCCCAACAAAATTACCACATAAAAAATACTCTGATTTAAAATATGGTGAACTGGATAATGTCCTAGAATATGACGATGCAACAGAAACTGTCAGTACTGTTGGAAAGGTAATGCGACGCGATTTTCCCTTAATTAAGAAAATTAATAATAACGAGTTACTTATTATGGGTGGTGATTTTAGAGGAAAATGGGACTTAAGAGAAATTGAAAAATACAATCTAGACAGCAACAGTTCAGAAATTATTGCCAAATTAAAACAAGAACGCAACTTTGAAATAACTACTAAAGCTTCAAGCTTTAATGGTGCACTTATAGATGATAGATATTTTTTGATTGCAGGAGGTTCTTTTGGTGGAAAACCACTTGAAATAACCAGGAAATCTACCGAAATACTTGATTTGCAGAATTTCACAATCACGGAAGGACCAAAAATGCACAGACGGCAAGCAAATTACAAAATGATAACATTAAACAATGAAAATATTTTATTAATTGGTGGCAAAGATATTGGAAATTCAAAAAAAATACAAGTATTTAAAAATCTAAAAAGGGGTCAAATAAATGGAAAATAATTATTTTAAAGCATATGCAGAGTTAACTGTTGAAAATATATATGGGACTAAACCAAATATAGGAGAAACATATAATAAAACGATAGACGGTAAAGAAGTCACATTCGAGCTAATAGATAAATTTAATAGCAAATCAGGTTACGGAGGGTATGCGTACAAGAATCGAGCCAATGGTGAAATCATCATAGTGCATGAAGGCTCGCAAAATCCTATTTCTACACATCCAGGTGAGGTTTTTAAAGATTGGGTAATAGCTGATGGTAACGCATTTATGGAAAAGATTTCAGAGCAATTCTATGATGCAAACAATTTCGTAAATAGAGTACGTCAAAACAATCCAACAGCAACAAGTATACAGCAGATAGGTCAATCGCTAGGTGGAACATTGGCTCAAATGATCGGTGCCTTAGCAGGTAATGAAAATATTAATACTTATACTTTTAATGCTTATGGCGCTGGTAATTTAATCCCTGCACTAATAAAAGAGGGCTTTACTGTATCTGCATCTCACTCAAATATAATAAACCTTACATATGGAAACGAAGTAGTATCGACATTTAATCCTCACATAGGAGAATTGTATTCTTCTGGTATTATTTCTAAACACGGAATAGATTCAACACACAATGTTCAAGCACATATACAAGATGGATTAGAATATCACAAAGTGGGTGACATGACTTACTTGAGCAGTGTTATTGCAGTTGGATACAGTATAACAATAGATTTTAATCCTGAAACTGGCTGTTTTATGTATACAATTAATACACCACTTGGAACATTAATGAACGGAATGCTTGAAGATTTGCTAAATTCATTGAGTACTGGTGGTTTTGTTAATAATAGTGGACTCAAGGGCTATGTTTCAATGGATGGGGAGCTATATGAAATCAAGCCTGGGGATACCATTTATGGAATTTGTGACAAATATAATGTCGATTTAGAAGAGCTGTTAAAATTAAACTCTTGGCTTCGCGATAGATTTTCAGATGATATGACATTTGCCCTGATAAGGCCCGGGGAAAGAATAAGGCTTCCTTTGTCATGTTCCGGTCTATTGGATAAAAGGCCGACTTTTGATATTCCGTTTGATGAGGCAGCCGGTTCAGGCACCCCCGGGGCCGACCCGTTATTAGTGGATTTAAATGGGGACGGAGTTATAGGTACTACTTCTGTTGATAATGGTGCGCATTTTGACCACCGGGTTGACGGTTTTGCAGAAAAAAGTGCCTGGGTAAGTGATGAGGACGGTGTTTTAGTTATTGATAAAAATGAGAATGGAATTATTGATAACGGTTCTGAGATATTTGGGAACAATTATATTAAAAATAGCGGTTCTTTGGCAAAGAATGGTTTTGATGCACTAAAGGATTTAGACAGTAATAATGACGGTGTTATTAGCGCAGAAGATGCTGAATTTAATAACATTAAGATATTAAAAGGTAATGGGGAGTTAATTTCTTTAGAAGAAGCAGGAATTACCTCTATTAATTTAAGCTCTACCACTAAGAATACTGTGGATGAGAATGGGAATACATTGGTTTCTCAAGGGACATTTGTGCGCAATGACGGTTCTATTGGAAGTTTAGGGGATTTTAATTTAGTTGTTGATAATATGAATTCTTTTGCAACAGAATGGTTGGATGAAAGCGAAGAGATTAGCATCCTTCCTGATATTAGGGGGTTTGGATATGTTCATACCCTTCATCAGGCAATGGTTCGTGATGAAGAAGGAAGTTTAAAAGGATTGGTTGAAGAATTTATTGAGGCAGAGAGCGAAACAGCAAAGAAAGAAATTTTAGGACAAATCCTGTATAAATGGACAGGGGCAGATAAAGTAACGGTTGCAAGCGGGGGCGTTCATTATAACGGGCAAAAGCTATATGTTATAGAACAATTTGTAGGGGAAGAATTTAAAGGGATAAACAATAACGGTCAACCTAATATTTGGGCGGCAGGATTATTGGATGATGCGTATAATCAAATTGCGGAATATGTATATTACGCATTAATGATTCAAACAGATGAAAGAATAAAAAATATATACAATATGATTGAATTAGAATACAGCCTTGAAGATAATAAGGTTTTGTATAATTTTGATAAAGTTATAGAATATATTGATAACGGATTAGCTGAAGATGAAACAACGGGCATCAATAAACTTTTAGAAACCACCCAAATGATTAAAGCCCTTGGAATAGATAAACAAGAGGGATATGAAAAATATATTGAACATTTTAATTCTTTAAAAGAAGAATACGGTGAAATTATCGATGCTATTAATAAACATGCAATAAACGGTACCGATGAAGATGATAATATTGAAGGCACGGCAGGCGCTGATGCAGTGTTTGCAGGAGAAGGAAATGATACCGTATACACAAGGCAAGGGGATGATATAGTTCATGGTGGCGAAGGAAATGACAGTATAGACGCCTGCGAAGGGAATGATACCATATATGGTGAAGGAGGAGATGACACCATTTTGGGCGGAAATGGAAATGATTTAATTTATGGCGGAGACGGAAACGACAGTATAAACGCCGGAAACGGAGTTGACACTATCTATGGGGAAGACGGAGACGACAGAATTAATACCGGATATAACGGTGGTATGGCATACGGCGGAAATGGAAATGACACAATATATGGCGCCCAAGGAGCAAATACAATCTATGGCGGAAGCGGTAATGACAGCATAACCACAGGATACGGATTTCACAAAATATATGGCGAAGAAGGCGACGACTATATAGAAGCTACCAATGGCGGAAGCTACATAGACGGTGGCGAAGGCAATGATACAATAATGGTAAAGGCCGACGGCGCAAATAATACAATAATTGGCGGCAAGGGTGATGATTATATAGAAAACATACGCGGAAACTATTCTATCGGCACAATTGACAGCTATTATATTTACAATGTTGGTGACGGACATGATACCCTAACAAGCAGCGGTCGCAACAACACTTTGGAATTTGGGGAAGGTATAACAAAAGAGAATATAAGATTTCAAGGTATATCCGATAACAGTATACTGATAACTTTTAATAACATAGAAGGTTCAATAAAACTTGTATCACAATTATCAAGCAATGGCGGCAGAATCGAAGTATTTAAATTTGCAGACGGCAGCTCATACAGTAACACCCAGATATTAAAACTTTTAACAACAGAGGGTACAGAAGGAAACGATAGCCTTGGTGGTTCAATCATGGCTGAAAAAATGTATGGCTACGACGGAAACGATAGCATATATGGCAATAATGGCGATGATACTATTTATGGCGGAGAAGGCGATGATAGCATAAATGGTGGCGCAGGAAATGATATACTATACGGCGGCAACGGAAATGACACTATTATAAACTCATATGGAAATGATTATATAGATGCCGGGGACGGAAACGATAGCATTGCTATAAATTCAACTTCGACAAACCTAACAATAGCAGGGGGCTTGGGAAATGATTATATAGATGTAAAAAATGCTCCAACTTCTGCTTTGTATATATACAACCTTGGAGACGGAGACGACACCATTAAGACTTCAAGTAAAAATGATGTTATTGAATTCGGGGAAGGCATAACAAAAGAGAATATAAGATTTGGCGGAAACGACTCGTATAACATGCTGATAACCTTTAAGGATGCAGCAGGTTCAATTTTAATAACAAACGGGCTGGGAAATAACAATAGTAAAATTGAAATATTTAGATTTGCGGACGGAACAGAATACAGTTACAACGATGCTATGAGTATGTTAGAAACAATAGGTACCGAAGGAAATGATAAAATAACAGGGTCTTACTCTAATGAAAAAATATATGGTTATGGCGGAAATGACACTATTGACGGAGGACGCGGCTGGGATTCAATATATGGTGGAGACGGAGATGATAAAATAACCACTAATAACGGAAGTACTTATCTTGACGGAGAAAATGGCAATGACACTATAATTATAGATACACCCCATGGCACACAAACAGTGGTAGGCGGCAAGGGTGACGATTACATTGAGGTAAAAAATTCTAAAGCATCACCAATATATAAATACAACCTTGGAGATGGGAATGACACCATTAATACTTCAAGTAAAAATGATGTTATTGAATTCGGGGAAGGCATATCACTTGAAAACATTTGCTTTAGCGGTATTGACACATACGATATACTAATCACATTTAAGGACTCTGAAGGTTCAATAAGAATAAAGGATGCAATTGGAAGTTCTTATAAAAACATTGAAAACATAAAATTTGCAGATGGAACAATATTGGATAATGACCAAATAATAGAACTTTTAACTATAAATGGCACAGAAGAAAATGATTCTATAACAGGTTCATACGCAAGCGAAAAGATTTATGGATACAGTGGGGATGATACAATTAATGGCAATAGGGGTAATGATACCATTTATGGCGGAAATGGAAATGATTCAATACTTGGTGATGCCGGAAATGATATACTGTACGGCGAAGACGGAAATGATAAAATCATGCCAGGAGAAGGAAATAACACTGTATATGGCGGAAATGGAAATGATACCATAAGGCTTGAAGTACGCAATAATTCTGGTGCAGCAAACTATTTGAATGGCGAAGAAGGAGACGACTATTTTTATATTGACCATAGTGGCAAGGATACCATTATAGGCGGAACAGGTGATGATTCCATTTGGGTTAACTAT
The DNA here is from genome assembly GCA_910577395.1 of uncultured Vampirovibrio sp. Classification (GTDB taxonomy): domain Bacteria; phylum Cyanobacteriota; class Vampirovibrionia; order Gastranaerophilales; family Gastranaerophilaceae; genus MGBC122484. The sequence continues at coordinate 80,479 of CAJTLG010000004.1, read as the reverse complement.
TCCGGAGATAATACATATATTTACAATCTTGGGGATGGAAATGATACAATTTATGACTATCAAGGAAATGATGTTCTTGAGTTTGGAGAAGGAATAACAAAAGATAATATACTTATTTGGAGAGATTCTAATGATGTAACTATCGAATTTAAGGGACAAGAAGGTTCTATACAAATAATTAGATATTGGTCAACAGGATACAACAGAATTGAAACATTTAAATTTTCTGACGGAACTACACTGACAACAGATGAAATTATACAGGAAGCAAAAATAAAACCTACTGAAGACGCTTCTCAAGCTTTATTATTTATCCCTGAAATAGAAACATTAAATGATTTGCGTTCCGAGCAAACCGTATCAAATTCAGATATTAATAAAATAATTCAGGATATGACAGCATACAACACAGCGGAAGATGCATTGGTAAGCTATAGCAATAATATTGATCAAGAAAAAGAACTTATAACCTTGGTTAATTCATCAATGTAGTTTGTTGAGGAAAATTCAAATTATGCAAACCGGATTAATTGCGCTTGATGTAATAGCCAAAATTAACGGAATAAATATAGATTTAAGAACAGTGCTCAGAGAATACTCTCTTGGTGCAGAAGAGATTCAACTTGAGGAATTACTTTTAATAATAAAACAATTTGATTTTAAATCAAAAGTAAAGAATATTTTGCCTGATAAAATTGCTTCTTCTAATTATCCTATACCTGCTATTATTCTTAAAAAAGATGGTTCTTATTCTGTTTTATTAAAGATAAATAAAGAAGAAAAACGCTGTCTTATTTATTCAATAGAAGATAATCAAACAAAAGATATAACTTATAATCAGCTTTATGAAATCTCAGACAATAATTTTATAATTCTTTCTCATAAACTAATAAATAAAAAGATTAAATTCGGATTCAAATGGTTTTTTAACGAAATTTTAACTTATAAACAAGTCATTACAGAGGTAATGATTGGCTCATTTATTGTTCAATTATTTGGACTTATTACCCCGCTGTTTACACAGGTTATTTTAGATAAAGTTATAGTTCATAGAAGCCTTATTACCTTAAATGTTTTGGCTTTTGCCTTTGTCGTTGTAATGATTTTTGAACTTTTACTCAATTTTTCAAGAAAATATATCTTTTTACACACGGCATCAAAAATTGATGCAAAATTAGGTGCAAAACTTTTCAAACACCTATTTTCTCTTCCTTTTACATATTTTGAAAATAGAAAAGTTGGAAACATCATAACAAGAGTAAGAGAACTTGATCAAATAAGGGAATTTATTACAAATAAGTCGATTTCTGTCATTTTAGATGTTTTTTTCTCTTTTGTTTTTATCATTATGATGTTTATCTACAGCAGAATTTTAACCCTTGTTGTTCTTGGTTTTGTTACTTTGATTGCAATTCTTTATTTAATAATAACCCCCGAATTAAGGGAAAGATTAGAAAAAAAATTTCAAATGGGCGCACAGTCAAATTCTTATCTTGTAGAATCAGTTACAGGAATTCAAACCGTTAAATCTTTAGCAGTTGAAGGAAGTATGCAAAAAAAATGGGAAGACTATCTAGGTTGTTATATAAAATCTTCATTAAAGCTTTCGAATATGGGAAATATTGCAAATGCCTTGTCAAATATGCTGCAAAAAGGGATGACTATTTGCATTCTATATCTTGGAGTAAAACTTGTTATTAAAAATGAGCTCACAATAGGACAATTAATAGCATTTCAAATGTTTTCAAATCAGTTTAGCGCACCCGTTTTAAGACTCGTAAATCTTTGGAACGAATTCCAGCAATGCCTGCTTGGGATTGACAGACTTGGGGATATTTTAAACAGCCCAGCCGAAGTACAATCGAGCAAAAGCATAACCCTTCCAAAAATTGAAGGTTTGGTTAAATTTGATAAAATTTGCTTTAAATATGCACCAAATATGCCATATGCTGTAAATAATTTTAGTTTTACTGCAAAACCTGGAATGAGTATCGGAATTGTTGGAAGGAGTGGAAGCGGCAAAAGTACAATTGCTAAACTTATTCAGAGACTTTACCTTCCAAACGAAGGGACAATATTTATAGACAGAATTGATATTCGCCAAATGAATCCAACTTGGCTTAGATACAACATAGGAATTGTACTGCAAGAAAACTATTTATTTGCAGGCTCAATTAGGGAAAACATATCTCTTGCAAAACCAGATGCTTCTATCGAAGAGATTATTCAGGCAGCAAACATTGCAGGAGCACATGAATTTATATCAGAATTTCCTGAAGGGTATGAAACAATTGTGGGTGAGAGAGGCTCAAGCTTATCTGGTGGGCAAAAACAAAGAATAGCAATAGCAAGAGTGTTAATAACCAACCCTAAAATATTTATTATGGATGAAGCAACATCAGCCTTGGATTTAGAGTCCGAAAGAATAATTTTAAACAATATGAACCAAATTACAAAAGGCAGAACTACATTCATTATTGCACACAGATTAACAGCTGTTAGAAACTGTGACATTATTCTTGTTATGAACAAGGGGCAAATAATAGAAGCTGGAAATCACAATGAATTAATTGCAAACAAAAAAGGATACTACAATTTCTTATATCAACAACAGGAGACTGTAAATGCTTAATAAATTAAGGCAAGGTTTAAAGAAAATAAACGATTCGTATGAATTTAAACCACTTTTAAGCGAAATTGAAGAAACTCCTGTAAGTCCATTGGGACGTTTTACTTTTTGGACTATTGTATTTTTAATTGCAATTACCATTCTTTGGCTTATTATTGGAAGGATTGATATTGTAGTTACTGCACGCGGTATTGTAATTCCAGATGGTGAAGCAAAAATAGTTCAGCCCCTAGAAACTGGTGTTGTTAAGGAAATTTTAGTAAAGGAAGGAGATTTTGTTAAAAAAGACCAACTACTTGTTTTAATTGATACAATGACAACAGATGCACAATTAAAAACAGTAAAAGAGAATATTAAAACAAGCAAAGAAGAAGCAAGAAGACTTACTGCTCAGGGTATCGGAACAAATCTCGAATCAGAAAATGAAATTCAAAAAAAAATATATTATGAAAGTTTAAGGGCTCTAAATAGTCTTATTAATGCTAAAAATCAAGAAATAAATCAGATATCAAAACAAATCGATTCTATCTTATCCCAAAAGAAAGATTATGAAAACCAACTTCAAAGTAGCATAGATAGAGAAAAAAGGTTAACCAACGTTAAAGATATAGTTGCATATAATGATTTAAAAGATGTACAAGATAAAACAATAGCCTTAAGGGAATCTGTCAGTAGAGCTGAAACGGAAATCAAAAGACTTCAAGCTCAAAAAAGACAAGTGCAAAATGAAATTGCACAATTAAGGGCGGAATTTAGGGTGCAAAAACTTGAAAATCTAACAGAAATTAATAAAAAAATAAAAGAACTTGAGGCAAGCAAAGAACAGATCGAATTCAGCAATATTAATCACAAAATAACAGCGCCCGTAGACGGATATATTGATAAGCTCATGATTCATACGATCGGAGGTGTTGTAACACCTGCGCAGGAGTTAATTGCTTTAACCCCTGCTAATACACCAGTTTTAATTAAGGCGACAGTTTTAAACAAAGATATCGGTTTTATTAAACTAAACATGCCAGTTTCAATCAAAATCGACACCTATGATTTTCAAAAATATGGACTTCTGTATGGTAAGGTTAAATCAATATCTAAAAATAGTATAGAAAATAAGGATTTAGGACCTGTTTATGAAATTTACATAACCCCCAACAAAAACACATTAACCATCGATGGCAAAGAACAAAAAATCTCAACCGGAATGACCCTGAATGCCGAAATTGAAATCGGAAAGCGTCGAATAATAGAGTTCTTCATTTATCCCTTAATCAAATATATGGATGAAGGAACAAATATAAGATAGGGCTATGTTAAATTCAGGGGTTCGGATAGAGAGAGAAAACTGGAGCGTAGGTTACGCCATCCGAACCCCTAAAATATATTGTGCAGAAAATTGTTTTATTTTATCTATAAAATTTGATAAAATAAAACAAGCGCTAAATACTTAAAATATATAAAATTTGTGTAAATATATCTTGATAAAAACTAAAGAATTTTTTTTAAAATTTCATCAACTATTTTTAATTTATCAGCGTTCTTTTTTATTAATTTTATTCTACCAATAATTGATTGATACAATTCTTTTTCATTGACTTCATCATCAAAATCATACAGGTCTTTCGGTTTAAGTCCAAGTGCGTTGGCAAGCTTTTCAAGAGTATTGGGTGTAGGATAATTAACCCCATTTTCTATACAAGATAGCGCCCTTGGTGAAGTGTTAATTTTTTCCGCTAATTGTTCTTGCGTAAGTTTTTTAGCTTTTCTTAATTTAGCTATGCGCAAACCTAATAATTTCTTTAAATTTCCTTCTATTGTCATTTAAGTAATCTTTCAATTTCTATATCAATGCTAATGTTTATTTCATGTAAAAAAAATGATTTATTGGTTTATGACACTTGATTTATTAGTTATTGACATTAAAAATTGAGCCCACTATAATTGACTTATAAAAAGTATAAAAGTTTCAAACTAAATATAATTCAGCGCGGGTGGTTAAACCGCCCGTTTTCTTAAAACAAGTTTCACCCTTTTTGACCTTTAATGCAGCATAGAGTATATGCTGCATTTTTTAAAATAAATATAAATTTTAACTAGCAAATTATTTTTATTTTGTGTTTTATATCATCCCATCCTTTTTTGACCTATAATAAAAAAATAATAAATATGAGGAATATTAATGAGAATTACATCTGTAAGCGCGGCATATAACCGTCAAAATTTGAGACCCCAAAACGTAAACTTTGGAAAATTTGAAAATAGGGAAGTCGCACAACATGTTAAAGAAAATATATTAAACCCTAATAAATATGGCGGTCCTGCAAAAGTGGCGTTTGATTATTTTGATAAATCAGACTTTGTTACAATTAAACGTAAAAAAGGTCTGGTATATGCTGTTGCTGAAAGAGATGCTATTAGCAAACACGAAAATAAAAAACTTTTTGAAGATATGATATTGCGTTATTATCGGCTTTTTAGCTGTGGAGCTGATAGAAAGAACTTGACTGCAACATTAGATAATACCTATCGTGCCTATGAATGGGAACCTGAATTTGAAGAGCAAACAAACATTATTAAATCGGAACCAAATTATCTTACCCTTGTAGAAAATTTTGGCAATGCGCATAATCTATACGAAAGTTTTAGGGATGCCGAAAATGGTTATGACCCTTCTGCTTCTGACTTAGTATCTTCTGAGGAGGAATATGAGCCTGATAATTGGGATAAAGCTCATGATTGGATGAAAAATTAAAATAATTATTAATTTTCTTTAATATCTTAATTGTTATTTGAATAAAATTGGCAATAATTTTTGTTTACTTGTTTTACTTTTAATAGGATGTAATAAAAGGTAAATTTATAAGTAATAAAAGGTAAATTTTTTGTTAAGGTCAAGAATAGTGAAGGATTTCAATAGCAATTATACTGCTATGTCTAAAAGCTTAAATTTTACAGGCTTAAAGACAGGTAAAATTCCCAACCTTGCAGCCATAGAGAATTTTTCAAACTGTCATCTTGACGGTATTTATTCTAAACTCAAAGATAAAGTTGCCCCCGGTTTTATCCAAGAACAAGGGGGCAATGTCTTTTACAAGAAGGCTAATTCTTTTGTAGATACCTTAAAATATCCATTTACAAGAATGCCTCTTGAATTATTAAATGCTTTTGCAAATAAATTTAATATTGAAAGCTTACAAAATAGTAAACTGCTTACAAATTTTAAAAAGGCTGGTGAAAATGAACGGTACGAAAGAGCTGTGCGGGGCTTGCTCCAAACTAGCAACAATCTTTTTAATAACGCAATTAAAAAAGAAAAAATTAAACCCGAAGATGTGCAAGACTTTCTCTGTAAGCCCACAGGCTGTAAAAATTCCGAATTTGCCAAACATTGTGGTGAAATAGCAAATAAATTTTACGAATCGTTTGATGAAAACTTATCAAAAAGCAAGGCTCACTATAATACACCTCATGAGCGCACTGTAGTTAAAATTGTTTCAGGTGCAACGGCTGCCTTTATCCTTGGAAACGATTTTTACAATAAAGCCATTTTAAACGGGAAAACGGACGAAGAAGCCAAAAAATCTGCCAAAGATAAAAGAGAGCAAGAATTAATTGAAAGCGGCCAGGAGGCACTTGCACAATATTTTACACTTGGCGCATTTTCGGAATTTACAAATAATCACACCTTGGCTGCCCCTGTTTTTAATACGGTTTTAAGTACGATTTTTAGAATAACTTCAAGACTTGCAAAAAATAAACCGCTAAAAAAAGATTACAGCTTACTTGAAAAAACTCAAAAACCTGTAAAAATACCGTCAATCAATGAATTTATAAATTCTATTCAAAATAAAAAACCTGTTAAATATGAAGAAATTAAAACCGCAAGCCTGCCAAAACAGGAAGATGATAAAAAACATATTTTATCATTAAAAAACATTGGTTTAGCTTGTCTTGCAAGTGTTGTAACTGGTTTTGCCCTAAAGGGATTAAAAAGCACAAAAGTTTTTGAAAGTATCGGAGAAATTGTTAAAAATTCAAAACCCGCTAAAGCTATTAAAAATGCCACTATTGGTGAAGCATGGGTAACAGATAAAGAAAAGGATAATTTTTTAAAGTTGCTTTGCGGGTCCGAGCATACAGATATGGGAAAATATTATCAAAATAAAATCAGCGAAGCAATGAAAAATACCAATATATATAAAGACGGTAAAACATTTATAGGAGAATATGAAAAAACTTTAAAAATTCCGTTTACCAAAATTGAAGTTTCAAGGCGTGAGTTAATGCAAGTGCCTTTGATACCGTTTAAAATTGTTATTGAGTTTGCAAGTTATCCATATAAGGCCGCTCAAAAGATTTTTGAGGGAATATGCGGAAGTGAAAAAATTACAAAAAAAATAGATAACATCCAAAATGTTAAACTAAGAAAAACTGTTGAAAATATTGTTGAATTTCTCGGCAAAAAACCTGATAAATTTAAACTTAAAAACGATTGCAATCTTGTAAATGTATATATGGATTTTCAAGAGCAGTTGCAAAAACACGGCGGCAAAATTGATAAAGATTTTGTTAAATTTTATCAGAAGCACATTGATGATAACTGGATTTCAACTTTAAATAAAGAAACCCAATCAAGCGTAAATAATGCCGCAATAGGTAAATTAACTTCGCTTTTGGGTACTTTTGCCTCTCTCCACTTCTCAATGGCAGACGATTTTAACGCAACAGCTGCACAAACAGGTGACAAACAAAAAGCTGAAAAGGATGCAAGATTAAGAGGCGTAAATAAAATAATCAGAATGACAACACAAATTGCATTTATGGATATCTTAAACGGCGCATTCAAAATCCCCTATGCTCAAAGTATTTTAGGAGCAGGAATAATAACTGCAGCATGTACTGTCCTTACTGATAGCGTTTCAAGAATGCTAAGCGGAATGCCGTTTAGAAAAATGAACAAAGAGCAACTGGAACAACAAAACAAAGACAAAAAAGAGGGTATTTTAAAGGGTTATTATACTGCTCTTGATAAATTGACAGATTAAACTTATCAAATTGGGATGACAACATGAGGGTATTTTGAATACCCGTTTTTTTATTTATAAAGTTCTTGAACAATAGTTTCTATTATCTGCTGGATCATATCAATATGTTCTACATTTATGGATAATAACGTTTTGTTAATTTGTTTAATTTTTTCAGACTTTACGTCATCCACTTCCTCTATGGGCAGTTGAAAAAAATCACCCACGGCAATGTTTAATTTTTCACACATTTTATCTAAATTTACTGGCTTTGGCAGATATTTTCTATTTTCTAAATCACTAATTGTTTTTAATGTTGTATCAAGTAACTCGGCAAATTCTTCTTGCGTTAAATCGCGTTCGTTCCTAATTCTGCGTATATTGTATGCAAAAATTTCTCTAACACTGCTCATAAGTTATATGCTATATATTTTAACTAATTGTTTCTATATAAGAATTAGTTAATTGTTTAGTAATAATTGGTTAAAAACTACCCGAACGGGTAATATCGGCAATTAAATTTTATTGTTTAAATAACAATACAACTGTTTTGAAAGGAATAAAGAATATGAAAAGATTTAAGATTAAAGAAGAAGATTTTGAAACAAGAGCACTGCTTTTAAGATTTGCAAAAATACCAGAAATTAATCTTGACAAATTAACTCCTAAAAATTGCGAACTTTTTGAGATTTTAAATAAATTAAGCCTGTATAGAAAAAAACCCAAAAAAGCTTACCTTGCCCCGGCTTATTATATAGCAATTGCAGTAGTCAATTTCATAGCGTTACAAGAATTGTAATTTATGATACAATTGATTCCAAAGGTATTTAGGAATTTTTGTAAATGTGCATATATTTTGAGATTGTAAAATCTCAAAACTAGGGAGTTCACCCAATATTTAAAAAACAAAGTGGTTAATAGCTACTGCCACTCAAAATATTAGCTTCTGAACGGTACATCTTTTGCGTTACAGGCTAAATCCGACACTTGGCGGGGTGGAACTGTATTATAAAATAGATATTAAAGAAAATGGGGGATTTTTGCCCCCATTATTTTTTTAAACTATTGCCTAAAATAGCCATGCCGATATATGATTATTCAAGAAACTTCGGCAAAGGGTATAGGCAAAAGTCTTATGCCTTTTGGTTTTATTAGACCTTATCAAAATACCACTGTACTTTATTTCTGATAAAGTCGCCCACCTCATCAGGCTTTAAATTGGGTTCATAGGGTACAAAGTTTATATCCGGCTTATTTTTGCTTTTTGTAGTCGGGTTTGCCTTACCAAACTCATAATGCGTAAGCAGCGTGGCTTTTGAAATTACGAGCGCATATTTTTTACATAATTGAGCACAGAGTTTATAAGCTCTTTCAAATTGAACTTGTTTTAAGGGGAATTTTCCCTGATTGCTTGCACTTATAAAACCAAGCATGCCGCAAAGTGAAACACCAATACTGCCCGTATTTCCTCCGCCAGTGTGTGCCGCATACCTGCCGTCACTGCAATTCAGGTTATCTTCGGGGGTGAAATTTCCCTGCGTTAACGTTGCAACATCAATAAATTTGATGTTGCCTTTATTATCTGTTGTCTTATTCCGATGATAGCCTATAAGATAATGATAACATTTTTTTTCTTTATCATTGGGGGCATATATGCCCCCTGTCCAGTGTAAAATTATTCGTTTCAAATTTTTACTCCTCATTTTATTAAATTTTCTAAATCGCTAATTCTGTGATTTTCAACCTTTTGTTGCTCCTGCAAAACAGAGATATCCCGCGTGTTGCAATAGGTTTTTTCAACAATGTTATTGTGCTTATCAAGCTTTTTTTCTTGTTCCGCAAAACGATAATCCACAAGCATTTTGAATCCTTCAAGCTTTCCGATATATATACCTGCTGTTATAAGTTGCACTAAAATTCCCATTACAGCCACAATAATTGCTATTATTGCCCCAATTGTAGAAAGCATACCGATTACACCCTCAATTCTTCTTCCAATACTTCGGCAGCCTTGATAAGCTTTTCACCTATAGCCTTGATTGTTTTAACACCAAGCGTAAAACCCTCAAGATGTCTGTTTTTCTTATTGATATCATCCGTTGCCTTGATTTTTTCAAGCAGTGCAACAAGTTTTTTAATTATATTGTTAGCCTTGTTGTCAAAAGTCTCATAAGATTTTCTTATAATTGCAGGAATAACCTTGCTTTTGATGAGTTCCTCAATATAAGGGAGTACAAAACCTAGTAATACTGTGATGATTTCTTTGAATTTCATAATTTTTTCCTTTCATTTTTATTTGTGCTAGAATTTCCGTATGTTTGAGATTTTCAAATACGGAAAAAAAGTAGATATAGATTGCCTTTTGTGCGGAGAAAATAAAGCGGAATATGATATCCAAATGCAAACCGCAAACGGCATTATTTATTGTAATCTTTGTAAGGTGTGTTTAGAAAAAACACAGAAAGAATTTGCAAAAATTAAAATTGATTGATTTTATTTAAGCGGAAGTAATTTAAAACTAAACTCTACTGCTGAATTATTACTTGTTATGATATCTCCTGCACTCACCCTGTAAAATCTGTTTATGGTTGTTGTTCCGCTGCCTCTAAAGGTTTCATAATGAACTTCATAGTTGTTTATTTTAAGGCTTGCAATTTGTGAATTACTCCCTGAAACATAAGCCGTTTTTAAATGGAGCCACCCGTCTTTTTTAACTGGTCCCAGTTCCTGTATTTCAGGATTTTTATAATCAGGTGTTTTGCTTATTAATGCCTCCCCCTCTTTTGTAAGATTGCTTAAATTCGCTTTGAGATATGGTGCGGGCAGAGGCTGATTAAACCAGTTATTTTGATTGGTTTTGAAAGGGGTAAACTCAATGTATGCCATAAGCTCTTTGTTGCCAACAAGCGTGGCATCATATAGCTGTATACGTTTTTCGTCTGATGTCATACTTGGGCTTATTTTACCAAGTGGTACCCAATAGCTTTTTGTTAATTCCGTCCAAGTGGCGCAATCAGGATTCCAACCGCCATAATACATAATATTAGCGAAATAATCACCATTTAAGCGATACAGCTTATTTTCTTGCGTGTTTCTATACCAAATTACATTTCTATGCCTTGCAAATAAAGACAAATAACCTTCTTCAATTATTGTGCCTATATCCTTGCTAAGTGCAGGAAATTTATACCAATCAGGCCTTACACCTTCTTCAAGAGTTGTCGCCAAAGTTTGAAACGCTAGTTCTAAATTTTCGGCAGCCTCATCGTGTGATGAAGCCTCCAAAATTAAGCCAAATCTAAAATTGGAAATATCACCATTAGAATCGTCGCCAGGCGGGTCAAGTTCCATTGATATACATTCACAATTAGCAAATAAAACAGGGGTTAATCCTGCAAGAAGAATTTGTGGCACTGTAGAAAAAAGCGAGTTACCATTGCTTGCATACGCACCATATACAGTGTAATAGCTTTTATCTATAGAAATTTCATTTGAATTTATGTCAGTGCAAACAAAGGGGTGACTACTGTTTGCCTGAATTGCAACATAAGTTGATACACCCCTAATTATTTCTACATCCATATCGGGCAAATCGGGTGCTTCATTAGAAATACTTACCGGAACACCTGAAATATAATTTAATGGCAAATGCGCAATTTCGCTACCCACAGAGGCTATAACATCTTTAATTTTTTGTTCCCCGGCTTCTGATATATTTGAAAGACTTTTATCTGCAACAGAAGAAAAATCAACATCAGGAACAACTGTGCTTGCTATTTCTTTTACTTTTTCTGTTCCAGCTTCTGAAATATTTGTTAAATCCTTATTTAAAGGATTTCCTATCGTGTTTGCTGTCTGCTCTGCCTTGTGTGCCCAATGCTTGGCACTGTATTTACCGTTCGTAATTTCAACATCTACAGGATTTTCAGCATATTGCTTAGAAAGTTCAGCATAATTTGAAAATTCAGCTGCCTTGTTTTCAACGTCGGATTTAACTTCATTAACTGCATTTTGAGCTGCTTGAACAATATTATTTACATTTGTTTCAACTTCGACAATATGCGTATTTGCTTCTGTTTTGGCATCGCTTATTAAAGTTTGAAGCTCTCCTTTGGCATCTTCAACGCTTGCCTGAATTGTACCTGTGGCACTTGTTTTTACATTTTCAATTGTAGTTAGAGCCTCTCCTGTGGCGTTTTGAATTAAATTATCAACAATTTCCGTTTTTGTATCAAGAAGCTCATTTTTTGCAGTGTTTAAATCCTCTGCAATATTGTTTAAGGCATTGGTCTTTAATGTGTTTATATCCGTTAAAGCTGTATTTTTAGCATTGTTAATTCCGCTAAGCGCTTCTGTATTGAGGTTTTGAATACCAGTTGCACCCGCCTGTCTTACGGTTTCAATATCATCTAAAGCCTCTTGTGTAGTGCTTGTTATATCAGCCATTGCCTCTGTATATGTTACAGATACTTCATGTGCCTTTTGCGTTGCAATATCTGCGCTCTCTTTGGCATTTTGTGCCGAAAGGTTCGCATTTAGCGCACTTTTTACAGCATTTATTTCAGAAGTTTTTAGACTGTTTATAAGTTCTGCTGGCGAAATTTTGGAACCTTCCTGAATTTTGACAGACCTTTCAACCTGTCTGCTTATAATTTTTATAAGCTTAACAATATAATCAAAAGTTTTTTCTAGAATATTCATATCAAGTTTATCGGATGTACCGAAAGGCGTTTGCTGTTCTACAGGTAAATTTAGATATAATGAGATGACTTCATCTTCCTGCAACAGGCCATAGCTTGATGTTGAAAGCGGAAAAATAATATATCCTCCGCCCTCATTACTAACCCCGTGAATTGAATAATCAACATTGAGTTTTAATTCTCTTTGAATTTCGGATGAATCGGTATGTAAAACCACAAGTTGATTTTCATTGTCGATAGAAAGGTCGTAATCAAATTTTGTAACATAATTATTGCCGTTGTAATTGTTAAACGGCGGAACGTCAGGTATCATTTTCAAAAACTCCTATAAAACTAATTCTCTATATCTATATCAAAAGCCTTTTTTGCTTGATAATCGCTATATCCTAAAATTTTTAATATTGCCGTGCCTATTTGCCCGTCTGAAATATTTGCAGGTATACTGCCTGTATTTATAATTGTTGAAGCAGGCGCGCCAGTTGATGTGTCTATGATATCCCCAATTGCATTAAGCCAAGTATCAAGCTTTATATTTTCTAAACCTTCTTTTGATTCTGTAATCAATTTATGAATATCAAAAGGGATTTTATCCAAGCCCTTTGCCGTTAAGTAAAACGGCTTATCAAGTATGGCGTTTAAAATTGCCTGATAAATATTGCCGATACCGATTAAAGCTTGCGAATTAAGGTCAAATATTGAATTTACCACCTCTTTTGTAAAATCTTCCCAATCTCCGGCCGCAAATCCTAAAATCCATACATAGGGGTTTGCCACCATTCTATAAAGAAAATTATTAAAAACGGTATAAATTAAAATGGTTTTTGTCATTTCGGAATTTGAAATATCGCCGTTTGCTCTTGAAATTATGGCATCTGCAGTTTTTCTAAAATATTGATTGGTAGTATTTTGAAAAGCATAATATAGCCGAAAAATAGGGTTTTTACTCTTTTGATAATCTGCAAGGGATGAAGTCGTGGCCGCTTGCTGTGCCCTGTTTACTTCGAGCACAAATTCTTTAAAAGCCTCCTCTTTGCTCATTTTTTTATGCTGCATTAAATAATCTACATAAGGTTTTCCGCCAAAAATAATAGCTCCGATATCGCCCAATTTCACGTTTAAAGAAAAGAAATCTATAAATTTCTTGCTTTTATGAAAATCAGAAGCCTTAACAATCCTTGCAAGGGCTTCATTTTGTGCACCCTCTCCGAAACGCTGCTGCAGATATTCATTTTTCATCATAAATTTAATTGTAGCTTTCGGGTTTGAAAGTGCTTTTAAAAAGCCCCCAAACCATAAGGCGGAGGGCATTTTATCAGAAAAATTTATAACAGATACAAGCTGTGTTGCCATTATTTTTGGTTTTAGCGAGATTGTTGAAACAATCACATTATTTACAAGCTTATTTATCATACTATCAACAGCACCAAGTATTTCGGCTTTTTTAGTATAAGAACAATCTGAAATTTGTTTTATAAAGCCGTTATATGCTTCCTCGCCGTAAAGGTCAGATATAAACTGTTTCACCGTTCTGTCTTTAAATACCCTGTTAAGTTTGCCAAGCTTTTCTTCAAGTATAATAAGGTTATTAGCCTTTTCAATGTGCGTAAATAAGGTTTGCACAGGGTTTGAAAGCTTTATAGGCACAAACACGCTTGATGTGCGGGTTTTAAAGAACTTTGGCGCTGTGCTTTGTTCTGTGTACTGATTAAATAAATCCAATTCTTGTACAACATCAGCCGCAACCGGGAAATAATTTTTTGCTTTCGGCATATCAATTCCGTATTTTTTAATATATACCTGATTTACAGGTTTATAATATTTTTCCGCTGTTCTTTGCAACAAGTCACCGATTTTAATATCATCCGAATTTAAAAGGCTCATTATCCTGTCGTAACCGCCCTCACTGAACATATTAATCAATCTTTGTTTAATGATAGGGTTTTTAGAATAAATATACGCTTCAATAAGCTGCATTTTATTAAGCTCAATATCCCGCACTCTTTTTAGCGAATAATCTTTGAAGATATATTTTTCATTCAATTTTTTAAAGATTTCGTCATCAATGAAAAACGGCTTAACATTCAAAATTTTAGCCATTTCTTTTAAAACTGTTTGTTTTTCAAGATATGACTTAGCCTGTACCTGCGTTTCTTCAAAAAGCAAAGAATATTCGTCCACGAATTTTTTATCTAAAAATAAATTAATGAAGGATTCCAAATTTGCAAATTTTGTATAGAATTTTGTTAAATCTTTTGCAGGGGTTTTCTTTTCCAATCTGTCTAAAACCTTATCTATGGCAGCGTTATTATTAAGCCTGCTTTCAAAATCGGCACTGTTTTTAGATAACCTGCCCTGCATTTTTGCAAAAATAATATCCTGATAAAGGCTTGAAAGAAAATCGGATGAAATATAAACGTTTCCGTGAGCTTTGTATGTCACAAATTTTTTGTACAATTTATCTTCAAAACTCAAACTTTCTTTCTGTTCTTCGCTCATAGCTTCAAATTCTTCCAAAAGGGTTGTATATTCAGCTTCGGCATCTTCGCGGTTTAATTTATTAACTTCCCGCAGTTTATTAAATAGTTTATTGGTTGAATAATCATATTTACCGTATGTTTTGCCGTTTTTCCTGATATTTTTTGTTGCCATAAGCTCTTTTTGGATATTTTCGGATATATTTTTTCTTGCGGTCACATCCTGCAGCGTCTCGGCAAAATCCATAATTTCATTAATATTATTTTTGAGCTCCTCTGTGCTTGTTATTTCAGACACTACGCCTAAAATTTTGTTTCGCTCAAAAGCTGTTAAGAAATTAAGCTGTTTTAAAACCGCCTGAACCACATTTTTATATTCTGTAATACCATTTGAATTTTTTAATAAATCAGAATTTTTAATTAAAATTTCTTTGGCCTGTTCAAATTTATTTAATTGTTCAAAACGCTCAATTTCGTTTGTATCATGCACCCATTTTTCGCCATATTGTTCCTGTGCTATTTCGTCTATGCTCTCAAGCCAGTCATAGTAGGCGATTAAAACAGTTGTTCTATCGTCTGTATTTTTGGCGTTTTTAAATTCTTTTAAAATATATTCATATTCATTTTCAACTTGCTGCAGCTCGTAATATTCCTCGTTTGTACGTTCCCACAGACGATTTATTATGACATCATAAGCCTGCTGTGCAAGCTCGTAATCAGCGCCTGCAATATTATTTTCATAACTCACGCCGGGGTCTGTGAAAAATTCCCGCCATTCAGGAAGCATTCCACTTCCTGATGAATAAGGATCTTGAATTTTTCTTAAATCAAACTCTATACGTTCCCGCTTTTTCTGCATTGCTCTTGTATTTGAGCCTGATTCCAATACGCTTTTTAACCAGTTAGGATTTCTTCTCAAACCCGTTGCAAGGATATCATAGGCGATATTTTTATACCTTAATTGTTCTTCTGTCGGTTTATACCTTACTTGCCCAAATTCTTTAGCTTTCTTTAATATGTCAGCTTTTTTCTTGTTTAGTTCTTCAAGATTTTCTTCATTGCTGAATATTTTATTAAAAACCTGTTCTGCTTCCTGGCTTAAAACGATATCGGTATTATATTTTATTGATAAATAAATATCTTTCAGCCATTTTTTGAATTTTTCAAATACCTGTTTAAGTTTATATGTCGGAGCTTTTCCATTTGCAAGATAAGCTTCAAAGCTGCGGGCAAATTTCTCGTGAAAATCTGTTGTATATTCTTTTCCATTATATCCAAACGCTTTATTAACCTCTAAAAGCATTTCACGGGCTTTAAGGTTTGTATCAGCTTCGATAATAAGGGTTTGTAAAAATAAATGTGCGAACTCATGCGCTGCGGTTGATTTATCGGCTTTGCCTGATACAA
The DNA here is from genome assembly GCA_910577395.1 of uncultured Vampirovibrio sp. Taxonomy (GTDB): domain Bacteria; phylum Cyanobacteriota; class Vampirovibrionia; order Gastranaerophilales; family Gastranaerophilaceae; genus MGBC122484. The sequence continues at coordinate 64,248 of CAJTLG010000004.1, read as the reverse complement.
GGTCTATTATGGTTTTTCTTATGTTGCCTTCTTCATCCCTGAAAAAGCTTATAGAGCCTCTGTGTTCCTCCTGCTTATATTTAACAGGATTAATAAAATCAGATTTTTTACCATTTTTCTTAATGTCATTATTATATTTATTAATTAGTTTAGTCTTGAAAATATCTATAATGTTTGTTATACTATAATTAACAACGACATCGTGTTGCATAGAATTTTTATTCGAAGCGTTTTCTCGGTGTCGTTTTTCATTATTTATTGTGTTTATAGAATACAAAGATAATTCGTTGTTTTGTTTTAGAACAAACTCTAGTAAATAAGCGTTATTGTCAATTAAGACAACATTTGCATATCTTTTAATATTCTCATTTTTGGCGCCTTTAAGCTCTTTATGCTGTAATATATATTGAGAAGTTTTAAATAAATTTTCAACACTACAAAGTATATTGCAAAAATTGCCATAAGAGGCGTTACTAATTCTGATATTTGATAATGATTTTTCTATTGTTTTGTCTTTAATTATTGCAATTTCGTTTGTACTGCTATTTTTAACTTCAATCCTCTTGTTATTTCCTAGGTCTAAAGTTTTTATTAAAGCTTTTTTATTATCGGACGGTTTTTTTGAAATTTCAAAAGGAAGTTTTGAAGATATTTTTTGAGGCTCAATTTTATTGACTTTAATATCTTTATTTACTTCAATCTTTATCTTTTCGCCTGTTATTTGATTATAAACATAATCTTGATAAAAGGTTTCTAAAACACTGATAGCCTTATCATCAAAAATTACATAACATCTGCCGTCAATATCGCCGTTGTAAACAATGCCCTTAACCCCTTGTTTATTCAATTCTTCGGAGGTTTTTTTATCAGAATTAAAATATGCACTTAGCGTTTCATATATCTTTTTTCCATTATAGTAATATTTGCTTTCCTCTTGAATTATGCTTAGTAAGTCATATTGATTTTGCAAATTTTGATATTTTAAACGCAAATTATATACTTGTTTAGTTTCTTGATAATTATTATCTTTCAATGTCTGTCTCAATCTTGAACTTGCCTGATATAGTTTTTCACCAAGCGTATTGAGATTTTTTTCAGTAACAATTTTACTTACTATATTTTTAATTGCCTGTTTTACTGTTTCGGGCTGCGCTTTAAATATTTTATTTTCATCAAGCAAAACATCATTTTCAGGTATATCAACTTGAAAAAGCTGTCCTTCAAGTATTTCAATATCGTTTTCATTAATATCTTTTACTTCGTCTGCATAAATTTTAAAAATATCTGCCTCATGTTTCCACCAACGGGGGTTTGAGCTTGTTTTTGCTTCGGCCCTAAATTCTTTTTCTTTATTTTTATAAAATTCTATTGCCTTATCTTTACCGTATTTTTTAATTTTATATAAAGCGTTTCCAAAGTTTTCTTCAATATCGTATTGCTCGCCCTTGTATGAAATTTTAATATCGCCCGATAAATTTTTTCTATATCTTTCTGAAACCTCTTTATTTTCGGCAAAATATAAACCCCAACCGTGAGCCTGTGCACCCTCGCCAGTTCCGATTTTATCAAGAGAAAAATTATTAAACTTATAAGGGCTTCCGTGATATGCGGGCTGATAATAAATATTAGAATTATTAATATTAAAAGTTCCCTGATTATTTACAGATTTTATTTGTTCAGGATTGAAAACAATATAATGTATAGTATCAGACGATAGCCCCATATTAAATTTATTTGATACAGTTTCATCTATAATGCCGTCATATCCTTGCGCCTCTATAATTCGCCTTAAAACTTCATTTGATACAAGATTGCCGGTGTTGTAATCTTCAAGATATAACTTATTTAATTCATCTTTTAATTTTTGAATTGAAATACCGCCGTCATAAAAAGCACTTTGCAATATCTGTAAAACATCTTGCGTGCTATCATAGCTCAATAAATCACTTATGGCACTTTCTATTCTATACAAAGTGCTTTCAAACTGGCTATATAAATCTTCATCAATAGCGTTATAATAATCCTCCTTGCTGTCGTAATCTTCTTGTACAATATCAGATGTATCGTATTCTTCTCTTGCAAAAAGATAAGTTTTATTTTTTCCGCCAACATAAGCGGGGTTTTGCATTGATAAATATATATCCAATTTAGAGGGTTTACCCATTAGGCGCTCTCTGGCTACATTCTCTGCGGTGTTGTAATCTTCAATATTTTCTTCATTCATTATTTTTTCAGCATATAAAGACACTTTTTGTTCAAAATCCGGGCCGCCACCCTCATAATTATTTAAAGCATCCTGATTAGAGCTTGTAAAATAAAATCCTGCGCCCATATCGCCTGTGACTTCGGCTCTATCTTTATCAAAAATACTGAAAGTATCAACTGAACCGTGGTAAACCACGCGGGGGCTATTGTCTTCGTTTACAACTTTACTGTTTTTAAACCAATTTTTAAAATGCCTGCTCTCTGTGCCTTGCTCCTGCCACTCTTTCTGTGCATTATCCTGATAAAATGTACTTTTAATGATTTTAGGCTTGAAATCGGGCTGAATATCTTTTATAATATTATTGAGGCTAATGTCCAAGAAAGTGGTTTTAGTACCGCTTGGAACAGCCTCATTTTTTATCCAATTATTAATATTTTTTTCCGTATCAATAAAAGCGGTGGAAATCAAAGGATTGTTCTTTTTAAAAGTTTCTAAAACTACACCATAAACATTGTCATTAGTTTTTATTTTTAATAAAACAGACTTGCCGTCATAACTTGATTTTTGCTTACTTATGTTTGCTTGTGAAACATTATCAATATTATTAAGTAAGTTTTCCCATTCTTTGACAGTGAGCTTATGTTTCTTTTGAGCGTGATTTATTGTATCGTGAGGAATCCTGATATTTAAACCGTCATTCGTTAAATAGTTAAATTGTTTTTTATCTTTTGGATTTTTGTTATTCAAAACACTATTATAAAAATCTGAAAAATTATCAAACTCGCTTTTTTTCATTGCAGCAGATTGATAATAAATATCGGGATTATTAACATCAAAACTTCCCCGATTGTTCACAGACTTTATTTGTTCGGGATTAAACACAATATAAGTTGTTGCAATTTCTCCACCTTCGTCATTTTGTGACCAATCGTCGCGAATATTTTTTATAATAATTCCGTCATAAGTATTTTTGTCTATATTTTTAACGGATGAATACAACTCGCTATAAAAAGCGTTGTAAGTTTTTTCGTTGGCATTAAGAATAAGAGGATTTTTTATTTTTAAATAAAGCTCCATTGGCTTTGTATGCTTGTAATCGCCATAAGTTTTAGCAATTTCCTTGCTGCTTGAAAAATACATACCCTCTGGGAAATCATAGTCTGTAGAAGCATTATTTGCTTCAAATATATTAAAGTTTGCAGCAGTTCCATGGTAAACTACAAGCGGTTTGCCGCTTTCGTCAACAACTTTGGAATCGCCAAACCAATTTTTAAACGTATTTGAATTAATAGGCGGTGCAGATTGAAAATAAGTATTTTTTCTAGGCTTTAAATTCTCTTTTATATGGTTTATAATATTAGTAGAAGCACTACTCGGGAGCAGTCCTTTTGTGGTAACGGCGGATGTGTTCCGCGCCCGAGAGGCTTCTTTTTTATTATTATTTAGCCAGTTGTCAATATTGACTTCCGTATCCATAAATGCTGTAGTAATTATAGGTTGTTTGTTTTTAAAGGTTTCAACAACGACACCATAAGTATTATTGCCGACAATTTTTAGCAAAACGGGTTGACCGTTAAAACGCGGTTTGTTGCTAAATGTAACATCTGCGGGCTCTGAAAGATTGTTTAAAATTTCCTGCCATTCTTCAGATGTGAGTTTGTGTTTGTTGTCATCATGTACAATTGTGTCGTGAGGTATTCTTACAGATACATTTTCGTCCGTAAAATCAAAATAACTTTTTTGAATTTTTGAATTATTTTTTTTGGCTTCGGTTTCTTTTTCAAAAACCTGATTATAAAAATCTGTAAAATTTTCTTTGGGGCTGCGATACATAGCGCTTTGATTAAAGGCTTCTGTCTCTATATCAGGCGTTGACACAGTGTCAGAAACCACATCTTTAGAAATACCGCCTTTTATGGTTACATTGTAGTTGTTATATATATCAAGCGCATTTCTGCCCTGTGTGTCGCCTTCTGCAATGTTTGCATAGGCTATCCCCATAAGCTGGCTTAAACTGTTTGCCTGTTCATCATCTATATTTGCGCTTTTTAGGTCGTTAAAAATTTTATCGGAAGCCTGCATTGCTTGTTCATTTTTCTTTATATTTTTTTCTAAGTCACGCACAGACGGTATGTTTTTTATGTCATTTAAAAGCACATCTTGGTTATCGTTTACAAATTCGTGTCTCTCGTCAAAAGACATATTTTTTGCCTTTTCAAGTGCTTCTTGCTCATTTATTCCTTGGAGAGCATGGATTTTAGCAGTTTGTGCAATTGAACCGACACCGCCTAAAAATAAAGTGGCTGCAAAAGCTTCTTTTGTGGCATCAATAATTCTTGACACCTCCTCCCTTAAGGGATTATTTTCAAGTCCGCCCAGCTCTCTGGCTATTCTGCCTGCAACTATATTTGTAAGTTCTTGAGCCGCTTCCGTTGTGCTTTCTGTTAAAACCGCGTTTGAATAATCTTTTATAACTTTACTTAATTGCTCTCTGATAGTCTTATCTTTAGCTAATTCCTTTAACTGCTTTTGTTCAAGTTTTTTAAGAATCTCATTACCACCGGGTACGGTTTTTAGCATTGTTTTTAAAGAAATAAGCTCTAAACCCGCATTTACTCCGCCTACTGCTATAGAAAGCCCGTTTATTTCTTCATTACTTAGGGGTTTTCCGCCCTCATTAATAATTTCTTTATTTATTTGTTTTAATTCATTTCTAGCAAGCCCCGCTTCAATTTCAAAAGTTTTTTTAGCTGCCCCAATTCTTGACCCCCAAATAAAGCCTATACTTGCACCACCCGGCACGGTTATTACTTCTTCTGGCGTAGCGGCTTGCGGTCCGAGTTGCCCTCCAATTAGAGCTATACCTGCACCGATGCCCGCCCCGCCAATACCACCTATTAAGCTCTCTTTTCCAATATTATATAATATCGGCAGTTGCTTTAAAGCCGCAGCATAAGCATATTTAGCACTATATGGTAACCTTTCCAATGCTCCTAATACAGTCCAAGGGTCTTTATGTTTATATGCAGGCTTTTCAATAGTTTCGGTTACGGATTTTGAAACATTATTATTCAGATAATCAAGGCGCTTTTTATCATCTTCACTAAAGCCCCTGCCAAGTATTTGATTGTTCATTTCTTTAATTTCAAGGTCGGCAGTTTCAATTTGATTACTTGTTTCCATAAAAGCTTTTGACGGCAATTCTGCAATCCGTTTTAAACCTTGCAAAAAATTTCCTACCGGGTCGTATGGATTGTATAACTTATTTTTCGGGTCGTAATTTGAAATACTTGTATTACCGATAGGTCTATGGATATAAGGTTTTCTGTTTTCAATAACTGCACCGTCATAATTTAAGTATTCATTTAGTTTTTTATTAAATAACTCTTTATCATAAATATTGTTTTCTGAATTTTCTGCAAAATCTATACTTTCAAACTGATCCCAATATTCACTATTATTTGATTTTATATCGTTAGAAAATGAGGGCGCTTCTTCAAATTGCGCCCAAAAATCTTTATTTGTCATATCAATTTATTCCTAAATTTTAATAAACTTGTCTACCGCCGTGCTTTAAAGCTTCATTTAACATATTTACAGGCACATAAGCCAAATTACCGTCAGGTTTTTGCACAATTGATACGCCATCCTTAATTAACGTTAAATGTGCATGGTGCTTATGGTTTGTACCCTGCTTTTTGTCAAAAGCTGTTTCATCTTCAAGTTTTGGATGATTTTTAAATTTTGCAAGGATAACAGGGTCAGACGTTCCGATTTTATGTACAAGGGGATTATTTAATTCGGATTGGAAAAATTTTATCTTATTTTCCGCATTGTGTTCGCTCATTGAAACATCTATTGCACGCGATATACCGCCTTCGTTGTGATGTGAAGAATAATTTTTTGCCCGCGGGTTGTATCTGCCGCCGTTTACAACGGTAAAATTCATACCGAGTTTTTTGCCAAGGTTTGGTAAATAATTATCCCCGTAATATGTAAGCGTTTTTGTTTCATGCGGCTTTGCCTGAAAATTATTAACATTATGGTAATTTAATTCTAAATTCTTAATTATTTCTTTATTTTGCTCCTGCAAAGTCACATTAAGCCTGTGGTTGATAATTTTAAATTTTTCCTCTGAATTAGGTTCGCGCTTATTTTTTCTTTCAAAATATGTAAAATCATTTACAACCTCGCGCATAAAGCCTGCTCTTTGGTTCATTCCTTCGGCAAGCTTTATATACATTTTTCCTTTGGAAGCTGAATCCTCATAGCCTAAACTTTTTATAAAAGTTTCAAGTTCAGGGGTTGTTATCTTACGCCCACGTCTTAATTCAAATTCTCTTACATAAGAGTTTATCTCATTATACGCGGCAGTTTTATTATTACCTTTTCCAAAATGCCCGTAATTACCTTTATGAAGCCCAATAATTTCTAAAGCTTCATTAATCATTTTGTCGTCATCTTTAAAAGGTGAGTAACCAAGGGTTTTAATATCTTCTTGGCGTTTCACAAAAGCTTTATAATCGCTGTCGCTTAAATATCCTTTGTATCTTAAAAGATTAAGGTTTTTAAATCCTTGAGCATCATAAATACTTTTTTCGTGAAGTTCTTGCCAAATTCCTAAATCTGTTTTAACATCACCCGTTTTATTTACTTCATCAATATATTTTCTTAAAGATAAGGTGTCTTTTGAACTCATGCCAATTGGTATATCATCATACGACAAAACTTCACCGTTTTGCTGCTTTGTTAAGACAGTGTCATAAAAAGTTTTGTAATAGCCGTCAGTTTTAGCCTGTTCTATTTTTTTATTTTGTGAATTTAAAAGTTCATATTCCTGCCTTGTTTCAGTTTGTAAATCAATATCTTCTATTTCGCCGATTTTATTATATGCTTGCTCGTTTGTCAAGCCTATAAGGCTTTGCGCGTTTGCTTTTGCAGTATACCTATTTTCATTATCCTTTATCTTTGCTTCAAAGACTGCGATTTTTTCACCTGAAAGTTTGGTTTTATATTTTTCAAAATACGTCCTCGCCGTAAGGCTTTTATCGGCAATTAAGCTTGTAAGCACATTTTCATGAGCGGAGGAAGAAAAAAGGATTTTTTTATTTTTTATTGTTTCTTCATCAAGATTTAAGGTTTTTCCCAAGGAATCAATGAGAGTGTTCCCGTCTTGAATATATTTTAATACTTGAGTGTCATCGTTCCTGTTTAATACTGCTTTTGAAACTACATTATTAAGTGCTATTGTATGTGTTTCTGTTGCGTGATTTATGGTCTCCTTGTAATCGTGAGCGTTTACATCCTTTGCCACTTTTAGACGTTTTTGCCCCAATATTGTTTTAACTCTTAAGGCAGTCTCACCCTGCAGGCCATAAGATGAATAAATTTTATCTATGTTTTCATCATAAGCATTAAGAACTTCTTCCGCCTTTCCCATAGCGTTTGCACCTGTTTGATAGAAATAGCCGTTATTTTTATCATACAATGTCTGTTCTATTTCATCGGCTTTGTTAATGATTTCCAATATATTGGAGCGTTCTTTGGTTTCTTTAAATTTTTCATAGGCTTTATTAATTTCCTGAATACCTTTGCCTAAATTTCCTTTAGCCTGATATATATTTTGCCCGAACGCATCAGGATTTATACTTGCTTCCTGATAACTTGCAGGTGTTCTTTGATTACTTACTTCGGGTTGATTGTATACTTTGATATTTGGCATAGTTGATTTAATTACCTTTCATTAAACAAATTTTAATCCGTTATCTACCATTCCGATTTTATTTTTATTTGAAAACTTTAATTTTTGCCCATTCCACCAGCTGCTTACTTTGTTTGGCACTTCTGTTCCGCTTAACCCGGTAAATGCCTTGCCCACTCCTTCAAGTCCTATGGCCACAGCATTTATTTTTCCAGCTTTGGAGGCATTTTTGCCTGCAATAATGTCCATGTTAGCCTGATTGGTAAAGTTATCCGCCTGTTGTTCATAATTCAATGCCCGTTTTTCTGCATTATATTGAATATTTAAGGCATCCAATTCGCCCATAGTCGCCGTATCTTCAACAGTGTCAAGTGCTATCCCCTGTGTAACATCAATATTTCCTGCTGCCATACCTGCCTGCTGTGAACCTATGCGCTGCAAGGTTTTTATTCTCTGTAATCTGCTATCTTCAAGCCCCGCTTGCCTTTCGGTTGCAGCGTTATTGTTTGCAATGATTGCATTATTCTTATTTACCTGTGCTTTATAGTTATACTGCGCTTTTTCGGCATTACCTTTTTGTATCGACCCCACAACACCTGCTGCCGTGCTTGCTATGGTTAATACTGTGCCGATAACCGCTGCAGCTGTTCCCGTAATTACACACATATTGTTAAACCTCTAAACCTTTCGTATTTTTTAACCTGTAAAAAAATTCAAACCCATTGGGAATGTTTTTAATTTTAAAAAAGTTTTCAAATCTAAAACCAAGCCATTTTAGCCACTTTTTACTTGCCATATTTGATTTATATAAAATGTTATAAGTGAGACCGAATTTCGTATCGTAAAATTCAAATTCTTTTTTAAGTTCCAAAAGCATAGATAATTTGTGATTTTTAACCTCATTTGTAGTTAAGAACCAAACCCCTGCAACATTTTTATTTTGAGGTAATGCACTATAACCTCCCATTACAATTGGAATACCATTTTTATTTTTGCCGATAACGGCATAAGTACTTGATTTTTTAATAAGTTTCAGCGTTTTCTTTTTCCAATTTCTTTTAAAAAGCGCTTTAAGCTCTGATTTATCTTCGCTTCTTAGATGATTTAAAATATATCTGATATCTTTTAGATTTTTAGGATATCTTATCATTTTACTTATCCCCTACATTTACAGTGGCGCTTATGCTTGAAATCGTTAAAGGAAGCGGAAATTTTTGTTTAATATGAATAGTTGCCTCTGTCGAAGCGATTGAAGAAACAAAACTATCTACCTGGCCAGAATGAAGATAATCTGCATTGTTTATACTTTCAATGCAGCGGGGATTCTGGTATTCAGTGCCGTCTGCACCTACAACAAAGAAATCTTCACGACTTTTTTCTATTTTTACCGATATTGCATTTACGGATTTTTTAATGCCTTTTGTTTGCTCGCCCTCTATATTCAGTGTTTCAAGGTCAAATTCATAAGAAAGCCCCACAACAACATTTGAAGCGGCACGGGGTAATGTTATTTTTCCGTTTTTAACCTTTAAATTTTCAATAACTCCACCGTCTACAAGAGCAATAACATCTTCATTTTCAAGGTGCTCAAGTCCTACAAGTTGTTTTGTCGGATTTCCTGAATATCTAAGACCGCAATCCACAAAGAAGCCTTCTGTTGTTTTTGAAACAAGACGTGATGTCATACGTTCAACAAAACGGACGATTTCGCCGTCAATATGTCTTTTTACTATAAAATAGGCAACATCTTCAAATCCTTCTCTTATTACCGCCACTGCTTCAAACTCACCTCTGGTAGTGTGCTTATGCCACGCACAAATTTCCTGTTTTTTATTATAGGTTAAACCTGCAATACTGCCGTTAGACATCACACACCAGATGATTTTATAAGGTTCTTTACTATAGGCCATATCAATAACCTGTTTATTTTCAAAAAGATGTTTTGCAAAAATTGATAATTCATCCCCGTCGTAAGAATCGCTAACGTATGTGTAGCCTAAATCACGAACGATAGAACCTCCCGCCTGTATGAAAATTACTTGAGAGCCTGAAACGCAAGGCATTATGTAACTTGAGCCGTAATTGCTTTGTATGGTAGCCTCGGGTGGCGGACTTGCAGAAAACACGCCGTCGGCGCCGTTTACCTTCCATTCGGCATTTGAGGTTAAGACAATTAAATCATTCAACCCTATTAAATGGCGTATTTCGTTGACCTGTTTATCTGCAATTGTTAGAGTGATTGCATCTGCCGCTATTAGTGGTCTTGATACGTTAAAATTATTTGTAGCTGCTGTTTGGGATGCTTTAATCGTTTGAGGATTATTCAAAAGGTTGGCATAAAGCTTTCTTTGTTTAAAGTATGTCGTAACGCCGGGATAATCGCCGTCTGCAAAAGGTTCTCTTGCTATAGGGGCTGTTGAAGTTAAATCAGGCTCAATTTTATCATCTGTAAAGCTAGTAGTTGTAGTTGTTCCGATATAACCAAAAATCCCGTTTACAGCACGATATACGTTATATTCACTTGCACCCTGAACGGCAGAAAATGTGATTGTCATAAATTCATTTACTGCCCAGTTGCCCTCATATCGACCGTTTGCGGTTACGGTTTGGCTTCTGTTACTTTCTTCAAGGGTTTTTTCATCAACTGCGGTAACAAGATAAGTATAGGCTCTGGCGTTTGCAGTTGAGCCCGTCCATTTTGCCTGTACATTTTCAGGCGGTTTTATTGCGGGCTCAAAAACGATATCAGATAAAACCCAATCATAGTGGCTATATCTGCTCAATTCCTTTGGTGGCATGCCGCTTTTTACGATTGAAAGCACATCGGCGTTTTGCGCATATTGAATATATGGCAGGTCAGATTCCGTGTAAGGTGTTTCAATCTCTACAATTTGACCCTTTTTAGCCTGCTTTGCAGGGTCTGCGGGTGCTGTATCTGTTTCATCTCCGTAATTTTCGGGGTAAATTATATAACCACCGTCCTTAATGAAACGAAAATATTTATGCCCTGCTTCAATGATGTATGTTTGTTCGGTGTTGAAGCTAAAGGGAATAAGGCGGGCTTTTTTCCCGCCGTCCTTAATTTTCCCCACAAGTTCCAATCCTGCACGGTTTAATACGCAACCCTCCTCTCGTACAAAGCCGTTTTTTAGAGATTTTAAACCATTGGCATATTTTGCAAGGTCATTTCTTGCCGCTAAGTATGGGCTTATTTCGCCGCCAGTAAAGCTATTTTGTTCTATAACAAATTCACTCATAATTTAAAACCTCTCATCCAGCCAAGTTTTTTTTAATTCGGCCTCATCTTTATTTTGGCTCTCTGTCGCATTAATTTTTTTAGCCTTATTTATCATCAATTGATAAATCTGAAAACAATTATTAGCCTTAGATGAAGAACCTGTAATTGTTTTACCGCACAGACTGCCTAAATATGCGCCGAGTGCCAGTACAAAATCTGCAGTAAAGAAACTTTCTTTGTCTACATTTTTTGTATATCGAAGCCTTGCGGGCGAAATATTTGTATAAATAACTTTTTGACCGTTTGAGATTGTACCTATATCAAACTTATAGGCGTTTTCAGACCGAAAAGTGTCCAAGATTTCTCTTGCAGCAATGCAGTCATTAGGATAATCATATTCAAACTGATACTTTGGATTTTCAGGTTTATTACCTGTAGGTGTTAAATCCCTGAATGTGCTTGCAAAGCTCCAATCAAAATCTGCTAAAACCTGATTTTTAGCTATCTCATAAAATGTATTAAAGGTCGTAGTAGCGGAATCCGTTTGATTTACGGTCTGAATTGTTGCGCTTAATCCTAAATGAATTAATGCAATGTTATAAATATACGCTCTTGAATAAGCCATTATTCAGCCTTTACCCCTTCAAAAGTGTTTATTTTTTCTTCGAGTTCTTTGATAAGTTCGTCAATGGGTGCTTCTTTTTGTTCAAAGGGTATATTTTTTTCAATTGCAATGGTTTTTAATTCTTCAAGCCTTGCAATTTGCTTTTCTTCGGCTCTTTTTGACATTTTGGCTTCAAAAGCCTCAAGCGTTAGAGTGTTTATATCTTCTGTTACCCCCGCTTCATTTGCTCTTGCAATTAATTCCGCCTTTTTATCATCGGGTAAACTTCCTATAGTTACAATTGTTTGAGAATTTTTATTATTTTTATTGCCAATTTTAGGGGCTTTTAGAGTATTTTTGGGTGGTGTTGGATTTTCTATTTTAAAACTACCCTGAACCGTACTTGCTTGTCCGTCTGCAAGCGTAGCCCATGAAGGGATTGTATCGCCTTCATAATCAATTACCGAATTTACAGGACGAATGCCGCCTTTATAAAAGGCCTCCTCTAAAACTTTTACTTTGTGCGTGTTTGACATTGTTTTTAATCCTTTCAAAAAATGTTAAATAAAAAAGCGGAGGGCAAAAACCCTCCATAATCGCATAATGACCGGAATTAGAATATATTTTAAACGTCGTGCCACCCTTCATTATGAGCAGCAACAAGTCCGCCCGTAATTCTGCCTTGGGTCGGTGCAGTTCCTGCTACGGTATATTTTAGGCGCATATAGCCTTTATTACCTTTGGGTAACGTTGTTATAGGAAATACATACCCTGTTTTTAATTTTTCCAAAACCTGTGTGCTTTCTGCCAATGTTTCAGGCGTTGTAAAATCAGGGTCGGTTGCTGTTTGAATTTCAACTTTAAGTGATGTCAGATTATTAAAATCCTCTACAACCTGAATAAGTAAGGGTTTTGGTGTACCAAAACTAGCCTCGCCCTTGCCCATATCTATTACATTTTCAGATACATCATTGGCAGTAATTGCCTGTCTGTCTGAAAATTTGTTTTGACTATCTAATAACATTTTTTATTTTCCTTTCGTTCGTTTAAATGTGCAATTAAAAAAAATTAAGGAATGCTTCCTTAATGAAATCACGTTTTAAAGGTGTTAATTATGCAGCCTCTGTCACCTTTTGTTCTGTATTTAAAATCTGGTCACAGCATTTAATCGGCATATCAAGGAATTTAACAATCGGCTTACCTTCATATTCAGATATAGTAAGATTAACATTACTGTCTTTTCTTGCTTTTTTATGAAGCGCCGCTTGTATCGTTTCATTCACATAAATAACGGTTTTACCCGTTTTTCTATAACGGTTTACCGAATAATAACAATCAATTAATAAATCGATTAAATCGATATTTGCAAGACCGTCTTTATCTGTTGGTATATTTGCAATTCTTGCAGTAGAACGAAAATCACGAACGGCAAGCCCTAAATCCCATTTAAAGTGGTCACGGTATGCCTGAAACATTTTATTGTCTTTGTCAAATGCGGTTACTTCGCCCAAGTTCTCGTGCGTGATACCTGCCTTAGAGCCTTTTGGATATATCATTTGTGTGTGTAATTCACCCCAAGTAATAAACCAAATTGAAGTATTCTCGTCTCCTTTGCCTTTGGCATCAATTACTTTTGAACCGATAGAAGTTTTATCTTTATTGATTTTATTGTATCTGTTGGCTAAACCGTCAAACGCGCTGCTATTTATATTTTTATTGCCATAAAATATATTTGTTTGTACAATCTGGTTCATACCTTCCAAATGTGCATTTGCTTCATTCAACCTAAATTGCATTGTGTCTGCTTCAAGGTCTGCAAGGGATTTATCAACTTCTGAATAGCTCTCAAGCATAGCGGTTGATTCTCTAATTTGCGTGTATGTACCTTTTGAGCATTTAACACCTTGATAAAATTGCCTAAATTCTGCGGTTGGCAAACCATTTCTTACGCTCGTTTTATGCCCTGAACCGTCGTTACATTCTTTTACAACGGCATCTTCAAGTATTACGTTTGTTTGCGACAAAAGGTCTATAACCGTACTTGTTACCTTGCCACCCTCCATTTGAGACAGCTTGTCTTTTAGTGTTAAATACGTGTCGCCCACTAGTGTTGGTGTTGTTGTCATTTTTAAACTCCTTTATATTTTCAAGTTGATACTAAAAAAGACCCGATAATATCGGGTCTTGAAAATTTTTGACATTAAAAAAGACGTAAAATTTTTACGTCGAAAACGAATTAGAATTAAAATTTATTTTTACTGATTATTGCCGTAAAGAATTTGTGCGGGGGTTAAATCTTTTTCGGCAGGATGTACCCCATCCAAAATTTTACCCTCCTTCATCATGGCTCCAATATTTCTAAAGGTTTTTATGACCTCGGGGTGGTATTTTAGCCCGGTTTCATTAAAAACATTGATAAGTTCAGGGGTTGCAAATTTTGAATAAGCAAGCTCTGCTTCATCTATTGCGGCATTTAATTTAGTTCCACCGATTTCTTTATCCGTGTTTAAGGCAATTTTATAAGCCTCAATCTGCTGTCCTTTTATCTGTGAAATACTTTTGTTGACAAGGCTTGCTCCCAGTCTAATAAATTCATCGGCTGTTTTTTGGCTCAAATTACATTTGCCTGCAAGCTCTGTAAATTCTTTTGTGGTTTCGGGCTCAAGCTCCATATTTTCGCCTATATCGACACCGCTAAAATCATAAGAATCGGGTTTTCCGTATATTTCACCCTCATTGTCATCTACAGGGGGTTCGTTTTTCTGTTCGTTATTATCAGGATTGCTTAAATCTGTGCCACCATTTTCGGGGTTTTCCATACCCTGATTGCTTTCGGGCGGCATATTTCCTTCGTTTTGCAGGCTTTCACCCCCTGACTGCTGTTGCGTGTTTTCGTTTTCGTTTGTCATAGTTGGTTCCTCCTTTTTTCCATAATTTCTACATATTTTGTAAAATTGTATTTTTGAACACAATCAAGAATTTTTTGACAAAAATCTTTCTTGCCGTCTGTATAATCTCTAAGTCGGGGGTCTGAAATAAAACCTCTGTCAAGCGGTCGTGCGGTTTCAAGCAAATAACAAATAAAATTAAAGCCGTCTTTATCGTTTGAAACGTTCACAATCATATTTTCAAAATCTCGTTCATTCATTATGAAAACCCTAATCTATTCATTAGCTCGCTACCGTAAGAATCGGCTCCACCAACATTTTTGATTATTTGACTACCCTGTTGAACCTGTGCAAGCATTTTTTGCGCCGCTTCTTCCTGCGCCATTTGCTCCTTAATAGCTTCCACGGTTTCAGTCGGTACAACCTGTGCGGGGTCTACGTTTGCATACTCTGCGTAAGCATCTATCATTTCTGCACCGTTTATTTTGTATTTTAAAGCTGGGTCAACAGTGTTGCTTAGGTTTATGCTAAATGTTGTAAATCTTTCCATACTTGCTATATTCTGGGCTTTTAGGGCTTGCGCAAGTGTTGATATAAATTCAATTTCAAGATTGGCGCCCTGCAATTGTTCGGGAATTTCGGGCAGTATGTCAACTTTTAAGCATTCATAAAAAAGCCACTGAATAATTTGTCTTAAAGCACTATGGATTAAATTTAAAAGCGGAGAAAGTAAGACCATTTTTTCTTCTTTTAATTCATTAACCTCTGTAGCTGTTCTGCCTCGCTCCGCCGTGTTTAAAATCATTGCAAACAAATCGTTATAAAAATGCTCTTTGATTGTTTGTTTTGTTTCATCTTTTTCATTTTTAAGCTCTAAAACCCTCGGGTTTACTTCATAAATTGGGCTTAAACCTCTGCCGTTTTCATCCTCCTCAACAAAATATCCCGGCACATCTGATAATTTTTTATTTTTTAAAGCTGCGGGGCCTTTATAAGCAGGTGTAACGATTTTTTTAACTGCTTTGGCGTATTCTTTTGTTAAGTTCATGAGCTGTTTAACATCAGGCAACGCACTTATACCGGGGCTGTCTGGCGGGTATGTGTCCTCATTATTTGATTTTGTTTCAAAAAGAACATACGGAAATTTATCAAATCCGCTAACATTTAAAAATTTGTCATCATCACCTGCAAGAAGATAATATACGGATAAATATTTTTTATCCTTTGCCCATACACTTTTTGGATTGTATTCATCATTAGGCATTACAAAATGTACTATAGCAAAGCGCGCAAGCGGCTTATTTTTAGCGGCCTCAATAATGTTTTCAGGGCAATTTTTTTCCCCAAATTTTTTAACAAGATTGTATGCACTTTCTTTATATTGCCTTACAAGCGTATTAATTCTGCCTTTGTCATCTTTAGCATACCTGTAACTGCCCATAGGCAACACTTTTGTGTGCATTACCGTGTCATAATCGCTTTCAAGCGCAAGTACACTAAAAGAAAATATACCCATTTGTGTATATATATCAGGCAGACAAGTGTAAAGAGGGCTTGCATTAAAAATATCACGCAAAATGGTTTCAACCTCTGCACACCATTTTTTTACCGCATAATGTTTTTTTAATTTATAATTACGGATTTTAATTTTAAACCACCTGTGTGCAGGGTTAGTAGCACCCGTTGCCATACCTGATGAAAAATTTCTAACAGCTATAAGAGGGCAGGAATCAAGTATTTTTTTAGATTTTTTGATAGGTTTATCAACATCATCAATTAAAAATTTTGTTCCCCTGGGGCAAAAATAATCAGATAATTCTTGCAAGTCACCTTTGATATTGTTAAAAATATCGTCAAGCTCCTTGCGACGTATTTCAAAATATGATTTTGTAAGTTTCATTTAAACCTACTCCCCTAATAAGCGTTTCTTTTCAGTTATCACAGGGTCGCCAAGTCCTCTGGCTGTGGTTTTAATATCTTTCTTTGCAAGAGCCGCCGTTTTATTTTTTTGCGCACTACCTGCTCTTTGAACAGAAGCATCCGCAATGGTCGGGGCTGCAATTGTTTCCTGTTTTACAGGCTCTACTTTTGGTGCTTTTGGTGAACACATAAAAACTCCTAACTTTTCTAAAATCAAATTAATTAAAGGGGTCAAATTCAGTTTCGACCCCATAAGATTTTTCAATATTTTCGTTTTTTTGATGAAACAAATGCGAATAAAAATTTATAGCGTAAATGTTCATCATTAAACTGTCGGCATAATCGGGGCTTTCGCCCTGTTCTTTACGAATTGTTTTTTTATCTTCAATTAAAATTGTGCCGTTTGACTGATAAATCTTTTTAATATACTCAAGCTGTCTCATAGTATTTTCACAGGTAAGTTTCAGCCAGCCGTTTTGTAAAAAATCATTTACGGTCAAATACCCGTCAGCCCTTTGATTGGCACTGTTTTTATACCGCGCTTTGCCATTACCTCTGAATGCAAGACAATTTTCAATAATCTTTTTAACGCTAACCCAAATCGGATAACCTAATCCGTCGGCATCTAAAATTGAAAAATCCGGCATATAAAGACTATGAAGGCTGATAATTTTACCCTTAGTAATATCGGTATCAGGCTCCGTCCACTGTGCGATTGTGTTTTCCTGCCAAACATTTAAGCTTTTTCTTGTAAGCAATTTTGCAATACAATTATCGCCACCCGCGGCTGCAAGGTCAACGGATAAAACTTTATTTGTTGTTGAACCGTCAGGAATAATGACAAGATTTTTTGAATTTTCAAGAGAGGAAACGGAAAACAAATAATCAGAGGCTTGGTCTAAAGGCTCACCGAGCCAAATATGCTTGTAATCCTTATAGTTTCTTTGTTTGCATAGATTAGCTTCATCAATCAATTTTTGCGGGCAAAATTCATTTTCAAAGTAATTAATTTGAATATGAAGGCAGTCACTGCGCCCGACACAGAAAACATAAACCGCATCATTTCTTAAATAGCGGTTCATTGTAAAGAAAACTTTTGAATTTTGTTTACGGATTGTAGGAATAATAATATCAAGTGTGGCTTTAGTTATAGCCTGCGCCTCATCAATCCATAAGATGTCGACACCCTCTAAGCCCTTAATATTAATGGAGCCTTGCTCTCTAAACCCTTTAAAAATAATGATTGAACCTGTTTCTCTGTGAATAATTTTATTGCTCTTAATGTCAAAATTCAGCTTAAATTCTTTAATGAGGCTCACAAATATTTGATATACAGATTCTTCAATACTGTTTTGAGTTTCGCGACCGCAGCAAACACGTATTTTTCTAACTTCACAAAGATACAGTAAAAATCTTGCTGTGCTTTGAGATTTTGAAGAACCGCGCCCGCCGTCAAGCAAACAATAATTATACGAATTAAAATCAGTAATAACGGGGTGAAGTTTAACGGGGATTTTAAGCATTATCGGTACTGTTAGCATTATTATTTACACTCTCACCAATGTTAAAATTAATTTCCTTTTCATCATATTTAACCGCAGGCATTTTGTTGTAAATAAAGGATTCCTGCGGGTCACCTGCTTTTTTGTCATCCCACCCCAAAACCCTAAGGGCAAACATATCGCCACTATTGCCCCGTTTAATTAATCTTTCCTCGTAAGCCTGTTCTACCCTTAACTTTGCCTGATTAATGATGTTGAAAAATTCATCTTTAGGTGGATAATTTAGTACAATTTCTCTTGTCGTATCAAGCGCAAGCACAAGCCCTGTAAGAGTTATTGGCATATCGTTTTTGGTACAATTTTCAAAATAATTATTTATTGTTTTTTCTAAATCTTTTTTTTCAAAATTTAAAATTTTTTTCATAAAAAAATAGGAGGGGTGTAAAAACCCCTCGTTGTTGTTTATCCGTATTTGTGTGTTGTTATTTTATAATTTTTACGGGGCAATTAATCTCTTTGCCCGCAAATCCTGCACCATTTATATATGCAGGTCTTATGGTGTCTGAAATTTTGTTATTTTCTTCAATGGTTTTAATGTGTTTATAGTAAACCATAGGAATATATTTTGTATGGATAGGGCAAGGATGATACGGTGAAAGCTGCGGCATTTCAATCATCAAGTTTTGTACTTTATCTAAATAACGTCTGGCCGCTTTTCCGCTTAGCTCTTTGTGTTCAATTTCAAACTTTTTATTATCAATTTTTCCGTATCTGAAAATTTTTATTTTTTTACAAGGGGATTCCCGTTTACTTTTAATACAATCAAGAACATAAACAATTTCACTTGTAACCTTGATATTATTAATAAATAATTTTGTGGGTTTTAGAATTTTATATCTATGGATATATTCAAATGTTTTGGGGTCAGTTGTTGAATATTTAATGTTACAGCAAACAAACTCCATAAAGCCCCCTTTTGTAGATACAAAAATTCCCTGAAATGCAAAGCAGATATTTAAAGCAAAGTTAAAACCTCTTGCACATTTTTATAAATAACATATAGGCATGTGTCCATGCGGACACTTTTTGAATTATTTATATTCAATAGAGAGTAATTTTAATGTTGCAAAAACAAGCTGTGTGCGATTTTGAACATTAAAAATTTTAAATAATTTTCTCAAGAGTTTCTTTACAGTTCCGTAAGATATGTTGAGATTTTCCGCAATTTCATAATTTGTCTTGCCGGAAGCAACTAGAATTATTAAATCTTTTTCCCTGTCTGTTAAAAGTTCATTCATAAATTATTTTCCTTGTTTAGATTTTTAATTTTTTTAACTATTTCATAGACTACGGGTACACTAACCGAATTGCCTGCCATTTTATAAAGCTGTGTATCTGGAATACCTATACCGTAGGCAGTTTGGACGATTTCATCAGGGAAACCTTGCAATCTAAAGCATTCAAGAGGAGTTAAACGCCTGATTTTGCAATCATACTCCCCGTTTTCCCCTATATTAGCCATAATTCCGTGCCTGTCTTGTGCGGTAATTGTAAACATAGGCTCATTATTTTCTTTAAATCGCCTGCCATTTTGACGTTTTTTAAGTTTTTCGGGTGTTAAAACAGGCATTGCAATAATGGTTTGACCCGCTCCGTCCTCTCTGGCTCTTGCAGAAATACAGGGGCTTATTTTATCTTTAATTGCCATAAAACCCTTGCTATCCCTATAAGTTCTTAGGGTGCCTGCCTCTACAATATAGGTGCTTTCGGTTCTGTCCATTTTTGTACTAACCGCGGTTGAAATCCCTTGCCCTCTCTCGTTGCAAGTTGGAAAAGGGTTTGCGTTGCCTGTTTTGAGAGGAAATATTTTTCCGACACCGAATTTTCTAGGATATCCGACAATAAAGACCCGTTCTCTGTTTTGTGGTAATCCAAAGTATTTAGTATTAAGCATCGACCATTCAATAGTGTAATTCCCAAGCTTGGCAAGACTTTCAATGATGATTTTAAAAGTGTTTCCATTGTCGTGAGAAAAAAGGCCCTTAACGTTTTCGAGAAGAAAATATCGGGGTTTCCTGTCTTTGAGAATCCGTATAATGTCAAAAAACAAAGTCCCTCTGGTGTCATTAAATCCTTGCCGCTTGCCTGCAATTGAGAAAGCTTGACAAGGAAATCCGGCAGTGAGCAGGTCAAATTCGGGTAACTCCCCTGTAATAATTTTAGTTGCATTATTATAATAAACCTCATCTTTTGTAGTAAAAAAGTTTTTATAAAGTTTAACTGCGTGTTTATCTATTTCACAAAATGCCACAATATTAAATCCTACTTTTTCGCAAGCAAGCCTAAAACCCCCGCAGCCTGAAAAAAGGTCAAATACTTTCAATGTTACCCCCTTTCAGTAATTTTCGTTTTTGATACATATTTTTGTATCGTTTTTTGTCACATTCCCTGCAAGCGTAAGAGTAGCCGTCATTACTTCGCCTGTTTTTTGAAAATTCATCAACCGATTTTAACTGACGACATACGCCACAATACTTATACAGCATATAAACCGCCTTTCATTATCGGAAGTTTTATTTGTGATATTTCGGAATAAAGCCGCTCAAGGCTTGCCTTATAATGTTTTGGATTATTTTCTATGGCAATAAAATTTCTGTTCAACTGTATTGAAGCAATAGCAGTGGTTCCTGATCCAGAAAAGCAGTCTAAAACAATATTTTCTTCAATTGAAGAATTGAAAATCAGATTTTTAACTATTGACAAAGGCTTAATAGCAGGATGTTTCCACAGTTTTTTATCTTCAACATTTGACGAACCAATGTAATATTTTCGCTTGGTTTCAAATTTTCCATGCAAAGGCACGCTTTTTTCCCTAAAAAATAAGCAATATTCTGTATCTGATAAATATTTATTATTGCAAGTAGGGATAGGGTTAGTTTTATGCCACGTCAATAATTCAGTTGAAGCACCCCTGCTTTCAAAAAAATTAATATACTGCTTGAGCTGATTTTTGCTGCACCAAATATAAATATTAATTTTTTTTAAAACTCTGCAAAATTCTTCAAGCAAAGAGTTTTGAATACCTTCTGAAATACTCTCAAGCTCTTTATGATATAGCCGCTCTTTTTTACCGAAGCAACCTCCCGACCCGCTTTCATCAAACGAATAGGGCGGGTCGGTGTGTATCAGGTCTATATATTTGTCGGGGATGTCTTTTATGAGTTTGTAACAATCTCCGTAATGTATTTGATTAAGGGCAAGCATTGTATTATTTCCCCCCTTTATCACTATCATTGGGGTTTTCAGGATTATCAAGCAAATTAAGTTGATTGTAGGCAAGTTCAAACTTGCATTTGTCAAGCTTTGCTTCAATACTATCGGCGCGTTCATTCTGTGTCAAAAGATATTTTTCAAAATCTTCGATACATTCAAGGCTTTTAATCTGTGTTTTTCCTGATTTATATTTTTTTGCTTTGACATTTTGAACACAATCGCCCGTCAATTCTTCAACTGCAAGCTTAAATCCTTCATGCTCCAATAAAGAGGCGATTTTCTTTCTGCGAGGCAATTCGGCCTCTAGGGCTTCAATCTCGTTTACGATGTCGGTTTCACTTCTTTTAACCATTTTTTTACTCCGTTCTATCCATTAACTCGTTTATGGAAATGTTAAACTGTTCCATTAATTTTTTTTGCCAAGAAGTGCGCCCCCGCATAGATTGCGGGTATACATCTATAATGGCGTTTATTGCTTCTTCCCTACTTCTTGCCTCAATAAAAAGGTTGAAATCAGCGCATAGCTTGCTTACCTCATCAAGCTGTTTTAAGTAGGCTTGCGTTTCTTCTGCACTTGGTGTCATCCGTTTTGCAGGTTTTACAAGCTTTTTGTACTTTTCTTTGTATTTTTTAACCCACCCAAAAAGCCTTTTGCGGGCATTTAAAATGCAAGCGCCGTTGTCCTCTTTGCTTACAATTGCAGACAGCCACTCATTGATACCCATTTGAAAGGCATTTTTGTTGCCGTCCACAGTGTTTAAAAGGTCAATACAAAGTTTTTCGTCCTGCTTAATGTCAGGCTCGAAGCCGGGAATTTTTTTTAAAAAATCAAAAAAAGAATTTAAAAAAGAAGCATCCACATGCATGTGTTTTTCTTCTTCTTTTATTTCTTTTGCTTTACTTTGTGCATTATTGTTTGCATTATGAATACATAAATTATTTTTATGTAAGCATTTTCCAAATAAATTCAAACATATTTCATCACGAGATAAAGGCTCAGTTTTTCTACGCTTATAGACATCCGAAATATCATCTACAAACAATTGAGAAAAAATAACCTGCTTATCCCACATTTCTTTATCAATACAATCCAACTCCGCAAGCGCATCAAGAATGCTAATAATGCGCTCTTCCGGTATTTTAAACTTTGAAAAAAATATTTTCCGCTGTACAGTGTTTCTGCAATCCACAAAATGGTTTTCACTGCGGCCAAGTTTTTGCAACAATTTGACCCAAACGACAAAACCGTCGTTATTGTCAAACATATCTTCAATTGCAGTAATGGAATCACTAAAAACACAAGGAAGCGGGAAATAATCAACTATATTTTTATTTTTTCTCGCCATTCTTATTGTAAAATCCTCTTTTAGATGTTGCGGTATGTGCCGTAAAATTTGCCAATAAAAACCCGCTTAATAAAAAGCGGGAAAAGGTCATGGTGTCAATATGCAAATTTATATCAATCTTTTTTTAACAAGCTCAATGGCTTCCGCAAATGGGTCAAACTCCTTTTGCGTACCCTTTACTCCAACGATTAAAATACCTTTTGTTTTGAGTTTCTGTACAAACTCGGTTAATTCAAGCTCGAAATCGGGTAAATTTGCCTCTATATAACTATTTATTGCAGCTTTAGGGCAGCAGGAGGTATCTTTAAAACCATTAAAAAGAGGCTCCAAATTAATTATGCTTTGTCCTGTGATACAAATATTAATATCCATTAATTTACTATGAGGCTTTAAAGCTTTTGTCATAAAATGTGATAGTTCTTCGGAGTTTGAAGCCAGCTGCTTGGTTTTTTCAATCTCTTCGCCACAATTGCAACCGTTCGCCGATTCATTATTATAATCGGCATGTCCATTTGCACCACAGGTTTTGTCGCCTCTAAATCCCTTTTTACATTCAATGCAAAGTGTAAATCCTTTATCTTTCATCGTCCTTTGCTCTCTTGTGTAACTTTTAAACAGTGTCATTGCGATAATCCTCCATTTTCTTTAATATCTACATTTTTATTTTTCTTTGGTTTCTTTAAAAAATTTTTCTTTTTCCAATTGCAAGAGCTCCATATTTCGGTCAATAAGCTCCATATAAAGCTTAAAGATACGACCGCTTGTGCCTTTGACATACAAACAGAATTTGTTTAATGTTTCGGCAATTTCACAAATTCTGGCCGGAAAAAATTTATATTCATCAAGAGCCATGGCGTTTTTTGCAAGATTATTATATTCATTTTGGGCTTGCTTAATTTGAAAATCCTCATTGCTATTGTTATACACATTGCATGATTGTTTTTTGCTGATTTTGTTTTTGTTTTTTGGCATCATTATTTATTCCTATATCGGTCAATTTGTTTTTATCAAAAGCTTGTTTTATATGTTCTTCATCTATTGCCTGCAGTGCAATTTTGGCAAGTCTATCAAGCTCAAATTTTGGTATTTTAAATTTTATTTTTTGCATTAGAATTTCTCCACTCAATAAGAGTGTGTTGCACATAAATATTAATTAAACTGGTTAAACGGCTTTGAGTTGAAATAGAAAAGAAATATCGACTTTATTGCCTGTTCTTGTCTTGTTAATTTCATCTACAATTTTATACATTTCATCAAGCTTGAATTGTTCTTTACCGTTCATTTTTCTAGATAAAGTAGATGTTGAAATTTGCAGCATATCTGCAACTATTCTTTGATTCAATCCTGCACGCACAATTTCTGCGTACAGATTAGTAAACTGTTTCGCCATTGCTGCCCCTTTTGTTACTTAAAATTACGGTAAAACAACTACATTGATGTTATGAATTGAAATTAAAATGTAATATTTTTACAATTGATAACCAATTCGTTAATAAAAGAATATGATTAAAATAATAAAATGTCAATAATAAAGGCTTATTTAGACAATAATATTTTATTGTTAAATTATATAATGCCATAAATTCTAATATAGATAGCATTTTAAGCATTTAAAATATCAAAATCACCATTTTATTTTACTATTTTTAATAATTTTGTTGAAAATATTTGCAATTTAATTATGTTTTTTTATAATAATTGTAAAAAAGTTCTTTACATTTGTTGCTATTTTTGATAATATAGTTATTACCCTTTTGTAAAAGTAGAGAGATGTAGGAAAAGATAAACAATGTTATTAAGCAGTTGTCAAATTGTCATTGATAATATTAAAAATAAATATAATTTAACAAATATTGATATTTCTATCAGAACAGGGGTTGCAAAAGCCACTATTGATAAAATTACATCAGGTAAGACAAAAAATGTGCAAGATAAAACACTGGAAAAGCTGCGAAAAGCCTTTAAAGAATTTAATGAAATTCCAAAACCTTTAAATAAAATATACGTCGATGAAATGACAAAAAAAATGGTGGAAGCCATAGAGCGTAAGCCGGAACTAAAAAAAGTATGTGCGATGACCTGTACATTAAAATCCAGTGATTTAAAAGCAATATCACGCATTTTAGAAAAAATGTCGGATAAATTTTAAAATAGAAAAAAATAACTCAAAAGAAAAAAATCAAAGGTTGTAGTCAAATTGTTGCGTAAAAAAATAAAATTTAACGTTGAGAATGAAGTAGTAAAAGCTGTTCTATACATGCGCTATTCAAGCTTAAACCAAAATGAGCAAAGCATTGAGGGGCAGAGGCACGCTTGTCAGGCATATTGTAAGGCCAATAATTATGTAATAATTGATGAGTACATTGATAGGGCTTTGAGTGGCACTAGTGACAACAGACCTAATTTTCAGCGCATGATTAAAGATAGTGCAAAGGGCTATTTTGATAAGGTTATTGTATATAAAGTTGACCGTTTTGGGCGTGATAGATATGACATTGCCACATATAAGAGAAAATTAAAACAAAATGGCGTAAAGCTTGAGTACGCCGAGGAGCGCATACCTGAAGGACCAGAAGGGATAATGCTTGAAGCAATGCTTGAGGGTATGTCTGAATATTATTCTGCCGATTTATCACAAAAAATTAAAAGAGGGGTTAGAGAAAGTGCTCTTAAATTTAAAATGCTTTCACACCCGCCTTTTGGCTATGAAAAAGACAAGAATGGTTGTTATAAGCTTAACGAGGCAACTGCTCCACTAGCTAGAGAAATTTTTGATAAATACATTAATGGCGTGCCGTCTAGTAAAATTGTTGAAAGTTTAAACGCAAGAGGAATAAAAACAACTAAGGGCACGGACTTTGAAACCAGAACTATACCAAAGATTATAAGCAATCCACGTTATGCGGGAATTTATGTATTTAAAAATGGTGAAATGTGGGTAGAGAATGCCATACCTGCAATTGTTACAAAAGAAGAATACGAAAGAGGCCTTAAAATGCTTGAAACCAATAAACATAAGAATCATTCTACGAAAGTAAAAATACCATTTCTGCTTACCGATAAATTATATTGTGGCATTTGTGGCGATAAAATGACGGGTGATAGTGGAACTGGCAGACATGGCGGTAAGCATTATTACTATACTTGTGTTAGTAGAAAAACCAGAAAAGGTTGCATAAAGAAATCTATTCGTAGAAACGAAATAGAAGAATTTGTAACAGAATTAACAGTGCGTTGTGCATTGAAAAGCACTACAATAAAACAAATTGCAGATACAATAATGGAGATACAGGAAAAAGGCATTAATACAAGCGTACTGGATAGTCTGAAATTACAATTAAAAGAAGTTAATACAGCAATTAAAAATATTATTGATGTACTTCAACAGGGTATAATTATGGATTCCGTCAAAGAGCGCTTAATGGAATTGGAAGAAAAACAAAGAAAATTAAAGGCGGGCATCCAAATAGAACAAAACAGGCTTAATAATCCTAAATATGATAAACAAAGTGTTATGAACTGGCTAGCATCGTTTAAGGAAGGTGATACTAAAAACAAAAAATTCCAAAATGCTATTATAGATGTTTTTATAAATAAAATATTTTTATATGAAGATGAAATTAATATTGTTTACAATTACACTAATGATAATTCACTAAAAATATCATTAGATGATGTTAAAAAAATAATTAAAAATTCCGAAATCCTTGAGGATAGTGAACTTTCAGGGGTTCGGATAGAACGCCTAAACTGGAGCGTAGGGGATTCGAACCCCTGACCCCGACACTGCCAGTGTCGTGCGCTACCAACTGCGCTAACGCCCCGTATAATTTCTGTACGCCGCCCCTCTCCTTCCAAAGTGACATTTAGTCACTTTCTCGGTCGGCAGAGTGCTAACGCCCCTTGCCATACTACTTTAGCATAAAAAATAAATTTAATCCAGTGACCGCCTGAATGGCTAATTATATTTTACATTTTCGTATTTTAATATAAATCTTGATAAAAATAATAAAGGAATGGAAAATGCCCCAAACAAACTCTAGAAAGAAAAATCTGGTGGTGGGCGCCGGGTTTTCCGGCGCAATTATAGCGCAAAAACTGGCAGAAATTTTAGATGACGATGTACTGATTATAGATAAAAACCCGTATCTTGGGGGCATTTCATCTGATTATACCGATAAAAACGGTATCACTGTGCATAAATTCGGCTCGCATATTTTTCATACAAATTATGATTACATCTGGAAATATTTAAACAGATTTTCTAAATTTGAAACATTTTTCCACACGCAATATATGACAATAGAGGGTATGACAATCCCCTCAAGGTTTAATTTAAATACAATCAGTGAACTTTTCCCGCCCACCCTTGCAAAACGGATAGAAAAAAAGCTGATAAATAAATACGGATATGGCACAAGCATACCAATACTGGATTTTAAAACAAAACCTTTTATTTGGGATAATGACTTGGATTTTCTTGCAAATTATATATATCAAAAATGCTTTATCCCATACAACGAAAAACAATGGAACACAAGAGTATCAAACAACAGCTCAAAGGCTGCGGAAAAAATAAATATCCATATAAACAAAGACAACAGGCAATTTCAGGATAAATATCAGGGAGTGCCAAAAGAAGGGTATACAAAACTTGTAGAAAATATTTTAAACCATAAAAATATCAAGATAATACTTTCAACCGATTTTAAAAATATAGATATAAACGGTTTTGACAGAGTATTCTATACAGGCCCAATCGATGAATTTTTTAATTATAAATACGGCGCACTAGAATACAGAAGTGCCAAGTTTGAATTTGAAGAAATAAATCAAAAATATTATCAAAAAAGCGGAGTAACAACCTATCCTTCAAATTATGATTTTATAAAAATCCATGAATATAAGCACTATACAAACATAAAATCTCCGACAACAATTATCGCAAAAGAATATATTACAGATTTTGCACTAAATAAAAATGAAAGATTTTATCCCGTTTTGAATGAAAAAAGCTTAAAAATGCACAAGTGCTATAAAAACGAAGCAAAAAAACTTGACAATGTATACTTTTTAGGGCGCCTCGGGGATTTTAAAAACTATGATATGGATAAGGCAATAAAACGTTCTATAGAAGTTTTTGATGCAATAAGGTTTAAAAATTCTATAATCAGGGATAGTATATCTAGTGATGCTTATTCAATAATTTCATAAGAGCACAAATGGAATTATCCTGAATTTCTGTACGGTTTGATAAAATATTATTCTGCATTGTCAAATATTCGGCATTTTCCATATTGATTGCAGTTTTGAGTGCATCAAGAAAATCTTCATTATTTTTATATAATATTGAATTATCATAATTAAACCCGTATTTTTCCCCAAAAAAATTATGCACTAAAGGCGGCAGCAAAAAGCCTCTTATCAGCTGAAAAGACCCCGAAGTGCCCGACTGAATATATCTTAAATGCTCATTAAAATCAGGGTCCAAAAGGGGCAAAAAGAAATCAGCCGCCTCAAGCACTTTGTATAAAGAATTAAAATCCAACCTCCCAAGGGGTAAAATAAATTGTCGTAAATCAGAAGGAATATTATCCTTGGTATTATCCCCCGCAGCCATTATTCTGAAATTATTAACCCCTGATTTAGCAAGCTTTTTTACCGTATCAAACAATAATCTGGAATTTTTTCTTTTATCTTCAAGCCTTCCGACAGTAACAAAGGTTGTTATTTTATTTTTATCTTTCGGCGCATTATCTTTAAAATAACAGGGATTTATTGCGGATAAATCCTCACCGGTATTTTCAGATAAAATTTTACTTAAAACAATAATCCCCAGACACCCTTCAAGATTATTATCGATATCCCCTAAATCATGAACCACAATACCGGTCTTAACCTTCAGAGTTTTATTCATTTTAAAATGTTCAAAAACCTTTGAAATTTTTCTTTTCTTATCAGGAGATTTATGATACAAAACATAGGATGTGAATATTATAAATTTATAACGATTAATTTTATTTAATTTGAAAATATTTTTTGCCCCGGTTACTGTAAAATGGTAAATTTTATTTGCAAAAAGCTCCGGCAAAAAACCCTTATACTTGGGGGCTGCAACAATTTCAACATTAAAACCAAGTTTTCTAAAATAATATGAATAGGAAGGTAAAAGCTCCGCATGGCATTCATTCAGCTCAACTATCAATACACTTTTGGGTGAGATTTTATTATGCAAAAAATCGCAAAAGGAAATTAAATCACACACCTTACGCTTTATTCTTCTTATAACAAAATCAAAAAAATGACCGGTATCCATAGCAGAAATTATATCATTTTTATACCCAATATGTTTATTTGTTCTTTAATTATATTTTTTATATTATAATTTATACAGTTTTTTAACTTCGTCTAAAGTAATCCCGAAACCAATGGAATTATACCTTGGAGCAATCTGGCGATAAATATTTTCTATTAATTGAGCTTTAACTTCTTTTGTCCCATTATGAAATGCCCTGTGACAAGTTGGACATAGAGAAATAATATTTTCTACACAATCAACATTTATATTATATTTTTGCCATATCTGTTGTTGGTATTTTACAGGAACCAAATGGTGAGCTTCCATAAAATTCTTTTGTGTTTTTGCAGATTTAAATGTAGCATGTTCATGATTATTTTCACAAGCATAATAAGCATTTTGTATAGCAATTCTTCCCAATAAAGGATTCCTCCTATATTTCTTGCTTATCGACAATTCGTTATATTGAGCAGGCGCAATTTTTGAAACTCCATTTGCAACATCAGGGTTAACATTAAATTCATTTATATTGTCTATTTTAGCTATGTAATTATCATCTTTTTCTTCATCCGATTCTTCAGATTCTATTATCTCTTTTTCTTGAATAGCAATATTTTCTTCTGTGCTTGCTTCTTTTTGTGGTACATCAATAAGATTTATATCAAATTCTTGAATATTGTACAAGAAATATGAATAATCAACGTCACGCAAAAGAATTTCATTTAATTCTTCCATGTCGTATTTTTGCATGAAATTATGATTAAAATAGTCATCAAAGTCAGGATTTATAGAAATATCAGAAGATGTAATATTGAACAAATTTATATTATTTCTAATCAAAGAAATTATTCTACTAGAACTTTTATAACGCCTAACATATTCCGATACGGGACTATTTAATTTAATATATTCAACGGCTTGCTCCCATTGAGAATATTTTTTACACGTCATGATATACGTATACAAATGCCCTATTGAAACTTTCTTAATATTGTATCTAGTTTGTAATTCTTTTAATACTTTATAAATAAATATAACTGGTAAAATATTATAATCTTTATTATTATTCGTAGTATCAATGATAGCATGTATTTTAAATTTTAATATCTGCTCTGTAATAATCTTGTTATATTCATACAAATTAAGATTCGGATTAATTGCTTTTAATTTATCAAATACTGCAGTTAGTTTCTCTTTATTATACTGTCCTCCTCTTTGGTAAAACGGTGTTTTAGTAATTAGACCAAAAAACTGAGGAATTACAAGAGTCCTATGTCTATCAGTCTTGATACCATATTCCATATGATGTTCTGTAAAATACTGTTCAATATTAATATTTTCCCTGTCTGGAATATTTTCAAAAAAATTGGTAACTTTAACAATCTCATTAAACTTGCTTACTTGTTGTTTTGTAAATACCCATACAGATTTTTTATTAAGAGTTCTAATGTATTCTTCCCCGCTAATCATTATTTAACACCTCCTGAATCAAAGTCCCCCAAAAATAAGCTAATTTAGGAGGTACAGCATTTCCTATTTGCTTGTAAACCGATGTCTTGTTTCCCAAAAACTTAAATTCATCCGGAAAACTTTGTATCCTTGCACCTTCTCTTGGGGATAAAGTCCTATCTTCAACCGGATGTATAAATCTTCCACCCGAAGGCGTATCAAATCTAGTTGTTATAGTGGGTGCAACTCCAGCTTTTTCAAGCCTTCCATAGGCACCACTATGTACAGACTTTATTGTATCTTTTAGCTTAGTCCAATTTTCACCTGCTAATATTTGTTTTATTCTTTTTACAGCAATTTCGCTATGACTTGGCCTTACATGGTTATAAGTACAATGATTAGTACTTGATAAAAATTCTTGATATTTATTTTGTGACTGCAAATCTTTAATAAATCCTTCTGCGGTTTCATTTTTTAAATTAGAAATAGCATCCCAAACCGTTACTTTATCAAAGAAACTAGGAAACTTTTTTATGAGAAAATCTTGGGTTGATTTAATCAAACTGTCTATATCTAATTCTTTATTTAGAGAACCTATAATAAAAACTCTTTCCCTCTGTTGTGGAATACCATAATCTAAAGCTTTTACAACTATATTTTTTAAATAATATCTGTCACCATCAAAATTCTTCTCATCGGAAAACAAAGTCAAAATTTGTTCAAATATCTCGCCTTTTTCCATTGTTAATATTCCTTTAACATTTTCAAGAATAAAAATTTTAGGTCTGACTTGCTGAACAATTTTAAAATAATATTTGAACAAATAATTCCTTGGGTCATCAATAAAATTATTTTTTCGAATCCTTGCTCCGGCCATTGAAAAACCTTGGCAAGGAGGTCCTCCAATAATAACATCGGCATTAAATTTAGTAAAATCGACTGTTTCTACTGCATTTTTTATATCCATAGCATACATAGCAGTATTTGGATGATTATAAGAATATGTTTCAGCAATTTGTTTATCATACTCAACTGCTGCAACAATATCAAAACCTGCTTTTTCAAAACCAACTGAAAACCCACCAGCACCAGAAAATAAATCAATAACTTTATTCTTTTTCACCTATTTCACCTGCCGAACGATAATATAACTGGTAATTTTTTATATAGCTTAATTCTTTCTGTGTTAAATTATATAATTTAGCTAATTCGTTATCTATATTGTCAATATAAGACTTACAAAGCCTATGTTTATATTCATACATGGCTTGTTTGGAGTTTATTTTAACCTTTGTTGTTTCCAATAAATTATTTAACTCAATAGATAACTTTTTATATTTTTTTGCTTGATAGCTTGTTATTTCAGGCACATAAAATTGTTCCAATTCCTTATTTGTTATATGCCAACAATCTGAAACTTTAATCCAATACCACCAATACAAACTTGAATTTAGTATACAGTTTACCAAATGAACGTAATCTTTATCATAATATAAAACCAAATATTCATTATTTTTATAAGGCGCCGCAATAAAAGACTTTATCCAGAAGGCAGCTCTTTTATTTAAGTATAGTGGATTTTCTTTTTCAAAAATTTGTTTTGAAATAATAGAAACCTTTTTATTGTGAATCTTTGAATATATATTTTCCTCAACAAAATTCGATAATTTAGGATAGAAATTATCTTGTTTGCACCGGTTTAAAATCAATTTATTCTTGTTGAACAATTTTTTTCTTTCGGTTTTATACCAATACATATAATCCGAAGTATATATCTCATGGTCTTCTTTTTTTGATGATTTTTGGGCAATTAAAATATTTAATTTCTGATGAACTCCTGCAAATAAGCAATCAGGTCTATCTGCAAAGCTTAAAATATATTGTTTAATAGTATTATTTTCTACAAAATTTCTTATGGTTGTCATTCTTAAAGTTGAAATATATGAAATTGGAATAATATATCCAATTACCCCATCTTCTTTTAATAAATTTAAGCTATTATGAATTACATCTGCGTACAAATTGCCATAACGCACTGAACTAGAATAATTAACTCTACTCTTTTCAACATACGGCGGATTTCCAATAATCAAAAGATATTCATCCGTAAACTCTGTAGCACTTGTTATAAAATTTAAGTTATAAAAATTCAATTCTAAATAATCATAAATTACATTAACATCAACCGCACTACAGACGTGTATAGCTTTAAACAACAAACGCATTTTGGAAATATATGTTGAATATCTATCGATATCATTGCCATGTATTGAGTTAATAATTTTACAAACATCATGACTTGTTATTTTTTTACTGCTTTGTTTCAACAAATTAACTTTGCACTCAAATGCTTTAACCAAAAACGCTCCTGTTCCGCAGGTAGGATCTAATATTTTTAAATCTCTAATAAAATCATAAGTTTGCGGATTTTGTTTAATTATTGTTTTTGTTGATTTAATTATAAATTCAATGTCTTGTGGAAGATACTTTTTACCTATTTTATTGCAAATTAATTGGTATAAACAATTATAAATTATATATCCTGAAACATCTTCTGGCGTATAATACACTCCATTACTTTTTCGTATATCGGTACGTTCATTTAATTTTTCTAACTCTTGTTGGAAACCTTTTTCATCTATATTGTATTCAGTTAATACATATAACAAATTTTTATAATACTCAAAGAATATGGTATTGTTATAATTGCTTTTTAGTAATGATTGTATATCCTTATACTTTTTTTTGATATTTTGACTTAGGAATTGCAACTTAAAATTAATATATTCTTCATTTTCAATATCATCTTGGTAAATAGAATACACTGCAGTATTTAAATTCTTATTAAAGAAACTTTTTAATTCTTGTTTTTTCTCTTTAATTTTTAAAACTTCCACTACCACTTAAATACAAAATACACTACCACTCTTATCTAATTATAATACAAATATTTACGCAAAAACAATTTATAAAGTTTTACAAATATGTGTCATCACATTGAACTTCAATACCATAACTATAAGCCTATTTATTAGTCCATATATAATCTATAAACAAGTGCAACAAGGAACTTGTTTACTTAGTTACAAAAAATCGCCTCTATAGGCGATTAATGGAGCGGGAGACGAGGCTCGAACTCGCGACATCTTCCTTGGCAAGGAAGCATTCTACCACTGAATTACTCCCGCGAAACTTATTCATTTTATATATTTATAATATCTGTTCAAAATTTTATGTCAATATTTTTTTTGCGCACCTGTATTATTTATATTAAAATGTAATCATGAAATTTATAAAGGAGACACTTTAGATGAGAGATTTATCACCACTACACAAGGAAAGATTAAACTATAACCCGAAACTTGCAGGTGCTATTAAAGAAGGTATTAAAAACATTAAGGTTTCAACCGGCAAACCGACAAGTGCCGTTAAAGATAAGGAAGATATTCAAAAATTATTCTCCCATGTTTATGGCGAACCTATTGTTACATTTAGTTCCAAAGAAGGCTCTCCTTTAAATCTGGAACAAAAAAATGTTGGTGTAATCCTTTCTGGCGGCCAGGCTCCAGGTGGACACAATGTTATAGCAGGCCTCTATGATGCCCTAAAGGCTGCAAACCAAAATAATGAGCTATATGGTTTCCTTGGCGGACCAAGCGGTATTGTGGATGCTAAATATGTTAAATTTGATGATGAATTTATTAATAAATACAGAAACACCGGCGGCTTTGATATTATAGGCTCCGGCAGAACAAAACTTGAAACCGAAGAACAGTTTGAAAAAACCCTTGCCACCTGCAAAAGCCTTAATATAGGCGCAATTGTAATAATTGGAGGAGATGATTCAAACACAAACGCCTGCATGCTTGCAGAATGGTTAAAAGCAAAAAATACCGGCATTCAGGTAATAGGCTGCCCAAAAACAATTGACGGTGACCTTAAAAATGACCAGATTGAAATCTCTTTCGGTTTTGATACCGCAACAAAAACATATGCTGAATTAATAGGCAACATTCAAAGAGATGCTAATTCAGCTAAAAAATACTGGCACTTTGTTAAGCTAATGGGCAGAAGCGCAACCCATGTAGGCTTAGAGGTTGCCCTTCAAACACAGCCAAACATATGTCTTATTTCAGAAGAAGTAGAGGCCAAAAAACAATCTCTTGAAAGCATTGTAAATTATATTGCAAATATTGTGGCTGAACGTGCTGAAAACGGCAAAAACTTTGGTGTAGCATTAATTCCGGAAGGCTTAATAGAATTCATTCCCGAAATGAAAACCATGATTGCCAATTTAAACGATTTGCTTGCAGTTCTTGAAAAAGAAGAAAATTTTGTTAATGCTCAAAATGTAGATAAATATCAAATTATAGCAGGTAAACTGGATAGCGAAAATGCCAAAGTATTTTCAAGCCTTCCTGATATGATTAAGGCACAATTACTCATGGATAGGGACCCACACGGCAACGTACAGGTTTCAAAAATTGAAACTGAAAAACTTTTAATTGAAATGGTACGCACAAAACTTGCACAAATGAAAAATGCTGGTCAATATTCAGGCAAATTTGCAGACCAGGCACATTTCTTTGGATATGAAGGCCGCTGCGCTATGCCAAGCAACTTTGATGCTGATTATTGTTATTCTCTTGGCTATAATGCTTTTGCGCTAATTTCAGCAGGTCTAACAGGATACCTTTCATCCGTTAAAAACTTAACAAAACCGGCAAGCGAATGGCTTGCAGGCGGTGTTCCTCTTACCATGATGATGAATATGGAAAAACGTCACGGCAAAATGAAACCGGTTATTCAAAAGGCACTTGTAGAGCTTGACGGACCTGTATTTAAAGAATTTGAAAAGAACCGTGAAAAATGGGCAAAAACTGATTGTTATGTTTTCCCCGGCGCTATTCAATATTTTGGCCCTTCATGTGTTTGTGATATTGCTACATTAACTCTTCAGCTTGAAACAGAAAAAAAGCCCGTTAATGCATAAAGCAAACAGCTTATAATTCTAACCAAAAAGACCTCTTAAATTAAGAGGTCTTTTTAATTTCAATATTTTGGTCTATTTTCGCATACTACTGTTGTTATAATCACTCTTATTATCTTTGATTTTGCCGTTACGCCAATCAAATTTATCTGCATCCAAGGCCCTAAGCGCATCTGCAGCATCTAATGTGTCCGGCGTATTTTTGAACTTGCAATTTTCTTTGACAATTTCCATATAACTATTCATATGATTGATAATTGTTTCCCTGATACGACTGGCCCAATCATCGCAATTATCTGCCTTAATACGCTTTAGCTCGTTTTTAGGAATACTTCGACAAAACTTATCCTCATTTTTAAGAAATTTTTTATATGCTTTTATATCGTTGTCACCGGTAACAACCAGTAAACAAGCTGGCATATCGCATGAAGTGTATCCATCGCCAACCACCTTAGTGCATAAGGAATCTGGCTTGTCGTAAGTTTTCGATTTTGCTGCATCTTCAAAATCCTTTACTTCTTTTCCGCTACCTTTTACAAAATAGGCACCTTTAAATGATTGAGCAGAAATTCCGTTACTATGCATATTTTTTCCTTTCCTTATTTATTTAAAATACCAATCTTTCCAAATGTATATATCATCCTAAAATAACTTATCGCGAAATATCGCCGTTATTAAAGTTAAACCTGTTTTCACCTATTGCTTTTAGTGCATTTTTAGCATTTACAACATTAAGGCCACCGTTAAAATTGCACCATTGATTAATAATATCTATATCTAAAGCCCCTTCGTGAGTTACAAAATGCTTAATATATTCATCACCGTTTGCAAAATCTTCACGCTTACTATAATCCGGAAGTTGCATATCGGCAATTTTTCTGTATTCATCATAGTTTTGGGCAAATTGATTATATTTTTTAATATCATCACCAGTTGTTACCAAAAAGTAAGCAGGTAAATCATCTTCAAGAATTCCGTAACCGAGTCTGTTTATCTGCATTGTTTTATATTTTACATTTCTATGTTCAAGTATTTTATCCTCAAGCTTTGCGGCATCCCTGCCCATACCAACTACGGCATACGCACCTTTGAACGCTATATTAGAAATTTTACCTATATTCATATTCTTTCCTTTTATCAACAATAAGTGTACTAGATACAAAAACTCTTCAACAAAATTTTTTGCCACCAATAAAATTATTTTATGATAAAATTTACAAAGATTTACTTATATAGCAGCTCTTTACACAGGAGATAATGTGTTTAAAAAAATCAAAAAATACGCTGATGAATTTAAAACTTTTGCGATAAAAGGTAATGTCGTTGATATGGCTGTCGGTATAATTATCGGCGCCGCATTTGGCAAAATTGTTGATTCAATGGTAAAGGATATTATAATGCCCCCTATAGGTTGGATTATGGGAAGGGTTGATTTTACAAATCTGTATCTTACCCTGCCAAATTATGACGGACAAATTGTTAAATACCCATCCCTTGATGCTGCACAGCAAGCAGGGGCTGTCACTATTAATTACGGATTATTTATTAATACACTTATAAGCTTTATTTTTGTAGCCTTTGCAGTATTTTTACTCATAAAATTTATAAACAAGCTAAGAGCCGCTGTTGAAACAAAATCCGAAGCACAGGAAATTAAAGACACCAAAACCTGCCCAAGATGTTTTTCAACAATCAATATCAATGCTACAAAATGCCCGTTTTGCACAACAGATTTATAAATTAAATTGCATTATAAGCCCCGACAGAAGAAATAATTTTATGATACAATTATTCTGCAATCAAATCTGGTGAGAAGGATTAATTTTATTATGTTAAAATGCGGTATAGTAGGACTTCCAAACGTAGGCAAATCAACACTTTTCAACGCGCTGACGCTTTCAGCCAATGCCCAAAGTGCAAATTATCCGTTTTGTACAATAGAGCCAAATATCGGCGTGGTAACGGTGCCGGATGAAAGACTTTATAAATTACAGGATTTAGTAAAAACCCAAACTGTAATCCCTACAGCTATTGAATTTGTAGACATAGCAGGTCTGGTTAAAGGTGCAAGCAAAGGCGAAGGATTAGGCAACCAGTTTTTGCACAATATCAGGGAAGTGGATGCCATAATTCAGGTGGTAAGATGCTTTGAAGACCCAAACACAATTCATGTATCAGGTAAGATTGACCCCATTGATGATATTGAAACCATAAATACAGAGCTTGCCCTTGCGGATATTTCAACCCTTGAAAACCGCCTGAAAAGAATAGCAAAGCAGGTAAAGGCCGGCGACAAGGATGCGGTTCTTGAAAATTCGATAATCGAAAAGCTTATGCCATACCTTGAGCGGGGTAGTTTTATTGATACCGGTATATTTAACGAAGAAGAGCTAAAAGCACTTCATCATTTTCACCTGCTTATGACAAAACCTGTAATATACTGCGCAAATGTAGCCGAAAATGAACTTGCAACAGGAAATGCAAACGTAGAAAGAGTAAAAGAATACGCTTCAAAACATGGTGCCGAAGTTGTTATGATTTGCGCACAAATAGAGGCAGAGCTTGTATCTTTAGGAAAAGATGAGGCTGAAAATTATCTAAAAGAGCTTGGCGTAACATCATCCGGCATTGAAAAGATGATAAAATCCGCATACGATATTTTAAATCTGCAAACCTATATTACAGCAGGAGAAAAAGAAGTGCGCGCCTGGACAATTACAAAAGGCACAAAAGCCCCTGCTGCTGCAGGTGTCATACATACAGATTTTGAAAAAGGCTTTATCAAGGCAGAGGTTGTATCTTACAATGATTTTATAACGGCAGGCAGCTGGGCCGGCGCAAGAGAAAAAGGTGTTGCCCGCCTTGAAGGAAAAGATTACATTGTTCAGGACGGCGATATAATGCTGTTTAGATTTAATAATTAAGGAGGATATATGAATTCATTTTTTTGCACAGTATTTGCTTTTTTATCATTGGCATCCTGCACGGTTGCAAATAATATCAAAGGAAATGATTATGTTTTAACGGAACCCGAATACGGCACTGAAATCACCCTGGGTTTTGATAAAACGGCAAACCGTTATTATGGAAAGATTGTAAACAACTATTTTGGATTTTATGAATTAAACAATAACAAAATTAATTTCAAAGAAACCGCAACAACTATGATGATGGGCCCCGAAAAAGATATGCAGGCTGAATTTAAATATCTTAAAGCACTTCGTGGTGAAAAAACGGCAGAAATTAAAAACGATACTCTCATTTTAAAAGATGCAAATTCAACACTAACCTTTAAGAAAAAATAGTTAAATACCCACTAAGTCTTTAACCACTTCTGCAGCAATTAAAAGCCCTGCTGCAGAAGGGACAAAGGCACAGCTTGCAGGAACCCTTTTATTGTCATCTCGTCCGCGCTTTATGGGCGGCTCTTTTGAATAAACAACCTTAACATCCTTAATGCCACTCTTTTTAAGCTCTGTTCTCATCACCCTTGCAAGCGGACAAACAGATGTTTTAGAAATATCCGCTACTTCAAACATTGCAGGATTAAGCTTATTTCCGGCACCCATAGCACTGATCACCGGAACCCCTGCATTTTTTGCATTTTCTATAATTGCAATCTTTCCGCTAACCGTATCAATGGCATCAACCACATAATCATATTCACTAAAATCAAACAACGAGGCAGTTTCAGGCGTATAAAAAACATTATGCGCAGTAATTTTCACTGAAGGATTAATATCTAAAATCCTTTTCCTTGCAACATCCGTTTTAAATTGGCCCAGTGTGCTGTGCAGCGCATATATCTGGCGATTGATATTTGTTATATTGATTGTGTCATTATCTACAATATCAATGGCTCCAATACCGCTCCTTACCAAGGCCTCTACAGTATACCCGCCAACGCCCCCGATACCAAAAACAATTACATGTGCACTATAGAGCCTATCTAAAGCCTCTTTACCCATTAATAACTCTGTACGGGAAAATATCTCTGACATCTGATTTCAGCCTGCCAAAAATTCAATATATTTTTCAAGAACACTATACCCGTCATAAAGTTCGCCGAGTTTTAAAATAGAATTATTTGCCTGCAAAAATTTTAATTCTTTTACACGGATTTCAAAAATATTATCAGAGTGCATCCTTTTAATAGCATCCCCGTTTTTTGCCCATTCTATAAGGGTTTCAAGCTCTCTAAACATTGTGGCGGATGTAGTTTCTTCAAGCAAACGCATGCCGTATTGCCTTAAAAGCGTTGTTTCAGTATTTGAAATTCTTGAATTTACGGCACTAAAACCAAAAATCTTTTTTATAACCATATAATTATTGGCAACTTCCTTTTGCCTTGCTGAAATCCGGCTTTTTCTGAATAGGCTTTGCAAGCTTATGTTTTCAAAGGCCTCATTGGCATTAGAAAAATTATTTCCGTATGCAGAGCCGGACTGACGCC
Organism: uncultured Vampirovibrio sp.; assembly: GCA_910577395.1. Taxonomy (GTDB): domain Bacteria; phylum Cyanobacteriota; class Vampirovibrionia; order Gastranaerophilales; family Gastranaerophilaceae; genus MGBC122484. The sequence continues at coordinate 24,380 of CAJTLG010000004.1, read as the reverse complement.
TCTGCAGGGCTTGTCCAAAAGTTTCATTTAAAATTTGGTTTTTGTTACCTGAAAAAAACATCTTTGTTTCTTAAACTGTCCCTAATATAAATATAATAAGAAAAAATTCACCCCATGGCAATTTAATATTTTTAAACTGTAAATTTTTGTAAAAATTAAGACGGTTTTGCAGGGCGCAGTATCAAAAAAAAAAAACGGTTTTTAATATAAGTAGAAAATATTTTTAAACCGGAAAGAAGGTTCTATGAGCGAAATCTCAAACGTAAAATTAAACACTTTTAATGAACAATATGCAATAACCTCGCAGTATACAAATCTAGCAAATAGTACCCAAAATACTTTCAATACAAATACCATAGACAATAAAACAACCAAAAACAGCGATGCAATAACAATAGCAGGAAAAGAAATCAACAAGAAAAAGGCAATAATAGGCGGGTTTGCAATACTGACCGCAATAGTTGCAACAGTAGCACTTACAATAAAAGGTAAAGGCAAGGTATCAACACCCGTTCCTCAAACTGATAATAAAGTTCTTAACAATATCACAGAAAAAGCTGCCGAAACAGCAGAAGAAATAACAAGAAAAGCCGGGGACAATATAGCAGCTGCCGCAAACAAAAGTGCTAATTCGGTAAAAAACACCGCTGAAGAAATTGCGGAAGAAATAACTGAAAAAGCAGGAGATACCGTTGAAAAAGCGGTTGAAAAAACCGCTACAAGCACAGCAAATAATATTACGGAAAAAACAGGTACAGATATCGGAAACAAAACGGTTGAAAGCGCGAAAGAAACCGTAGATAAAATAAAAAGAAGCGGCAACCTTGAAGAAAGAATAGCTAATATGGACAAATATACTCACATTTGCGACTCTAAAGAAATAAAAGCAGCGATGCAAAGCTTGAAACCTGAAACCATTGAAGCCATGTCAGATAAAACAATTTCAGGTTTATTTGGCGGACGATATGCAATTTCGCCAGAAGATATTAATATTAATGAAACTCAGGCAAAAGCAATGGCAACAAGAATAAGAGAAATTGAAAAACATTTTACACCTGAAGATATAAAGAGAATTGAAAAACATCCATATGGTGAATATGGTTTTCAAGAACTGATTAATTGGATTGAAGATGCGAAATATAATGCTGAATCCGTTGATCCGGATTTTATGAATACATATTACCTAACCGAAGCATTAAATGCAATTGCGGAAATCAAAAAATAACAATTTTAAGCCAAACCTTTTTCTTTGTAGTATAATAAAGCCGTAATGCAGACTTTATAAGGTAAAAGTATTATGGAAAGAACATTTGTAGCTTTAAAACCTGATTCCGTTAAAAGAGGGCTGATAGGCAAAATCCTCTCCCGCTTTGAAGATAAAGGATATAAAATTATTGCAATGAAACTTACAAATGTAAGCCTGGAACTTGCCGCAAAGCATTACGCGGAGCACGTTGGCAAACCTTTCTATAATCCTTTAATTGAATATATAACCTCAGGCCCCGTGCTTGCAATGATTTTGGAAGGAGAGAACGCAATTCTTGGTGTTAGGCACATTGTAGGCAAAACCAACCCTGACGAGGCAGATGTAGGTTCAATTAGAGCAGATTTTTGCACAGTAAAAGAATATAACGCAGTCCATGCCTCAGATTGCCCTGAAAGCGCTAAAAGGGAAATGGGGCTTTGGTTTAGCGAAAATGAAATTTGCGATAACTATAAAACAATGCTTGAAATCGTTATGGGGGCATAGTTTCAGCCCATGCCAAACAGCACGCCGCACCTAAACGACGGGTATTTCAGCTTTAAAGTCACTGCAAAGGATAAAAATTCTAAAGCCAGATGCGGAGAGTTTTTTACGCCTCATGGGCTTATTAAAACACCCGTTTTTATGCCTGTCGGCACCAATTCTGCGGTAAAAATGCTTGATAACAGGCAACTTTTAGAAACAGGCGCCCAGATTATCCTCGCAAATTCTTATCACATGTACCTAAAACCCGGTACAGCCCTTGTAAAACAGGCTGGCGGGCTGCATTCCTGGATGAACTGGCATAAGCCCATGCTCACCGATTCGGGCGGATTTCAGGTCTTTTCACTTGCGAAATTAAGAAAAATCAAAGAGGACGGTGTCTACTTCACAGACCCTAAAAACGGTTCTAAACACTTTATTTCGCCTGAAATTTCAATGCAAATTCAAAACGATTTAGGCGCAGATATCATTATGGCGTTTGATGAATGCGCACCCTACCCTTGCACATACGACGAGGCAAAAGCCGCAATGGAGCGAACTCACAGGTGGTTGGACAGGTGCATTGCAGCACACCAAAACCCGCGCCAGGCCCTGTTTCCAATAGTCCAGGGGGCCTTTTTTGATGATTTAAGAAAGGAATCCGCTAATTATATCGCGTCAAAGCCTTCTGTAGGGTGCGCTATAGGCGGTGTAAGTGTCGGAGAACCTACGGACATAAAGAATTATTACGTTAACCTGGTTACACCTCTTCTGCCGGAAGGAAAACCACGATATTTAATGGGAGTGGGCACCCCCGTAGATTTATTAAATGGCGTGAAAGCCGGTGTAGATATGTTTGATTGCGTTTTGCCCACGCGAAATGCCCGCCACGGAACATTTTTCACGTTTGAAGGAAACAAAATCATTAAAAATAAAGAGTTTGAGGCGGATTTTTCACCTTTGGACCCTAAATGTAATTGTTGGACCTGCCGAAACCACACCCGTGCCTACATTAGACACCTTTACAGAGCGTCAGAAGCAAATGCCGCAATGCTTTTAAGTATTCATAATGTGCATTTCCTTGTTAATCTTATGTTTATGACGTCTGAAGCCATTAAGAATGGCACCTTCACTGAATTTGCAGACAATTTACTTGAAAAATTTTCTAAATAAAACGCTATTTTTTTGAGTTTTTATATTTTTACACCTGTAATTTTTGCACGCTAAACTCGATTTTATACCCCATATAGATATTTTTTGTAAATTTCTGTAAAAAACAGCGATTCAAAAAAAAAAAAACAATTTCCCCAAACCTTTGGTTTTTATAAAAACATAAAGAAAGGTTACTTTATTCAACAAAAAGGAGAAATTAAATGACAAACATTAACAAGGCGGCAAATTTAGCTAAAAGTGCCGCTGCAAAACAATGAGCGCTGCAAGTTTTAACAAAATAACCGCAAAAGCCGGTAACAGCGGTTACGGTAAAAACCCGGAAAAAACAAAAATACTGGAAAAGACGGCGTCTCCAACAAGCGCACCTTTACTGGATGCAGCTAAAAAATTCTTAAAAGACCCTTACAATACCGCCCACACTGCCGCCAAACGATTAAAATTAAAGAATTATATCAGAATACCAAAAGACTCTGAAAACAGGGTCTTTTAACATTCTACATCATATCAAAGGGTTTTAATTTTACTTCTTTCTTTTCACGGGCCTCATTCATCCAAACACGCATCAACAGAGTTTTATTAACACTTTGTTTGGCCCATTTTTGTATAACACTCACATCATAATCCTGCAGGCCGCCCTCAATCTTTTGGCCGGTTTCTATTTTAAAACTTGCCTCAAATGCCAAAATGCCCACCTTAAAATTAGGGTCAACATTGGCTTCCCAGGCTATCGTAAGCGTTAAACCTTTGTATTTATATAGGTTTATACGGTCCCGCTCATTATCATCATCGCTATATTCTTCTAAGATAAACTCTCTTAAGGAATTTTCAGCCCTAACTGCATCTTTGCTTTTCATATCTTTATGATAACTCTTATTTTAAAGTTTAGCAACTTTTTCAAATACCATTTGACATTGAGGTTTGTTTATTGTCAAATAATAGAACAAGTAACAGATACAAAGGGAAAATTATGCCAACAATTAACCAATTAGTTAAAAACGAAAGAAAAAAAATTGAAGATAAAACTAAATCTCCAGCCCTTACAAACTGCCCGCAAAGAAGAGGCGTTTGCACAAGGGTTTATACTACAACACCTAAAAAACCTAACTCTGCACTTAGAAAAGTTGCAAGGGTAAGGCTTACAAACGGTTTTGAAGTAACATCATATATCCCGGGCATTGGCCACAACCTACAAGAGCACTCTGTTGTTATGATTAGAGGCGGCAGGGTAAAAGACCTTCCAGGCGTAAGATACCATATCATCAGAGGCACCCTTGATACTGCAGGTGTTGCAAACAGAACACAAAGCAGGTCAAAATACGGTGCAAAAAGAGCTAAAAAATAGGCTAAAGGTGCGCCGTGCTGGGCGACAGTTGCATTATTAAAATGATACTTAATTTTTAAGAAAGGTTAAATAACAAACATGTCAAGACGTTCTAAACCGGCAAAAAGAATACCTGCACCGGACCCAATGTATAACAGCGTAGATATTGCTAAATTTATAAACAGATTAATGAAAAGGGGTAAAAAATCTATAGCACAAAAGATTTTCTACTCTTCAATGGAAAAAATTCAAGAAAAAACAAAAGAACAACCGATTGATGTTTTCAAAAAAGCGCTTACAAACGTAACTCCGCTTATTGAAGTTAAAGCAAGAAGAATTGGCGGTTCAACATATCAGGTTCCTGTTGAAGTAAAACCTGAAAGAGGTCAAGCTCTTGGTTCTTGTTGGCTTATTGAATCTGCACGAAAAAGAGGCGGAAAATCAATGGTTGAAAGATTAACAGCTGAAATCCTTGATGCCTCAAACGGCTCAGGCGCATCAGTTAAAAAACGCGAAGATACCCACAAAATGGCAGAAGCGAACAAAGCGTTTGCCCACTACAGATATTAGTCTTCAATCAAAAATAATTTTCAAAATACCCGCAAAAAATATATGCGGGTATTTTTTATTCAGCATTTACATTTACACCAAGCTCTTCAGCTTTAATTTTAACGGCCTTCAAAAGCTCTTCTTTTATTGCCCTTTCGGCATCTGCACCTTTACTTGTGATAAGCCTGTCATCAAAATTTATCTTATCAATATTAATAAATTTACATCCCTTTTCATCGTTGACCATATCTATTTCGGCAGATGCCAACCATTGAATATACTTATTGCCTTTTTGTACAAGTTGGATTACACATTTGCCGGGTTCATCTATGGAGGGTACCTCGCAAAAGACCACATCCGCATCGACAAGATGTTTTTGTCCGGCCCTGTCATATATAATATTGGCATTATACATTGTTTCACTTTTATTATCTTCGTATAGCCTCTTGCCACTCATAAGAGCATCTGCAGCATTTTTATCTAACTTCATCTCCGGCTTCTCCCAGGCAGAAGGCCAAATTTTATGAAAATCTGAATTACCCCTTGCAAAATAATCAATTAATGCATCCATGCTTAACCGCTCCGAAAAGCCGCTGCACCCAGCAAAAATTTGAAATGCTTCACTGGGTTTCTCTACTACTCTAAAGTTATTTTTGTAATAAAACGGCAACGAACCCGTTGCAAGCAATTCAACCCTGCCGTCATAGCCTTTTTCCCTGCTTAATTCAACCGCAAGTTTTATAAGCCCGGTGCCGGCACCCTTATAAATGCCGTCATTATTTTGCCCATTAAGTGAATTCACAAAAATATGATTTTCTCTATCAAAAACGGACATCTCGCAAAGCTTTTTGAATTCTTTATCCTGCGCAACACAAGCATAATACCATTCAGGATGTTTTTTATTTTGGAATATAAACCCGTCTATATTTTTGCCGTTAGCATCATTTAGTGGAATATTTTTTACATAATTACAACGTACTTTTGGCAAACTTTTTGCAACAGATAAATTTATTTCATCAGAAATTTTGCAATCCGATTGCAATCTGCCTGTAAACGAAGGGGCACCTGCGTATACAGGGACTGATTTTTCATAAAGCCTTTCGCCGCAAAGGAGTGCCTGTGCGCCCTCTTTATCGAGCATCATAGATACCGAGTTTGGAAAATTTAAGACATTATCGGGAGAAACATTATTTCTTACCGCATAATCAATAATGGCAAGCGTTTTTGCATCTTCATTATCATCATGACTTGGGATTAATTTAAAATTATTTTTATAATAAAAAGCCACAGGGCTTTTTTCGCCCGTCGCAACAAGTGCAAGCTTTCCTCCAAAACCTTTGTCCATACTTCTTTGAGCAGCAATTTTTAAAAGCTCTGTACCGATACCCTTATAACCACCTTCACCAAAATCATTTGCATTCAAAGTATTTACAACAAGATAGCCATGCTTATTGTTTTCAAAAAGAGTAATACGGCCTTTTTCAGTACCATTAATATTCAATGTGTAAATTTCAAAATCGGAAAAATTTCCGGTTTCTTCGCTATTTTTCCTTATAATGACACCTTGGTGCACATTATCAGCCAAATCTTTGATTTTCACTTTGCCGACAATTTTATTACCCGCGCTTTTTTCAAAAATATCATTAACAAATTGCAGACAATTACCCTTTATTGCGGCACTAAGCGGAGATTGGCACCCCTTTACACTTTGAGTATCAAATATATATGAAGAATTTACTGTTTCAACATTCATACTAAAGTGATAAAAACAAAACATTTTAAAAATTGCCCCCACGCCCCATATTTATAATATAATTTTTAAAAAGGAGATTTTATGCAGCAAATCAGAAGCTGTATCGATTTTTTAATTACACAAAAATGCAATTATCGCTGCGCATACTGTTCCCAATCAAAAAAATTCTACAAAGGGGCAAAAGCTGCAGACGATAAAACCATTGATGCCTTTTTAAATTTTATAAAAATAATAGATAAAACATTTGAAATTACAATATCCGGCGGCGAACCGTTAACACACCCAAGATTTTATGAAGTTATAAAAGAAATTAAAAATCAGGGATTAAAGCTCACTGTAATATCAAATTTTTCATACAATATTGAAAATTATAAAAAAATTGCCGACATAATGGGTGAAAATTTAATTGAACTTTTTGTTTCTTATCATCCTACACAGGTAAGCGATATTGAAAACTTTAAGCAAAAGGCTAAAGAATTCAACCTTTACAAAAACAAAATAACAAAGTTTTCTGTAGCCTCTGTTTTAACGAATGGCAATATACAGCATTTAAAAGAATTGTCCGAATTTTTAAATAACAACGGGATTAAATTTGGCCTGCAGCATATGAGGATTAAAAACAAATATGTGAAATATTCAAAAACTGCAGAGGAATTTTTAGCAAAAAACGCCGCAAAAGAACCTGGGGAAGTTACAAAAACATTTGGAAAATTATGCCATGCGGGTGAAAAGTTTTTATTTATCTATGAAAACGGAGATGCGTACAGATGCTACAGCTCACGTTTCAATAAAACGCATTGTATGGGCAACATTAAAGATAAAGGGTTTAAACTTTTTACTTGTGCAAAACCCTGCATGAATACAAAATGCACATGCCCTAAACCCATAAGCTATAATATGCTTGATTTAAAACGCAACAATTATTTGCTTGCCGGGGTATATTTAGTAAAAAATTTAATTTATCTGCCACTTCTTGTTTTGAAAAACAAAGATATTTTGAAGGCAAAATTCAGGCAAGCGGCAATATTTAAGAAAAATATTTAAAACCTGTTGCTAGTAAATGTTTATATGGTACAATTAGTGTGCAAATTGATAATTAAATAATCTTTTTTCGGGATGTAGCACTCTGCCGACGAGAAAGTGACTAAATGTCACTTTGGAGGAGAGGTGGTAACGCAAAAGCTACCAAGCTGCAAATTGATAATTAAATAATCTTTTTTCGGGATGTAGCGCAGCTTGGTAGCGCACCGTGTTCGGGTCGCGGGGGTCGCAAGTTCGAATCTTGTCATCCCGATATGTATAACGGGACGTAGCGCAGCTTGGTAGCGCACTACCTTGGGGTGGTAGGGGTCGCAGGTTCAAATCCTGTCGTTCCGAAATTTTAAAAGAGGGCTTAATAACAAGTCCTCTTTTTTGACAGGATTACATCCTGGCACACACACGATTTTTTATGCTAAAATAGATAAACTATGAGAAGCTTTGTCGTATTTTTAAAAAATATCTCATTTTTAACCAAATATAAATTGAGTGAAATAAAAAACAACACCGAGATTGCAAAAAAACGGACTGGATTTTATCAAGTATGAAATTAAGGACGATTTAGAAACCTTATTTGTGCCGGTAATTCTCAATTTCAAAGACACAATTGACCATATAATTAAACACAATCTTAGTGTTTCACGTTTTGGGGACGGTGAATTTACACTAATGCAGGGCGGAAAAATCTGTTTCCAAGACCAAGATAAAAAACTTACAAAAAGGCTGAAAGAAATCCTGACATCTCCCCAAAACCCGGGATTTTTAATAGGTCTGCCTTATAGCATGTGCCACAGCACAAGCGGCAAGGATGAATACACAAAATCCTACGACCGTATGTTTTGGGGTAAAAATACTGATTATATTTTAAGCCTCATAGATAAAAACAAAGTATATGCTGATACCGGTTTTACAATTTTACCGGATTCCAAAGAAAAATATGACTACATAAAACAGATTTGGAAAGATAAAGATATTACAATAATTTGCGGTGAAAGAGTATTTAAAAACATCAACCATAATGTATTTGAATGTGCTAAATCAATAGATTACATCTATGCACCTACAGTTAATGCATTTAGTGTGTATGATGATATCCTGGCTAAAGCTAAAACGATTGATAAAAACAGGCTTGTTATAATAATCCTTGGCCCAAGCGCCACCGTACTTGCCTATGACCTTTCAAACGCCGGATACCAAGCACTTGATATGGGACATATAGCAAAAAGCTATGATACTTTTTGTAAAAATCATGAAATAACCCCCGAGTTTTTGAAGAAATTTTTTGATAAAGATTAATCAGCCGTGCGCCCGCCAAGGGAAAGCCTTGCAATCTCATTAGAGTGAAAACTTGCCCTTATAGAATTAATTTTTTCCAAGACATTTTTAGGCAAATGCCTTCTTTGTTCTTCAAGTGCAAAATAAAATGCCTTTGAAAGCCCGTTAGAAAAACAACTGTATCTTTTAGCTAAAAGCTTGCCGTCCGTAGTGTCTGCAAAATATATTCTGCAAGGATACCCGCAATTATCATCACTTATCTTTTCAACACTCATCCCTTTATGTATATATGGAATATCAATCCAATCCAAATTACCGAATTTAATAAGTAAAAATATAATATTATTTTTTGTATAAATTTGAAAAAAGGGCTCCGAATTTGTAATTTCAAAAAGTGTGCAGCTATCAGGAGATTTTTGTAATATAAAAATATTTACACATCCGTTATTAAAGCCCAAGGAGCAAGTTTCGCTTTTATGTAAAAATTCTGGGTATTTTTCACCTGTTTTATACTGCATAATAAATTAATTGTAACAGATAATCATAATAGCACCTATAACCATTATGATAGAGCCAATCAGTTTTTTCAATAAATGTTTTTCATTAAAAATTTTATACCCTAAAAATACGTTTAGAATATTTGAAAGCTGAAAAAGCGAAAGTGCCGCCCCAACAGAAATTTTTGAAAAAACGAAATTGGTAGAAAACTGCATAATAAAAACACAAAGGCTAAGCGATAAAAACATCTTTAAATTACATATTCGAGCCTTTTTTGTTTTTGATGCTTTCAATATAAAGAATGAAAAAATACATCCAAAAATAACCCACAACAAAAACGAACAGTATATATCGGAAAGCAAAATAATCTTTTTAATAAAAACGGCCTCAATTGCGCTGAACACAAGAGCAAAAATTCGAAATTGAATATCTTTCCTTTTCAAAAGTGCCGGCGAAAAGCCTTCTTTTACGGTGTCAAACACAATATAACTGCCTGCAATAACAACAAGCATACCAAATAAAGATACTAACCCCGGTATTTCACCTATAAGAAATATACCGACCATAAGAGCAACTATAGGCTTGTAAGAATTCACAGGCCCTAAAACGGAAAGTTCGCCATATCTTAAGGCTGAAATTAAAAATACATTCCCCAGTGCACCAAAAAAACCGCCGACAAATGACCATACAAACATTTCAAAAGTAAAGCTCTTAAGATATACAAGAAGAAATAAAGGGACACAAACAAGAAACAGTATAAAATATGTATTAAAATTAGTAAAGAAGGGTGAATAAGCAAGGGAAAGCTTTTTCTGGCCGACATTCAATAAGGAATTTGAAGTTATTCTTAATAAAACCGCTAAACTTGTCCAAAACATTTTTGTTCACTTTTTAAGTTTTGTAAATAAAATTTAATTTATCATAAAGATTGTAATACAAAATGCCGAATAGAAAAAATATATTTAACAATCAAAGAACAAAACAATAAAGAGGAAGAAAAAGACCAAAAATGAGAAAAAGACACTGTAGATTAATCAGGGCAAAAATGCGTCAGCAAATTAAAAGATTGCTAAGACTTATGGCCTGATTAGAAAGACCATAAGTAAAGGAAAATATTAAATGAAAATGTTTATTTTACTGCTTATCAGTAACCTTAATTATGTGCCAGCCGAAATCGGTTTTAACAGGTTCTGATATTTCCCCCTTCGGAAGATTAAAGGCCGCCGTTTCAAATTCGGGCACCATTTGACCGCGTCCAAAGTATCCTAAATCGCCCCCTCTTTGACCTGAAGGACATTTAGAAAACTGTTTTGCCATTTTGGCGAAATCTTCCCCGCCTTCAATTCTGTTTTTAAGGCCTTTAGCCTGGCTTTCCGTATCAACAAGGATATGTGCGGCACGAACCTGCGTATAATTATTAGCATTTGAATCCATATTATTTTTAGCCTCACTCATAGAAACCCCCATCATTATACATAAACACACTATAAATAATTTTATAAACTTTACCATAACATCTCCATTTTTATTATCTTATAATAATACACTTTGCACCAAGATACTACAACTTTTGAAACATTTCTATACTCTTCAATAAACGCCTTTTGGATATATGTTATTAAGTATGCTTTTCAATATTTTGTCTTTCTTGTAATAAATTAAACCTTTTTTCATCCGGTCTGATGCAGTTTTCAAGCCATAGTAACTCAAAATCAATAGCTTTAATGATACCGGCTTTTGTACTTGCCTCATCTTTAAGTAAATCGGCATTAAAGACAATTTTTCTTGTTTCAAATTTTGTTAACCCTTTTTGTGATATTTTATTCAAAAAAGGCAGCGAGGCACTTGAAATATTACCGCCTACAATAAACTCTTTTTTGTATTTTATCGCATACGATAAAGCCTGATTGGTATATTCTAAAATCTCATCCCCGTTTATATCATCTGTGCCAAAGCCAAGAGACTTGGCAAGGTCGCTCCTGCCGACAACAATTCCTGAAATTAAAGATAAGTATTCAGAATTAAAAATATCATCAAGGTTATAAAAGCCTTGTTTTGTTTCAATGTTTATAAAAAGTTTCAAATTAGAACACTCTTCGGGAGGAAAAACGGAATTAACCGTGCAAACAAATTTTTCAAGCGCATAAGAAGTTTCAATCATCGGCGCAACAATGATATTAGCCCCAAGTGCCATAACGTCAAACAAATCTTTTACAGCCCCGCAACCGCCAATTTTAACAATAAAATCAAGGCCTGCTAATTCGGATATTTTTTTAAGCATTAGAATTTCATCATTTGCAATAGCTTCGGTTTCAAATTCAACCTTCAGAGCTGCAGCACAATAGTTCTCTTTTAAATCAATAAGTATGTTTGTAAGCTCTTTTTCAGGAAATTTCATACACAAATAAAACCGCTAACCGTTCACAACAGGTTACAAATAAAATAAAACTAATACACCCTAAACATTACACATAAAAGAAAACAGGGTATTCTTAAAAAAATACCCTGGATGCGATTCGAACGCATGACCTACTGCTTAGAAGGCAGTTGCTCTATCCAGCTGAGCTACCAGGGCATAATACTGGTATTAATTTACCAAAAACAAAACTGTTGTGCAAGCACTAAAGTAAAACAATATAAAATTACAATCCCATATTCCTAAGAAGTATAACTAATGCTTGCTGAATAAATCCAAGCAACAAAAATGCAGCAATAGGAGAAATATCTATCATGCCTATAGGCGGAATAATTCGCCTGAACGGTTCAAAAAACAGGTCAGTGAATTTTTTAAGTGAATTAAACGGTTCTTTATACCAATCAATATTTGGAAACCAACTCAAAAGAACCTTCAAAAGCATTAAAAACATTATTAAATTAAAAAGTTGGTAAACACCGTATGATATAGACATTACACCCTTGAATTTTCTACAATACTATGACAAACGCATTCTTCTTCATTAGTATTGACAATAATTTCATACAAAAGTTTTTTAAGATGTTCAATATTGCTTTTAAATACTTCCATAACAGCGGCATGGGAAACAGGCTCGGTATCTGAAACCAATCCGGCATCGTAATCAGTAATCAGGGAAATATTTAAAGGACACATATCCATTTCCTTTACAAGATAACTTTCAGGATACTGCGTCATATTAATAACCTCAAAACCTTGAGCTGTAAAAAATTTACTCTCAGCTTTTGTGGCAAACCTTGGCCCGTTAATAACTATAACAGTACCTGTTTTATGAAAATTAAAACCTAATTTTTCACAAGCGGCAATAGCCGTTTGTCTCATTTTAGGACAATACGGGTCAGCAGCACTAATATGGGTAACAAGCGGCCCTTCAAGAAATGTGTCTTTTCTTCTGCCAAATGTCCAATCGACAAATTGGTCACAAAATACTATATCACCGGGCTTTATGTGCTTTTGAAGACTGCCTGCAGCACATGGACTAATTACTCTTTTGCATCCTATGTGTTTCATTGCCCACACATTTGCTCTGTAATTTACATTCTCGGGGGTTATTGAATGGTTTTTGCCATGACGTGGCATGAATGCAACCTTTTTACCTGCAACCTCGCCAATTGTAATTTTATCACTTGTGTGGCCATATGGTGTTTCAATGGTCACTTCGGTAGAATTTTCAAGAAATTCATAAAACCCTGAGCCGCCAAATACGCCTATTGTGGCTAAATTTTTCATATTATTTTTTCCAATTATCTCTAGTCATCCTCTGTGCTGACAGCAGTAGAAGTACCTTCCTGCAGCCATTGTTTTGCTTTTTGGCCGGCAATCACTTTGCCGTCACGCCTGATACCAAAACCAAATGCACTTTCACCGCCAACACCGTCAACATCCATACAAATTACAGCATAGTATACAGGTACTTTTCCGTATCCGTTAAGATATTTAGCCTGATTACTTCCCTCAACTCCTGAAAAATTATCAAGCGGAACAGACCAGTAAATACCGTCTTGTGTTGCAACATTGATATATTGTTTGCTTTCATCCGTAGCCATAAATGCGGAGCATTTACTGTCAAGGGTGCTCGCTGCACCGCCGCCAGAGCCTGCGGTGCCTGTTATATCACTTGCAGAAAATGTTGTTGTGACAAGACCTGTAGTATTTAAGAATATATCACACTGTGTTTCTGTACTGTTTAGCATTTCAGAAAATTGTATACAGAAATATTTAGAACCATTGTCTGTTGACCCCAACTCTGCCGCATACGGAGGTTTATCCCCGGCAGCAGCCAGAATAACGCCAAAATTGCCGTCGGTAGATGTATAAGCATCAGAGTTCACCATAGCATCAATTGTTCTTTTAAGCGTATAGTAGCCTTTTTTAAACCTTAATTTGTTTTCATCCGGCATAGAATGGAACACCGTAGGCAACAATATAGCACTAATAACAGCCAAAACTGCAAGTACAATCAAAAGCTCGGCAAGTGTAAAACCTTGTCTTGATATTCTTTTAGTAAAAAAATTATTTAAAAAACCCAATCTCATATTACTTACTCCATACAAAATCTTTTTTAAATTATATTATATTTTTCAAATGTTTGCAATTAAGTTTTTATCACGCAGAACTTGTAAAAAACCGGCCCCTATCCAAATTTAACAAGCAAGAGGCCGGTAAATTTTTATTCAAAATCTTTATAACTGCCCTTTAATCGATTGGTATAGGAGGTATGAAGCAACTCATGGGCTTTATGCGAACCTGGCTTACCAAGAAACTCCTCATAAAGTTTTTTAATTTCAGGATTTTCATGAGATTTTCTTAAAGGCAAACTTTTATCTTCTTTGTATAACCCGGCAGCCCTTTTTTCTTTAATTAAAGAGTTATCACAGCTCCGTGGCTGCCCGCCGCCGTTTACACAACCGCCGGGACAAGCCATAACTTCCAGCATATGGAATTTTGCTTCGCCTTTTTTAATTTCCTGAATTGATTTTTCAGCCTCCTTAAGCGTTGAAACAACCCTTACAACAATCTTTTTGCCATTAACATCAAATTCAACATCGCGGCATCTGTTGTGCACCCCTCTTAATTCTTTTATATCAATATCAGAAAGCGAATTGCCCGTTGCAATTTCATATGCTGTTCTGACAGCTGCCTCTGCAACACCGCCTGATGCGCCAAAAATAGTACCGGCACCGGTATATCCCCCAAATGGCGTATCCCCTTTTGAAGGTTCAAGATGCCTAAAGTCAATTCCTGCAGATTTTATCATCCTTGCAAGTTCACTTGTGGTTAAAACAAGGTCTGTATCCAAAACACCGTCTTTAGAAAACTCTACTCTTGCTGCCTCGGATTTTTTAGCCGTACATGGCATAATTGAAACCACAACAAGGTTTTCTCTTGTATATTCAGGCATTTTAGAGGGTAAAATTTCTTTCAATACAGGAGATAACATGGATTGTGGAGATTTACACGTTGAAAGATGATTTAACATATCCGGATGCGCATTTTCAAGATATCTAACCCATGCAGGACAACATGAGGTAAATAAAGGCAAGTTTTCACCTTTTTCAAGTCTGCTTAAAAATTCGGTACCTTCTTCCATAATAGTTAAATCAGCAGAAAAATTAGTATCAAACACTAAATCAAAACCTATAGCCCTAAGGGCGGAATTTATAAGGCCAATTGTGTTTTCGCCGGGTTCCAGATTAAACATTTCTCCAAGCGCCACCCTAACTGCAGGTGCAATCTGGGCTACAACTTTTTTATCTTTATTTGTAATAACATTCCAAACCTGTTCAATACTTGATTTTATAGTTAAAGCGCCGGTTGGACAAACAGCCTGACATTGACCGCAATAAACACAGTCCACTTCATTTAGGCATTTGCCGGCCATAGGCTGAACAACGGTTTTTGAACCTCTGTTTGCAAACCCTAAAACAGCATGGCCCTGAAATTCCTCACAGGCACGAACACATGCTCCGCAAAGTATACATTTATTGAGGTCCCGCACAATTGAAGGATTACTGTCATCGACAGGTGCAAATTCTTTTTTCTTTGCGTATCTGATTTCTCTTATGCCATATTCCTCTGCATATTTCTGCAACTCACAATTTCCTGATTTTTCACAAGAAGTACATTCTCTATCATGGTTTGCAAGTAAAAGTTCAAGAACAGTTTTTCTTATTCTTCGTGTTCTTTCGGTATTAGTCTGAATTTTAAGACCCGATTCGGGCGGCATAGTGCAGCTTGTTTGAATTCCGCGCCCTTCAATTTCAACAACACACATCCTGCAGGCCCCAAACGGTTTTAAATCAGGACGATAGCAAAAAGTTGGCACATTGAAACCGTTTTTCCTGATTACTTCTAAGATGTTAATTTCATCGGTAAATTCAACCTCTTTACCATTTATAAATAATGTTTTTTTATCTTCACTCATTTTTTAAATCCTTATTATTAACACTACTTTTGAATAATCGCACCAAACGGGCACCCTTTAAGACAGGCGCCGCATTTAATGCATTTTTCCTTATCTATGGTAAACGGTGATTTGATTTCACCCGAAATCGCACCTACAGGACATATTCTGGAACATTTTGAACACCCCTTACAGGTTTCTTTATTAATTTCAATTACTTTTAGTGCAGTGCATACACCAGCCGGACATTTCTTATCCAAAATATGCGCAAGGTATTCATCTCTAAAGTATTTAAGTGTTGATAATACAGGATTTGGAGCGGTTTTTCCCAAACCGCAAAGCGAACCGTCTTTAACACTTATAGCAAGTTCTTCAAGAAGGTCTAAATCGGCAAGGGTGGCTTCACCGCGCGTGATTTTTTCTAAAATTTTCAACATATTTTTTGTACCTTCACGACACGGAGTGCATTTGCCACAGCTTTCATTTTGGGTAAAATTCATAAAAAATCTTGCAACTTCAACAATACAGGTGTCTTCATTCATTACAACAAGCCCGCCTGAACCAACCATAGCACCTGCCTTAATCAGGCTGTCATAATCAAGTGTTAAATCAAGATGTTCTTCCGTTAAGCAACCGCCTGACGGGCCGCCAATCTGAACGGCTTTGAATTTTTTACCGTTTCTGATGCCGCCGCCAAGTTCAAATACAATCTCCCTTAATGTTGTACCCATAGGAACCTCAATAAGGCCCGTATTATTTACTTCCCCCGTAAGAGCAAAAGTTTTTGTACCTTTTGAAGTTGCGGTACCCAAAGAAGAAAACCATTCCGCTCCTTTAAGCATTATAACCGGTACATTTGCAAGGGTTTCAACATTATTAATAAGGGTTGGTTTTCCAAACAAACCCTTATTCGCAGGAAATGGCGGTTTTGGCCTTGGCATGCCTCTCTCACCCTCAATTGAAGCTATAAGGGCTGTTTCTTCACCGCAAACGAAGGCTCCGGCACCTTCTTTAATGTGAATGTCAAAACTAAAATCAGAACCCATAATATTTTTACCGAGAAGATTATTTTCTTCAGCATCCTTAATTGCGGTCCTCAATCTTTTAATTGCAAGAGGGTACTCGGCACGCACATATATATAGGCCTCATCCGCACCAACAGCAAAACCCGCTATTGCCATACCTTCTAAAAGCTTGTGCGGGTCGCCTTCCATAACAGACCTATCCATAAATGCACCCGGGTCACCTTCATCCCCGTTGCACACAACATATTTTTTATCCCCTGTGGCCATTTTTGTAAACATCCATTTTCTGCCGGTAGGAAAACCGCCGCCGCCCCTGCCTCTTAGGCCTGATTTTGTAATTTCATCCACCACTTTATCAGGATTGTTTTCTTTTAATACATTAAATAATGCCCTGTACCCGTCTGCCGCAAGAGTATCCTCAATAGCTTCGGGATTTATTTCACCGCAGTTTGCAAGAGAAACACGGGTCTGCCCTGCATAAAACTTAATCTCCTCATTTTTAAACACATGATTGTGCGTTGCAGGGTCGGTATACAAAAGTCTTTCAACAGGCTTTCTGCCTTTTATATGACTTTCAATAATTTCATCTACATCATCAAGATGCACTTTAACATACGTAACATCAAGCTCCGGTATAACAACCAAAACACCCTGTTCGCAAAAACCATGACAACCTGTAGGCACGGCTGTCATCTTTTCTTTTTGCCCAAGGGGCTGAACATTTATACCTCGCTCTTCAAACTTTTTAATAATCTCAAGAGAACCGTTTGCAACACACCCGGTGCCGGCACAAATCAAGACACGAAGCCCTTGGGTTTTTATATTATCAACGGATTTTTGTTTTAAATCTTCAAGATTTAGAGAAACACTGCTTTTAAGCTCCATATCCTACACTCCTTCCTCTGCAACAAAATTATTAATAATGGTTAAAATTGCATCCGGTGTCATTTTAGGATATATTTTTTCGTTTATAACACAAACCGGAGCAAGGCCGCACGCACCAAGGCAGCTAACTGTTTCAACAGAAAAAAGTCCGTCATCTGTTGTAAATTTTCCGTCAACCAGTTTCAACCTGTTCATAACAGCATCATAAACAGGCATTGAACCCCTAACATGACATGCCGTACCGTCACAAATTTTAACAACATACTTACCCTTTGGCTCAAGACTAAATTGGCTGTAAAAAGTTGCTACACCAAAAATCGTAGCCGGCGAAAGGTTCATTTTGGTGCCGATATACGTCATAATGTTTTCCGGAAGAAAATTAAAATGCGTCTGAACTTCTTGTAAAATAGCAATCAAATTTGACTTTTTGTATTCAAAACGCTCCAGAATTTTATCCACCTTCAAATAATTTACACCTGAAACATTCAAACTTTCGTCTTTGGAAGCTGTAGTCATCTTTTCTCCTTATTATTCAATTGTACGAAAACGGGAGGGGCGGATTACTTTTTGACTACGGCTTCACCCTCATTTGCGTAGTCTTCTACCTGCTTTTGAGCTTTTCTTTGGGCATTGAGTGCAGCATTTCCTGCAATGCAACCACCCTCGCAAGACATTACTTCTACAAGGTTGCCGTTTGGACACTGGCCTGTTTTGGCATAGTTTTTAAGCTCTTTTATTGACTGTTTATTTAGTCCGTTTATAATACATGGGCGTATTTCAACATCTTCACCCTTGTATTCAAGTGCACTTTGCACAGCCTTGGCTACCCCGCCAGATACCGGAAAATACCTACCTTCTTTGGAACTTTTTGTTTCAAATTCGGTATCTTCAAGGTTGTTTATTTCTATTTTCATACCCACAAAAAGACTGCCGAGTTCTTCAAAATTAATAACATAATCAACATTCGGATTATCCATAGCCTCTTTTCTTTTGGCGGAACAAGGGCTGATGAACACCGTTACCGCATCAGAGTCTTTTTTCTTTGCAATTTCTGCCGTATAGTATAACGGCGTGCCGGTTTCAGATACAAACGGTTTAATTTCAGGAATATGTTTTTTAACAAGCTCATTATAAGCGGCACAACAAGATGTTGTCATAAACGGTTCATTTTTTTCCATTCTTTCTTTAAAATCTTCAGCCTCAGTAACCGTTGTGATATCTGCACCCTCCGCTACCTCTAAAACATCAGAAAAACCTGCTTTTAATAATGCGGTTCTTACCTTGGTTACAGGGTATGGAAACTGGCCGGCAATTGCAGGTGCTATCATAGCCACTACATTTTTACCTTCCTTAATTCTTGATAAAACATCTATTATCTGGCTTTTTTCATGTATTGCACCAAACGGACAAGCACTAATGCATTTACCGCAGCTTATACATTTTGAAAAATCTATCCTTGCATGGCCGGATTCATCTTTTTTAATTGCATCAACAGGACATACACTTTCGCATGGCACAATAATTTTTGTAATTGCACCATACGGGCAGGCATTTATACACATTCCGCAATTTTTGCATTTAGAACTATCTATATGCGATTTGCCGTTTATAATAGAAATTGCACCAAACCGGCATGTGGTTTTACAAGGTCTTGCAACACAACCCTGACAAAGGTCTGTAACAAACACAGAGCTTGGCACACAACCTTTACAAGCACCTTGAAGAACTGTTAAAATCTCTTCTTCGGGCTTTTCCCGTGTTACCGCTTCTTTTGCATAATCTGAAAGCAAGGTACATTCATCATCTTTTTCAATTGCACACCCAAGACCTGCAACAACCCTATCTCTAATTACTGCACGCTCTTTATATATACAGCACCTAAGATTGGTTTCGCAACCCTTCGGACGCATAACGTAGGGTATTTTTCTTACACTTTCCTCAAAGTTTTCACTTTGAAAAGCTTCTGCTATTCTTATTAATATTTCTCTTTTTAAATGTTTAATCTGGTTGTCATTAGTGCTCATTTTAAATTTCCGGCTTCCTCTCCAAGCTTTTCGTTGATGACGGTTAAAACTTTTTCAACCGTTGCTTCGCTAATTACCTCTCCGTCCACCTTAACATAGGGTGCCTTTGAATACTGGCAATCCGTGTTGCACAGCCCATGACAAACAACCCCCTTGGTGTCTACTTTATCGGGATGCTTTCTTTGAAGGATGGAGGCAAGTTCTTGCAGACTTTCAGAACCCATTATAAAACAGGTTGTCCCCATACAAATCTCTACTTGAATTTTACTCATACCCAACACCTTCTATCTTTAAAATACAACCGATAATTTAATTAGTATTATAAAACAAATAGAAGGATATGTAAAATAGTTAAACATTTAAATCAAGGGTTGTTTCTTCGGAACCGCCGTTATCGCCGGCATGAATTTCTTCCATTGCCGTTACAAAATTTTCAGCTAATTTTTCAAAATTTTCTTTATTATTACCGTCTATTTGTGTATATTTCGTATCAAATGTTTGCGCAACAATCATTCTGTTGCTTTCATCTGTAATCATCAACTCTACCGGGCATTTTTTCAAATTTTTGCAATCATCCTTGGCTCTGTCTTCAATAATATCAAGAAAAACATTGACACCATATTCGTCAGAAGTTTCACCAACCCTGATAAAAGCATCCACTGCTGCGTCTTTGTCGGTTTTATTTCTTAAAATTTGTTCCATATACGGTTTATTGCTTTTAGCGGAACTATAACTAATCTTTCCAAAGCTTATTTTTTGTATCATAACTTGTCGCCCATATAAACTATGTCTGCAACCAATAAAAACACAAAAATAAAATATTTTGCACTGCAAATACAATAAAACTACATATACTGTATTTCAACTCGTTTTGTATATTTTTCTTCTAAAACTTTTTTAAGTTTTTTAATCACATTTTTCCTGATTTCAATTTCAATAGGCAAATTAGGGTCGTAATGCGCCTGGTTTAGCTGTGCACCAACCATAAATAAAATATAATCATTATCCAAAAGTAAATTCATAAGCCGCGTTGCCGCGTTAATTTCATCTATACTTTCTTCATCTTTAAGATATTCATATGTAAGACTTAAAGTTAAAATCCCTTCAGTTATAAGATTTACCCCCTCCATAGAAGAACATGCCGGCAATTTTCCTGTATTAAACGGGCTTTCAGAAATTATTTCCCTGTTTAATTCTCTTGAGATAAGATTTGCCGTAGTGCCGCCGCAAATTGCCTTTTTCCCGTCAAATTCAGCAAACATTTTGGCGTATTCACTGTCTTTTTCACTATGATAAGGGGGCCCCGTAAATACGCATAATTTCCTTAATTTTGCAAAATGCACAACACAGGCCGAAATATCATCTTTTGCGTTTTTATTATCAATATATTTTGCATATTCAACTATGTATTTTGATAACTCCCTGCTTGATATATCACTTTGATGCTTTAATTTATTCCTTATAACATCAATTAGCCCTTTTCGCCTAAGACCGAGTTTTAAATTATCCCCGCCAAGCCCTGCCTGCGTAACACCGTCGGAACAGAATATAAGCCTGTCCCCAAGCTCTAAATGAATATGATAAGTTTTCATATGCCTGTTTGAAAATGTTTTTGAATTTATGATTTTACACTCAGGCTCCATGACTTCACCGTTTTTTTTCATCCAGATAAACTGCGGATTACCTTCCTCTACTATCTTTACATCCCCGTCATCCGTACAGTCAAGGGCCGAAAATGTAGAATAGCTTATCTGACGCACCTGACAAACAGGAAGTGAGTTCAAAATAATTTCACAAGCCGCTTTTATATCCCTTTGCGCCTCAATAAACCTTAAAAGCATAGTAGCAGTCATTGTAGATAAAATATTTGCCTTAATGCCGCTGCCAAGACCGTCGGAAAGTACCGCAATGAGCCTGCCCGGACGCCTTTTAGATACAAAATAATCCCCAAAGGCATTTTGATTATATTTTTTTTCTTGTGTACAATTGATATCTATAAACATTACCCTTCTTTAGTTTCCCCGGCGGAATTATCTTTATCGTAATCTTGCGCAATAGAGCTTAAAAGAAGCTCTGTTTCAACCATATGCTCCCCTAAAAGGCAAGCAATATTTTGGACAATTGAAATATTTTTAGTAATTACCTCATGAGCTTTCTGTGCAATCTTTTCCCTGTTCACTTGTGTCTTTGTAACATCAACAATAATTGCCCCGGCAAGCTCATCTTTTTCTATAGTGAAAGCTGTTATATCATACAATCTGTCATTTACAGGATAATGTTCTTTATGTATATCCGCACATCCCCCAAGCGCAGCTTTAAATATAAAGCCAAAATCCACAATTTTTTCTATGTTTGCACCTTTTAACATGTCAGGATTTTGCGAATAAACATCATACATATCTTCCATAAACATTTTTATAAAGGCATTGTTCGCCTCTGCCACCCTTAATTCCTTATCCACCATAACCATGGCAGACGGCATACACCTTAAAAGTGCATCGGCTTTCCTGTGAGCAATTTGACGCATATAAGAAGCACATTGGGAAGGCTCTGCCTCATTCCTCAAAAGAGCATATCCCATTTCACGACATGAAGAATACCCGCACCCTCCGCAGTTAAGCTCATCTTCTATTGAATTCTTACCTATCCTCTTTAGTGCGCCCTTAAGTTCTTCCACGCTGAATTTTTTATTCTCTACAGGGGAGGTTTGATATTCCATATCTACAACAATATCAGGATTTTTAGGAATACTTGGTCTTGTTTTTGTATAATTTATAATCTTTGTCATAATATCAAGACCCGCCTTGGCATCAGTAACCCCAGGACCGCATACGCAGCCTGCTTTGCAACTTAAAGCCTCGATAAACACTTTGCTTTTCAGTGTATTTTCATCAAATCCCTTTAAAAGCTTGTCAATAGTTTCAAGGGAACTTACGCTTAAGAATTTTATATCCTTAACATCATCATAGTCATAATTCCTAAGACACTTTTTGATTGTTTCATTCATCCCGCCTTCAATAGGATAAATTGCACCCTCATAAGCATCTTCCGGCACAAAATGTTCATTGTCATAATTGATTTTTTCGGTATTAATATATTCTTCGCTAAACCAATACTTAAGTTCATCAAACGTAAGCGCTGCGCTTATTAATTCAGGATTTCTGTCAGCCTCATTTTTCTTTGCAATACAGGGGCCTATAAATACCACCTTGATATCGTCACCGTATTTTTCTTTTAATAGTTTTGCATGCGTCAGGGCAGGCGATGCTATAGGAGTGATGTTTTTAGCAAATTCGGGATGATAAAGCCTTATAAAATCAACCACAACTGGGCAAGCGCTTGAAATATTAAGCATCTTGTCATCATTTTTATCACATAAAATCTCTGCCGTTTTTATGGATACCTCCTGTGCACCAAGGGCTGTTTCGGATACACCTGTAAAGCCAAGTTTTTTTAACATTGCAATAAATTTTTCTTTTGGCATATTGTTAAACACACCAGAAAATGTCGGAGCAAGAGAAACATATACTTTGGGCTTTACACCGTTTTTCGGCATTAAAATATTTTTCACCTTCTCTATGTCATTTCTTACTCTTTTTGCTTTTGAAGGGCATGCTAATACACATGTACCGCAGGTAATACACTTATCACTTATAACGCTTGCATGGCCGGATTCAATTTTAATTGCTTTTACAAAACAACGCCTAACGCACTTATAGCAATCACTACACTCATTTTTAAGAGTGTAAACCGGAAAAATTTTATTCATAATCTTCCTAACAATTTTCTAAAAGCTCTTTTAGCTTCTTTTTATCAACACCATAATAATTGGTACCGTCTATAATAATATTTGGTCCCATTTCACAAATATTTTCACATCGGGAGCCCGTTATTTCAACTGTAGTATCCAAATTATTATCTTTTATGTATTTTTCAATAAACTCCAGATTTTCGTCATTTCCTCTGGCAAAACACGAACTTCCCATGCAAATTTTTATGTTTTTCATGTTCCTAAAAGCCCCGCCACTTTAGTAATTTTAATATTATAAAATAATAAACCAAAAACCCGCTTTATGTAAAGATGAAAATTAAAGTACAAAAGCCTTTATGTATTTATAAGTCATTTGCAATTGCTCATCGTTAAGCCTGCTTACAAGAGTATTTATAGCATCTTTAAGCTCTTTTGGGGGCAGCAGGTGATAAAATTCAAATAAATCCTTAATTTCAATATTAAGAGTGCGGGCTATTTTTAAAAGCAGCTGAGGATTAGGCATATTTTTCCCAAGCTCAATATTACTTAAGTGTTTACTGTCTATTTCTATAACTTCAGCAAAAGCTTCCTGGCTCATTTTGTGCTTTTGACGATATTCACGTATACGTTTACCTACAAGTTTTTTTACATCAATATCATTTATCTTGTCATCCGTTTTATCATTTATCATTAAAGGATTGTCCTTATTTTGTTCATCTTTATTAATCATGACCCTATTTTTTGGTTTTCTAAACCGTATATTTATCGAATATTTGACAAACATTCGATAATAAATTAGAATGTTTACGTAAAATTGTGGAATTTTATACAACAATTCGCATTTTTTACTGAATTGTTCATCTTATTAAAAGGAAATTGTTTATCATGCAAAAAAGTTGTTCATTTAGGCGTCATTTGACGCATCACGGGTTTTCCCTCGTTGAAATGCTCATGGCATTGTTGGTTGCATCAGTTCTTTTAGCAG
>CAJTLG010000003.1 GCA_910577395.1 uncultured Vampirovibrio sp. | reverse complement strand
GGACACCCGGTGGGTGCGGAGGAATGTATAGTGAACTAAACGTATGCGAAGTATCTAACACTGATGCTAACAGAATTAACGGTAAAGGATTTGTATATTCTGATACTATAGTTCCTACTTCAAAAGATATACAAAATACAGATAAACCTTCGTATGGAATATCTGGCGCAGGAGGAGGCGGGGGTGCTTGGGTAAGAAACCTTGGTGCGGGGAAAGGAGGTAGCGGTATGAACGGGTATGTATGCGTGTACTGGTATGGGGAGGAGTAGATAAGTTTCCATTACAGGATATTTTGAACAAAGACACAAGTACGTTGTCGCAATGGTACGGCCTTCGTCCTGTCCGCCTTGCCCTTTGGCAAGCCGTCACGGACTTGCACACCTCAGGCTCGTTTGCTCCTTGGGAACACCGGCTTACACAATTTAGATGAACAACTTTTCGGGGCGCGTTTTGTAACCTTCGCGCTCCTTTTCTTTTGTGTTATCATTACAGAACCCTTGTAAGAGTGTCGGGATTTAAGGATTTCGACAGAATGTCGTTATATATGCGGCAAAAGGGGATATCGTAAAACAAAGTCATTCCGGATGATATAGCTTTTGCCTATTAAAAGCAAAATGCCGTTTAAAGGAGTATAAGTCTTTAAATCATATTATTTGTTGTTTTTATACGGCACACCGCGGTGTTATCCGCTAGGTAAGTGTAAGGGCGCCGGCCCTGGTACAAGCTGGGCTGACAACTGCTACCCGGCCGAGTTTTGGTCAGGTACACCTATAAGCAGTACCAGTACAAGTTATTACAGGGGCAACGTAAACAATGGCGCCTATAGTACAAACTCTTACCCGGGTACTCTTGCCTTTTCGGCATAGCTCACTCTTTGTGCCGTATCACCTGGATATCAGTCCATTAAATGCCCTGATACGAAGAGCATTAAACACAGCCAGAATGGAAACCCCGACATCTGCAAAAACAGCGCCCCACATTGAAACAAACCCAAAGGCACCGAGTGCTAAAAACAAAAATTTTACAACAAGCACAAACACTATATTTTGTTTTACTATGCTCATTGTTTTTTTAGCAATCATTATGGCTTCAGGGATTTTTTCAAGCTTATCATCCGTTATAACAACATCACATGCCTCTATTGCAGCATCAGAACCGAGCGCCCCCATTGCAATACCGACATCTGCTCTTGTCAGCACAGGTGCATCATTTACTCCGTCACCAACAAAAATTAATGTTTCACCGGGCTTTTGTGTTTCAAGCAGCTCTTCTGTTATTTTAACCTTTTCATCAGGCAGCAGATTATAGTGCACCTTGTTTATCCCAAGTATATTGGCAATCTTTAGGGCAGCATTCTTGTTATCACCTGTCAGCATAACGGTTGTACGTATTTTCGCATACGTATAAAGCTTATCAATTGCAATTTTTGCACAATTTTTAACTGTGTCTGAAATTTCTATATACCCCAAATACTGCTTATTTCTTACAACATAGACAATTGTACCGGCAGAATTAACATTTTCACAGGTGATATTATACATTTCCATTATAGGAAAATTGCCAATAATTATATCATCCCCCGATACTTTAGCCAAAACGCCCTTACCTGCTATTTCGTGAACATCCGATACGTCATTATGGTTAATTTCTTTGCCATAAGCGGATTTTAGTGATTGCGCAACGGGATGATTAGAAAAAATCTCTGCACAGGCAGCTATTTTAAGGAGTTCCTGCTTATCAACAACGGGTGTATTTATATCCCCTAAAATGGCAGGATGAATTCCTGCTACTTTAAATACACCTTCTGTAAGCGTACCGGTTTTATCAAAAACCACGGTTTTTGCGCGAGAAAGTGCATCAAGATAACAACTTCCCTTAATCAAAATGCCGAATTTAGAAGCTCTCCCGATACCGGCAAAAAAGCTTAGAGGTACCGAAATTACGAGCGCACAGGGACACGATATTACAAGAAAAACAAGAGCGCGTTTAAACCAAACAATAAACCCCCCAAAAAACAGTGGGGGCAAAACCGCAAGAAATATTGCAAGGCAAACTACAACAGGTGTATAGATTTTAGCAAATTTCGTTATAAAATTTTCTGTTTTAGCTTTTTTTGCCGCCGCATTTTCAATCATATCAAGGATTTTTGATACAGCGGACTTGCCAAATTCTTTTGTAACCTTGATTTTTAGGACACCATCAGTATTTACCGAACCGCTAAGCACATTATCGCCGGTGTTTTTGCGTAACGGAACAGATTCGCCGGTAAGATTAGAGGTATCAATATAAGCAAACCCTTCAATTACGGTACCGTCCAAGGGAATTTTTTCACCGGGCCGCACAATTATGGTTTCCCCCGGCTTAACTTTATCAGGAGATGTTTTTAAGATAGTTTCATCCTTTAAAACATTTGCAAATTCAGGCTTGATATCCATTAAATCCGATATTGATTTTCTTGATTTTTCGACAGCCGAATGGCACAAGGCTTCGCCTGTTTGATACAAAATCATCACCATTAATGCCTCATGATATTCACCAATACCAAAAGCACCAAGAGCAGCAATTGTCATAAGAAAATTTTCATCTGCAAAATGCCTGAGCATAAGATTTTTAAATGCATTAAATACAATATCATACCCTGCAACAGTAAAGGCGACTACAAATAATATAATTTCAAGTAATTTTGAAGGTTTAAAAGCAAGAATTAATATAAACAATAAAAAGGCAAATGTAAGCCGAAATATAAGAAATTTTTCAGAATGTTTATGACCATGGTTATGTCCACGACCGTCATTATGATTACATCCGTTTTCAGTGACACAAGTGCTATCTGTATTGCACATATTTTGCTCCTTTTCTTAATCAATATAGTTGAACAATTATTCAACTATATTAGTATTATATATGAACAAATATTCAATTGTCAAGTGTATAAATGATGCGAGTCAGGGTCAAAATTTGACAACTGTGCAATTTCAAAAATATAATATTTTTATGGAAGAGAATAAAGAGATTATTTTATACGAACTATCTGATTTTTTTAAGGTAATGGGGGATAGCACCAGAATTCAACTCCTTTGGGCGCTTGAAGAAAATGAAATGTGTGTAAATGAACTTGCCGCTAAGCTAAATATGACAAAATCCGCCGTTTCGCATCAACTTAAGGTTTTAAGAACAGCAAAACTTGTAAGAGCAACAAAAAAAGGAAAAAATGTGTATTATGCCCTAGATGACGGACATATAAAAGATATTTTGGAAAAAGCACTTGAACATGTACTTGAATAGATATTTTTAAAGCTGACTTAGAGCCTGCTCGAGGTTGTAGACTGATTAAAGCAATGATAAAAAGGTTCAAAAATTATGAAAATATCTGAAGTCAGTAAAAAATACAACCTGACACCTGATACACTAAGATACTATGAAAAAGCAGGACTTCTGCCAAATGTTAGCAAAAATTCCAGCGGCATAAGAGAATATTCTGAAAGTGACTGCAACTGGATAGAATTTATAAAATGCATGAGAAGCGCCGGGCTTTCAATAGAGGTGCTTGCAAGGTATATTGAACTTTTTAATGCGGGGGACGGTACAAGAGAAGAAAGAAAAAATATCCTCATTAAAGAAAGAAAAAAACTTATTAAAAAAAGAGAACAAATACAAACTACAATTGACAGGCTTGAATATAAAATCAACGCATACAATGATAAACTTTATGAAAAAGAAAAAGAGCTTTTAAACGGAAAATAATATGATATTATAATTGATAGTTTCTGCAAGAGTGTCAAGGTTTAAGGATTTTGACAGAATATTAAGCAGATTATATCGTTAGGGCAAGACCACTTTTAGGTTAAATTTTTGCACAAAATCAATTGCGAACGTCATTTGGAAAAAGAGTATAAGCTGCCAAATCAAAAAATTGCCCGGTAAATTTTGACACGGTGCAAAAGTTTGGTCGGCAAGTGCAAGGGTGCCAGCGACAACAACTGCTACCCGAACTATATATGGACAGGCACACTTAAGTCCGGCAGCTCTTATTGGTCACCCGGTTTGTACAATAGCAGTTTTAACCTTACTGCTGCCTGCAATACCGGTCACTGCCAAAGTACTCTTGCCTTTTCGGTGCGCTGCTTGCTCCTCGCCAGAGTTACATACTTTGGCGGGCACAACGGCAGAGCCGTCTTTCGCCCTCAGCTGTTGTGCTGTGTCTAATGGATATAATACTTATAATATCCGTTTTACAATCTCCATACAATGTGCGCGGGTTGTATTTATTATTTTAATTCCGTCGATATCGGTTTGTTTTATAATATTCGGAAGTTCAGTACAACCAAGAACCACAGCTTTTGCACCTTTAGATACACAGTGCCGAGTAATTTCATATAATCTTTCTCTGGAACTTTCTTTTATAATTCCTCTGCATAGCTCATTATATATGATTTCATTTATTGTTTTTTGTTCTTCGATATTGGGCACTATTACATTTATATTAAATTCATTTTTAAATTTATCTTTGTAAAACGGTTTTGTCATTGTATATATTGTGCCAAAAAGTGCAACTGTATCAATATTTTCTGCCTTAATAGCATTTGCCGCAGCCTCTGCTATATGAATTAGCGGAACATTAATGTTGTTTTCAACATCATCTGCAACAAGGTGCATGGTATTTGTTGCTATTGCTATATAATCTACACCTGCGTTTTCAAGCCTTTTAGCGGAATTTACCAAAATTTTTGAAAGGGTTTTCCAATCTTCTTTGGATTGATATGTTTCTATTTCGCAAAAATCATAGCTTTCGATAAGCATTTTTGCACTGTGCAGACCGCCAAGACGTTTTGACACTTCTTCGTTTATGATTTTATAATATTCAAGCGTAGATTCAAAACTCATCCCGCCTATTATACCAATGGTTTTCATAAGAAAATTATACTATAAAACTATTCTGCCAAGTTTAAATATTCTTCAAGTGTACTGTTAGTTATAGTATCCGTTGTTATACCCTTGCAATCATATGAAAATAAAACATCAAGTTTATTTGTATCCTCAATACCCCATACTTCAAAGTTAAAACCCGCATTATCAAGCATTTCACTTGCTTTTTCAGATATTTTGGAAGATTTTATATCGAGGAACACTTCATTATCATCAGTTTTAAGGTTTTCAAGAGTTTTGACGGTTTTATTTGTTACTTTTTTGTCACTAAGATATCCAAGCCTTGCACCAGGGGCTAAATCGCTAATCATTTTCAAATAATCTTCTTCAAAACTAATCCAGGTGACATTGTTTTCAAGACCTGTTTCCCTTACGGCATCAACAAGAATTTGCGCCTTGTTTATATCAAAATTCTTAGTTTCTTTTAATTCGATATAAAGCCTTAAATTATACTCTTTGGCGCAATCCATAAGTTCGTAAAATGTTGGGATTTTTGTACCTGAATATTCACTGCCGCACCATGAGCCAAAATCATATTCAAGAAGCTCATTATATGTTAAGGAAGAACATTTTTTCGGAAATAAAAGCTTATCACCGTTTTGCTTTCTTGCAGTCCTATTTATTGTAGAATCGTGCAAGAGCACAGGAACCGAATCCTTGCTCCATTCTATATCGCATTCTATTGTATTATAGCCGTTTTCGGCAGCTGTAATAAAAGCTGCTATTGTGTTTTCAGGAGCATCAACACTGTATCCCCTGTGTGCTATAATATCAATATTTTTTTCATTCTCTAAAGATATTTCCGTATCAACGGATGTAAAAATACTTTCAGAATTATCAATACGACCGGGCAAAAGTGTATCAGGCAGCATTTTTGAGGCGTTGCCTGCCTGGATACCAAAAATATTCTGCGTCTGAACAGCACTTATTACCAAAGTGTAAAAATCCTCTATTTTATATATAAAGGATTTTTAAGAATAAAAATTGCCTTGCAATTTTTATCTGTCATAAACGTTACTTATATTCTTCATCATTCACGGGTTCAAGCCACGTAGTTTCATTATTTGGAATGTTGGTTTCAATTGAAATATGCGCAAACTTGGAATTTGGGGCGGCACCGTGCCAATGCACAATATCGGGATATATTTTTACAACATCCCCAGGTTTTAAGCTTTGAATTTCTTTTCCCTTTTCCTGATATCTGCCCTCCCCTGCAGTTACAAGTAAGATTTGCCCGCCTGAATGTTTATGCCAGTTTGTTCTTGCACCGGCATCAAATGTAACATTTGCAATGGAAGAGTTTAGGCTGTCATCTTTTTCTGCCAACCTGTAAAGATAGGTATTTCCCGTAAAAAATTTATTGTAAGGATTAATTTCCCCTTGGGAAAATATTTGTTCGAGAGCACTATTTTGCTCATTTTCATTTGCCATTGTCACATTTTCTCCTAAAAACAGCGATATTAAAAATATTAGACATAATATTTTTTTCATTTCATTCTCCTTTTTTGAATTATTATAAAATTTAGAGTACACTCTAAGTCAAGCTCTGCAAATTGAAACTATTGCCCTATTGACTTAAAGTGCACTCGAGGTTTTAAAATAATTATAAGGAATTTTAATAAAATGCCAAATGATAACTACAATAATTACATTGCATATCTTGATTTTATAACGGGTAAATTGGACGGCTTTTTTGAACAGCAAAAAGCTTATATATTCTGCAAAGCCGGCTGCAGCCTGTGCTGTAAAAATGCACAATTTCCATATTCTAAAGTTGAAATGGAAACACTTCTTACCGGGTACAGTAAACTTAATAACGAAACCAAAGAAAAAATAAATGCCAATATCAAGACAATTCTTGCCGCCAAAAGAAACTTTGAAGGGGAAAGGTTTTTATACGATTGCCCGTTTTTAATTGATAATGCCTGTTCCTGCTATGAATACAGGGGCATTGTATGCCGTTCTTTTGGATTAATGTCTATTCCGGACAGCAAGCATCAAAAAACACAGGTACCGTTTTGTTGTTTTAAGGGGCTAAACTATTCAAATGTTATGGATGAAAAAACCAATATGATATCATCAGAAAAATATAAAACAACCGGCATAAAAGAAGAGCCTGTGAGTTTTAATGTGAGCTATGAATTTTTAACAAACCAAGATTTTGAAGAAGCATTTAAATTTTCATTTGGTGAAAAGAAACCGCTTATTGATTGGTTTAAAGAAGAAGATGAACAACAAAAGGAGAGATAAAAATATGAAAGTATTATTGATTAACTGTTCACCCAATGAAAAAGGATGCACATATACAGCATTAAGTGAAATTGCAACAACATTGAAATCAGAAGATGTAGATTCGAATATTTTTTATATAGGATATGACCCCATCGCTCCATGTCGCGGATGCGGCGCATGCGAAAAACTTGGCAGGTGTATAATTAACGACAAGGTAAATGATTTCATCAATTATGCTGCGGAATTTGACGGATATATTATAGGCTCGCCGGTACATTACGCCTCTGCAAGCGGAAATGCTGCAATGTTTTTAGACAGAGCGTTTTTTGCAGCAGCGCGCTCCGGCAAAAATATTTTTATCCATAAACCCGGAAGCTCAATAGTTTCAGCCCGTCGTGCAGGCACAACCGCAACACTTGACCAACTAAATAAATATTTTACAATCTCGCAAATGCCAATTATTTCAGGCAGATACTGGAATATGGTGCATGGCAATACACCCGATGAAGTAAGACAAGATATTGAAGGCATGCAGAATATGAGAATTTTAGCGCGCAATATGGCGTATCATCTTAAATGCAAAGAAGCGGCAAAAAATGCCGGGATTGAACCGCCAAAAACGGAAGATATTGTATTTACAAATTTTATAAGGTAGTGAAAATGATAAAAAAGATATTCATCACAATTTCTATAATTTTTATTTTTACCCAATGCAACAGTTTTGCAATGTTTAACGGAAAAAAAAATATGACAAGGGAAGATATTACAAAGGAAAATTATGAAAAATTATTTAATGCAAAATGGAACCCTAATACAGGCTCTGACCCTGAAATGATGGAAATTTTGCAAAAATATATATTCGGAGAGGTTTTTACAAAAGGCAACCTGGATTTCAAAACAAGAGAAATGCTCACTGTCGTATCACTTACAACCCAACAAACTTTACCCCAACTAAAAGCGCATATTAACGCTGCATTGAATATAGGTGCCACTCCTGTCGAACTTCGTGAGGCGATTTATCAATGCGCACCCTTTATAGGTTTCCCGAAAACATTAAACGCTATTGGTATTTTAAATGAAGTTTTCAGCGAAAGAGGAATTAGAACACCCCTTGAAAGCTCAAAAACCATATCGGAAAATGAGCGTTACAAAAAAGGCTATGAAATACAAAACCCGATATACGGAGATGAAATCAAAAAATCCTTGGAAAATTTACCTGATAACCTTGGGGACGATGCCGCAAGATTTTTAACTGAGGTTTGCTTTGGAGATTTCTATACAAGAAAAGGACTTGATGTTAAAACGAGAGAACTTTTAATAATCGGTATACTTGTAACCACGGGGGATACCGGGGTTTTAAAAAGTCATATTAGAGGAAACCTAAAGGCGGGAAATTCTAAAGAAACAATAGCTGCAACAATTATTCAATGCATGCCATATACCGGTTTCCCGAATGCACTTGCCGCTTTAAAAACCTTAAAAGAAGTTTCAAATAAATAGATTGAAAAATTCTTACCAAAACTAGCAAATTATTTTCTTTCCATGTTTTGTATGAACCCACCCTTGACTTAATAGTCTGACCAATAATATAAACATGAGGATATTTTGATGAGAATAACACCGGTTACAGTGTATAGAAACACAATTTTGAATTCCAAAAACCAAAATGAAGGTGTAAGTTTTGGAAAGTTTGATAAAAACGAAGCCGGCGAAGAAGATATAAGTATTCTTAAAGATTATTATGCCGGTATCAGTTTCAGATATCTTGCCGATATGGATTTATTTAATTTTTTTAAAAATACTGAATTTTTTACACTTAAAAGAGGGGTGAAGTTATCAAGAAAAAAAATGTCACTGCCGTATATTGTAAAAAATCAGGAAGCTATAGATAAAAATCCGCACAGGGATGAAATATTAAAAATATGTGATAAATTAAATCAAAACGCATTAAGGCGCGCGCAACCGGGAAGTATCACATACAAACATATTGAAGAAGAACCCGGTTTCGTAACCGAACTTAACCTTGCAACAGCGATTTACATTAAAGATACGATGCGCAATTTCTAGATACCTCTAAATGTTTTGTAAAGTTTTATATCAATAATATCACCTGCTAGCAAAAGATTTTTTTCACGGTTTTTATACAGCTTGAAAAAGGACTATTAGCTTAAGACAAGAAGGGTGAAAATGAAATATACTGAAGAGCTGTGTGGAGAATACTCCAAAATGGCAACAATTTTTTTAATTATTTTACAGAAAAAAACAGGTGTTACTATTAAAAGTATGGAAGATTCATATGCAAAAATAAATGCATTGAAATCTTTAAAGGCTTTTATAACAAAATAATTTTGATTAATGCCAAAACTATAAAGATAAATTTAAAAAATAAAACTTTTTTGGCTGCCATGTTGGACAATATCTGCATCTTTTACATTGCCGATTAAAAGCGGTGAAGTTTTATTGTGAAATTGATAATTCTCCTTTGCTATATCAGGACGAACGTTGGCATAACAATATTTGCATCCGTTTAAACAGGTGTCGTATGCCCCGATATCACGCGATTCCATACAATGGCACCCTTGGCGCATTCCTTTATGCTTCAAATTCCTAAATCTGATATTATTGGCCTTGCCCAGAATATCCAATGTCATGCAACCTGATTTTGCTATACCGTATTGCTCATATACACCATTTGTGCCGCAAGTTTGAATTGGTATGTGATATTTTTGTGCAATTGCACCAAGCCCGCAAGCGATTGTATTTTTATCCTCTTCGGTCATTAAGATAATTTCGGGCATATTATTTTTGAGTTTTTTATACATTTCAACAAAACTGAATATACACCTGTCAATATGCCCTGCAAGCCGCTTTGCCATATACTCAAAAGTTTTCAAATGATAATCTGTTGTATATTTTCCAGTAAGCAAAACAGGGTCATACCGCCAGGCAATTTTTCCGGCACCAACAATTTTTTCAAGTTCAAGTAAAGTTTCAATGCTTTTTTCTATAGAAGGTACGCCCGGTTCAACATCTTTCCCGTAAGCTGTTATTGTATAGTAAAAATATGTATTGAATTTATCTGCAATTTCAAACAGATTTCCTAAAATCGGCTCGTAATTTTTAGAACAAAATACAACACAATCAATCTTATCCGGAGTTAATTCATATCTTGTAATTTTGTTTGGAAACAATGGGTTTCTTGAATATACAAAACCTTCCCTAAATCTGTTCAAAAGCCACTCGCTGTAATATTGAACAGTATCAGTCCTGCCGCCCGTATTTAATATCATGCCATCCTTTAAATAAAAACGGAGAACCCGGGATTCGAACCCGGGATGCAGGATAACCCACATAACACCTTAGCAGGGTGCCGCCTTCAGCCACTCGGCCAGTTCTCCACAAAATAAATTCAATTATGTTTTTCATTCTAACATAAAAATCTTTATATTTTCAAATATTTTTTATAAGTATAGACTTTGTATATAAAATACTACAACAATAGAGCTTTCCAAAACTCTTATTATAATAGGGTTTCAGTATATTAATACCTAATCAGGGGGTTGCAAAATATTCATTTTATTGTATAGTAAATTTGAACTTGGGTTTTGTCTTGAACACATAGTATAAGTGTTAACAGAAAATGTGATTTCAGGTTTTTACCCTGTTAAAAACAAAAAAGAGGATTATTATTATGACGAAAAAGCTTATGAAAACTTTGTTAGTCTTAGTTTGCATATTTTGCATAAATCTGATTGACAAAGCTGATGCGGCTCAATCGCCCAACGAAATTAAAAGCGCAATTGTTAAAACGGCAGTAAATATGGGTGTTGACCCATGTATAGCACTAAGCATTGCAAAACTTGAATCAGAATTTATCCCAACAAAGAAAAATTCTTCAGGTGCCGTAGGATTATTCCAATTGATGCCGGACACCGCAAGAAGACTTGGCGTAAACCCTTACATTGTAAGCGATAACATCAAGGGCGGAATTATGTATTATCAAATGATGTATAAAAAATTCGGCTCAACAGACCTTGCACTTGCAGCCTATAATGCAGGCCCCGGCAATGTAGCAAGATACAAAGGAGTTCCGCCCTTTAGGGAAACAAGAGCTTTTGTTTCAAGAATTAAAAATCAGGCTAACCAATTTAAACAAGACCCTATTGTCTTGCAGCACACAAAGCCTGCACCGGTCCAAGCCCCGCTTCCTGTGGCATTATAAAACTTTCAAACACTTTCCTTTTGATTTAGGGAAGTGTTTTTGATATTATGACCCTAAAAGCAATTTAAAAGGAATGCAACATGGAAGAAATAAAGATTGAACAGAAGTTTATCGAACAGGCACTTGACATCTCAAAAGGTGCCGAAGTATTACCAAACGGTGTTAACGAACTTGCCAAAAAACTTCAGGAATCTTATTATTCCAAAAAACCTTTGAGGGTAAAACTCGGGCTTGACCCCACAAGGCCAGATTTACACCTTGGCCACACAGTTGTTATGCGAAAGTTGAAAAAATTTCAGGATTTAGGACATCAGATTGTCCTTATCGTAGGCGGCGCAACGGCTATGGTGGGGGACCCGTCAGGTAAATCCGAAACAAGACCGGCACTTTCAAAAGAACAGGTGGCTGAAAATGCCAAATCATACTTTGAACAAATGTCAAAGGTTGTGGATGTGGATAAGGCAGAGGTCCGCAACAATGCAGACTGGTTACACAATATGAGCTTTGTGGATTTTTTAAAGCTTGCATCAGCTACAACCGTTGCAAAACTTATGACAAGAGATGATTTTGCAAAAAGATATGCAGAAGGCCGCCCGATAAGCCCTGTAGAATTTTTCTACCCGCTTATGCAGGGGTATGACAGTGTTGCAGTGGATGCTGATATTGAATTCGGCGGCACGGACCAGAGGTTTAATCTCCTAATGGGGCGCGATATTCAAACATTCTACGGTATGGATAAAATGCAGGTTGTTATGATGACGCCTCTTATTGAAGGTACGGACGGTGTTGTAAAAATGTCTAAAACATACCCTGAACACTGTATATCGCTTACGGAAGAGCCCAAAAATATGTACGGTAAATTAATGTCTATCCCCGATACTTTAATGGAAAAATATTTTACCCTGCTTACAGATATAGAATTTAACAAAGAAAACAATCCCCGTGATGAAAAAATGCGCCTTGCATATGAAATTACAAAAATGTACTGCGGAAAAGAGGCTGCAGATAAAGCACAGAATGATTTTATAAATGTTGTCCAAAACAAAGGTGTTCCTGATGATATTGAAGAGGTTAAGGTAAATTCTTCAAACATTGTTGATATTTTAATTGAACTAAACTTTGTATCTAGCAAAGGTGAAGCAAAGAGGCTTATAGCAGGCGGTGCAGTGAAATTTGAAGGTGAAAAAATAACAGACCCTGCAACGGTACTTAATAAAGAAGGAATTTTACAGGGCGGAAAAAGAAAATATGCAAAAATTAAATTCTAAACCTGAAACCAAAAAACACCCTATAGCCCTTATTAGGGGTTTAGCACGCGTAAAATCTGATATAGAAAATATATTAGATAAAGACCCCGCTGCAAAAAATTTTTTAGAAATTATACTTTTGTATCCGGGTTTTCATGCACTTTTATCTTACCGAATTGCAAACAAGCTTTTAAAATGGCGCATCCCTTTTATCCCAAGATTAATTTCCCAAACTGCAAGGTTTTTTACAGGGATTGAAATTCACCCGGGGGCAACTATCGGGGAAAGGTTTTTTATAGACCACGGTATGGGGGTTGTAATTGGCGAAACTACAATCATAGGTAATAATGTGCTTGTTTATCAGGGCGTAACCCTTGGAGGAACAGGGAAAGACCACGGAAAGCGGCACCCGACTATCGGTAACTTTGTAACAATTGGTGCAGGCGCAAAGGTCCTTGGGAACATTACAATAGAAGATAATTCAAATATAGGCGCAGGAAGTGTTGTTATAGATGATGTACCTGAGCATTCAACAGTGGTAGGTATTCCGGGCAGAGTAGTACAGCAGAAATTTTTTATACAAGGTCAGCTTTTACACAATAAAATCCCTGACCCTGTAACATGCCAGCTAAACAGACTGACATATGAAGTTAAAGAGCTTAAGGAAAAGATTAATTCCATATTAAGTTAAGCAAACTCTTGCATACAAACAAGCAATTTTTATTGTTGACAAGCATTATAGAGATATCTGAAATTATAAGGTAATTTGTTATGTCAGCAAATAATATCGGACAATCCGATCTTTTAAAATCCTATCTCAAAAAACAAAATTATACTGCCGCACAAAATTCTGCGGCTCAAGATTTTGCACCTGCTGCTGTTAAAGCACAGCCTATTAATCAATCACAAGCACCTTATGCCGTGCAGCCTGATACCTTAGAAATTTCAAAATCCGAAATACAAAACCCCAACCCCGCAGACCAAAAACCGGCTAAAAAGAAAATTTCAAAAAAAATGATATTTGCAGGGATTGGTGCAGCGATTATAATTGCAGGTATTATTATCTTTGCCATATGTTCCCGCAAAAAACCTGAAATTTCCCCCGAGCTTGAAACAACTCTCCAAGATTTGGTTGACACAGCAAATGATTTCTTTGCGTTTCAATAAAACCATTCTAAAATTTCGCATATTAAAAAGGAAGGTATTAATAAATGAAGGTTAGCAGTATTCAAAGTTTCAATTCTTATAATAACTCAATATCTAAAAATTCTGCCGCAATGTCTTTGCAGAACCAAAAATATGCTTTTAGAAATAATTCTTTAATAAACCAAAATATTTCCGACACCGTTTCTTTTACGGGTCTTTTGCCTTTCCATAAAACAACCCCTGCTATACAAAAAACCGTTTCTGAGCTCCCTGTATCAAAAACATTACAAAAGCAGACGGCAAACTTGTTGGGTAATTTAGAAACTTTTGTTAAAAAAGGAAAAGTTTGGATTACAAAAAACATACCGGCAAATGCTACCGATAACGAAAAAAACGCAATTAAGGCGGCTCTTTTTTTAATGGATTTTAACAAACTTAAAAACGCTTCAACGGAAAACTTTTTCAAGAAAGTAGGTCAAGTTGCTGAATATACAAAAAAAATTACTCCTAAAGAATTTGAAAATATAAACCCTGTCTTTGATAAAATAGCAGACCTTACAAATGAAGCTTCCAAGGGTAGCCTTTCTGATATGGATGCATTAATTAAATTTGACAATATACTTGTGTCTTTAGATAAATTTTGCGAAACACAGAGCGGTACTGATGCAGTATTTCTTAGAATTTCCTGCAAACTGTTAAAAGCTGTGTCTGACATAACTAAAAAACAAGTGCTGAGTCAAGCTGATGTCTTATCGGTTGAAGAAAAGACAAAAATTTTTAAAGCATGCACAGGTTTTCTTAAAGATACTAAGGATTTAATTGCACAATCCCCTAAATGCGAAGAAATTACCCAGGTATTAAAAGAAATATCAAATACAAAAATCAAATAAATAGCAATAAAAGCCCTCTTCTGGTGAAAAGAAAGAGGGTGTTTTGCCTAATATTTTAGTTGGTCAAGAGTAGAAATTAGAAGGAATGGAATCTTTTATCTAAGCTGCGGTGTCAGCTTTATTTGCACCGGTTACCTTATCCAAAAGGCTTTTAATACCAAGACATGCTACACCAATAGCTGCGCCCGCTATAGCAATCTTACCGGTTTTACCTTTAAAGGCTGTTTGAAGAGTAGTACCTATTGAACTTAAAGCACCTGATGAGGCTCCGGCTTTTGCACCTTTTCTGATTGCATTTCCTGCAACCGCAAGGGTACCAAACGCCGCACCGCCTGTTGCTGCACCTGCAATTTTTGTTACGGTACCAAAGTTTGATTTTTTGGTTCCGGTCACCTCTGCAATTAAATCGTTTTTACTATTTGTTTGGGTAAATAAGTTAACTATCGGAATGGAACCTTTAACACCTGATATAAAGGAGCCGTCGGCATACTTTGTAATATCATTTAAAAGTGCAGTGCCGGTTGCATTTTTATATTGATTTTGTGCCAAAGTTTTGATTTGCTGTTCGGTATAGCCTGCATACTGGCTAAGCCCGGACATTTCATTAACCATATTGTTAAATTCAAAAAGGGCGTCGTCGGTTCTGCCTGTTTGCAACATGTTTTGTATCACCTGAGACTGCATTGCAAAAGACATAGTTTCCGTGCTTTGCATATTTGAATA
This sequence comes from uncultured Vampirovibrio sp., assembly GCA_910577395.1. Taxonomy (GTDB): domain Bacteria; phylum Cyanobacteriota; class Vampirovibrionia; order Gastranaerophilales; family Gastranaerophilaceae; genus MGBC122484. The sequence continues at coordinate 184,917 of CAJTLG010000003.1, read as the reverse complement.
CAATTGACGTGTTGTTTGAACATCATAATTATTTTCAATGGCTTCTTTAGCATATTGAGTATACTCTTTACTTCCAAAGCCGCCGCAATAGCCATAGTTTCCGTAACCGCTTGTTGAGCCTGTAATCAGACCCAATCCGTTTAAAGAACTGTAGCTTGATAGCCCTAAACTCATAACTAACTTCCTTCCAATAAACCTTTAATAACTTTAAACTAACCTTACATTTAAATAAAAACATTTTGCTTATACAAATTGCCAAAAATACTGATGTTTTATTAACAAAACTTAACAATAATTCAATTAACACAATATGTAACAAAAATGCCTATACGGCAAACATAGTGTAAAATATTGTTATATTATTATTTTGGGATATTAGTATGTTTAACATAGAGGAATTTTTAAGAAAAGTTAATAAGACAAAGGCTTCAGACATTCATTTAAAGATAGGAAAATCTCCTTCTTTAAGGATAGCGGGTAACATCGTAAAAATTGACGAGCCCCCTATAACCGAAGAAGATTTCGAAAATATGCTAAATACTATGCTATATGGTGATTTAGCCAAAAGAATAAAAGCCAAAAATGACATAGATTTTACATATGAAATCTTGGGCGTTTCCCGTTACAGAGTAAATTACTGTAAAGAGCTTGGGTATCCTAAATTAACATTAAGAACAATCCCTTATGCTATTCCTACCCTTGAGGAGCTTGCATTGCCTGCGGGATTGGAGGTTTTTACAAAATACAATAACGGTATTGTTTTAATTACGGGTGCTACGAGCAGCGGTAAATCTACCACAATTGCATCTTTGCTTGAAATTATAAATAAAGATATGCCAAAACACATTGTAACAATTGAAGACCCTATAGAATTTTTGTATACAGATAAAAAATGTTTAATAACCCAAAGAGGGGTCGGGGTGGATGTTAATTCGTTTTCAGACGGTATAAAATACGCACTTCGCCAAGACCCCGACATTATAGTGGTTGGCGAAATAAGGGACAGAGATACTATGGAAAGTGCCCTAAACGCCGCAGAAACAGGTCACCTTGTATTTTCAACAATACACACAAACTCAGCCTCCCAAACTATAAACAGAATTTTAGGATTGTTTGATGATTCCACAAGAGGCTTTATAAGGGATAGATTTGCAAAAGTTTTAAGAGGTACAATTGCACAAAAACTTATTCCAAAAACATCAGGAGGGCTTGTTCCTGCATTAGAAATTATGTGTTCTACGCCTGCAATTGTTGATTATATCCGGAAAAATCAGCTTGAAGAAGTTGATACATCAATCAAAAGAGGCGGCTCTCAAAATATGGTATCAATGAATGCCTCAATATTTAAGCTGTTTAAAAGCGGCATTATTGGCAAAGATGAGGCTATGAATGCAAGTGATGATACAACAGAATTAAGCCAAATGATGCGCGGGATTTACCATGGAAGTGCAGCGGCAAACCCCGTGGATGATTTATTATAAGGAGAATAAAGAAAAATGGCACCGTTTCCTGAATCAGAAGATATGACCATAAAAAGGCTTGCTGTAGCATTAAGAAAAAACGACTACCAGCTTTTAAAAATGGGCACATACAAGCTCCATGAAAAATTTCATACAGGTCATGAGTTTGAAATGACAGATGATTTAAGGCAAATATTAGCCACTGTTGAAAAAAAACAATATCCGCCTGAAATTTCAGACATACTATGCTCAACAATCAGAGATATACTGTCAAAAAATGCCATTCAAAAAATTTCAAAAGAAAATCAAATCCTCCCTAACGGCAGCGGCCTGACCCAGATACCGCAAACATTGCAAGAGCCTGCAGCGGGAGATATTAAAGAGCTTGCACAGATTATAAATTCAAGCGAGGATATACAAATACAAAATACCCAAGCAAGCACAGAAACTGTACAAACACCTATTGCACCAAAAATTGAAGAAGTAAAATTAAATAATTACAAACCGGAAAATGTACACCGGCCCGTACCACAACCTGCTATACAGCAGGAAACAGTGCAACAAATGCAAACAGCACAGCATACTGCCTCTGCACCTGTCGTGCAAAACAGACAAATCGCAGAACAGCAGCCAATACAGGTTCCGCAGCCACCAATGCAAGCCGGAACACAAGCTGTAGTACAACCGGCAGTTCCTGCAGAAAATAACATAATAAAAAACATAGCCGTGTTTTATGATGATTTTAAAAACGATGTAAACTATGATGATGTTAAAGATTATAAAAATAATTTGAATTTGTTATTTTCAAAAAATCAAAACGGGCAAGAGTACAATCTGCTAAAACAAATATCAACCCTTACACACCTGCTTGATACAGATGTTTTGGATATTGATAAAATAATTTCAATGCTTACAACATCCAAGGGCAAGGTTTCTTTTATAACTGCTTCACAAAGCCAGAATATCTCAAAAATTTTCTGTGAAAAAAATATCGATTTTGATATACCGTTTGTAAAAAAACCTAATGATAAAGCAACATCATTTGATTTAATCCCAATGGTAGGGTCTACAAATATTTTCGTGTGTTCAAACTGTAATGCAAGAACTCTGAAAACAGATTTTAACACAAGAACATTAAGCGTTCAGTGTCCGCACTGTGACAGTGCCGCTTTTCCTGATATTTATGCGGTAAATTCTTATAACCCGGATTGCAACCCTGTATTTTGGCACAGAGCTTTTGCTGCCCTTGTAAAATCACAAATCTGGATACTTGTAAATCCGCCGCTTGATGAAAATAAAGAAATTGTTACCGATTTTATAAAAACTGCATACGAGGCAAATATGCCGTCAAGAATTTACATACTGTCAAAAGAAAATGACAAAAAAGAATTTTACAGGCAAATGTTTATGTCAATTAATGATAAATGCACAATAAAACACAGTTTTATTGACCAGGATAAACTTTGTGAAGAATTTATAAACGAAGAAATTATAAAGAAGGTTTTTGCATAAGATGAGCTTGGGGAATTTTAGGGGGTCTTTAGGAAATACCTTTACAACAGATGCTATAAACATAAAATCATATCCTTTAAGTGAAAATGATAATATTGTTGTTATGTTTTCAAAAGAAAAAGGGCTAATTAAAGGTGTTGCTAAAGGTGTAAAAAAACCTAAAAGCAAGTTGGGCGCAAGAATGCAGGCACTTGTTGCAAATAAACTTATGCTGAATACCGGAAAAAGCCTTGATGTCATAAAAGAGGCTCAGGCCATTAACCCGTTTAACAAATTAAGGCACAATCTTGATAAACTAAATTATTCAATCTATTTAACAGAAATTATAGGGAATTTTTGCAGGGAAAATACGGAAGAAAACCCCGAAATAAACAGCAAAATATACGAGCTTTTTTATAAAAGTTTGGAAAACATATCAAATGCTGAAGATTTTACACACACCCTTCTTGCCGTTTTAAAATTTCAGCTTAAATTTATGAGGGAAATCGGCCTTGGGATTGAACTCGGACATTGTTTAAAATGTTCTTCTAAAATTAATGATACAGCATATTTTTCTATTCAAAACGGCGGAGTAATCTGCGGGGATTGCCATGGTGACAGCTCTTATAGCATTAAAATACACCATAAAATAAAAGATTTCTTATGTGAAATACTTGAGCAAAATATTGATACACCGACAAAATATGACAGCCTTGTAAACGAAAAGGTTGTAAACGGATGCTTTAACCTTTTAAGAAAATATATAGATACCCAGACTGGACGGGAATGTAAAGCCCTAAAAGTTCTTGAGATGACAAAGACAGGATAAAATATACGATGAGAAAAAGCAAACTACCGATAGGATTTTTATCACTTACAATGGCTCTTTGCACGGCATTTAGTTTTAACATCCAAACAGTACAGGCAAAAATGTCAAATGAAGCAAGCGAACTATATACACAAGCTGTTAAATTTGAAGACCAGGGCAGAATAGAAGATGCTCTTGATTTGATTTTAAAAGCTTTAAACACATCTGATAATGATATTGTTTTAACCACAAAACTTGGCGGACTGTACGCACAAATCGGCGAATTAAACAAGGCGGCAGAAACTTATACTAAGGCTATACAATTAAACCCGGAGGATGCTTTTTTACATATAAGTATTGCAAATATTTACCAACAGCAGGGCAAATATGATGAGGCCTTCAATTCTTATTACAAGGCAATGAACCTAAATCCTAATTACAGGCACAACTATTTAAACCTTGCAAATGCAAAATATATGGGCGGATACTATGAAGAAGCCATAAAATATTACCGGATATATCTGCAGGATTACCCTAAAAGCATTGATGCAAGGTGCGCTATTGCAAGCAGCTATCTGAATTTAAAAGAGTACAAAAAAGCAACGGCAGAATTTATAAAGGCAAAAGAAATTAATCCCAATGCTTTTAAAGATTATTCAAACCTTGGCCTTGCATATTTAAGGGATAAAGAATACAATCTTGCAAAAGATGCATTTTTAAAGGCAGTTGAAATTAACCCAAGCGATTATATGGCATATGGAAACCTTGCTGTTGTACAAACGCACCTTAAAGAAAACAATCAGGCACTTGAAAACTATAAAAAGGCATTCAGCCTTCATCCCGAGCTTGAAAATCTTAAATTTGACTATGCAAGTCTGCTTGCATCAATAGGAAAAACCGATGAGGCCATAGCCGCTTATCAGGAATATATTAAAGCTTACCCCGAAGATTCTAATGCCTACCTTAATCTTGGCATTTTATACAGAGATACAAATAATACAAAATATTCTATAGCAGTACTTCAGGAAGGTGTTAAAAAATCAAAAGGTGCAGATAACGGTAACAATATAAAAAATGAGCTTGCAAAGAGTTATTACCAAAACAAGGAATATGCTGAAGCTATAAGCATATATGACAGTATTTTATTAATGGAGCCAACTAACCTGAGGGCACTTTTTAACAAGGGGCTCTGCCTCAGCGGCAACAGCAGGTACAATGAGGCTGACAGAATCTTTAAAAGGGTATCACAAATAAGTGACTATGAGCTTCAAAAATACCAAATAACAAGAGAAGATATTAAAAAAAGCATTTCAGGCAATATGACTTTGCAGGCTAACAGCTTAAAAAACAAAAAAGAATATGACAAGGCAAAAGAATTATACTCAAAGGCTATTGAAACTGATATAAAAAATACGGAAGCATACCTTGGCCTTGCAAAAACTTATGAAGGAATGAATGATAAACCAAAAACCATTGAAACATACGAACAAATAATCAACATTGAGCCTGATAATAATGATGTTTTAATTGAATACGGTGAAACACTTTCAAAAATGAATGAGGATACAAAGGCTCAGGATACCTTTAAAAAAATAATAGCTAACGATGCAAATTCTTATGAGGCAAGAATTTCGCTTGCAGACAGCTATACTAAAGTTAAAAACCACCAAAGTGCACTAAATGAATATCTGGAAGCCTTAAAATGCATAAACACTGCAGGCGACAGTGCAGACGATGCATTGTACATTAAAATAGGAAATGCCTATAAGTATCTGCAAGACGGTAAAAATGCAATTGTATACTATAATAAAGCCTTAGAAATTGACCCCGGCAATGAAAATGCATATTTTAACATAGGCCTTGTAAAGTATGATAATAACGAAATATCTGCCGCACTTGAATATTTCAGAAAGGCAATAAATCTGAAAAAAGATTTTGCTTTTGCCTGGTGGGCAGCAGGCGCTTGTTATGAAAAATCTGATAAACCGGATGATGCCATTTATCATTATGAAAAATTCATAGAATACTCCGATGATGAAGAACTTATTAAATCTACAAAAGAAAAAATTAACAGCCTGTATAGCAGCCTTGCATACTAAAATATTCATCTTGGCGGCCTTGATTTTAGCACCCTTGCTGTTTACAGGGTGCGATAGGGAAAACCCGGGCATTATCTTTTCATCAACCCCTTTTTCAAAAGAGCTTGGATATACGCCGCAAAATATTTTTAAAAAAGGTGAAAAAATCCATTACCTTGTCTATAATCCAAAAGAATTTAAAACAAGGCTTGTTAAGGTACAGGTGTTTAGAAAAGACAATGATGCGGATGAGTTTTTCGGATATGAGTATCTTTATAATAAAACCGTAGAGTTAAAGAATAAAAAATTTCATACAGATTTTTTTGTAATAAACAAAAAAGGATATTATATTTTTCAGATTTTTGAATACACAAATACCCTGAAACCTGTAATAAAAGGAATTATAAGGGTCAGTGATTAAGTATGATTATTAATGCCAAAAATATTTTTGAAGATATAATACAGCACATTAAAAACAAACTGTTTTCATCAAAATATGTTGTAAAAGGAAAGTGTAAACAGTGCGGTGAATGCTGCAAGACAATACTTTTCAGCGATGAAAACGGATATATTAAAACAGAGGCAGCATTTAAAGAGTTACAAAGTGACAACAGACGATATTTGCATTTTGAAATAAGCGGCAAGGTAAAAAACGAAAACAATTCATTTTTTAACGGGGCACTCACATTCAGGTGCAAATCGCTTGGGGAAGACGGCAGGTGCAAAAAATATTTTCTAAGGTCACTTTATTGCAGGGATTATCCTTCCGTCAATGCGTCTTTTATTCATAATGGCGGAGAAACCCTTGACGGGTGCGGGTTTTATTTTGATGTGGATAAAAAATTTAAAGATTATCTTACATAAGGATAAAAACACTGCCAGACCTGTCTGAACAGGCTGAATTTACCAGCATATGCCGCAAGCTACAGATTTTCAGGCACCTTAATTTTTCTGTATTTCCAATCCCTGCCAATACTTGTCTGTTCTTTCTTTTGAAGTTTATCAGGGTCTTTAATTATGAGCTTTTGATAATCTATATTTGTTTTATCCGTACCAAGCAAAAACATAAGGTCAAGGTGCAAATTGCTCCTAATACTGTCATATGATACCGCAAGCTTAATATCCTCCGGCCCCACTATTGCATAAAATCTGTTCTCCGTAAGTAAATCATTGTCTTCATTATCTTTAAGCGGGCTTATTACGCCTCTGTAGCCAATTGATAAATACTTGCCAAGTTTAATACTTTCATCAATATCAATGGATGATTTACCGTATGTATATTCATCAAATTTAAACGGGCTGTAACCGTGCGTACCGCCTATTCTGTAGCTTATTCTTGACCTCCAGTTTTTAACCCTGGAATCAATATACGGGCCGCCCCTTGCAAGCGCAAATGTTTCACCCGTGCCATACACTGTTGCCATAGTCTGCCCGGAAACACCCATATTCAGGGCCATATCCTGTTCTTTATTGGTAACGCCTATTATATGTTTTGAAAGTTCACTTTGCCACCTTAAGCGCATAGTGCCGTAATTATCATCCTCCTGATGTTTTTCAAGATAATCGGACACATAACCTGCCGTAAACCTCTGCTTAAAAATGGCGCTAATATCTTTAACTCTGTATTCATCATCATACACAAGCTGAAGCATATGCCCGGGCCTTTTTGCACCGAGGAACCATTCGTCTTTATATGCATGGCGTGCAAAATCCGCCCAAATTTTATCATTAAAATTATACCGGCCGTCAATAATAAGATTATTATTGCTTGTTGCCCAGCCGCCTTCAACTTCAAGCCTTTTTGTTTTCAATGTACCTAAAACACCGACACCAAGCTCGTCATCATAGACAATAGCAGGTGCAAGCTTAAGATTGCCACCCATAGGCAGTTTGAAAATATATCCCAAACCAAAATACTGTCCAAAATCACTAATAGAGCCAACCTCAACAGGAATATTGGCCTCCACATAATTCATGTCTTTATCTGCAAACAGCTCTATGGAGCTAAGAGCGGCTATTTTTGTTTTTTTATAGTATAAGTCGGCATTTTTTAAAATCAGGCTGTCATGGTCTTTTCCGGATTCCACAACAATTTCTTTAGCTCTGATTTTATAAGGAGAAAGCCTTTGTTTTTTAACATCAAATGAAACTTCTTCATCCTGAATTAGCATACCGTCATAGTTATTAAACCCGGATGATTGCAGGCGCATTTCGATTTTTTTTGCAAGCTCAATACTGCCGTTTACAGCCTCTATCCTGTCTGTATAGGCGTATCCTTCTGCCGCCCTGACGCGTACAAAGGTGCCAACCGAGGCAACGGGTGCATCCATAAGGGCATTTTCTTCATTAAGATTAACGACCATATATTCACCCTTAACCACGCTGTCGCCTTTTCTTAGCACAACGTTGTTAAAAAGTTTAATTACGTTTGCATTTTTATCATACAAGGCTTTATCTGCAGTTAAAACAGTATTATTGCCCGATGTAATAACAACATTGCCTCTGGCTTCAAGTTCACCTGTAGAATCAAAGTATTCAAGCTCTTTACTGTCGATTGTAATACCTTTTTTACCCTTAGAGGCCTGTATATTTTCCCCGCTATTTGATACATTTGTTTCTTTTATTCTTTTAAGAAGGATTTCATCAAGCGGGTTTGGAATACTGAGTTCCTTTCTTGAAGAATATTTATCATCAAAAATGGTTTCTGTTGTATTATAAACATCATAATTTGCACTTGAATTCAGCCTTACCTCACTGCCATGGGCACTTTTTGGTTTTACCTTAACAGGCTTTGTTTCAGCCTCTACAACCTCATAAGAAAAGGCCTCAACGGGCATTTTAAAAAGAAATACCGCTAAAATAAACAAAAGGATGGCTTTCAATTTTATATGATTTTTATCTGCACATTTTAATTGCATATAATTATTCTACCTCAAAACACAGACAAAATTCATGCTTTTATTATCTTGGTATATAGTTGAAAGGATTGGTTGTTGCGCCATTTCGTCTTACCTCAAAATGCAAATGCGGCCCTGTTGAATAACCTGTTGTACCTATATTTGCTATAACCTGCCCCCTGTATACAGAGGCGCCTTTATCCACCCTGTAGCTTGAAAGGTGGGCATACAATGTGGTTGTGGGCACGCCGCCTATCTTGCCATGGTCAATAATTACAACCTTGCCGTATCCTCCGTACCACCCTGTAAATATTACCTTGCCTGAATTTGCAGCCTTTACTGCGGCACCATACGGAGCACCTATATCAACACCGGAGTGGAAAATTTGTTTCTTAAATATCGGATGTATTCTTGTACCGTAAGGCGAAGTACAAGGCCCCGCAACCGGTCTTACAAAGTTTGGAGTTGTTGAAATAACGGTAGTCTTCGGGGTTTTGCTAACCGTTTTATTAATCATATCTTCAATTTGTTTTGATTGACGGGCAAGCTCCCGTTCGGATTTTTCCCAGGTTGCGCGGTCGGTTTTAAGCTTGTATATCATTTTTTCATTACGGGAAATAGCACTTTGAATATGCTTTTGTTGGCGGTTCATAGTTTCAATTGATGTTTTAAGCTCATTTTTCTGGGCTTCAAGCCTTCTTGTTATATCCCTTATGCGCCTTGTTCTTTCCTGAGTTTTTGATATCTTTTCCCTGTCAATTTTCATTACAATGTTTTCAAAATAAATCCTGTCAAGCAGGTTATTTACATTGTTTGCAGACATTAAAAATTCAATATAACTTTTTCGTTTGGTTTTAAAAATCTGTGTTATACGTTTGTTTGTAGCGTGCTGTTGTGCCCTGTAATTTTGTAAGGCATTTTCAAGCTGGATTTGAAGTGTATAAAGCTCTTCCTGAGCGCTTTTATATCGTTTTTTATTATGGTACAAATCCTGTTCTGTCTGCTCAAGCTTTTTTTGATTCCTGTAAAGTTTGTTTGTTTCAATCTTTTCTAAAAGCTTAAGTTTATGAATTTCTTTTTTGGCCTGGGCCCTTTTTTGCTCAACTGTCTGTTGGTTTGCAGCAAAAGCCGTTATATTATGCGCGCACAAAATAACAGTGAAAAGCAAATATGCAATTATTTTTTTGAGTTTTATATTCATAGATAAAATTGTAATACCCTAACGGGAGCACCGGTTACGGGTTTTAATTTGCAAGAAGAGGCAGCAAAATAGTGGCGCCTATCATCCAGGCTGCAACCGTAATTACAAGGATGCCAACTATAATTCTTCTGTTTTTTCTGAAAAATTCCATTATCCTCAATACTTCCCTAATATCAGTTTACTTATATTAATATTTTACCTGAAAAAAGTATCGAGTGCAAATTGGTTACCCTTTAGGCTTATAAGAGGTATTGTTTGTACTGGTATCTGCCTTGCAGCCAATATCTTCACTGTCGGTTTTACCGTCAAAATTATTGTCTATTCCGTCATAGCAGGAATTTACGCTTTCAAAGCTTTCAGCACGCGGAGTAAGGTCTAAATATTTATCATCAAGCGAATTATACAGTTTTACAAAATGTTCCCTATAAAACCCTGCTATTTCCTTATTTTCAAATATTAAAATATTTTCATCATTATAGTTCATACCGGAATTTGAAAAATTTGCACTTCCCGTTATAAAATATTTCCCGTCAATTACCATATCTTTTTGGTGGTTTTTACCGCCCCAGTTTTCAACCTTAACCTTAATACCCGCCTCTCTCAAGGTTTTTAGTCTATCTTTCATATTATTTGCAGCTGATGCATCGTAGATAATTTTAACATCCGCTCCGCGGGCTTTTGCTTCCTTTAGAGCATTTATAAGCCCTCTGTGGGTAAGGTAAAAAATACTAATAAATATCTCTTTTTTAGCATTTTCAATAAGCGGTAAAATCCCCTTTTCATATGCATTCCCTTTTGGGGAAAAGAAAATTGAAAGCCTCCATTTTGCGTTGTTAATTATAAAAGGCGCACTGTTATCTGTTTTTGAACCTTGAAAAGCACCAAGATACATTTGTTCAAATTCTTTTTTAAATACCCCGGCAGCTGAAATATCCTCTAAAATTATTACCGTATTTGAATTATAACCGCCGGAACCGGATGCTGATAAATTCATAGTGCCTGTAAATACTTTTTTATTATCAAAAATAAAAAATTTATTATGCATAAGCTGCGCCTTGTTATCATCAACCACACCATACAGGCCTTTTAGCTTTGCTGTATCTTTGTAAACATAGGTGTTATCAGACTTTATATCAACAACCCCCCTTATTTTAACGCCCCTCTCCTTTGCGCGGGAAAGTGCCGCAAATATTTCATCCTGCCCCTCTATCCCGTAAAGTGCAAAATTTATATCGGATTTTGCCTCGTTTATACATTTTAAAAGTTCCCTGCAAGCAGCAGCCCTGCAGGAAAATGAGGGTTTATTAAACGCATTTGGATTAATCAGAAAAACCGTGACCGGACCAAAAGTTTTTTGAGGCGAAAGAACATACGGCACAGGCTTTTTACCGGTATTTGCATAGATTTTTTTATTGCCAGCAGCAGGGCGTATGCTGTTTTTAGGCATAGTTTCCCAGGCAAAATGTGCCATTTTTCTAATCTTTTTTGCATTTTCAAAAGTTTTATACGGATTAAAAACTTTATCTTGCTTGCTTTCATAGGCAAAACCAAGCCCTTCGCGAAGAAGAATAACACCAAAATTTTCCCCACGCCCGGTTTTATCAGTACCGGGGAGTGTTTTAAAAAATTTAACTTCTGCAAAGCGATATTGATAAGTGTGGTTATACGGCCCCACAGGGTGAATAAGTTCTATATTTTTCCCTTCCAGATTTTCTTTAGCAAATTCTTTTGCCAAATGCCCGAGTGACACAGCCTCCGCCGGGGTGATATTGTATTTTGCAGCGCATTCTTCCGCCTTCTGCCCAAAGGAGAGAGGAAAAGTATTTACACCTTTAAGATGAATAAGTTCGTCTTTATCTTTTTTGCCGTCCGCATTAAAGTCTATGTAAAATTTATCCCCCTCAATAACTTCCAAAACTTTATAGGCACTGCCGCGCGGGTATTCTAATAATGCAAAAATGATAAATAAAAGACAGATTATAAAAACTGCTAGAGATTTTTTCATATAAAAATTATATCACCCAAGCGGGCTTTTACCCGGCAGGCGCTTTAAAAGCTCAACATTTTTTAACAAGGGCTTGAATATTAATAATGTTTGGTTTAGTATCAGATGTACAATAGTTAAATTGTGGTTATAATCAAAAAAGAAAAGGTAAATAAAAATGAATCCTATCATCAGCGAATTAGAAAAAGAATATACGCAAAAGGAAATGCCCGAAACCAACCCGGGGGATACCGTTAAGGTATTTGTAAGAATTATCGAAGGCAACAAAGAAAGAACCCAGGCCTTTGAAGGTACCGTTATTAAAAAACACGGTTCAGGCATAAGCAAAACTATCACTGTAAGAAAAATCTTCCAGGGTGTTGGTGTAGAAAGGGTTTTTGCCATTTACTCACCAAGAATTGAAAAAATTCAGGTATTAAGAAAAGGTGCCGTAAGACGTTCAAAACTATACTATTTAAGAGAACGCTCAGGTAAGGCTACAAGAATCAGAGAAAAACTTGAAAAAAGATAAGTCTTTGGTGCCCTAAATGAGCCATATACACTGGTATCCGGGACATATAGCTAAAGCGCAAAGAGCCTTAAAGGAAAAACTGAATTTAGTTGATGTTATTTTAGAGGTTTTAGATGCGCGTATACCAATATCAAGCGCTTATGCAGACAGCAAGGCGCTTTTTGGCATTAAACCGAGAATAATTCTTTTAAACAAGGCGGATTTATCAGATGAAAAACTCAATTTAAAATGGAAAAAACAAATTGAGCAAAACACAGGCAGCATATGCCTTTTAACCTCAAACGGAAGTCAAAAAGATACAAATTTAATAATAAATAAAATTCTTGAATGCGCAAAACCGATACACGAAAAAATGACCGCAAAAGGCCTGCTGCCAAGGGCTATACGGGTAATGGTAGTTGGCATGCCAAATGTCGGAAAATCAAGCACAATAAACAGATTAATTAAAAAGGCAAAGACAAAAACCGGAGCTAAAGCCGGCGTAACCCGCCAACAGCAATGGGTTCGGGTACATGATAAAATTGAACTTTTAGACACCCCGGGGATTATTCCAATGAAGCAAGCCGACCAAAATACCGCACTGAAGCTTGCTTTCGTGAATTCAATAGGTGAAAATGCCTATGATAACGAATATGCAGCAAGAGAGCTTTTAAAATGTCTTGAGCGTGAATATGGCGAAAATGTGCGCAGCTACTACAATTTGGGGAATAATGAAATAACGGTGGAAAATGTTGCAATTGCAAGAAACTGGATAGTTAGCGGCGGAAAGCCTGATATAACAAGGTGTTCACAGTTTATATTGTCTAATTTCAGAGACGGAAAAATAGGAAAATTTACACTGGATGACTTTGAATAAAAACATTACTAAGCCTGAAAATACTGACAGGGCAAGGAATTTAAGCTTATTTGAATTTGATAAAGAAGAGCAAAAGCGCTCTAAATGCACCCTTATTATAGGCACAGATGAGGCAGGGCGCGGGCCTGCGACAGGACCTGTATTTGCGGCGGCTGTATGTTTTAAAACACCGACGGCTCAGGTGATTGAACAGCTTGCAAAATTAAATGATTCAAAACAAATCAGCGAAAAAACAAGACTGGAGCTGTATCCGGTGATAAAGGAAAATGCCGTCACATCCGTTGTTATGATAGATGAAACTATGATAGACAGAATAAATATTCTAAATGCCACGTGCGAAGCAATGAAACAGGCTTGCATGAATGTTGTACGGGAAGTAAGAACCACGTGTATGGTGCTTGTAGACGGGAATAACAGGATTAGAGGATACGAATTTCCCCAAAAAACAATAGTTAAGGGCGATAGCAAGTCCGCATCCATTGCTGCAGCAAGCATTTTAGCCAAAGTGGAAAGGGATAATCTGATGATAAAATTAGATGAAGAATTTCCGCAATATGGCTGGAAAACCAATAAGGGCTACCTTTCCCCAAGACACATTGATGCTATTATAAAATACGGCCCTTCAAAATATCACAGAAAAAGTTTCTTGCGTAATATTTTGGACCGGCAAAAAATAGAGCAGAAAAAACTTGAGCTTTAATTTTTATAAATTTTAGGGTTAAAATTCAGTCACATCAGGCATTACAAGGTTTCTGCACGCAAGAAAAGCAGACAGACAGCGGTTTTAAAGCCATTGCGAAAATTGCTGTCAATAATACATTAAATTAAACACAAGGCAAAATGCTTACCCTTAGTGTATATACAGGTTTTTACACGCAGGTTATACTCTGTGCATAACGGTTTTAAGGCAATGCATATAAAAAACGGGCTAAAAAACTTCTAAAACATGCTAAAAATAAGAAAAATCAGAAACCGAAAACCGGATAAAATCAGGCACTGAAAGATTTTGCACGTACAAAAAACCTGAAAATAGACACCAACACTACAATAAAGCATAAACACAAATAACTAAAACACGTTCTTGTTTTAAAAAAATCCCCGTCCAAATTTAAATTAGCAAAAAAGTTTTTTCAGGGGTTTTATTATCATGAAATATTTAAATTTTTCTGTGTGTTGTTAGGATAAAAATAAGGAGAGAAAATGAAAATCCAAGGGATTAACAGTTCCGCAAACCAAGCCGGGCTGAATTTTAAGAGCGTGTATGTAACCACATCCACCAAAAATAACGGTGATTATATTGAAAATGAAGTCATAAGGCCATTTAAGAGAAATTTCCAAAAATCCATTGAAAAGAAAGAGGAATGCAGAGATTTCAATAAAGTAAAGAAAAATACTAATTTTTATGTACTTGCAGCAGGCAAGGGTAAAAGATTTATGGAATTATCAGAAACCCAGGGCAAAAAGGTTAATAAAATCAGTTTTGCAATCCCTCTTGAAAACGGCAGGAATTTCCATATGCTTGATATTGCAATGGCAATGAGTGTACCGTTTGCAGATGAAAAAGGATTGATAAGGAAAAATGCCGCTGTAGCAAGAGGCTCTTTTGCAGAAGTTATTGATGATGCCCAGAAATTAAGAGAGGCAGGAAAACCCCAAAAGAACGTTGTAGTGTGCTGCGGCGACAATATGTTCCATACTGATAAACCTTTTGAACTTAATTACTTTGTAAAAGATGTTATAGAAGACCCAACAAAGCAAATGGGGCTTGTGGGTGTAGAAAGAAACCCCAGGGATGTTGTAAACAAATTCGGTGTTTTAAATGTAATACCAACCGAAAAAGACGATATAATGAAACTTGCAGGTTTTGTTGAGAAACCGAAAACCCTTGATATTGCACGTAAATTTGAAACTCCGCAAGGAAAATGCATTGCAAATACCGGTATGTTTGTAATTAAGGCGGATGCTATGGAATGGCTGTTGGATGAGCTTGAAGAAGACCCAATGTTTATAGCCAAGGACAAGGATGAGCCGTATGATTTTGCCGCTGCCTGCACAAAGGTTCAGGCAAAATACGGGGCAAATAAATGTGATGTTAAACTTGTTGAAACCTGGGAAGATGCAGGGGAACCGGAGGCTTTATACCGTTCCATTGAAGCATATCAGGACGGAAAATTTTTAACCAATTTTGCCGAAAAGGATAGGGTTTTAATACAAAATTCAATGGTTAAAGTATTTGACGGAAAAACACTGCTTGCATCACAAGCTGCACTTAAAACCTTTGGATACCCGGATTCTGATTTTCCAAAATACCCTGGTGCAGACATAAATCACCGAATTACCAATATTGACGGGGTGGATATAATAGTTTAACCCTCTGATTGCAGGTTTATTAAAGCTCTTGAAAGATTTCAAGAGCTTTATTTATTGCACAATTATTCAATTTAATCCTGCCGTCTTTATCGTTGCTCCTTAGGAACACCGGCTTGTGCGGTTTTAGCTCCTGTGGGTATCTCGCACCGGTGTGCTCGATTATCCTACGTCGCCATCGTAATGTTCCAGTCACTTGCTCATCGCAAGTTCCTTGGGAACACCGGCTTGTGCGGTTTTAGCTCCTGTGGGTATCTCGCACCGGTGTGCTCGATTATCCTACGTCGCCATCGTAATGTTCCAGTCACTTGCTCATCGCAAGTTCCTTGGGAACACCGGCTTGTGCGGTTAATATCCTTCGCCTATCGTATCTATAGCCTCTACACGGATATCCGTAATTAGTTCAGAATAAGAAATAACAACAATAGTGGGGATATGCCGCTCCAACATTTGATAAAGAGGCAATCTTATCCTTGGGGAACATAATATCACAGGCTGGCTGCCTACTGCCTGATGTGCTTTCATAAGTGTATTTGCGGTGGTTTCAATAAGCTCCTGCACCTGCATAGGGTTTAAAAGAAACATTGTGCCCAATTCCGTTCTTTGGCAGGAATCATCAAGGGTTTTTTCCCATTCGGATGAAAGGGTAAGGGCATACAAAACTTTATCCCTGTTAGAATTTGCAAGGCAGATTTGCCGCCCTAATGCAGCACGCAGTCTTTCAGAAAGGATATCAGGCTCTTTTGAAAACCTGGCATAATCACAAAGTCTTTCAAATATAAATATAATATCCTTAATTGAAACCTTTTCCCTTATAAGGTTTACAAAGATTTTTCTTAAATCAGATGTTGATATAATCGTTGGCACAAGGTCATTAACAAGGGTTGGGTCCTGAGATTTTACAAGCTCCATTAATTTTAAGACATCAGTCTTTGTCATAACCTCATCAACATATTTTCTTACACAATCCTGCAGGTGGGTCACTATTACATCCACTGAATCTACAGCAGTTATACGGTCATTTTTATTAATATACTGGGCATCAAGCCAGTATGCCTGGGATTGATATGTTGGGTCCACGCTTACTATCACATTATCAGGCACCTTTTTCCCGAGCGCCTCCCATTGGTCTGCAATTACCATATATTTACCGGGGTATACCATGCCTGTTGCAACAGTATTAGAGCGGATTGCAATTAAATATTCATTATCTGCAATGGCTGAAGAATCCATAATACGGATGTTTGGGATAATATAGCCAAGTTCATCCGTTACTCTTTGCCTAAGGGCTGCAATCTTTGCAAGCAATTGCCCGTCCTGGTCGGGGTCTGCAATAACAAGAAGACCCGCCCCCACCTGCAAGCTTAATACATCAACACCAAGTCTTTCATACATTTTATTAGGATTAACAAGGTCTTGCATATTTTGCTTAACGGCATCCAATTGCCCAAGCTGCTGCTGTACATCCTGATTTACAAGAACAGAGAAACCCGCAACCGCTATAATTACCATAAACAATACAAAAGGCCACCACGGAAGCCCGGTAACACCGCTTGTCAGGGCAATGAGCGCAAGAAAGGCACATGCAAAAAACAAACTTTGGGGTTTAGATAGTACCTGTGCCGATACATCCTTACCCAATGAGGTGGATGCTGCGGTAGAGCGGGTCATCACGATACCTGATGATATAGACATTAAAAGGGAAGGAACCTGGGCTGCAAGACCGTCACCGATTGTAAGCACCGTATACTTTGCAACAGCATCCGCAAGGGGCATCTGGTTCATCATAACACCTATTATTAAACCGCCCACAATATTTATCACAGTAATTATAATACCTGCAATTGTATCCCCTTTTACAAACTTCATCGCACCGTCCATAGAACCAAAGAGCGATGATTCCCTTTGCAGGTCTTCACGGCGTTTAACTGCCTCTTCAGGGGATATTAGCCCTGCGTTAAAATCCGCATCAATTGTCATCTGTTTACCCGGCATAGCATCCAGTGCAAACCTTGCGGAAACCTCTGCGATACGTTCCGCACCTTTTGTAATAACCATAAACTGTACAACAGTAATAATCAAAAATATTACACCGCCGACTATCATATTGCCGCCGGTTACAAACTGCCCAAATGCCTCTACCACCTGGCCCGCATCCCCTTTTGCAAGGATAAGACGGGTGGATGCTATTGAAAGCACCAACCTAAACATTGTGCCGATAAGAATAATGGAAGGAAAAGCGGCTAGTTCAAGAGGCTTTTGCACGTAAAGGGAAATCATTAAAAGTACGATACCAAGTGTAATATTTAACGAAATTGAAAAATTTATAACCCAGTTTGGCATCTCCATAAGTAAAATCAAAATAAGGAGAATTACAAATATCGCAAGAACAATTTCCGATATCGGATTATTTGCGGGTGCAGCAGGCTTTGCCATAAACTATGCACCCCCCTTATAAATACCAAAAGCATTCTGAATAATTGAAAGCTGGGTTGAAAAATTAGCATCAATAACGCCATTTGATGTAATTACCACACAGCTGCCTTTTTCAACAGATTCATCTGCTACAATAACAATCTTTGCATCAATTGTTGAATTTTTCAAAACATCAGGCAAAGAGGCGCGTGCAAAATCCACCTCATCTGGTGCCACCTTTATAGTTATTTTTTCTTCATTTGAGGACACTTCGTCAAACACTTCCGTGAGCACTCCTTTTAGTACATCAGGAGATAATTCCGTTTCTTTTTTAATGATTTTTTTTGCTATTTCAAGCGATAGCTCCAACATATCATCTGAAAGTGCCTCGTAAGCCTCTTTTTTGGAGTTTAAAAATTCAGATAATGAATTTTTAAGATTTTCAAGTTCTAACGCGGCATTTTCAATGCCGTTTTTGTACCCCTCTTTTGCGGCAAGTTCCCTAATGCTTTGGGCTTCTTCCTGTGCGCGGGATACAAGGGTTCTTTCATCAATTCTTCTATAACCCCTGCGTCTTTCCCCGCGGCGCCTTTCAAACCTTTCTTTGAATTCAAGGCTTGTAATATCAATTTTTTCAATCTCTTCAAGCTTTTCTTCAAGCTCACTTTTAGAAGGAAGAGGGGGGTTGAATTCCGGTATTACCGCAGTTTCATTTTCTTCAAGAAAGGCAGGAGTATCGACCGACGGATTTAACGGCATTTGCACCTCTTGCACCGGTGCTTGCAATTCATCTTCCGGTACGGCAGTTTGAGGCGGAATGTTATTTACCTTTTGCGGGTTTTTATTTGCTCTTCTTCTTATTATCATACTCTTAGCCTGCAAGTTTTTCTTCCAGGTATTTACATACAACTGCAGCTACTTTGGCTGAAATTATAACTTCATCCTTATTGTAAACAGATAGTACAAAGTCTTTAATTTGCGGTCTTTCATCCTTTATAATACCCAAAACCTCGTTCTTATCCGAATTTTTAACAATTTTACACAATTTTCTAAAACATCTTTCCAAAGTTATATTCTTTGGCTCCGGCAATGTGCGGCGCATTTCAGATATACATCTTGCTGTTATATCTTTATCAACCTTGGTATCTAAATCCGGCATTTGCAAATATTGAATAAGCACCTGTGCTTCGGGTTTATTGAATTTTGTAATTATATTTTTGATTTTTTCCTTTGGCATATTTTTAATAAGAAGTGCAAGAGAGGCAAGTTTTAAAATTTTGGCATCAGACATATTTGCACCCACGGTTTCTTTTTCTGTCTGGGTTTTTGCCATAGCATCAATATTAGATTGATGAAGAGCATTATCCGAAACCTTTTCATCAATGGCACCTTTTGCCTTTAAATCTTCTATTGCCTGTTTAAAACAGTTATTTACATGGTGTTCTACAAGGGGTATAATTTGTTCTTGCGGCATTTTTTTAACAACTGCCTGTTTTGCAATTTCAAAAACAGTAAACGCTACTCTTTGCAGTACGCCTTCCCTAAGTGAAGGCTCAATATTTGCCCTTAAGAGGTCAATAGATTTGTGAAAAGACCATTCACCGATAAATTGTGTAATCAAAGAGGCCTGGGCTGCATTAAGATTGAGGGAAACATCTTTAACAAGGGCATCGCCCGAAAGGACACAGAATTTATAAACAATATCAATAATAAACTTTTTATCGTTTGGGGAAATGTCAGCAGGAATTACCTGGGCAGCCTGACCTGCCAGGTTTTTTGCAAAATCTTGCGGGCTGAACCCTTCTATAGCTTTTTTTTCATCTGCCACCGGATTTTCCCTTTTACAATTCTATTCTACCCTTATTTTTTAATTAGGGCTAGTTTGTTTCAATCCAGTTTTTTAACCTTTCAACAGCAAGATTTTCATCAATATCATTGAAATCCATAGAAAGTTCGTTTAATTCATCATTTATATTAACGTCCCTTCTTTGCGGCTGCGTGGCGGGTGTTTGACCTTGCGCCATTGCAGCCTGGGCTGCGTTTTGGGCCTGTATCATCTGTAAATTTTGCTGTTCTATTAAATTTTGTGCCATTTCAGCCTGCCTTTGGATAAGTTCGGCCGCTTTCATATTAACATCCTGCAGCTGCTTTTCCTGAACCTCTGCCTTTTGGCGTAATAACTCAAGCTCTTCTTCCTGCCTTTGGGCTTCGTTTCTAACCTTTTGGGCTATATGTTTTAAACCAAAACCCAACCCGATAAGCAGAGCAAGCCCCACAACCCACCATGGGTTTCCGGATTCTTCAGGCTTTGGCAGCTGGTTTGGACTATCCGGGGCCAGAATGGGGGATGTTGATTCAACAAATGCTATTGATACATTTTCAGGGTCCACAAGAGGGCTTGCTGCATGTGCTATAAGCTCTTTCATCTCCTGAATTGTCATACTCATAGGAATTGAAGATTGTTCAAGAGAAACCGCAACGGAAATTTCCTCTATCACACCCTCTTTCATATATTCATTCACCTGGGTTTTAGACACACCATATTGTGTTTCATGGGCCTGGCGAACATATCTTCTGTCCTGGGTAGAATTAGCGCCGCCGCCCGGTACTCCGTATGGCAAATATACGCTTACTGCATTTGTTGCAGAGTTTGTATCGTTTGAAACATCGCCTAATTTTTCAGAAAAATTTTGTTCATTAACAGCGGTTTTTGATTGCGGGTCATAGATTATACTTGTTTTTTCAACAGGGGCTTGCGTTAAAAATGTGGATACGGTTACAACATAGTTGCCTTTGCCGACAAGCCTGTCTAACTGGGCGGCAACCTTTTGCTGCATATATTTATCATTTTCTTGAGCCTTTGAAAGTGCATCATTTGCACCGCCAATAATGCTTGAATAAACATTACCGTCAGTGTCTGTTATTGAAATATTTTCAGCCTCCAAACCCTGAACTGCACCAAGAAGAAGGTTTGTAATTGTTTTAACCTTCATATTATCAAGGATTGTATTAGGTTCCAACTGAACCTGAACCGTTGCAGTGACTGCCTTTTTGTTTGCGGCAAACATTGTCTGTTCAGGGATAGAAATAAATACCTGGGCATTTTCAACAGAATCAAGTTTTCTTATAAGCCTTGCAAGTTCACCATTTATGGCACGTGCCAGACGTATTCTTTTATCCTCTTTGGTGGAGGTAAAATCGCCGTTATCAAAGATTTCAAGACCGATATGCTGGTCCACTATACCGCTCCTTACTATTGCAAGGAGGGCTCTGTCTTTTTGGTCCTGGGTGTATTCAGCCAAAAACAGTGTGGATTTTGTACCGTCAACCCGTCTTGATACCTTTATGCCCTGACGCGCTAAAAGTGCCTGCACCTCAAGTGCCTGGCCTATTTTATCTGTTGTAAAAAGGTCGTATGGTTCTTTTATTATTTTTTCTTTAACTGTATTATTTTTAGGGTTTGAATTACTTGAAACAGCCACACCAATGATTATAACAAGCAGCAGCGCAACAACTATGGCTGCTATTATGCCGTAGAATAACGGTTTATTTTCCATTATCTTTTTGAAATCCATTGGCAATTTATATCTTTCTTATAGTTGATAACCGGTGATTTTAGATTACTACACAAATAATTATACTATTAAAATTATTATTAGTTAACTTTAGATTGTAATTTGCATGATTTTTTCATACGTTTGTATGACTTTACCAACAGCAGTGGTTGCAATGTTTACCTGAATTTCGGATTTTGAAATGGCTGCCATAACATCATGGATATCAGCTTTCCCCACCATAGCATCTTTTGTAAGCTCATCCGGGGCATTTAGGTCTTTGTTCAGATTTTCTACAAGCCCTGAAAATACCGATTTAAAATCCGTTGTTTCGGGTTGTTCCACACCCTTCAATCGTGTCGGGGGAAGGCTTGTTGAAAGCTTTGTATGCTCCATTCTGTCATTTAGATTAATTTTTGGGGTAAAACCTTCTGTCATTTTATATTTTCCTTATTTTATAATTTACGCAAACAGGAATTTACAGGTACATACTTAAAATTGAACGTACATAGTTTTGGGTTTCTTTATAAGGGGGGACACCGTTATATTTTTTCACGGCGTTAGGGCCTGCATTATAGGCAGCAAGAGCAAGGATTTTATTTCCGTTAAACCTCTCAAGCATTGATTTAAGATACCTTACACCGCCGTCTATATTTTGCACAGGGTCAAGAGGGTCTTTAACACCAAGACCTGCGGCAGTTGACGGCATAAGCTGCATAAGACCCATGGCACCGACATGGGATTTAGCATTCGGGTTAAAGCCTGATTCCTGCTTTACAAGGGCACGCACAAGTTTACTGTCTACCCCGTATTTATCTGCAGTTCTGTCTATCAGACTCAGAATTTCGTTTTTAGAAAAATTTCTGCCTCTGCCCGATACAGATAAAGACCCAAATGGCATAGAGGGCACGTTTGGCGGCATATCAAGCTTGAATACCTGCTTTGAATCAGCTGAAGTTTTCAATACTTCATTAAAGGGCTTTGCACCAAAAGGAGCTTTGATATCAGGTGATACTGCCGGTTTTTCGCTTGGGTAGATTGAATTTAAGTACGTATCAATCTGCTTTGCCCTTGCCTTTGCCTGAGCCTCACCTGATGAATTTATATAGCTTTGGATAGCAGGATTAAACATTTTTACCTAAAACTCCCTCCGTTACGGATGACGGCATGATTAAGAAATACTTTACACATAAACCTTGAATATCATCTAAATTAATGACTTTTTTAAAAAAGTCATGGGAAAAGCATGAATTTTAGGGAATTTTTAACAGTTTGTAAACTTTTTGTTACAAATTAGGTTTTAGCGCCAACATGTATTTTGGCAAAAAAATTTTAATTATATAATATTTAGTGTGAATAGCACAAATGAAATGAAAATTGCAGTATACCCCGGAAGCTTTGACCCTGTAACAAAGGGGCATCTTGATATTTTGGAAAGAGCCTCTTCAATGTTTGACAAGGTTATAATTGCTGTTTTAAAAAACAATTCCAAAAAATCTTATTTGCCTACATTAGACAGGGTGGAGCTTATAAGAAAATCTATTGAAGATATTGAAAATCTTAAAAATGTCGAGGTGGATTCCTTTGACGGGCTTACGATAGACTATGCAAGAAAAGTAGGCGCAAAATTTTTAATCAGAGGGCTCCGGGCCGTATCGGATTTTGAATATGAAATGCAACTATCCCAAACAAATCAGGCCATTGCTCCTGAAATCGGAACAGTGTTTTTAATTACAAAACCAAAATACAATTTTATATCATCAGGAATTGTTAAAGAATTATCAACATTGGGACAAGATGTTTCTAAATTTGTTCCAAAAAGTGTGGTAGAATATTTACAAAAGAATAAGGAACGAAAGGCAGAATTTTAGTATGTCACAGTCAGAAGAAAAAATGTACGATTTAATAGATAAATTAAACGAACTTTGGGAAGTCGGGCTGCACATAGTACCGGGTCATTATGTAGTGGTGAAAAGCAAAGAATTATCAAAGATTATTAACGGTTTCCCTGATGCCGTTTCAAATGAAATAAGGGATGCACATGTTATTTTAAGAAAAAAAGACGATATCCTTCAGGATGCAAGAATGAAAGCTGACAGGATAATAGCAGATGCTGAAAATGAACGCCACAGAATGCTGAATGAGTCAAGCATAATGAGAGATATGGAAGAAAAGGCAAAAAGCTTTAGAGAACAGGTTATTCAGGAATGCGAAGATATTAAAATGAAAGCCTTCAATGAGGCTGAAAGTGTCAGATTAAATGCCAATGAAGAAAGCATAAGAATTAAAGACGGTGCGCAAACCTATGCACAGCAAGTATTAGGAAAATTGGAACAAAACCTGAACCAGTTATATCAGGAAGTTATGAATGGTCAGCAGTATCTTAACGATTTAAGAAACGCTTCTGATTTTACAAACCATAAATAAAATATTTCCTTTTTTAGAGTGTTAAAATTCAAGGATTTTAACAGAAAAAAAGGATTGTATGCTAAATCGTCAGACAGGGCCGCATTGAGTTTTAATATTCACCGGCGGTGTATATTATAAATATCTTTAACGGAAGTTTATACCGTTAAATTGAAAAACCTGTCACAAATACAGCAAATTCTGTGTGTTTGGCACACAAGCCGGGGTTCTCGGTTTAACTGCAAAAGCTTACCGGTGCACCGAGGTGTTATCCAAGCTTTTCACCTTCGCCCGGGCTGTGTAAGGGCGCCGCACCCGGCGTTGCGGTTAATGCTGACGTCTGCTACCCGTACCATGTATGGACGAGCACCCCTAAGTCTTACGGCGTTTACTTTGCGCCAAGCCTTAACGGAGGTGTTACTGACCTTACTAACGCCTGCGGTACCGGTTACTGCCCAAATACTCTTGCCTTTTTTGCACTGTTGTTACCTGGATTTAGCGCTATTTTATTTATGCAATAAAGCTATTTTGTATTTAGAAACTTCTGAACCGTAGTGTGCATTAATTCTTCCTTCACCTTCCACCCGTCCGGAGTATTTGTTACAATAAAATGAAACGGCAAACCCTTTTTATCGTTATTTGGCGTGCGCAGGGCAGATATTTTGTAATCACCGTTTTCGAGCTTTTCGAACTTTTTATCCGTATATGTATTTTTGTATCGGCTAAGCCTTGCAAGCGGAGCAGATTTTCTTAGCTCATTTTTATACCTTGACATAGGAAAATCAACGCTTTGCGTTGTTTTATCGGGTTTAATTACTACGCGAATAATTTTTGCATCAGGTTGATAATAATTCACAAGAGTTTTAGAGTAAGAATTTGCAGCCTTAATATAGTTTTCAAAAAATGCCTGCACATCTGAAAGTTCATCAGCATTAACCGGTGCTATTGCAAAGCCAAATATCAATACAAGCATTAAGATGATTTTTTTAAACATATATTTTTCCTTTTGATAACTTTTGAATGTATTTTACACACAAGTTTATTTAATTAAAATACCCTACTAAGGCAAAGTAAAGTAAAAGCCGCTTGAAAACAGGCGGCTTTAATAAAAAATGTATGCAAATTTGTTTATTATTCAATCGTAAAATCAGGAGTGCCGAACATCCCTTCAATCTCTTCCAGAATTGCGGAAGGTTTTCTTGCCTGATTTTTCTGTGCTGCACGTTTAAGGGCCTCTTTTTCCTTTTCTTCATTAGCATTGATTAAATGATGATAACCGGTACCGGCAGGGATTAATCTACCAATGATTACGTTTTCTTTTAATCCGCGAAGAAGGTCTTTTTTACCTTCAACGGCAGCCTCTGTCAGAATTCTGGTTGTTTCCTGGAATGAAGCGGCAGAAATAAAGCTTTCAGTATTCAAAGATGCCTTTGTAATACCAAGCAATAATGCTTCAAATGTTGCCACTTCACCGCCTTCAGCCTCAACCCTTGCGTTCTCGGCCTCAATAACTTTAAGCTCAACAAGCTCGCCCGGGAGAAGTTTTGTTGTTCCTGAGTCAACAACTTTAACCTTTTTACTCATTTGCCTTACAATAACTTCTACGTGTTTATCAGCAATTTCAACACCTTGAGAACGATATACTCTTTGAACTTCATCTACAAGGTATTGCTGTGCAGCAAATGTGCCTCTTAATCTGATAACATCGTGCGGGTTCAAGGGGCCTGACGTTAACGGTTGGCCTTTTGTTATCTTTTGTTTATCCATAACGATAACGCTTGATTCAATCGGGTATTTAATTTCGGTTCTGCCGTTTTCATTTACGATGTATAATCTTGCAACATCATCTTCAATTTCAATTTCGGCAACACCGTCTTCTTCCGCAACGATTGCAGAATCTTTCGGTTTCCTTGCTTCAAGAAGTTCTTCAACCCTTGGAAGACCCTGAACGATATCGCCTGTTTTTTGTCTTTCAAATACAAGAGTTGCAAGTAAGTCGCCTCTAAGGATTAACGCGCCGTTTTCAACCTGTAAAAGTGTACCCGGACTGATTAAATGCGGACGTCCAAGCCTTACTGTTATTGAATCCTTGCCTGCCTCAATAACCTGTCCTGAGGCGGTTGATGTATCGCCTGAAGCTGATATTACGCTGTCAAGTTTAATAAACTCACCTTTTTTAACAGTTGCCTTAGATTTAATAGGCATTTTTTGTTCATATTTTTCAGACACAAGAAGTAATCTTCTTAAATCTTTATCGGTTGATTTAATGCTTGCTACAGAATTATCTACAGATAACACCTGTGTTTTTGTAACAGGGGTTCTCGGTTCAATAATCTGTCCGTTTTCAACCAATAATTCCGTTTGCGTTGAAGATAATGTCCTTGCATCATCCTGTTCACGTCTTACAATCAATGTTTCAAGAACAACAATTTTTAAGCTGCCTTCTTTATCAAGCTCTACAAGACCCTTAAGATGACTTAAGTATCCTGACATAGAAAGAACCAAAGATGTTCTTGTAAGCACGGCACCGTCAAGGTTCCTTACTCTTGCACCATCTTTATACTGTAATTGCGTTAAAGGAAGAATTTCAATAGAGTCATCCGTTGTATCAAATTCAATTGAAACATCCTTAGGTTCAATTTTAAAGCTTTGAACAGGCCTGATAAGAATTTGAACGGATTGCTTATCAAGCGAATCAACTTCGTCAATATCTTCTGTTATTTCTTCATCTAAATCATCAAGCTCATCAAGTACATCGGTTTCATTTTCAACAATTGTAACAATTGAATCAACTTTGGCTTTAATTTTGCCTGCAACAACGGTACCTGCCTTGATTACTTCGTTTTCTTCAACCTTAAGGTCATTTATGCTGTCAAGGGTGTGCAATTCACCCGGGCGAACAATAACTTCGTGGATAATATCGTTGAATTCTTTAATTTCAACAATACCGTCGATATGCGTGTACAGGTCTTTAACAACCTCGGTCCCTGCTTCAACATAAGTTCCCGACTCAACAAGTTTAAGGGAAGAATCTTTAGATATCTGATGAATTTCTTCAGGGATGAATACAACTTCACCGCCCTGAACCACAACCTGATTTTCATCAACCTCAATACCGTTATATCTGATTTCACCTGATGATGATACTTTGTGCTCATCATCAATTAATTCGGCGATAATCATACCGTTTTCAACCGTTGTATCAATCGGAGATTTAACAATATATTTTTCATCAGTTGAAGTAACGTGCCAGATTTGTTCTTTTTTAGTTTGTTCAAATACGGCATTTGAAGGCTGAATTGATGCTATAACAATTGTTAATTCTTTACCTGCAACAATTTTATTTATTGTTCTGCCTTCAAATTTAACTTTTTCAACTTCTAAAGAATTATTAACACGAACTTCGCCGCCATGTTCAGATACAATCAAAGTTTCGGCAAGTTTTTCACCTTTTTTAATTTTTTGCCCGTCTGAAACTAAAATTTTAGAACCGGCAGGGAGCGTATAAACATCACCGCCAAGCACCCAAACAATACCTGATTTGTTTGAAGTTCTTGAAATGTTTCCTTGTCTGTCTTTCTTTTCATCAGCAACAAAATCATCAAATACAACTTCACCTGAAATATCAGATGTAATATCTTTTGTAGCCTTTTCTGTTAAACGGCTGCCGTCACCTTTTGAAACCGGTTCGTATTCAGCAATTTTATCGCCTTTTTTGAATTCGGCACCGTCTGTAAACATAACTTTTGCGCCGGCCGGAATATGAATTTTTTCTGTTTCTTTTTTGCCCGTAAATTCGATATCGGCTTCTTTAATTGCAACCTGTACAATATCACCGTGACGGGTTCTCATTTCCCTTGTTCTCGGAGCACCTGAAATCTTACCGTCAAATGGGGCAAGCACCTGTTTCATAGCACCGGCACCTTTGAATACACCGCCCGTGTGAAATGTTCTCATTGTAAGCTGTGTACCGGGTTCACCGATTGACTGAGCAGCAATTGTACCGATAGCCTCACCGATATCAACCAGTCTTTGAGTGGTCATTGCCCAACCGTAACATTTTTGGCAAATGCCATATTCAAGCTCACAAGTTAAAGTTGACCTTACATCAACCTCTGTTAGACCAAGGTCTTTAATCTTTGCTATATCTTCACGGTCAACAGTCTTGTTCTTTTCAACAAGAACATTACCGTCTTTGTCAACTATATCCTGCGCAACAGTTCTGCCCAATAATCTGTCTAAAAGCGGAACAATGGCGTTTTCACCGTCCATAATAGCTGTCAGTTTAATTGACTTTTCCGTATGACAATCAGCATCTCTTATAATAACATCCTGGGCAACATCAACAAGTCTTCTTGTTAAATATCCCGAGTCAGCTGTTTTAAGAGCCGTATCTACAAGACCTTTACGTGCACCGTATGATGAAATAACGTATTCCGTACAAGATAAGCCCTCTTTAAAGTTTGACTTAATAGGCAAGTCGATAATTTGACCCTGTGCATCTGCCATTAGGCCCCTCATACCAACAAGCTGTGAAACCTGAGATAAATTACCTCTTGCACCGGAGAATGCCATCATGTATACAGGGTTCAATCTGTCAAAGTTTTCAACAACCTGCTCGGTCAGCCTTGCAGTTGTTTCAGACCAAGTGTCAATAACCTTTGTATAACGTTCAACCTCGGTGATTTCACCTTTCATATAACGATAAGTTGATTGTTCAATCTGGTCTTGGGCTTCTTTTAATAATTCACCTTTAACAGACGGAACGGAAAGGTCGTGGATTGAAATTGTGGTACCTGCTTTTGTTGCATATTTAAAACCGAGGTTTTTAAGATTATTTGCAAGCTCTGCCGTTTTTGCACCGCCCATTTCAAGATAAATTTGGGCAAGCAGCTTGTTTAAACCTTTTTTATCAACGGTTTTATTTATAAAATCTATATTTTTCTTCTTTTTTGCTGCAGTTTCAGGAGTCAACGTTGTCATTTTTTATATTTCCCTCTTCTTTTAATTCTTTAAAATATTGCTTGTTGGTAAAAAACTAGTGTGAAAGTACGGATTTTTTAACCGTTTCATTGAACACTATTCTTCCGACAGTGGTTTCTATTCTCTTTCCTGTTTCATCCCTTACAACGATTTTGTCGTGAAGCTTGATATTACCAAGCTCAAGGGCTGATATTGCATCAAGGAAATTATGGAAATAACCTTTAACCGGTGCATTTTCATCCTTCAAAATAGTAAGGTAATAGATACCGAGTACCATATCCTGCGAAGGTGTGATAATAGGTTTACCAGTTGCAGGGGCAAGAATATTGTTTGTTGCAAGCATTAACATCCTTGCTTCCGTTTGTGCCTCAATTGAAAGCGGCACGTGAACAGCCATTTGGTCACCGTCAAAGTCAGCGTTAAATGCCGTACATACAAGCGGATGCAATTGAATGGCTCTGCCCTCAACAAGGATAGGCTCAAATGCTTGAATACCAAGTCTGTGAAGGGTTGGGGCACGGTTTAATAAAACAGGATGTCCGTCAACTACTTCTTCTAAGATATCCCACACAATGGGCTCTGACCTTTCAATCTTTTTCTTAGCAGATTTAATATTTTGAACAAGACCTCTTTCAATTAATTTATTAACTACAAAAGGCTTGAATAATTCTATTGCCATTTCCTTAGGAAGACCACACTGATTTAAGCTTAACTGCGGGCCTACAACAATAACGGAACGGCCGGAATAGTCAACACGTTTACCAAGCAAGTTTTGACGGAAACGGCCTTGTTTACCTTCAATAATGTTTGATAATGATTTTAAAGGTCTTGAATTAGGCCCTACAACTGTTCTGCCGCGTCTGCCGTTATCAATAAGCGCATCCACCGCCTCTTGAAGCATTCTTTTTTCGTTTCTAACGATAATTTCCGGAGCACCCATTTCCAGTAATCTTGCAAGACGGTTGTTTCTGTTAATTACACGTCTGTAAAGGTCATTAAGGTCTGATGTTGCAAACCTGCCGCCGTCCAATTGAACCATAGGTCTTAAATCCGGAGGAGTTACGGGAAGAACATCCATAATAAACCAGGTAGGCTCAGTTTGGGATTCAATTAAAGATTCAACAAGTCTTAACCTTTTAATTAATTTAGCCCTTTTTTGAACGGAACCGCCTGCTGAATCAAGCTCTGCTCTGATATCATCAGCAAGTTTTGTAAGCTCAATTTCAGATAACAATTCTTTAACAACTTCAGCCCCGATACCTACTTTTAACGTGCTGTCTTCGTTTTCCAAGATATAATCTTCGTATTCTTCTTCGGTTAAAAGTTGGAATTTTTTAAAAGGGCTTTCGCCTGGGTCAACCACAACGTAGTTGTTAAAGTATATGATTTGTTCTAAGTCTTTAAGAGTCATATCAAGAAGTAAGCCAAGATAGCTTGGAATACCCTTTAAAAACCAAATATGGCTTACAGGGGCTGCAAGTTTAATGTGACCTAATCTATGGCGCCTCACCTTTGAATCAGTAACTTCAACGCCGCAGCGTTCACATATAATACCTTTGTGACGTACTCTTTTGTATTTACCGCAATAACATTCCCAATCTTTTGAAGGTCCGAATATTCTTTCACAGAACAGACCGTCCCTTTCAGGTTTAAGGGTTCTGTAATTAATGGTTTCAGGCTTTGTAACCTCGCCATATGACCATTTCAGCACTCTTTCCGGGGATGCTATTGAAATTCGTATATAATCAAAATAATCTATGCTTGTTGACACTTTATCTTGTCTCCTTAATTCTCAAAATTATTAATCTTTAAAGGTGGTAGGTGTTTCAAAGAAATTGATATTCAAAAGTTCGCTATCCATATCTGACAGCACTCTTTTTGGTGCAGATTTCCTTAGGTCATCTGTATCAGACATTAAATCAACTTCTTCGCCGCCTTTTTTCGCTACAGCTATATCAAGACCGATACTTTGTAATTCACGAACCAATACCTTGAATGATTCAGGAATACCCGGCCTTGGGATATTGTCACCTTTAACAATGGCCTCGTATGCCCTGCTTCTTCCGTTAACATCATCTGATTTAATTGTTAACATCTCTTGCAGAGTATAAGCAGCACCGTATGCCTCAAGTGCCCAAACTTCCATTTCACCGAACCTTTGACCGCCAAATTGTGCTTTACCGCCTAATGGCTGTTGGGTAACAAGTGAGTATGGACCTGTTGAGCGGGCATGGATTTTATCATCAACAAGGTGGACTAATTTCAGGATATAAGATAGCCCAACTGCAACGGGTTCATCAAACGGTTCGCCGGTTCTGCCGTCATACAGTGTAACCTTACCGTCTTCTCTAACCCAGTCGTGGCCGGATTCTTTAATACCCTTGATTAATTCTTCTTTTGTTGCAACCTCTGATTGGGCAGCTCCGTACATTTCATCAAACGGAGGAGCCTCATAGTGGTTTCCTGTTAAGTATGCAGCCAAACCTAGCAAACATTCATAAGTTTGTCCAACATTCATACGGGAAGGAACACCAAGAGGATTTAACACAATATCAATCGGAGTACCGTCAGGAAGGAACGGCATATCTTCTTTTGGAAGAATACGGGATACAATACCCTTGTTTCCGTGACGTCCTGATAATTTATCACCGACAGAGATTTTTCTCTTTTGTGCAATATATACTCTAATTACTGTGTTTGCGCCCGGAGGAAGTTCATCACCTTTTTCACGGTCAAACACTTTAACATCGACTACTCTTCCGCCTTCACCATGGGGAACACGAAGAGAATTATCTTTCACATCTCTTGCCTTTTCAGCAAAGATTGCTCTTAACAGTTTT
Organism: uncultured Vampirovibrio sp.; assembly: GCA_910577395.1. GTDB lineage: Bacteria > Cyanobacteriota > Vampirovibrionia > Gastranaerophilales > Gastranaerophilaceae > MGBC122484. The sequence goes on along the minus strand of CAJTLG010000003.1, from coordinate 153,045 downwards.
TCTTCCGGCGGATGTTCGCTTTCGCCTTTAGGTGTGATTTTACCAACCAAAATATCGTCAGCGTAAACTCTTGCACCAATTCTTACAATACCTCTTTCATCAAGGTGGCGCACAGCATCTTCCGATACATTCGGCACTTCGCGGGTAATTTCTTCCGGCCCGAGTTTTGTCTGACGTGCATCTATTTCAAGTTTTTCAATGTGAACTGATGTGAACACATCATCATAAACTAATCTTTCATTGATAAGGATAGCATCCTCAAAGTTATAGCCTTCCCAAGGCATATAAGCAACAAGAACGTTTTTACCAAGTGCTAATTCACCTTTATGGGTGGATGCACCGTCTGCTATAACATCCCCTGCTTTAACCTTTTGTCCTGCGCGAACAAGCGGCTTTTGGTTAATACAAGTATCCTGGTTAGACCTTATATATTTTAATAACTGATACTGATGAACCTTACCTGAATTATCTTTAATGTGAATTTCTTCACCGACGACTCTTATTACTTCACCGTCAACCTCTGAAACAGACACCATGCCTGAATCTTTAGCAGCTCTTTTTTCAAGCCCGGTACCCACAACAGGTCTTTGGGTAATTAAAAGAGGAACAGCCTGACGTTGCATGTTAGAGCCCATAAGTGCACGGTTAGCATCATCGTGTTCAATAAACGGTATTAATGATGTTGCAACAGAGATAATCTGAATAGGTGAAACACCAAAGTAGTCTACCTTTTTAGAATCGCCCATTGTAAATTCGGAACGATATCTAACCGGTATGAACGGTTCTTTAATTCTTCTGTTTTCATCAAGCTCAACGTCTGCAGGTGCCACACGGTAATTTTCATCTTCATCAGCTGTTAAATAGTGCACTTCTTCAGTTACGACACCGTCTTTAACAACAAAGAACGGAGATTCAATAAAACCATAATCATTAACTCTGGCATGAGTTGCAAGAGAACCGATAAGACCTGCGTTCGGACCTTCGGGTGTTTCTACCGGGCAAATACGTCCGTATTGAGAGGGGTGAATGTCACGAACAGCAAAACCTGCACGTTCTCTCATCAAACCGCCGGGTCCAAGGGCAGAAATACGTCTTTTATGTGTTAATTCCGCAAGAGGGTTCGTCTGGTCCATAAACTGTGATAACTGTGAAGAACCAAAGAACTCTTTAATTGCAGCATTAAGGGGTTTAACGTTTAATAAATTTAAAGGAGTTAAGGTTTCAGAATCCTGAAGGGTCATTCTTTCCTTAACAATTCTTTCAATCCTTGAAAGACCAACCCTGAACTGATTTTGAAGAAGTTCGCCAACTGAGCGGATTCTTCTGTTTCCTAAGTGGTCAATATCATCAAGAACGCCTTCATCATAGGTTAGGTTGATTAAATATTCAACACCTGCAACGATATCCTGAACAGTGATTGTTCTTTGTGTTTCAGGAAGGTTCAAGTTTAATTTTTTATTTAATTTATACCGACCCACTTTTCCTATGTCATATTTCTTTTCATCAAAGAAACGAGCCTCAAGGATTGACCTTCCGCCTGCAGCAGATGCAGGGTCACCGGGGCGTAATTTTTTATATACCTCAATTAAGGCCTCATCTGTTGAATTGGTTGTATCTTTTTCAAGAGTTTTCTTTAAAAATTCAAAGTGGGTAAATAACGTTTCCATTTCAACAGGAGTAATGCCTAAAGCTTTTAATAATGTTGTAGCCAGGATTTTTCTGTTTTTATCAATTTTAACGTATACAAGGTCATTAGAATCGGTTTCAATTTTAAGCCAAGCGCCACGGTTAGGAATTAATGTAGCATTGTATAGACGTTTTCCCGTAGGGGAAACTTCTTTTTTATAATAAATACCGGGACTTCTAACAATTTGGGATACAATAACACGTTCCGCACCGTTAACAATAAATGTACCTTTGTCAGTCATGGTCGGAATATCGCCGATGTATACTTCTTGTTCTTTTATTTCACCGCTGTCACGGTTTACAAGCCTCATCATAACTTTTAATTGTTTAGAATAGGTTGAATCATGAATTCTGGCTTCTTCTATCGTATATTTGGGGTTGTCGAATGTATAGTTCGGAAGAAAATGCAATTCTAATCTTCCTGTGTAATCTTTAATAGGAGAAAAAGAAAGAAGTTCTTCCTTAAGGCCTTCTTTTAAAAACCATTCAAACGATTTCTTCTGAATTTCAATCAAATCAGGAAGTTCGCTCAAACGGGTAGGTGGTATGCCCATAGGAGTAACTCTTGTTGCATATTGTGTTGTTGACATTTAAGTACCTCTAATATATGTAATTACAAATTTTATACAGCTGTTGAAAAAAATATTAGCAAATTTAGCCCAGTTTATATAATAAATTTTAGCTTAAATCATCTTAGCGCGTAAAGGTTTGAAGTCAAGCGCAAAAATTTACATGTTTTAACATTTAATCCATATTCAGGATTAAATTTATAAAAATAAACCTTATAATTAATTTATGAAAAAAGTCATCCGCCCCATTTTAATCACATTACTAATATTATTGTCATTTATTTTTCAGGATGTCAAAGCTGAATTTGTGCCGCCATACACAAATTCTATAAGCCATTGGGGCATAGGGGCAGCAAGGGTGACAAATTTAATCACTATATATAAAGAGCCTGATTTAAACTCTGAAATCTTAGAGCGAATATACTGGAACAGTGCAGGAAACTTTATAACAAAAAACAAGAAAAACGGTAATAATATTCAGGATATTTTTATAGCATATCTGCCAAATGAAAATATAGCCTTTTTAAGTGCTGATGATGAAAACGAAGAATGGATAAAGGTTTGTTATAATCAAAAAAACAGTCTTTTTGGCTGGGTTAAAAAAGAAAACAACACGCAAGGGGCTAAATTTTATCTTTACAGGGATTTATTTTTTAAATACGGAAAACAATACGGCATATACACATTCAGAAATCTGCCCCCAAGTTATAAAATCCTATACGGCGGGCCAAACAATGAAGCAAAAAAGGTGGATGAATTTAAATATGCAAAACATATAAGCCCTTGGTTTGTTCAGGGAAACTGGATGCTTATAAAGGTTCTTACATATGATAACGAAACAAAAACAGGTTGGTTCCGTTGGCGCTCTGATGAAGGACGCTTATACGGATTTGTAGACTTTAAATGATTGAACTAAACCTTGTAGAATATATTTGTAACATCGTCAAGTTCAATCTGCGGATTGCTTTGGCCAACATGGGTTGACATACCCTGTCTTACTAATTTTCCGTCTTTTACAATGTATGTTTTGCCGTCATCTTCATATTTACCGGTCAAATTATTGTATTTCAGTTTTTTAAATTTATCGCCTTCGTTTGCAATATTGTCAACAACATTGTCACCTTGCTGCGGGTCAATATAGCCAAGACTTATACTGTCTACTTTATCCGTAACTTTCTTTAACGGCATTCTTGCCCTTTTAGCTTCATTACCTTCGCCTTTTTCCATTCTGGCATTTGAGTATACAACAAGAACATTTGAGCCCTTATCATTATATTTAAACAAGGCAGTGTGGTCATTATCGCCCTGGGGAACAATCAGAGGAAAACCGTCCGCAACAGCAGATAGGCCTTTTTGCTTGTGTACCATAGCAGCTGCAGTTATCTGTTTGTTAAAGTCTTTTATAAAACCTTTTTCGTCATCCTTAAGCCAACTGTGGTGTATAATGTTTCTTATCGCAAGAAGCACGTTCTTTGTTGCCATTTCATAGCCGCTGTGCGCCATTTCGTCACCTGCAAAAAGTGTTGGCACGCCAACAGACATCATCATCATCTTAAGCATTGATGAAAGTTTATCTAAATCCGGTGTAAACTGCTCAAATGTTTTATTGAAAAGAGTTTTTTCAGCCTTAGATAATCTTTTGCTTTTATATTTTTTGCCGTCAGCTAATGGCCATTCAACACCTTTTTCTTCGGCAATGTATCTTGCCTGTTGCAAAACATCTTTCATAGTCACATCAAAAGGCGAAAAACCAAAAGCACGTGATGTGTTCATATTTGCAGGGGCACCCATAAATTTGCCCATAGTTAAATCGGCAATGGCTTCCTTTATTATATTAAGCTCATTTGCGCTTATATTAATATTTAACTTACTGTCAGCATTTATTTCTTTTACAGCTTTTTCAAAGGTTTCAAGGTATTTTTCACCCACAGCAACCGCCATAGAGCTAATATTATCAAAATCACTGCTGCCGGTTACATTTTTTGCCCTTCTTTGCGCTTCAGGAGTTTTTAAATCACTTAAAAATAATTCCATATCAAGAGAAACACAGTGGAAAGGCCGCGGTTTATCGTGGTTATTCAGGAATATATGGCTGCTGTTTATAAACTTGGCAGAATTTGACCTGAAAAATCCTTTTAAGCCATCTTCAAATGCACGAATATTATAAAGCCTGTAGTTATTCGTATTGCCTTTTTCAAAGTTTTGGCCAAACAATTCAGGATAAAGACCAAAGAAGGTAGAATAGTTACTTCCTGTTGTTGCGCCTGTTTTTTCATAAAACATTTTTTCCGCTGTATCAGGATTAGCATACTTGCCAAAATCAACACTCATAAGAACATTTTTAACAAGCTCCATATCCCCGGTATAACGTTCTTTTAATTCTTCAAATACATCATTTGAAAGCCCGTTTGGCGCACCGTTACGTATAGCCTCTTTGGCCTCGTGGCTTAAGCTTTTTAATGTATCCCAATTATCACTGTCATCAGCGGCATTGTATACATTTAATAAAAGCGGAACCTGTTTTGTAAAGAAGTTCACAAGAACTTTTTCCTGCTGGGATTTGCCCATTTTTTTGAACTCTTCAACAGATTCTTCGGCAAGTTTATTTTTGCCTGCAGCCTGCCACCTTGAAAAACTCCAAAGGTCGGTAACTTCAGCAATAACATATGAGGCGGGGTTTTGTTTTCTGAGGCTGTCAATGAAACCGCCCCAAAAATCTATTACGCTATCCCAACAATCTTCAAATTTTGTATGCGGGTTTTGTGCACGCCTTGCATCAAGGTCTGCAACGTCTTTTGCAGCATCAAAACGCCAGTTAAGACCGGCACCTGTTTTATCTATGATTGCCCTTGCTGTTTTAATATCTTTGATATCAACGTTTCCAAATCTGGTCACTAAAGAATTTACAAGGTCAACATTATCAAGAGTCTTAAGGTTATCAAAACCTTTTTTCATCTTGCGCATAACGGCCCTTGCCTCTTCTTCCGGATTTAGAGGGTCAACTATACCAAGGCTTGTAACGCCCATATGCTGAAGATTTTTACTGTATGAGGGATTGCCTTTATCGTCAAATACAACTTTTTCACCTGGGAATAATGCTCTTGAAACGCCATATTTCATAATATCAGGCGCAACAATATCCGCCACAACTTTACCGTAATCAGTCAGGTCACTAACGCCGCCATTTTTAAAGATTTTATTTCCGGCAGGCATTTTGGCATCCATTTGCTTTAATATAGAAATAAGAAACCCCTGCATTGCATCTTTGTATAGATTTTGCACGCTTAACGGCATTTTATCCAAAAGTTCCGGTTTGGTTTGGGTTTCATCATCATTTTTATCAAGAGGCCTTGGTGTAATAAAATCAGAAACCAAAACTGCCGTTAAATCAGGAGCAAATTCAACACTTTCAAGCGGGAAATTAACAACAGCATCTATTAAAAGCTTTTCCGTTGATTTGCCGGTGATTTTGTTTTCAAAATTTTTGTTAAACTCTGCACCGTTTATGGTTCTGCTGTAAATATTATCCAGTGCATTAACGCTAATGTCATAATTTTCGCTAATGTTTTTAAAAGTTTTATCTTTATTTGCAGCTATATTTTTTGCAATATGTTCAACCAAAGAATCATCGGTTATTTTTGTCCAATAGCTTGCAATATTGTAATAGTAATTTTTAACCTGTTTATTGCCAATGATATTTGCAGGGTCATTAGAAGGATTTGTAAGATTTGCCTTAAATAAATCCACATTTCCGTCCCAGTTACTGGCATCAGTTACGGCACTTTTTGTAGAGATAGAATAATTATCCATTTGAAAGAAAGAATCATACCCTTTTCTTTTAAGATTATGGTTCTTTTTATCAACATACCCTGCCGTATCAAGCAAATCAATTGTTGTACCAAGAGTTTTAAACCTATTATCATTAGGGTCAACCTCAAAATAAAAAGGTTGGACAGAATCCTGATGTTCGCTTACATCATAATGATTTTCTGCTGTATGATTATCATATTTGAATGTAAAATTTTTATTATCTTCAAGCTGTTCTTTACTTGCAAGTCTTTTATCAATAAATTGGATATATGTTGGCCTGGAGGGGTCATATTCAGGGTTTTTAATAGTGTAGGAGCCAACTTCGGCATTTTTTGATTTTTTTAAATCTTCAAGTTCATTTTCAGACATTGTAAGTCTGCTTTTTTTGTCTGCTTCGATATATTTTGGGTTTATAACCTTAAAACCTATATTTTCTTTAATTGTTTGGGATTTTTTATAATCATCGGAATTTTGGTCTTTTGTCTTAGATACAATACTATCCGGCAAAACGCCAAGCGTAACATTTCCGTTAGGCGCATCAGTTTTGTCAAATTTTACCCAGTTGTAAAACGGAGATTCTTTACCCCATTTGAAGAATGATTGCAACTGTGGCGCCTCAAAGCTTAAAGATGTAAATGCACCGTCTGCAACATAGGTTTTACCGGTATCAAACATTGCATTTTGCAATTCTTTAAAATCTGTAAGCGTACCTTTCGTGGTTGATATCTGGAACGGATTCATCGTCCAGTAACCATGAGAAGATATATCATCTGCACCGAAAAGCGGAGTGGATATAACCATTTCATATGGAGCGTACTCACCATCAGGTTTGTATATTTCTTTAATCATTCCCTGAATATTGCCGCCCGCTTTATTAAAATGGTTTCTTACAAAACCTTCATCATCAAGGGCTTTATCATCCACATGGTTTGCATCCGGGAATGTGTGGAGCATAGGGCCTGTTTTATTTACAAAACCCTGTCTTTTTGAAAAATATGAAAATTTGCCTTCATTGCCTTCCGCTACAGAACCGACATCAAGCAGATATTTATCCGTTCTTGCTTTATTAATATCACCGGTTTGGTTTAATATATCTTCGTCAATAAGTACAAACCTGTAACCTACCATATCAGTTTCAGGTAATATTTTATCTTCACCATCCAGATAAAATCCGCCATATTCAAGCGGGGTTGCAGAATCTTCAATCAATACCGGTTTGCCGCTTGTAACAAGATGCCCTGTATTAAAGCCTTTCGCATCTTTTTCTTCTTCTACGGGAACAATTTCAAGCATTGCAAAATAACGATGCTCTTCACCGTTTTCATTTTTAACAGCATCATAAGGCGGAACAAAAAAACTGTATCTTTGTGCACCGCTTGGCTCTTTTATACTTTTTTGCCCGGTGAATGATACCTGTTTATTATCTGTATTTTGTACTTTCCCAAATGATAATGAGTCCACAAATATTCCCCTTATGTTTGCTTTTTTATATTACTATTATATCAATATAAAACATCTAAATATCAAAAATTGCCTTTTTAAATTTACATATTTTGTTTATAGACAGCTTTTGCGCCTTGTTCAATGTTTGGGGTATCTATTTCAAACACATGGGCTCTTGCAGGCGCAAGGTCCACAATCAGTTTATTATCTTCATTTTGGAACTGGCTCTTTGTAGAGTATGCAGGAAGTAAGTTATTCAGAGCCTGTGTTTTCTTAAATCCGTTAATATTTATATTTGCAGAGTTTCTATAGTTTACGTTCCTGTTTACAACAGTAAGCAGCGTTTTGCCGTTTAGGTGTCTTGCATAAGCTATAACCTCGGGGTTATCAGTATCAAGAACCACAAATGAACCTTTATTTATTACATCAGCATATTCACCGCTTTTCAGTTTCATTGCAGCAGTTATAAATTCACCAATCTCAGGATTATTGCCGCCCGGCTTTCTTGATTTATTAAAGATATCAATCCTGCCCTTATGAACTATACAATCTTGAGTATCTGTCAAGGTTTCAGGATTTTTAGTACCTTCATAAGGGTACAGATAATAATCACCTGACTGAACACCGTCTACAAAATAAGGGCTTACCTGCGGAAGGGTGGATTGAAGAGCAGTGGTTAACATTACCCATGGTGCCCCGCCGTAGAACATCGGGCTTTGGTCATCGTGCGTTGAGAATGAACCGATTAAACCCCTTTGTCCGTCAGTCATTCTGTTTGACATTTCAATATTTTCTTTTACATAATCGTAAAGCTGGTCTGCCTTTGTCCATTGGTTAAATATGTGCCATTGACCATAATAAGTATCAAACCCGACTTTTAGAAGGTCTTCAGGCCTGTCGTACGGCATATTCAGCTGCGGAGAGGCATCTTCATATGTATAAGTTTCTGCAAGCCAACCAAATTCAGGGTCTTTACTTCTTGAATATGGAATAATCACATTCCAAAATTCAACAGGTTTTGCACGGCCTACATCTGCCCTGATACCGTCCATACCAAGGCTTATACACATATCAACGTATTTTCTGTGCAAATCAAGCACATCTTCGTTTAATATGCGTTTTTCTTCATTTGCCCACGGGCTTAACATTCTGATATCTTGCCAACCGCCCGGTGTTTTATCCGTAATGCCGTCTTTTTCTTTTGCCATCATTTCAGGATGTCTTTTTGCAAAATCAACAGAAACACAACTTGGCAGGTCAAGCATTGCACTGATGCCGTTTTCGTGACATTTATTTACAAAATACTGACACTGCGCAAAAGCAACTTCCGGGTCAGATTTTGACATAGAAACTAAATCCCTGCCCGTTCTTTGTTTATAAATTGCGGCAATTTCGCTTTTTGCAGGCTCCGGCGGATTTTCATCCACAAGCTCGGGGTCCAGTTTTAATAAATCATCCGGCGCATACACAGAACCCGCCGTACCCATAGCCTCAGTTTTTCCCGGAGGATGGATAGGAAGGATATGCAGTGTATTTACACCCAAGGATTTTATTTCGGAAAGTCTTTCAACGGCATTTACGAAATTACCAGAAACTTCATTACCTTGAATAAGACCGTTGCCGTCAATATCTTTAGCATTCATAGTCCTTGGAATAACTGCCATAACAATTGCCTGATTATTCCTCATTTGGCTTTTAAGGGTATTATTCCAGGTAACTGCATTTACATTTTGAGTATTTTCAACCCTGTTTATAGTTGCAACTGAGGTATTTGGCGTAACACCCTGGCTTAACAAATATGCTTTAAGCAAATCACTGCCAGGTACGGGTGCTGCAGGAGCGGGTGCCGCAGGAACTGTGTTTTCAACAGGTTTCTGTTCCGGCGCAATACCGTTTTTTTGAAGATACCCTTGAAGCAAAGGGCTTATAGCGGGTTTATTTATTTCCATTCACTGCTCCTGAATTTTTCTTCATATATAAGTGTATGTCTTTATCTCTGCCGATAAACAGCTGTGCGGCAAGTGTTATGCCGGTAATCGCAAGTGCTGCCGGGGCAAATATCTTCATCCAGGCCTTAGCATTAAATAACTGGCTTGAATTTTGATACGAGAAACTTCTTAGGGATTTGCCTACTTTTTGATATTTTACAGCATCCGTTTCAGCAAGCGCTGCATTAAATACATTTTTAAGGTGCTCATCATTTATTATACCATCTTTTATAATATTTGAAGAGTTAATATAATCTGAAACCCAATGTGCATCATCCATTTTTTTGTATGCAGAGCCTTTTGAGCCTATAGCCATTAAGGTGGCTTTCATTTCATTAAGCCTGTCTAAAAGCCCGGGGTCTTTATTTTCAAGAAGTTCTTTTGCAGCAGAGCTTACGGGTGTATTGAATGTTACATTATGAAGTGTTTGATAATAATATCCGTTTCCTTTTATATGGTGGGTATTTGCAAAATCTCCCGGAGTATTTTTATATAAAATCTTTCTGGCATCGGCAATAAACTCTTCCATGGTTTTATTTACAAAAGAACTGTCTTCTTTTGAGGCATTCGCCATAAACTCTGCCCAGTTTTCTTTTGCAAAAATACCTGTACCGTTTTGGCCTTCAAATATTTTTCTTTCTAAATCGAGCGCAAGAAGAATTCTATTTTTGGTGGCATCAATACCGGGAAGTGCCTCTGATACGTATTTTTTAATATCTCCAACAAAACCGTAACCGGTGCTTGTGGTATAGTCTGTAAGTTCTTTTAAAGTCTTTAGGTTAGAATCAAGCATTCCGGATGTTTTATCAAGCTCAACCTTTGCATTTTCTATCAGACTGTTAACCATTTTTTCCCTTGTTGCTTCATCAATAAGCGGGGTATTGGCAATTGCGGTGAATACCTTATTAAATTTATCTTTATCTTTGGCAATTTCCTGCATTGTTTTTTCAAGATATTCAGATGCAAAATCCGCATCAGACCTTAAACGCTCAAGAGTTTCGGCATTTGGTTTCATAGCATCAAAGATAATATCCCTCATGGTAAAGTATTGTTTACCAAAAGAATTATCCACAGCCGTAATAACCTCATCAATACCGGAAATTGCTGCGCCTATTTTTTTAGTGTGGGCAAAGTTTTCTTTAACCTTTTCAATAAAGGCCGGCAGGTGTTTGGATTTAGCTTGTTCTATGCTGCTTGCAAATCTTGTTTTGCCTTCCTGTGTTTTAAACTCTGCAGGAAGTGCCGTGATTGATTTTGAGGTTTTTATACCGTTGCTTGCTCTATTTTCAGCTTTTTTAAGCATTTCATTTAATTTTGCATCGGCATTATTTTTAAACAGCTCATCAATTTCATCAGCATTATAGCCTTTGTTAAGAAGTTCCGCCATGCGCATTTCTTTAATTTTTTGAACAGCAGTGTCGCTTACGCCGGATTTAACAAATTCAATATTGCTTACAAGGCTTTCATCTTTATTTAGGGCATCAATAATGCTTGCACCGTTATACTCAATTTCACCGTTTTTAATCCTGGAAATCACATTTTGAACAGCCTTTTCAAGCGTTCCTTTGTTAATATCAACACTTGCAACACCATTTTTTGCATCGGCATCAAATGCTTGTATAGTAAGCGTATCACCATTTACGGCCGCTTTTTCCGTTATAAGCTTAAACACATCATCAAATGCCTCTTTTTCATCAATTGAAGAAGTGAACATTGCCTCTAAATCTTTAGCCATTTTTTGTGTAAAATCAGGCATAGATTTTGTTATTTTGCCACCTTCAACAAAATTAACCGGGTTAAATGCATCTGCCAAACCTGTGAATAATCTATTGTCAACAGGGCCGGTATATTTAGCGTAATTGTCTATAATATCTGCGCCTTTTTTTGAAAACAGCGGGCTTGCAGCCTTTTTATCAATAACATCGGCCAAATTATCTATTTTATTTCCGGCTTTTTTAAGCTCATTACGGTTTATAGGGTCATCAATATATTTTTCAATTCTGTTACAGATAAGAGCTGTCATTATAGGGGTTGCAAAGCCTGCCGTCAGCATATTTAATGTTCTGCCCTGAAGGGTTACTTTTCTTTCTTTTTCTTCTGCATATTCGCCCCTGTATTCCATATCTTTAGGGAGCCCCATTCTGTCTGCAAGAGCATTCTTTTCTTCTGCAGAGCGAAGGTTTGGCCTGTATTGGTTATCTTGCCCCCATTCTTTTCTTCTGCCAAAAGAATCAACATATTTTTGATTAATATCAACACCAAACCTTGCCTTGATAGGTGCCGCTATAAATATCTTCTGCCACAGGTTCATCATTGAAAAGAATACACCGGCACCGATAAATTCCATCATTTTTGCTTTTGGAGTGTTTTTTTTGGTAAGCAAATAAGACGCTATACCAAGAGCACTTAATTTCATGCCAAGGTCATTTAATCTGCCAAGAGAATGGTCGTCAGATTTGCCGTCCTTTAGAGCCTTACCGAGATTAACAACATCATTGCCCAAAGCTTTAACATTTGATGCAGCAGCTTGAATAGGGTTTTCATGCACCAGATAACCTTTTGGCGCAATAGCAGTTTTAGACCCTGAATTTTTCGTAAACTGCTCAAATACCTTGTCTTCTTTTGCTTTGATATTAACGCTGTTTAGAGGATTGTTAATCATTAATTCTCCACGTAATCTTTTTTATAATCAATCTTGCTTTCGGAATGTTTTGTATCAATTTTGTAGCCTCTTTTGACATTTAAGATACCAAGGACGGTTGATGCCAAAGATGCAGCAATTAGTGTTTTACCAACTATGGAAGATTTCACTGAAGTGCCTTTCCAAAGCTGTTTAACAGATTCCTTAAATGTTTTTGCAAGCTCAAGCGGCAATTCTTTGAGCATATTTTTAAGTGCAGGCTTTTTAAATTGTGTAAACGGTTTCTGTGCCGCTATTGCAACACCTGTAGCAGCCCATAAGAATGAAGATATGCTTCTTGCAGCCATTGCCTTGGTCAATGTTTTTTGGATAAGAGGCTGAACAACCTGGTCGGGAGCATTTAAAGGCTCATCGCATCCGAGCTTTTCTCTTGCTATTTTATCGTAATACTCATATCTGTTTCCGTTAGCTTCGCCCTGTTTATTAATCAAATCCCACCTTGGGAAATCAACACTTTCAAATACTTTATGAAATTCTGTTACAACTCTTTCGCGGCCGTTTTCAGGAAGTTCACTTATTACCTTTTTATAAGGCATATCCATATCAATACCCGTCATAAGCTGGGTACCTTTGTTCATAACCTTTGCACCGAGCCATTTCATGCCGGCATACAAAAGCACACCTGCAACGGTGCCCTTTGTCATCATTTTTGAAGCCTTTGCTTCGTTTGGGTTAAAGAATTTACTTGCAGCAACAGATGTTGCGATTAACCCTGCAGAGCCTACTATATATGGAATTATACCCAGTGATAAATATTCATAAAAATTACTGTTTTTTGAACCCTGCATACCTTTTGGTGCATATACAAAAATATCTTTGGCAATTTTATCCGCCATAATCCTGGCACCGGTCAGGGGTGTTTTTTTGATTATATGGTCCTCACTGCCATGGCTTGCATCGCCCGGCAATAAATACCCTGAAGGAACAGCGCCTACGCCCGGCATATAAGCGGAATTAGGGCTTAATACCGGCGGATTTGCCGCATTTGGGTTAAATTGCTGCATAGGCTGCATTGCAGTATTACCAAAGGCTTGCGCCTTGTTTATATTTTGATTTACGGATATTGGCATTTAATGCACTCCGAAGCTGAAACACACATATAAAAACACTTGGAATTAGATTTTTTTGCCATATTAAAGGGCAAAAATTTACATTGGTTAACAAAAATATCAACACTAACACATAAGCTGAATAAATATTGTAAAATAATTATACGAACCGGAATAATTATGGACGAAAATTTTACAAAATTTAACAGCAGTATATTGAACCAAATTTATAATTTTATAAATTCCACAGACGACCTACTCTATATATCAGGGTTTCAGGGGTGCGGCAAAAGCGAAATTGTAAACAAGGCAATCAATGAAATCTATAATGACGAAATTCTTTTATTTCGGCACCTCTGTTTTGAAAACAGCGTTATAGATGACTTTTTACTTGGTTTTTACGATACCCTCCGGTATTATTCAATTAATAAAAAAATAAACTTAAAAAAAAGCCTGACAGAAAATTTTGCCCAAAAAGTAAGTTTTTACTTTAAAAATCTTGATAAAAAAAGCCTTATCATTATCGATAATTTTGAAATAATAGCTGAAAACTCTGAAATTATGGATTTTTTGGCACATCTTGGAAAATATGAAAATGTTAAATTAATCCTGATTTCAAGAATTTTAAACCCTGATTTTTTTGAACAAAAAGGCCTGAAATCAAAAATAATAAACATCCTTTCAAACGATTATGAAACATTTAAAATGAAGGCCGCAGAAACACTTGAACTTTATGAAGAAGCTGATATTGAAGAATTATTTAAACAAACAAACGGGTATGAATTATACCTAAAAATGTCCCTAAGGTACATTCAGACCGTGAATACAACCTTAAAAGAATTTATTGAAGAATTTAAAAAACGAAATCTTGAATTCGATGATTTTTTACTGTCAAAGATTGTATCCCTTGTGCCGCCTGTGTATTTATCGTTTTTGCAAAATATATCATGCCTGAATCATTCCGTTAAAATTAGCTTTATAGAACATTACGGCCTTGGGGATATTTCGCTTGTAAATTATTTGCACAGAAAAATGCTGATATCTAAATTTGATGATGAAATCTACCTGAAAGATTATTTAAAACGGTATTTTTTAAACACGCTTTCTGTTAAAGAAAAAGTTGCAAGCTATAAAAAATTAATTGAAATATACAATAAAGAACTTGCAAAAAGCCCTCGTGACAGACTTTTAAGGTTATCACGGGAAAGTATCAGAAAACAGATTGAATTTATAAAAGATAAAATACCAAATATTAATGAAACCAAAACTATTAAAAACAACAGGTTTTCTTATTTGGGACAAACTGTACCAAGCGCAAAAACAAGCGAACCATGGTATATGAAACTGGCCATTGAGGGCGGAAAGAAATTTCAAAAAAAAGAAACCGAAAATACCAATGCCGCGCAGGATGCAGAATTAGGCGGCCTTAGCGAAGAAGAAAAAAAATTAATCAGCGACTTTAGAAAAAATAAAGCCGCCCCTCCTGTATCTGAGATAAATAATGAAAATTCCGTTTCCGATTTTATTTTGCAGGCAGAAAAATCAGAACAAAAATATAATTACAAAGAAGCCATTGAATACCTAAACAGCGGGCTTAATCAGGTTTCGGATAAAAAAACCGAGGTTAAAATATACCTTAAACTTGCTGAAAATTATATTAAAATCAATGATTTTAACAGTGCGCTGGATAGCTACAGCAAAGCTGCTGCGGCTTGCAAAAATGATGATAACAAAACAGAGTTTGCCAATATAAGGCTGCTTCAGGCAAAGCTTTATAAAAATTTATACCGCTTTAATCAGGCTATTAAATATCTTCAGGATGTTACAAACTCTGAAAATTGCGCCAAAAACACTGTGGCAAAAGCCTTTTTAGAACTTGGCGAAATATACGAAAATGAAAATAATTTTAAAGCAGCGCTTGAAAATTACCTGCAAGCCCTTGATAATGTTGATAAAGAACAATCAGACGGTATTTTAGAGGCTGAAATTTATTTTAAAATTGCCCTCTTATATGATGACGGGCAAAACCCCGAACTTGCACTGGAATACTACAAAAAAGCCGTTGAAACCGGTAAAAATACAAAAAACGCAGTAAATAAGGACAAAGGTTTTATTTCAACAAGCCTTGCAAACAGCGGATTAATATACGCTGAATTATGGGCTGAAAACAGCTCTAAAGAAGCCTTTGAAAGATGTGTTGAAAATTTTGAGGCCGCCCTTAAAATTGATACGGATGAAGAAAATAACAGCGGAATATACTTTGCAAGCAAACAACTGGCAAATGTTTTCAGAAATTCAAACCCCGAAAAATCTACCGAATACTTAACATTAGCACTTGAAGCTGCTAAAAAACTCAATGATGATTTTAAAATAGCCCTTTCATATCTTGAAATAGGAGATTATTACTATAATTTACAGGAAAACAAAATGGCGCTTGAAAATTACCTTGAGGCCAGAAAAGCCCTTGGCAGCAATATTAGTGCAGAAAATAACGAAAGAATTTCAGTCCGGATTAATGATATGAGGGTGAAAATGGATAAGGCAGAATTTGAAAGGGTTTTAGCCGAATATGAATAACATAAAGGATACCGGATTTATGAATGCCGCCCAAATTCAGACAATAAAAGAAAATTTAGGCATAAACCTAAGTGCAGAGCAGGTTTTAAAGTTTAAAAAATGGCAAAAGCTTTTTATAGAGTACAATTCCCACACAAATTTAATGAGCAGAAATGAAGTGGGGAATTTATTTGAAAAACACCTATATGACTGTCTTTCCATTGTTTTATGGGAGGGTTTTTTAAAAGCAGCCAATGGCGGGAAACTGCTTGATATAGGAACGGGCGGCGGTTTCCCAAGTGTGATTTTGGCCGTTGCTTTCCCTTCTTTATCAGTAACGGCGAATGATTCAAGGAGCAGAAAAACCAATTTTATTGCGCTTGTAAAAAAGGAGCTTGGGCTTGAAAATTTAGAGGTTATATGCGGCAGGGCGGAGGATTTGCTACCGCAAAACGCTGATATTGTAACCTTTCGGGCGGTAGGGAAAATTAAAGACACATTACCTTTAGCGTGCAAACACTTGAAAAACGGCGGCTATAGCGTATTTTATAAGGCAGTTGGGGCAGAAGATGAAACAAATGAGGCCTTAGATGCTTATAATAAGTCCACAAGACGTACAAGCGATTGTCCGAATGATTGCCCGGGCGGTGGCCGGGATGCAAAATCCTTTAAAATTGTACCATACAAGCTGCCCATAGATATTGAACATACCCGGAATTTGGTGGTGGTAGGCGGATTAGAATATTAATATAAAATCTTCTCTTTCAATTATTTCAAAGTTTTTAAAATCCTTCGCTATTAATTTTTTCAAGCGAGTCTGCAACGGTAAAAGAAACATTGAGTTCATTTTTTCTTTGCTCACAACTCGCCGGTACTCTAAGCTTACGGTCGTACCGGCTCAGACAAGTTCGCTTTATACATTCACTAAATGTTTCTAATTACCTTATGCTAACGCTTTCAAAAACTAATAGCTCAAGAACTTATTTCTCTTGAAATGAAGGGATATTTTGGTAAAAAGACCATTAAAGAGTCGTATGATTGGAAAAAGTTAAATTGCGAAACACAAAAGACGACGTGCTGTGTCTTTGTCCAAAATATCCTGTAATGGAAAGAGAAGTAAACCAATATCATCCCTTATCTTTTACAATCTCTGAAATGTTTTTGGCAATTATGTGCAATTTTACACAAAATCAAATTTTATAAAATTTTTCGCGTTAAATCCAGACAGAGTAAGGGTTTCATGGCATTTTTTATCATTTTTGCTTATTTAGCGCAAGAAGTGCCGCCCCTATTAATCCGGCAAAATTGCCTGCTGCAGCGTGTTTTACTATAACGGGTGACGTTACAATTTCCTTATTGATGAGGTTTTGAACATATTCAACCTCCACAAATTCCGCCATAGAGCCGCTTAATACGATAATCTCTGTATCGAAAATATCATTTAGCCCAATAAGCCCGTCCGCCAAGTGTCTTTGCCATATATCGAGCGCTAAAATACAGCCGGGGTCATTATCTTTAGCCCTTTCAATTATCTGATAGGTTGTTAAATCACGGTTTAAGATGTCTTTGTACGTTAAAGCCAGACCTCTGCCTGATGTATAGGCTTCAAAACAATCGAAAGTACCGCAGGTACAGGGTCTTTTGCGTTCAAGCGACATTTTAAAGTGCATTTCGCCCGCAGCACCTGATTTTCCCTTTAATAATCTGTTGTCAATTATTATCCCTCCGCCAACGCCGGTACCAAGAGTGACTGTAATCGAGTGTTTGGCGCCCTTTGCAGCCCCTATGGTATGTTCAGCCCATGCGGCACAATTGGCGTCATTTTCGATAAATACAGGCTTTTCAGGTGATAAAGATTGAAAATCAATGTCAGAATACCCTTCAACCAGATTGGCAGTAGAGCTCAAAATCCTTGTATTTTCAGCGTTTACAGCACCTGCTGTCGCAATAGCCGCAACTGATGCATCTTTAGAGTATTTTTCAATTATGTTTTTTAACGTGTCTTTAATTTCTTCCAAGGTTTTCGGGGTGGAAAATTTTTCCGGCACAGTTATAATTTTACCGCCTTCATCCACAATGGCAGCGTAAATTTTTGTGCCGCCGATATCTATCCCAAGTGCTGTATTCATAAGGTTTTTGCGCCTTTCTTTATAAATCTTTTAACAATTTCATGCGGCCTTGTCACGGCAGAACCTATAACCACTGCAAATGCGCCCATATCAAAGGCTTTAGCCGCTTGTTCAGGTGTCCAGATACGCCCTTCAAGAATTACAGGGCAATCTATACGCGTTACAATTTCTGAAAGCAGCTGATAATCAGGCTCTTCCGGGTTTTTATTTTGATTTGCCTTTATACTTTCAACAGTATATCCGCTTAATGTCGTGGAAACTATGTCTGCACCAAGATTATAGGCGTTTTTTGCCTCATCAAATGTCGAAATATCAGCCATAGCAAGCTTTCCGGCCTTATGGATACAATCTATTATTTCCTTTAGCGTGTTTCCGCCGGGTCTTTTCCGCATTGTGCCGTCAAATGCCACAATGTCAGCCCCTGCCTGTATTACAGCCTCACAATCAGAACAAGAAGGAGTGATATAAACAAGCTCTTCAAAATTTTTGGGGATAACTTTTGGCTTTGTAATGCCTATTATCGGGGTATTTGGAAAATTTTCACGCGCATTTTTAATATCCCGAACACCTGCAAGCCTTAGTGCCATAGCACCTCCGGACATTACCGATTTAATCATTGCAATCATAACGTTTTCGTCGTATAATGGCTCACTAAAGGCGCTTTGGACCGAAATGATTATTTGATTTTTTAATTTCTCCAAAATTTTTTTATTGCCCATATTAAAATTATACACCAAATTGACCATGATTTTTGTTTTTAGGTTATACTATTATACATAATTAGAAATAATATAGGTGATTTATGACAAGCAAACTTGAAATTTTAGAAGGAAATGTTGCAAAAATTGATTTAACAATTGATGCAAAAGAGGCGCAGGATGCCTATAATAAGGCTTTTAAGAGAATAAGCCAAAATGTAAACATCGCAGGGTTCAGGAAAGGAAAAGCCCCCAGAAATATTGTTGAAAAATATGTAGGGGCTGAAAGGATTAAAGCTGAAGCCATTGAAAGTGTCTTCCCGAAAGCCTTTGGGGCAGTTGCAGATGAGCATAAATTAGACCTTGCAACCCAGCCGTATATTGAAAGCTATGATTTTGAAAACGGTAAAGACCTTACTATGGTTGTAAAGGCTGAGCTTAAACCCGAAGTTAAACTTGCAAAATATAAAGAAAACACGGTTGAATTTGAAGAATTTAAAACCGAAGAAAATGCTTTAGAAAATGAGCTAAAGACAATACAGGAAAGATTTTCGACCCTGGAAAACGTAGAAGAGGACCGCGAAACAAAGGCTGATGATACTGTTGTATTTGATTTTGAAGGTTTTGTGGGCGATGAGGCCATTGAACACGGTGCCGGAAAGAACTATACACTTGATTTAGCCCATTCAAACTTTATCCCCGGCTTTGCAGAAGGCCTTGTAGGGCACAAAAAAGGCGAAGAGTTCACAATAGATGTGACTTTCCCTGAAAATTACCATCAGGATAAGCTTAAAGGTGCAAAGGCACAGTTTAAGATTAAACTTCATGAAATCAAAACAAGAATTCTGCCTGAACTAAATGATGATTTAGCTAAAAAAGCCGGAAAATTTGAAACTTTAGACAAATTAAAGGAAGATATTAATAAATATATAGAAGAATCTGCAAAGGCCGAAAATGAAAGAAGAAAGGCTGAGGCTATATTTGACAAGGTTTTCAATGATACAAAAATTGATATTCAGGATGCAATGATTGAAAGAGAAATTTCAGCTATCAGCGAAGAAACCAAGCAAAATGCCGCACGCCACGGTCAAAATTATGACGAACTTGTTGAAAAAGAAGGCAAAGATGAAGTAAACAAAAAATTCAAAGAAGAGGCCGTTAAACGCATTAAAAATTCTTTAATAGTTGAAAAAATCGCAAAAACAGAGGATATTAAGATTGGACAAAATGATATACTTGAACAAGTAAACGAGCTTGCCAGATTGTATCATGCAACGCCTGCACAGATTTTTGAAGAAATCAGGCAAAACCCTGCAGGGTTCAGTGTTATCACTCAGCAGATTGCAACCAAAAAAGTAAATGAAATATTGTTAAACAACAACACATTTAAGACAAAATAAAAAAACAGCGAAAGGATTAATATATGAGTTTTGTACCGGTAGTAGTTGAACAATCATCCAGAGGCGAAAGGTCTTTTGATATATTTTCAAGGCTTTTAAGGGAAAGAATTATTTTCCTTGGCACACCTATTGATGATATGGTTGCAAACCTTATTGTGGCGCAGCTTTTACTGTTGGATTCAGAAAACCCCGATAAAGATATTATGCTGTATATAAATTCCCCGGGGGGCTCTGTTACAGCCGGTTTTGCAATTTATGATACCATGCAGCACATAAGGGCTGATGTTTCAACAATTTGCCTCGGCCAGGCTGCTTCAATGGGCGCATTTTTGCTCTCATCAGGTACAAAGGGCAAAAGGCTTGCTCTGCCGCATTCAAGAGTACTTATCCACCAACCTTTAGGCGGCGCACAGGGGCAGGCAACAGATATTGAAATTCAGGCGAATGAAATTTTAAGAATTAAAAAATCCTTAAATTCAATCCTGTCTTCAAACACGGGGCAACCGCTTAAAAAGATTGAAAAGGATACGGACAGGGATTATATTATGACCCCTGAAGAGGCCCTTGAATACGGTATGATTGACAAAATCATTACAATGGAAGAAAATAAATAAACAGTTTAAACGCATCAGGAGAAATCAATGCCAAAAAATGATGACCCAAATTTAAAATGTTCTTTCTGCGGAAAGACCCAAGACCAGGTAAAAAAGCTTATTGCGGGGCCTGATGTGTGCATTTGCGATGAATGTATCGAGCTTTGCAATGAAATTCTTGATGAAGAATTGTTCAATATCAAACAAGATGATAAAATATCAGACCTTGACCAGCTTTTTGAAGGGATACCAAAGCCCGCCGAAATCAAGGCATATCTTGATGAGCATATAGTAGGACAAGCTGATGCCAAAAAGGTATTATCAGTTGCTGTTTATAACCATTATAAAAGAATTGCCCATAATATGGATGTAGACAATGAAAAACCGGAAGTTGAAATCCAGAAGAGCAATATATTACTTGTAGGGCCGACAGGTTCGGGTAAAACCCTGCTTGCCCAAACGCTTGCAAAAATGCTGAATGTGCCTTTTGCCGTGGCTGATGCTACAACGCTTACAGAGGCAGGATATGTGGGCGATGATGTTGAAAATATCCTTTTAAGATTATATCAGGCAGCAGATTATAATGCCCAAAAGGCTGAACGCGGCATTATTTATATTGATGAAATTGATAAAATTGCAAGAAAATCCGAAAACCCTTCTATTACAAGAGATGTATCGGGTGAAGGCGTACAGCAGGCACTTTTAAAAATGATTGAAGGCACTATTGCAAATGTTCCTCCACAAGGCGGCAGAAAACACCCTCATCAAGAATTTATCCAGATTGATACATCAAATATTCTGTTTATTGTGGGTGGGGCTTTTGTAGGATTGGATAAAATTGTCGAAAGACGCTGCGGCACATCAAGCAATGTAGGTTTTGGTTCTAAGCCGATAAGCGCTAAAGAAAAAGAAATTCAGGCACAGAAAATGCTTAAAAAATTACAGCCTGATGATTTATTAAAATTCGGTCTTATTCCTGAATTTATAGGCAGAATTCCTGTGTATTCAGTGCTTGACCCGCTTGATGAAGAAACTTTAAAGATGATACTTACCAAGCCAAAAAATGCCATAATGAAACAGTATATCTGCCTTATGAAAATGGATAATGTTGATTTAACCTTTGAGGATGATGCTATTGATTTAATTGCAAAAGAAGCAATTAAAAGAAAAACCGGCGCAAGGGCGCTACGGTCAATAGTTGAAGAAATTATGACAGATATTATGTATGAGGTACCTTCAAACACTGATATACAAACATATACAATCACAGCAGATATTGTAAGAAAAAAACTGAATGTTGCCGAAGTTATTGAATTGCCAAACAAAAACTCTAAAGGCAGCATAGAAGAAATTGCATAACCAAATAGATATAAGGAAAAAGAAATGAACTGTATGAAGATGATGTTAAAAAAACTCTTGTGTTTAACCGCAATGGTTTTTGCATTAACAATGTCACAAGCTATCGCCGGCCCTTCTGATGATTTTTCTGATACGCATCAAGGGTATTGGTCTTATGATGCCATTATGGCACTTAAAAAAGTTGGAATTCTTGTAGGATACCCAGACGGAACATTTAAACCGGATGAAAATGTTACAAGGGCTGAATTTACCGCTATGATAACAAAGGCACTTGGATTAAGGGATACGCAAGATTTTTCAATATCAATTTATAACGACTTAAGCCCAAAACACTGGGCATACAGAGATATCCAAATAGCATCACACTTTAATGTAATGCATGGTACCCCCGAAGGCAACTATATGGCAAACGGGCAGGTTAAGAGGGTTGAAGTTATTATGACAATAATGAGTGCCCTAAACCTTAGAGAAATAACGCCTGAACAGGCAATAGAAATACTTAGCCCGGTATATAGTGACCTTAAAGAACTGCCAAAATGGGCACTTACAAGAACAGGTAAAGCACAGCAATTAAATTCAATTGTTGTAAGACCCTGGGAAGAAGGGCTGTTAATGCCAAACCGTGCCGCCACAAGGGGTGAGCTTGCCGTTTGGATACATAAAATGCTTGAGCTTGTAAAAGTTCACCCTAACAAACAGCTTTCTACCGTAATGCCTTCAAGAAAAGTAAACGGGTATATTGTTGAAAGCGCCTATCTTGACGGCAACACTGCCATAATCCCTGCAGGCACCGTGCTGCCGCTTGGAGTTATGGAATGCATATGGTCTAAAGATGCAAAAGTGGGCGATGAATTTATTGCAAGAACCCTTGTAAATTTTGTAACCAAGGATAAAATTCTGTTAATCCCTATCGGTAAAGAAATTAAGGGCACTATCCAAAAAGCTAAAAAAGGCACAACATTAGTAAAAAATGCGCAAATGGTGTTCCAAACCCAAACACTGCTTGATAAAGAAGGCGGAGATACCGGAACCGAATTTATAACCGTTGCAAACGCAGAACCGCAAGTGGCAGAATTTACCCACAACCCATATCTGCAAAAAATAGGTTTTAGAGGGTTTAAGGGGCATAATTTCTATACCCACAAATCCCAACAGTTGGATTTTGTACTGCTTGAACCTGTAAGGTTAAATATTATGGATAACTGGCTTGCGGAATAAGCAAAAATAAATATACAAAAAACACCGGCTTTCGTTGATTGCCGGTGTTTTTTAAATGGGTGTTTTTTAAATATCTTTTGATTTTCTGATATCAGACAGCATATCTTCTATGTCAGAATTTTCAAGCGAATCTATATACTCTAAAAGCTTTGCCTTATCAGGAAAATTTCTAAATCTTGAAGATAGCGGCATATTTGGCCCGGCATGTGCCATTGAAAGCCTTTTTGCCATTCTGTCATCCTCAAAAGGGGTTACACAAAATGCAAGGCGTTCATTATTTTCAAGCTTTAATTCAGCCGCAACAGGTTCAAAATTCCCAACTTCAGGTATTGTGTTTATATTTATTTTAGCTTTTATGTCTTTTAAATAATCTTTTTCCATATGTTGCCCTTTAAATACCGGCCTTTTAGACCATTGTACCATATTGGGTTTATAAAAAACACTATTCATACATTTTCCTTATTTTATTTAGGTACAGTTTAAAAAACTTAAACAAACTTTTTTTTGCGTTAGACAGTAAAACTATGGCGCATTTTGAAATTGGTATACACATTTTTTAGACAAACTTTCAAGGCATTCTTTCGATAGCAGCTCATTTTGGCGGGGTGATAATTCCTTAATATTAAGTTTTGGCGCACTTATAGTATCTTTTCCTATTATATCAAGTATGCCAAGCTCATCTTTTCTTAAATAATTGTAGATATTTTTGAAATATGTATTATACTGGCCATATATTTCTTTATTTCCGGAAATTGATTTTACAAAATCCTGATACTCTGAAAGCTCGTTTGCAACATCATTTTTGCCTTCTTTTATGAGCTCTGATATTTTTTCTGTTACGGTATTTTTTTCTTTTTTAATATCGTAGGGGAAATGCTCATATTCGGCAAAATCCTGAATGTTGGCACCTCTGAACTGTCCTTCGCCAAATGCTCCGTTTTTATAGGTAAAGTTTGCCTGGCATGCAGTATAACCGCTTGGTTTAGAGGATTTTTCAGCAAGTTCTTTAATATAATTTTCACTAAATCCAAGTTTTTTAACAAATACGCTGTCAGGTTCCAATTTTGTTACTATATCAAACGTTGCACCGTTTTTAGCGTCCAAAGATTTTTCCCAAGCCTCATAAATTTGTCTTATCTGTTTTTCTGAAAAATAGGCAATACCGTCCTCGCCTGCATAATTTTCAAGCTTTGTCATTGAAATTTCATTATTGGAAAGTGCACGGCAAAGCTTATCCACAAACCCCTGAGATTGCGTTTCTGCAAGGATATTATTTGCTTTTACCAAAAGTTTTGCTTGTGCCTCATCAAGGCCTGAAATTGTATCTTTTGCCCAAAGACTCTTTAATATTGTTATCTCGTCATCAGATATTCCTGATTTCTTAAGCGCATCTAACGCCTCATCCCCGGTCAGAGATTTAAATACTGCCCTTGTGCCAACACCGTCATCAATTAATTTGTTGGCTTCCGCAAATGAGTTTATTGTTTTACCGTCTTTCAATTTATTATTAAGCTTATCAAATGTGGAATTTAACCGTTTTACACGGTCGGAAAATACCTCATTGCCACCTCCAAGAACTTTTTTAAACTGCGAAACAGTGCCTTCTTGCATATAAGAATTTTTCTTTGAAATGACAGATGCAATTGAGCGGACTTCTTCGCTTCCCGCTTCAAATTTTGTATTTACATAATCAAGAGATAACCCTTTTAAAAACAAAGTATCATTTAAATCTGCAGCAATCCGGCTTTTTGTAATATGCCTTTGCGCGGTTTTATCAAGGGAGAGGTAAAATTCTTTTAATCTTGGGTCTATATTTTGGATATTTTTTATAAAAATTTTATCATTTAAAATCGGGACACCTTTGTATACCAATGCCGCAAACCCAACAGCTGCCGTCAGGTATCCTAAAACTTTCAGGCCGTTTTTCTTTTTTCCTGTTTTTATGTACCCGTTTGTTTCATAGGTATCACAAGCAAGGGCAGTATTTTTACCCTTAAAAGAAGTTACACCATAAGGATTATTTATACTATTAATACGCCCTTCGGGCACATTTTTAGCATTTAAAGAAGGCATATTATATTGTAGATTATTAATATTCAAGCTTTCTCTTTTAATCCTCATTTAAAAATAGTTCTTATTTATATAAACTGTTTTTTCAATAAAAAATTGCCCCCGGCCGGTATAAACATTAATTTAATATTAATTTTTGTAATATTTTGCAAAAATATAATTATCATTAAGATATAAAATATGTTGATATGAGGTCATAAAATTATGTTTGATTTTGAAAAATTAACCAAATCCGCACAAAATGTAATAATAGAAGCTCAAACGCTTGTAAAAACAAACAGCAATACATTTTTAGAGCCTGCACATATGGTGCTTTCAATGGCAAACCTTGTAAAAAATAGCGGGGAAGAAAATTCCGGACTATATGAATTATTTAGTACCCTAAAGCTTATGGGCAGCATATTCAGAGATGATTTACAGGATGTTATAAACAACCTGCCTAAAGTTTCAAACCCTAACGGGCAGCTATATTTTTCAACGGACAGTTTAAAAATTATAGAAGATGCTAAAAAGCTTGCAGATAAGATGAAGGATAAATTTGTATCACCTGAACATATTTTGCTTGCAACCGTAAAAGATGCCGCACAAAACACACAAAGCACAGGGCAAAGTGCCTTGAACAAGGTATTCAATAAATTTTCATTAAATGAAGTTTCAATTTTGAATGCAATTAAAAAAATCCGCGGTAACAAGCAAATAGATTCTAATACAGCAGATGATGAATTTAAGATGATGGAAAAATTTTCCATTGATTTAACCGAACGGGCAAAAGCAGGAAAACTTGACCCTGTGATAGGCCGTGATGAAGAGGTGCGCCGTATTATACAGGTATTAAACAGACGCACGAAAAACAACCCCGTTTTGATTGGAGAAGCAGGGGTAGGTAAAACAGCAATTGTTGAAGGGCTTGCACAAAGGATTATAAGGGGGGATGTTCCCGAGAGCCTCAAGAATACAAGGCTTATATCCCTTGATATGGGCGCACTTGTTGCAGGAGCAAAATACAGGGGCGAATTTGAAGAAAGGCTTAAAAAGGTAATCAATGAAGTAGTAGAAAGTGCAGGCGGTGTAATACTGTTTATTGATGAGCTGCACACAGTTGTAGGGCTTGGGGCATCAGAAGGTTCAACAGATGCCGGAAACCTTTTAAAGCCAATCCTTGCAAGGGGCGAAATGCGTATGGTGGGGGCTACCACGGTAAATGAGTACAGAAAATATATCGAAAAAGACCCTGCACTTGAAAGACGTTTCCAGCCGGTACTTGTGGATGAACCCAGTGTTGAAGATACTATTTCAATTTTAAGAGGTTTAAAGGAAAAATATGAAGTGCACCACGGCGTAAGGATTAAAGACAGCGCGCTTGTCGCTGCTGCAACACTTTCAAACAGATATATTCAGGACAGGTTTTTACCTGATAAAGCAATAGATTTAATGGATGAGGCTGCATCCCGCGTAAGGATTGAGATTGATTCAATGCCCGAGGAGCTTGATAAACTTGAAAGACAAAAACTACAACTGCAAATAGAGCTTGAAAGCCTAAAGGGCGACAATGACGAAGATAAGGTAAACAGAGTAAAAACTGCACTTGATGAAATTACCCAAAGGGCGGATACCCTTAAAAGCCAATGGGAGGCGGAAAAATGCTCTATTAAAAGCGAAGTTGAGATAAAGGCAGAGATAGAAAAAACCAAAACAGAAATTGAAATAGCAGAAAGAGAGGCTAATCTTGAACTTGCGGCAAAATTAAAGTACGGAAAACTGCCGGAACTTGACAAGCAGCTTGAAAACTCTAAAAATACAGAAAAAACAGAAAAAGAAAATGCTCTTTTAAAAGAAGAAATCACTGATGAGGATATTGCAGAAGTGGTTTCAAAATGGACAGGGGTACCTGTTTCAAAGCTTGTTGAATCAGAATCCGAAAAATTAATCGAAATGGAAGAAATCCTTCATAAAAGGGTTATAGGGCAAAACGAGGCTGTGGGGGTAGTTTCAGACAGTATAAGGCGCGCAAGAAGCGGCCTCAAGGACCCGAAAAGACCAATTGGCGTATTTTTATTCCTCGGGCCTACCGGGGTGGGCAAAACAGAACTTGCCAAAACCCTTTCAGAGTTTATGTTTCAGGATGAAGATGCTCTTATCAGAATTGATATGAGCGAATATATGGAAAAACATTCCGTTGCAAGGCTTATTGGTGCACCCCCGGGGTATGTAGGGTATGATGAAGGCGGCCAGCTGACAGAAAGGGTAAGGCGAAAGCCATACAGTGTAGTGCTTTTTGATGAGATTGAAAAGGCGCATCCGGATGTATTTAATATCATGCTGCAAATTTTTGATGACGGCCGTTTAACCGATTCAAAAGGCAGAACTGTGGATTTTAAGAATACAATAATAATTCTTACCTCAAATGTGGGGTCTGATATTATTCTTGATAATACCGTAAAAGGTATGTTATCAGGAGCAGACAGGGAAAAAACCAAAGAAGAGGTAACAGAAAAATTAAGAGCATATTTTAAGCCCGAATTTTTAAACAGAATTGATGAAACAGTATTTTTTGAGGCACTTCGCCTGGAAGATTTGAATAAAATTGTTGATATTCAGGTGCAATACTTAAAAAAACTTCTGCAAGAACGAAAAATTGATTTTGAAATAACAGATGATGCGAAGGAAAAACTTGCGCTTGACGGGTATAACCCAATTTATGGCGCACGCCCTTTAAAGCGCGCAATCAGAACACAGGTTGAAAATCCTCTTTCAAGAGAGCTGCTTTTAGGGCATTTTAATGACGGGAATAAAGTCATTATAGATGTTAAGGATGAGAAAATAACCTTTGAAAAAGGATAATGCCCGTGATATAATAGGACATGCAATCCTCAGAGTGTTAAGGGCAAACGCCTGTTAACAGAGCAGGATATTCAAATCGTCAAAAAGATACTATGCGTAAGTTCGGATTAGTGGCTCCTGAGGAAATCACAGATTTCCACGTCGCCATCATAGCGTTCCATTCAAATTGCTCATCGCAATTTTCATTGGGAACACCGGCCAGAGGCATAGTTAATTGCTGAATTAAACTAAAACAGAAAATCCGTATTTTGGAGTTTATTTTAAAATACTGTGCAGAAATCTTTTTTATGTCTCTTTAGGAGGATACAGTGTGCCTTTTCCCGTTAAGTTCGGGTACAGATGTATTGGGGCAAAATTAATACCTTGCCCCAGCGGCTCAGGCTTGCAGCTGTGTAACAACACGACTGGCGCAAGTACCGGCGCCCCGCGGTGCAACAATCTGGGCGGTAAGTGTAAGGGCGCCGCGCCCGGCACAGGAAACGCTGACAACTGCTACCCGAACCATATATGGACAGATACGCTTAAGTCCGGCAGTTCTTACTGGGGGCCGAATCTGAACAATGGCGTTATTAACCTGACGAATGCCTGCAATACCGGTTACTGCCCGAGTACTCTTGCCTTTTCGGTGCGCTGTGTCCTTGGATTTGAAAAGCGAGAGCCGGTGTTCCTAAGGAGCAAACGATGAGTTTGCGACTGGAGCATTACGATGGCGACGAGGCCTTAGCTGTTAGGCGATGTAAAACAAAAGCCTTACAGATAACGTCATCCCCTTGCGGGATAGGATGTGAGCACACCGGTGCGAGATACCCACAGGAGCAAAGGCGGTAAGCAGTGACCAAGGACCATGCAATATATCCCTATAATATCAATGCTAAAATCATCAATACAAATGTGCCAAGCTGCATGCCGGTAGCTGCAAATTTTTGGAATTTGTTGCCGTCATAATATTTAGCGGTTTTTTTAGCAGTTGCTGCAGCTTGCAGACGCGCAATCCTTGAATACTCATCATCCGTTGCAAAATCTCTCTGGAAAATACGCCTTTCTAAACGGTTTAGACGGACCGGCATGGGGTCATAAGAATAGGTTTGTCTAAATAATGAATTTTCAAGCCCCGCAATTTGGAGTGCCGTGTCAGAGCCTCCGTAGTTGTATTCATAACTGTCGTAATTTGGCCTGTTCGACCTTTGTTTTGCATCGGAACGAGCTTTGGCAATTATATCTTCTTCAGTATATCCGCCCTGTCCGTAAGTGTAAGGGGCTGTACTATCTGAAGGGGATGTTGGCCTGTAATATTCACCGGTTTGATAACTCGGAAGGGAAGATGAGGGTTTCATCATAGAAATTTTTGCCTTTAGACTATCCGTCCTTTGGGCTAAATCACCTTTTTGTGCGCCGCCAAATACCTTACCTTCAAGTCTTTCAAGCCTTTTATAGATATTTTCGCTTTTATAATTTTTCCCTAAAAGCTGTAGTTCTATCATATCAACCACAGGATAATTTATTCCGTCGGCCTCATCTTTATAAAGTTCTGATATCGGCGCTTTTGCCTCAGCTAAACTTTCAAGGCCAAGGGCTGAATTTAATTTGTTTATCCTGTCCTGAATTGAACCTTTTGTACTTGCGGCACCGAGAACCTCTTCTTCAATTCTCTTAAGACGTGCTTCTTCGGTATCATTTGGGTAATTAAGCCCGTATAGGCTTGTTTCAATCTTTGCTATCTGTTCTTCAACGGGTTCGGCTGCATATACCGTACCAAAAGTCAAAAACAGAAGGGCAAATACAGATAATATTAATATTTTTATATTTAGTGCAGTTCTCATAAAACACATTATATCAACAAAGCCAAATTAAATTACTGTACTTAAGCACAATAAATTTAACTTATGCTTGAGTCTAATATTTTTAAACATTTATACCTTTTTGGGCAGATACTTCATCTACCAGTTTTTCAGTAAGCCCTACAAGTGCGTTTTGGTAACATTCGCATTGTTCCTTGGTTTTAGCTTCAAAACGCATTGTAAATACAGGCTCTGTATTAGATTGCCTGATTAGCGCAAAACCGTCTTCAAAAATTATCCTAAGCCCGTCAAGGGTTACTATGTCTTTAATATTTGAATTAAATAAATCATTGTCCACTTTTGCACTAAGCTTTTCAAGAACGGGTTTTTTAAATTCATTAGGGCATTTAAGGCGTATTTCACTTGAGATAAATACTTTGTTAAACGGTTCAAGCAGGCTTTGAATTTTAAAGTCAGGATTTTGTTTTTTATGTTTAGAAACAATCTCTATAAGGCGCATACCTGCATAAATGGCATCATCAAACCCATAATAGCGGTCTTTAAAGAAAACATGCCCGCTCATCTCACCTGCAAGAAGAGCACCGGTTTCTTTCATCTTTGATTTTATATACCCATGGCCTGTTTTATACATTACCGCATTGCCGCCGGATTGATTAATCGTGTCATATAATACCTGGGAGCATTTTACTTCAGATACAACTGTTGGCACCTCGCCTCTTATTTTAAGGTTTTCAATCAAATCAAGCGCATAAATTAAAAGTAATTTATCACCTGTTATCATTTTACCTTCAGAATCCACAACACCTATTCTGTCGCTATCCCCATCAAATGCTATACCAAAATCAGCATTTTTGCTCACAACTGCTTTTTTAATATCATCAAGAGTGCTTTCATCAGAGGGATTTGGGTGGTGATTTGGGAAGTTGCCGTCAGGCTCAGAGTACATTTCTATAACATCGGCCCCCATATCCCTGTAGATTTTCGGGGCAACAATGCCTGCAGTGGCATTTGCACTATCTACAACTATTTTTAATCCTTCCGCGCATTTTGAAAAACCGTCAAGCAGTTTTTCAGAGTATATTTCAATAAGGTTAAATTCTTTTACAAAACCTTTGTTCACATAAGGAAGTCTACCTTCTTTTGATTGTTCAAAAACCTTCTCGCTTGCAGCCTTTACTTCTTTAATATCTTCTTCCGAGAGGCTCTGTCTGTTAAATGTCATCTTAAGGCCGTTATATTCAGAAGGATTATGAGAGGCTGTGATAATCAAGGCACCGTTTATTGTAAGACCATTTAAAACATTTTCGGGTATTTTTGCAAATTCACTAAAATACCCGAGCGGAGTAGGGGCAAGGCCTATATCGATAACATTTGCACCAAACTTTGTAACACCTTCAATTGCTGCATTTTTAAGCTCGGGAGAATGCAGCCTTGCATCCATTGCAACACAAAAACAAAGTTCGTCAGGACGTTTTACATTACCTTTTTCCTTGAACTTTTCAATAGCCCATTTTACATACCCCATACCTGCATATAGAAACACCTCTGAATTAACGGAAGAGGGGAAAATACCCCGTATATCATTTTTTCCAAAAGCGCTTGTATTTAATTTATTTTCCATTTTACAAAACTCCCTGTAGTAATTTTTATGTCTATTATACCATTATATTTTTTGCGTGTGTTTTTTTGAAACTTATTGTATAATTAATCTATGGGCGATATCGTTTTAACAAAGGAACAGCTTTATAATTTAATTAAAATTTCAGGCATTGATGCAAACCCTGAAACCGCAAATGAAACAACGGTTTCAAAGGCATTGATTGCACTTGAGAGAAAATTGAATTTTTTTAACTATCCTTTAAGTTTTTTTACGGCTGAAAACCTTAATGTACTTATTGTGGATGATATGGAATTATCAATATTTCAGCTCACATCCATGCTTAAAAAAATCGGCATGAATGTTTTTGTTGCAAGAAACAAAGAAGAGGCAATTTCCGAGTTTAAGAAAAAACATTTTGATTATGCTATTGTAGATTTATTTTTACCTGATGCACAAGACGGTTTTGACCTTGTAAAAGAAGCAAATAAAATTAAAAGCGAACAAAATAAGGATTTTAAAATACTTGTGGTTTCAGGCACCGATGATAAAGAAATGGTTCAAAAGTGCTACAGTCTTGGCGTGGAT
This sequence comes from uncultured Vampirovibrio sp., assembly GCA_910577395.1. Lineage (GTDB taxonomy): Bacteria > Cyanobacteriota > Vampirovibrionia > Gastranaerophilales > Gastranaerophilaceae > MGBC122484. The sequence goes on along the minus strand of CAJTLG010000003.1, from coordinate 120,951 downwards.
GAATTTATCCCAAAACAGCCTGACTGGCATGAAAAGGTTATGAAATTTATCTCAAACTCAGCAAGCAAGACCACAAATGAAGAATTTCAAAAATATTATATCAACAACGATATATGTGTTCTTTCAATATACAAAATTAACCACGAAACTTATATCAAAAACATCTTAAAAGAAGTAAATACCAATGTTTTAACCGGAAAACCAAATATTGTCTTCAATATGGAATACGTTAAAATATTTTCCGATAATTATGCAGGGGTTTTTGCAGAAGTATACAAATCAACCGCGCAAAAAAACGGTACTTTTATCATTGTGAAACCTTCCGAAGATGTTATTAAAGCCTTAAACTATGTATTTTTAAATAATGTGATAAGAACATTTGATACAATTGAAGAGGCTGTTGAATATATTGAAATGAGCAATAAGTAAAAGTTTCTTGCCGCCAATACAGAGTATCGGCTTACGCTTTGCTCCTGTGGGTGTTTCGCGCCAATGCGCTCACATCCTACGTCGCCCATCAACAGTTTCGCATTCCGTCAAACTCATCGTTTGCCGAATGTTTACTCTGGCTTACGCGGGTTTTATTCTGGCAATTTTAGGGTCAAGCAATCTTTTCCCTGTATTATCAAATTCTATCTGTAAAAGACATCTGTTTGAATATTTAACAACCTTTAAAACACTTCCTGCCCCATATTTTTCATGGGCCACTCTCATACCTTCTTCGAATTGATACTCGTATGCATCTTCTTCCGTTTCGGTTTCTTCGTTTTTAAATATAGGCAGAATAGTTTCAGAACCTGTGTTGTTTTTGATTTTATCCAAATCTATAGATACACTGTCATTAATTTTTAAAGTATTTTTTGCATTAGCCAAAACAACTGATTTTGTGCTTAGTGCAGTTTCTTCAATAACTTCATCAAACCTTGCCTCAATTGATTTTTGCGCAAGCTCCTTAAGGGAATTATCCTCTTCTTTATCTGTATTTTCAGGTTGTGCGGACTGTACATTTTCAGGCTCTTCTTCACTAAAATCATCTATTTTTAGAATAGGTTTTTCTTTTACAATTATTATAGACTCTTTTGTTTCATCCGTTTCTTTAATTTCTGCAACGGGGACAGCCTGTAAAGGTTCTGCCGCAGTTTCCGTTTCCTGCAAAACTTCAGGCTCGGGTTCAACAGTTTCCTGTACTTCTTCAACAGCCTCTGTTTCAAATGTTTCTTCTTCCGGAGTTTCTTGCACAATTTCTTCCGTAATTTCAGGCAAGGTGTCTTCTTTAGCATCTTCAGGATTTACAAAATAATCCAATTCTTCTTCGGCAAGGGGAATTTCATTTTCACCATTCAATGTTTCTTCCTGAATATCTTCAACTTCAACATTATTTTTTAAATATTCTTCATCATTTTTAAGACTTGCCTCAATCAACTCTTCCATTTCAGAGTTTTCTTCAGCTTCAGTTTCAATCTCTGAATATTCATATTCACCGGCATCATCCGGTTGTTCGTCTTCAAAAATTTCTTCTTCCGGAGTTTCTTGCACCAGGGTTTCAACCTCCGGCACAACATCCTGAATTGTAACCTCGTCTTGAAGTCTGGCTTTTGGAGGCTGGGTATTTTGGATATGAATATTTTTCAATTCAAAATCACCTGCAAGCTCTGCAGATGTCATCTCTTCAAGCTCAAGGTTTAAATCTATGTATATTTTTTTATCTTCCTGCTTTTCTAAATCTTCTTCATTGTAAATATAATTTTTCAGCGTAAACATAAAATCCATTGTGTCTTTACCAAAAATCATAAACGAAGAAGAATTTAAAGCGCCCACCCGCGCATTTGCAAACCCAAAATCACGCCTTGGATTAAGAGTTTTATACAGTATATAGTTGTTTGCAAATTCCATTATTTGAGGCATCTTGGCATAACCGTATGAAATGCTTGGAATAACCGTCAATTTTGGATTATTAATGTACAAATTATTAATAATTTCAGGATTTGAATTGTTTTCATTCAACCTTAAAAGAAGATATGCATCAGTATCGCTTATTTGTCTTATTACAAATTCTAAAAATTCTTTGTGCCATTCAAGCTTAAGTTTTGAAAAATCAATAATAACAACATCATCTTTTGCTACTGCCTTTGAAACACCCTGAAATTCTTTTTTAGAGCGGCTGAATAAATCTTCATTCCAGTATCTTTTGAGCTTATTTAGAAACATTTTAAGTTCAAGTGCAGGTGTTACTTTGTATTGCTGTTCTATAACCTTAATAAACCTTGGAAACGGGATATATTTATCTTCGGTTGAATTAACAAATTTCTTCAGCTCTTCAAACATATCGTCAAGCTCTGTCTGCGCCTCAATTGAGGCATATTCAAGAGCTTTCTGCCATATATAATCAAGCGAATAATAATCAAGCGGAAGTTTGAAATCGACAAGTGCTTTAATTCTTTTTGCATTTTTTATTTCAAGATTTCCGGTATAATCAATAACTACAACTTTTTTAAATGCTTTTAATTTTTGTGCAATGTTTTCAAACGCGCAGTTTACTTCATCCAATTTATCCGCAAAAACAACGGGGTTATTATTAAAGAAATCAAGATTAATGTTTACAATTTGGTTATTTTTAGTGCTTATACCAAACGGCACCGTAATTTTATCCGTATTAAGACATTTTTCAATTTCTTCCAGTTTTATTTTTGCAATTTCACATTCACGGGACGGGGTAAAATTATCATAAGGGACAACCTGCTGGTCAGGAAGAATTCTGTATACAAGCTTAACGGAGGCAACATTTTCCTCGGCATTAAACTTGTCATCATATATTTCAACAATCTGCCCTAAAAAATTATCTTCACCGTCACGCACAATTAAAAAATCACTAAGGCGCAACCCGTCTGCTTTTGGGTCAAAAATAAGTCTTATGGTATCATTTTTAGTTTGAATAACTCTCATCAGTCCCGTTTCTTATAATTCCATCTTTATACAAGTTATAATTATTATAGATTTTATTATACAACACATAAATTTATTGTAAAATGCTAAATATGAACGAAATTGAATTCAGTATAATCATACCTGTTTTTAATCAGGAAAAATATATTGAAAAATGCATACTGAGTGCGTTAGAGCAGGATTTTAAGGGTGGTTACGAAATAATAGCAGTAAATGACGGCTCAACCGATAAAAGCAAAGAAATTTTAGATAATTTTAAAGACCGGGAAAAGCTAAAAATATTCCATAACGAAAACCATGGTGTTTCCTATTCAAGGAACTTTGCGCTTAAAATGGCAAAAGGAAACTATATAGTTTTTCTTGATGCAGATGATTATTTGGATAAAAGTGCACTTAAAAATATTAAATCGATAAATCCGGAAAATACTGCAGATATAATACTTGCCCCGTTTTATGCAGTAAGAGAAAATAAAGGAGACACAAAAAAGTTTCTCCCCCTCCCGAAAAAGCTTTTTAATGCTGCTCACGGTTCTGATTTTAAAAATATGCAAAACACCGGAGGCAAAATTTTAGAGGCAAATTTTGAACTTTGTACAAAGGCATACAGAAAAGACTTTTTAAAAGAAAATAATATTAAATTTCAACCGTTTAAAATTGCTGAGGATTTGCCGTTTTTTTATAACACAATATTGAATGCCAAAAAAATCCTGATATGCAAAAAACCGGTATATTTTTACAGAAAGGGACACAAAAAAGGTTTTACCCCGGCGGATATAAATGAAACTATTAATGCAATTTTAGCAGCAGATAAAATTGTTAAAAAATATTCCGATTACAAAACAATAAAACGATTGTATATTAAAAATACCGGAAAAGTATTATCATACTGGTGTAAAAAGTTTAATAATCTTCCAAACAGAGGTATATTTTATACGTTTTGTTTAAAATTATTTATCCGTAATTTGATTGATATTTAAAAACTATTTAAAAAGCACTTGACAGTTTTGTTTGTCTTGAATAACATAGTACTATTGAAGAATTGTGCCGATGTAGCTCAATGGTAGAGCAACGGTTTTGTAAACCGTAGGTTGCGGGTTCGAGTCCCATCATCGGCTAATTTTTCACAAAGCAGCCTTTATGGCGAGAATTCTTAAATCAGACAGGCCCACGTGGCAGGGACCCCGAGAAAAGTTGACCAAATGTCAAGTTTTTGTAGGGGGTGCGCCCGGAACACAGAAAGCAAAAAATCAAACGGGCCCATGTGGCGCAGGGGTAGCGCACTCCCTTGGTAAGGGAGAGGCCACGAGTTCAAATCTCGTCATGGGCAATTTTAAACAAAAGAAAAAACAATCAATTGAACATTTACAAAACCAAATATGGGTAGATGCCCGAGTAAGCGAAGGCTAATGAGGTTTGAAAGTTGACTAAATGTCAAGTTTTAAACCGGTTGAACAAAGAAAATCAATAGACCTGCCACTCGGAGCGTATACCGAAGGAAAAAACAATCAATTGAACATTTACAAAACCAAATATGGGTAGATGCCCGAGTGGCTAAAGGGAGCAGACTGTAAATCTGCCGTCGCGAGACTACGGTGGTTCGAATCCACCTCTGCCCATTCTTTTTAAAAAATAACTAACTTAAAAAAATAAACCCTAATAAAAATATTAAAAAGGAGAACTAAATCTTATGGCTAGAGAAAAATTTGAAAGAACCAAGCCGCACGTTAACGTTGGTACTATTGGTCACGTAGACCACGGTAAAACAACTTTAACAGCTGCTATTACCGGATGTATGGCTGCAGCAGGCCAAGCAGAAGCTAAAAAGTTTGATGAAATCGATGCAGCTCCTGAAGAAAAGGCACGTGGTATCACCATTTCAACTGCACACGTTGAATATGAAACAGGCACAAGACACTATGCACACGTTGACTGCCCGGGCCACGCCGACTACGTTAAAAACATGATTACAGGTGCCGCACAGATGGACGGCGCAATTCTTGTAGTTGCCGCAACAGACGGTGCAATGCCTCAAACTCGTGAACACATTCTTCTTGCACGTCAGGTTGGTGTTCCAAGATTGGTTGTATTTATGAACAAATGCGACATGGTTGATGATGAAGAACTTTTAGAATTAGTTGAAATGGAAGTTCGTGAAATGTTAAGTTCTTATGAATTTGATGGTGACAACATTCCTTTCATCAAAGGTTCAGCATTAAAAGCTTTAGAAGCAGTTCAAGCAAATTCAAGCGTTAAACGCGGTGAAGATAAATGGGTTGACAAAATTTGGGAACTTATGGATGCTATCGACAGCTATATCCCAACCCCTGTTCGTGACTTAGATAAACCGTTCCTAATGCCTGTCGAAGACGTATTCTCAATCACCGGTCGTGGTACCGTTGCTACAGGCAGAGTTGAACGTGGTATTGTTAAAGTTGGTGACGAAGTTGAAATCGTTGGTTTCGGTGAAACTAAAAAATCAACTGTAACCGGTGTTGAAATGTTCAGAAAACTTCTTGACCAAGGTCAAGCAGGTGATAACATTGGTGCTCTTCTTCGTGGTATTGATAAAAAAGATATCCAAAGAGGTCAAGTTCTTGCAAAACCGGGTTCAATTCACCCACACACCAAATTCACTGCTAACGTTTACGTTCTAACAAAAGATGAAGGCGGACGCCACACTCCATTCTTCCCGGGCTACAGACCTCAGTTCTACATTAGAACAACTGACGTAACCGGTTCAATCAAATTCGAAGGCGAAATGGTTATGCCTGGTGATAACGTAGTTATGGACGTTGAGCTTATAGCTCCTGTAGCTATTGAACAAGGTATGAGATTTGCTATCCGTGAAGGCGGCAGAACAGTTGGCGCCGGTGTTGTAGACAAAATTACAGAATAGTAATTGTCACAAAAGATAGCTTAAATTATACAAGCTTTAAAAGACCTCTTGAAAATCAGGAGGTCTTTTTTAATAACACAAATATACCGATAGAGTGTTAAAGTTTACGGACTTTAACAGAATCGGCAAAAATCGCACTAATAGCGGTTCAAATCGTTAAAGGTCATTCTGTAATGATATAATGCTCTGCACTTTGAAATAAAAATGTATCGGGGCTACCGTTTGAAAAGCGTATATGCTATCAAACCAAATCACTTTACTTTTTTTTGACACAGCATACGCGTAAGCAGTTATTATACAAGTCTGCAAACACTTCAGCTTGTCCGGCAAGTGTAAGGGCGCCGCACCAGGGTATACAAGCCCTGCTTGGGCTGATAACTGCTACCCGAACCATATATGGTCAGGTACGTATGTGAGCAGTAATACATATTACTCGCCGAACTTCAACAATGGCAGTTTGCTTTTCACCGGCTGCTACGGGGATAGCAAGTGCCCCGGCACTCTTGCCTTTTCGGTGCGCTTTGTGCTGTGTCAAATGGATTTGGAAAATTATGTTGACATTTGTCAAATCATATGCCATAGTTGGAATATAATTTAAAATCTGGGGGGGTACAGTAATGAAAACCAATTTACGGGAAATCTTTTTATACCAAAGAAAAGCAGAAATTTTTAAGGCTCTTTCAAACCCCGCAAGGCTTGAAATCCTTGAAACACTGTTAGGCGGAGAAAAATGCGTAAATGAAATAACAGCAATTTTAAAAAAATACGAACAGCCTCATGTTTCAAAAAGCCTTGCAAAACTAAGCAATGCGGGCATTGTAAAAGACCGTAAAAAGGGCTTAAATGTATATTACAGTATATCTATGCAGCCTATTGCGGATTTTATAATTCATCTGAATAATAATCTATAATATGCCACAATTAGAATATTAAAGCACGGAGGATAACAATGAAATTTCTACACTCAATGATTAGAGTAAAAGATATTAAAAAGTCACTTGATTTTTATCAAAATCTTTTAGGTTTAAAAATTCAGGACAAGAAAACCCTTGAAGATTGCGAGCTTTATTTTCTTGCGGAATACGAAGGCGCACCTGAAATAGAACTTACAAATAATTTTGATATTCCTGAAAACGGATATGAAAACGGAAATTGCTTTGGTCATTTTGCTTTTGCAACAGAAAATATGGATGAATTTTCAAAGCATTTAAAAAGCCTCGGGTATGAATTTTTGTATGAACCATATGAATTAAAATTAAAAGCGGATAATGGCAGTGAAAAGATTAAAAAAATCGCCTTTGTAAAGGACCCTGACGGCAACGAAATAGAAATAATCCAAAAATAACTCCTTAAGAGTGCCAAAATCCAAGGTTTTTGGCAGATAAGGATAATTCAAATCGTCACGGTAAACCATTTTAAATGGATAATAATTAAGACAACCATTTGATAAGAATTTTATTGTCAAATCGTATTTTTACCGAACATTGACACAGTGCAAACTATTGACCGGCAAGTGTAGGGGCTCTGCAGTAGGCACAAGATGGGCTGACAACTGCCACCCGAACCATATATGGTCAGGCACACTTATGAGCACCGGCAGTTATTTTTCTCCGTATTTTGGTAACGGTACAGTTAACTTTACCGGTTGTTACGGTGACAGCTCCTGCCCGTATACTATGGCCTTTTCGGTGCGCTGTGTCAAATGGATTTGAATGGCAAAAAAAATTTTTCAGGGGTTTTTTATAATAGCCATGAAAATTACCGACATTAATAGTTTAAAAAACCATACAGCATTTAAGAGTCACCTTAATGCAGGACGAAAAATTGCAAAAACATTTGCCAAAATGGACGGCATAGGGGAAGGCGCAAGTATTGCATTTGATTTTTTAGGAAAAGCCGTTGTTGTTCCTGCTGTTATAATGCTTTCAAGCAAAGAGCCAAAGGAAAAAAAGGAATATTCCGCTTTTAAAAACCCGGTTGCTGCGGTAATTCAGCTTTTACTTGAAGTGCCGATTTTATATTTCGGTTCAAAAGCAATCGAAAATGCTGCAAATAAAGGTGTTTTTGATAACGATGAAAAGCGTCTGTATAATGAAAAGTTTTTTAAAGACAAATTTGTTTCAAGCTTAAACGACACGGTTAAAAATAATACCGACATTAAAGACGGTGCCGATAAAATTATAAATTCATTAAACAATAAAGGCCTTACAAAAAAAATCGGTGAAAATATTGAAAACCTTATAAAAACTATGCCTGAAGAAACAGGAAAACTGATAGGACAAAACTACGACAAATATAAAAATGTACACAAAAACCTTTTTCACCTTCAAAACAGGTTATGTTTTATTGCTGCAATTGTAATGACACCAATACTTTGCGCCCTTGAAAATAAACTGCATCCTGTTATTATGGATAAAATTTATGAAAAAGAAAATGTAAATGCCCACAAAAAAGCTGCAGGTCTTGCACCTGCAACACAAAACCAAAAGATTAATCACAATATATCAATTCATGCCTTTATTGACCATATAAGGAGGCACAAATGAAAGTACAAAAGGTTTTATCAAATATTGCAAATTCAAAATTAATGGTTAACCATATAGAAAAATGTTCTGATCCTAAATTTTTGACACGCACACTGCTTTTAACCAGTGTTGCAAAAGACGTCTTTGCATATGGTCTTAGGGTGCATAATACTTTAACAAATGATAAAATTCCCGAAGATAAAAAGAAATTTTCCGCTCATATGGATACAGCATCAGGCATTACAACGGCCATAGTACAAATAGGTGCCGGGTTTTTAGTTTCAAATGAAAACATACAAAATGGCATTACAAACAAATTGTTTAAATCCATAAAAGACAACTCGCAGATGTTTAACGCGGCAAAAGCATCTTTCAGCGCCATTTCTACAATGGTTATAGCTGCATTATTTGCAAAAAGAATTTTGACCCCTTTAATTGCAAGCAAAATGGTTTATAAATTTGACCATAAAGATGATAACAAAACTGACAAACAACTTGTTAAAGCATAGCAAAAAATTATTTCCCTATTTCAACGGCTCTGTTTGCCATGGTTTTTGCAATCGATAAAACGCTAAGGCTTGCCTCGTATGCCCTGTTTGCAAGAACGGCATCTCCGATTTCTGTCATAGGATTAACATTTGATGCCCTTATATATCCGTATTCATCAGCATCCGGGTGCCCCGGGCGGTAAATTTTGTCTCCCTCCGTCGGGTCTTCAACAAGGCCTGAAAATTTTACCCCTCCTGAAAGGTAGGGAATGGTGCCGACACCGAAAACGTCTTCTTTCATAGTGTTTAAAAGCCCATGAAAAGATATATCCTCGGTCGCGTTTAAAACGGCAATTTTTCTTACATAGTTTGGAGTATCCATATTTGCTATGTTTTTTGCGGCAAGCTCCAATCTTTTAGAATGAGCATTAAGGCCGCCCCTGCCGATTTCAAATGAATCCATTATTCCCATATTTTATTTGCCTTTCATTATCATTATGCCAATTACGCCGGCTTATGCTTATTTACCGACATTTATTGCAGTTTTTATCTCGGTTATTGTATTTGTCATCTGTCTTGCGGCCACCGCATATAAAATAGAGTTTTGCTGCATCATCGCAAGCTCATCGGCAGCGGATACTGCCTCCTGCTTTGCTGATATAACACCTGAAGGGCCAAGTTTATGACTAAGCTCGGTTTCAAGAGGACCCATGGTGTTCAAATACTGCGAAAATTCTATATCGCGCCTTACATAGTTTGGGGTATCCATATTTGCAAGGTTACAGGAAAGTGCCTCGTGCCTGTTTGACAGCAAATCGAGGTACATTTGTGATTTCGCAATCGGGTCTTTCGGTAAATAAGTCATTTTATTTTAATCCTTTACTGTTATTTGGCTCCTGTGGGTGCATTGCACATATTATTAGTCTTTTATATTAATTGCTTTTTCATACATCTGGTCAACCGCGCTCATAAGGGTGGTTGAGGCAAGAAGGCTTGCGTTTACGCGCATTATATCGTTAACGTGGGTAAATATATCCACATTAGAACGTTCAACCTTATACTGACAAATCCTGTTATGGTCTGTTACAAGTGTTTCTTCGCCTGATATTTCAGTTTTTTCCCACCTGTTGTTGCCAACTTCTTTAAGGCCCTCAGGGTTTTGAAAAATTACAAGCGGGATTGTACCCTGAAATTCCCCTTCACCCGGGATTGTTTTGTAGGTATACACATCACCGTTGCCTTTGATTTCAACTTTTACACTATCAGCGGGGATTTGAATACCTGCACCAACCACATCATTATTTGAATTTTTTAATATACCGTCTTTACCTAGAGAAAATGCACCATTCCTTGTGTAATAGATTTCTCCGCCTTCTGATGTTACGGGAATAAACCCGGGACCGTCTATACCCACATCAAGAGGTGCCTTTGTAACTTGCAAACTGCCACCGGAATGGTCAGTTCTTATAACTGCTTTAGAATAGCCGTTTTCACCCATAACCTCTTCAAATCTCACTGCTTTATAGCCATTTGTAGACCAGTTTGCAATATTTTCCGAGTAGTATCCCATTTTATCAAATTGTGTCAGTGCATTTATTGTATTTTTTCTTATCAGCCCCTGAAGATTATAACCTGATGTCATTTAAACTTTATGCCTCCGATTTTTATGAATTACCTATTTGGGAAATTGCCTTTGAAAGCGCATTGTTTTGCATCATAAAAAGTTGCCTGTTGGCATCAAAATTACGCCTTACCGGTACCAATTCAAGAAATTCTTGCGCCATTGAAACATTTGAAAATTCCAGACACCCCTGTTTTATCTTGGGTTCAATAACAGTACTTCCGTCTGCCGACACAACACTTAGGGTATCAACATATTCCATTTTTCTTGTTGCGGGGTTGAAAATGCTTAATCTGCCATTATCATCCACGCGGATATCTTCATATTTTTCGGGCATAAAAGGTAAAATAACAGGTGCTCCGCCCTGGGTTAATACCTTCTGGTTTTCAAGCCCCAAAAGTTCGCCTTTTTCATTAATTTTAAAACGCCCGTCCCGTGACAGTTCAACAGAGCCGGAATTTGTTAAAAGCTGAAAATAACCTTTTTCACCTATAGCAAAATCAAGGGGCTTATCAGTTCTTGCAATACGCCCCACTTTATCATCAATGGCTGTTGAAAGCCCGTGGATACCAAGATATTCGGCAAAAGATGATACAACACCGTCTTTTCTTTGATATCCTACTTTATCAAAACCGTTTATATTAGCCTGCGCTATACCCATAAGCTCTAGTTGCATATGCATAGCGCCTATAGATTGGTTCAGGCCTCTTTGGCTTTGGCTTAAATACCCTTGTAATTTCATAATTTACATCCTTTTGGTGATTTATCGGACACATTGCGCCCTATATACGGACAGCTTTTTACAAGCGACATCGACAAAAAATTTTAAAAATTGAGCAAACCTGAGGAAAAATACACTAAATGAATTAGTTATTCAGAACACTCATTATTATTTATACTGATAGTTTTTTGATAGTCAACCTGAATTATAATTTTTATTAAACTTTGTGCCATATGCATTAATTTCGGGCTGATTGAACCTGATGATGTTATTTTTACATTCTTAGAATATTCTGTTTCATTTCTTTGTTCTTTTAAATCAGCATTTTTTGAGGCACCCGATGAAATATTTGATTTTATATTGTTCATAGAGGCCTCTTCCTTTATAAGGGCCATAACCATTTTGTGCGGAAAATCATTTCCTGCAACAACGCTTACATCAATTTGGCCGAGAGGATTGCTTTCAAGTGTAACAGTAATATTAGCGAAATTCTTTGTTTCAATAAGAATTTTAACTGTTTCAACCGCCTCTTCGCTTTCAGGGTCAGGGCCTTCAATTTTATCAAAAATATCAATTGTAAAATCAAGATTATCCTCATGCCTGCTTGATAGCGGCAACCACGGAAGATATAAGAGCATAAGTGTTTTCAATGCCTCGGGACCTGTTGCAAAGGCTGTGGATGAGGCAAAAAGGTTCATTAATTCTTTCAGCGCAGAAACATCATTTGCACCATGTTTTGCAACATTTGCAATCGTCATCATAAGCTTTTGCATTGCCTCTTTAGAGTTCCCTTCAAGCAAAGAAGATAGAGAAGATAGGCTTATTTTGCCGTTTTGAAGAAGGTCTGTTAATCTTGATAAAAGCTGTTGATTGAGGGAACCGGCAGAATTTACCCCGGAGGATGATGTGATTTGATTTATAAGGTCGGTAAAATCTCTTGGAATATTTAATAAATCTTTGGCATAGTTTGCCTTTTGTTCTATTTCAATGGTTGTAAGTTTCATTTCAGAGGCAAGACTTAAAACCATAGGGGTGGATTTAAAAAACATAGGTGCATTAGACAGGTTTTGTGATTGCAGATTTTGTGCAACAGAATTAAAGCCGGTACCAAGGTTTGAATTTTGCGCATTTTGAGCACCTTGTGAGGTGCCGTTTTGAATTGCCGTGCTTGACACAACGGTGTTTGCAATTCTTGTAATTATTTGAAGCGGATTAAAGCCGGTCATATAAAACCTCTTTAGTTTATTTATAAAAGCCAGTCTTTTATTCTGTCGGCAACATATGTATAGCTATCCTTTATACCGAGGTTTTCAGGCGCAATTTTTTTACCGTATATCAAAAGCGGCACCATTTCTCTGGTGTGGTCAGAGCCTTTGTATGTGGGGTCACAGCCGTGGTCTGCTGTTATTATCAGCATATCATTATCCAAAAGAGCAGGAAGAATATCGTTAAGTGCCTTATCTATATTTTCAATTGCACCTGCATACCCTTTAACATCGCGCCTGTGGCCAAATAGCATATCTGTATCCACAAGGTTTGTAAAAATTAAATCAGAATCATCATTTTTGATAGCATCAAGGGTAACTTGCAATCCTTCCGCATTTGAGCCTGTCGGGGTTGCCTTTGTGATGCCCGAGCCTACAAATATATCCTTGATTTTACCTATACCGTATACTGTTTTGCTATTTTTTTCTAAAATATTTAAAACAGTATCAGAGGACGGCGGAACGGAATAATCATGTCTAAATTTCCCTATACGTACAGGTTTTCCATTTTCTATATGATACGGTCTTGCAATAACGCGAGAAACCCTATAGTCACCTTCATCTAATAGCTCACGGGCAATTTTGCACCACTCGTATAGCGTTTCAAGCGGTATAACATCTATATCAACTGCAATTTGGAAAACACTATCAGCACTTGTATATATTATCGGAAACTTTGTTTCAATATGTTCATTATGATACTGTTCAATAATCTTTGTGCCGGAAGCCGGGATATTACCAATAATGCCTTTACAGCCTGTTTCTTCTATAAATTTATTTATAAGTTCAGCGGGAAATTCTTTATATGTTCTAAACGGTTTATCAAGCACAAGGCCTGCTATTTCCCAGTGCCCTGTTGTTGTATCTTTACCTTTTGATTTCATTTTCATAATGCCATATTGAGCAATAGGATTATTAACCTCTTTTACCCCTTCAACAGGGCGGATATTTCCAAGACCCATATGTTCAAGGTTTGGCACATTGATACCGCCGTTTTCACGTGCAAGATTGCAAAGAGTATTGCATTCAAGTGAGTCACCGTAATCCTCAGCATCTTCAAGAGCGCCAATTCCCATAGAATCTATAACAACAACTATTACACGTTTTTTCATGATTTTATAATCCCTACGTTATCGTTTAAAAATTTAAGATGTTCCTTTTGTATAGCTTCACCCGGGTATAATACACCGATACCGGGCGGATATGGTATTATCATTTCTGATGAAATACAAAGCTCTGCATTTTCTTTTGATATAAAATCATATTCCCTGTTAAAAGCTTCATATGGCTGCAACTTTACAAGGGGGTACGGTTGAAATTCAGGAAACGTTTCATTATCAAGTTTAATTTTATTAAATTTCTTATTCTTTATATCTATAAGGGCAGATTTTAATTTGTCAAGTTTAGCAGCCGTTGTACCAGTACCTGTCAGATACAGGCAGGAAAATTTACTTGAAATCTCATCTTCAATATTATATTCATCAAATAAAATATCCGAAAGCTTAGCGCAATCTGCACCTTCAAACCTTAAAAGCATTTTTGTAACATCTGCACATTCTTCATTTAAAAATTCAAATCCTTCTTCTTTCAATGCTTTTTGGAATTTTAAAATATTTATAACAAGGTCATCAATTGCTTTTGTACCTTTTTTAGATGTTAAAAACCCGATGCACGCCTCAATATTTGCCAAGAGGGGATATGAGGGGCTTGATGTATGGAAAAGATTTATAGCATTTTGGATTTCACGCCAATCATATGGGCAATCCTTTGAAACATGTAAAAGGGCACACTGATTAAGTGCACCTGCATTTTTATGCAAAGAATTTACACTAAAATCTGCCCCGGATTGAATAGCGGTTTTTGGAAAAAAATCAGAAAAATTGTAAAGTGCACCGTGCGCTTCATCTACAATTAAAAGTACGCCGTAACTTTTACATATGCGGGAAATTTCCTCTATATTGCTTGAGATGCCTTCATATGTGGGGCTTGTCATAATGAAGGCTTTATAGCTGTTTAATTTAAGAGTATCCTGAAGTTCTTTAGGGTCAACAGGGCCCATAATGCCCCACTTTTGTGCCATATCAGATTTTGTATCCGGCATAAACCAATCAACAGAAGCACCTGAAACCACAAGGGCTGAAAATACAGATTTATGACAGTTTCTTGCAGCAAGAACCTTATCCCCGGGCCTTAATACAGCTTTTGCAATTGCTAAAATACCCGTTGTAGAACCCTGAGTTAAAAAGAAGGTTTTTTTTGTATCGTAAATATCTGATGCTTTACCCTCTGCTATAAGAATGGCGCCTGTGGGGTTAAGGAGATTATCAAAACCTTCAATTTCAGAATAATCCCACTTGTAAAAATTGTTCAAATTTCCCAAAAACGGTGCTTTTTGCCCATGGGTCGGGGTGGTCATTAGACACCTGGGCAATCTTTTACTTAATAATTTTAACAAACTCATCCTTTTATAATAAAATATTTGATATGGATATACAAGAAAAAATCGAAAAACTACGTAAAGAAATTGAGCTGAACAGTTATCTTTACTATGTAGAGGATAATCCAAAATTAGAGGATTATGAGTACGATAAATTATTTAGGGAGCTTGAAACCCTTGAAAAAGAACACCCGGAGCTTATAACACCCGATTCCCCGACACAAAGGGTGGGAGGCATAAGTGAAAAATTTGAGGCTGTCCCGCATAAAAACAGGCTTTATTCGCTTGAAAATTCCAATGATGAAAATGAATTAAAAAAATGGTACGAAAGAGTTTTAAAAGATTTGAACCCGGCAACAGGGCAGATGAGCCTTTTTGGTACTGTTGAAAATACTAAAGATATTGATATACCGCTTGCGTGCGAATATAAAATTGACGGGCTTGCGGTGGCGCTTACATATAAAAACGGAAGTTTTGTACAGGGGTTAACAAGGGGTGACGGGCTTATCGGGGAGGATATTACAAATAACCTGAAAGCCATAAAAAGCATACCCTTAAAACTTTTTGAACCTGTGGATGTTGAAGTAAGAGGTGAAATTTATATGCCGGTTTCATCATTTGAAAAATTAAACCAGAAACAAGAAGAAAACGGACAAAAAACCTTTGCAAACCCAAGAAACGCAGCAGCAGGCTCTATTAGGCAATTAGACCCTAAAATAACCGCCCAAAGAGATTTATCAATCTGGATATATGGCGGAATATTTGAGGGCAAAAATGCGCCAAAATCTCACTCCCAAACTATGAAAAAATTGAAAGAATTAGGGTTTAAAACAAATAAAATAACTGTTGTTAAAGGGATAGAAGGTGCTATCGGGTGCATTAAAAAAATTGATGAAGTGCGCAAGGGGCTTGATTTTGCAACAGACGGCGTTGTAATCAAGGTGGATGATATCCACAGTCAAAATGAGCTTGGATTTACATCACGCGTGCCAAAATGGGCAACAGCGTATAAATTTCCCCCCGAGGCCGTTTGGACAAACCTTAAAGAGGTGGCTTTTCAGGTGGGGAGGACAGGTGTTATTACACCTGTTGCAATACTTGAGCCTGTAAACCTTGCAGGAAGTGTTGTAGGGCGTGCAAGCCTTTATAATTTTGATGAAATCAAAAGGCTTGATATTATGGAAGGTGACAGAGTTCTTGTTAAAAAAGCTGCTGAAATTATCCCAAAAGTGCTAAAAGCAGAAAAAACAGATAAATCAAAACCTTTTAAAATGCCAGAATGCTGCCCCTGCTGTGATTTTAAACTAATTGAAAAAGAAAATGAAGTAGGCCTTTGGTGCCCAAACTCCATTTGTCCTGATGTTTTAAAGGGGAAGATAGAATATTTTGTATCTAAATACGCTATGGATATAGAAGGATTTGGCGAGGGGATTATAGCGCAGCTTATAGACAGAGGTATGGTAAAAACCTGGGCAGATTTATATACACTTACACTGTTTGATTTTATGAAACTTGATTTAATTAAGGAAAAATCCGCAACAAATTTAATAAATGCACTTGAGATGAGCAAAAACTGCAAGCTAAACAAATTTATAAACGCCCTTGGGATAAGGCTTGTAGGGAAAGAAAGTGCCGATATCCTGTGCCAGTATTTTAAAACAATTGACGAGATGAAAGCTGCTACTGTAGAGGATTTAGCAGGAATTGACGGTATCGGGGAAAAAATGGCACGAAATATTTATGAATTTTTCCACGATAAAAATAATATTAAAACTATTGAAAGAGGCTTGAAGCTTGGTGTTAAGCCTGTTAATACTTATACAATAAGTGATAACTTGAAATTAAAGGGAAAATCTTTTGTGATAACAGGCACTCTTGTTGAATTTTCACGGGATAAGGCACAGGAAATTTTAAAATCTTTAGGCGCCAAAACCCCTTCTTCTGTAAGCAAAAATACGGATTATGTAATTGCAGGGGAAAACCCCGGGTCCAAGCTTGACAAGGCAAAGGCTTTGGGTATTACTGTTTTAAATGAAGAAGAATTTAAAGAAATGATAAATTAAGGAGGATTAAACATATGAAAAAAGTTTTAAGCACAATTATTTTAGGCTCAATGCTTGCATTTACTGTAGGAGCAGGTAACGGAGCAGAAATTGAAAAAGGTTATATTTCAGTATTTTCGGAAGCTTCTGAAGAAACAACCCCAAATATGGCAAAAATTACATTAAGTGTTGAAACATCTGATAAGGATATAACAAAAGTAACAGAAACCAATAAACAGGCTGCAAATGCCTCTATTCAGGCTGTAAAAAAGCTCTTAGATGCAACAAAAGGAGAGAATGTTAAAACACTTGCATTTAACGTAAACCCTGAATATCGATACAAAGACGGCACAAGAATTTTCATACAATATACGGCAAAAAATTCATACGAAGTAACTGTCAAAGACATTTCAAAATTAGGAAAAATAATATCTGCAGCATTAAGCAACGGTGCAAATGTTGTTTCAAACTTGTCTTATTCCCTTGATACAAATGAGGAAACCTGCAACAAACTTATAAGACAAGCTTCAGGTCTTGCAAAAGCAAAAGCAGAAGCTGCTGCAGGCGCTCTTGGCACAAGCATTTTGGGTGTAAAAAATATAAATGCCCAATGCAGCACAAATAATTATAACCAGCCAAGATATATGATGAGCCTAAAATCGGCAGGAAATGCTATGGAAATGGATGAGGCAGCCGGTGAAGTGCCGACTGAAGGAGGCACTATAAAATTTCGCGCAAGTGTTGATGCCTCATTCTTTGTAAAATAAAATTTATCCTTAATTAAAAAATAGCAAATTCCTTTTTCTTTCTGTTTTATACTTATACCGCATTACACAAAAGAGAAAGGAATTTTGTTTTGATTAGATTTAACGGTATTTTCGGATATTCATTTACCGGAAGAAAAGCCAAAACATTAATACAAAATAAGACGCCTGATGCACAAATCAAACAAAAGTCTCGGAATAAAGGTTATGGCAGCAAATCAATACCATTTAAACTTGAAGAAGCAAAGGTTTTCATCAAAGGAAAGACAACTGAAGAAATTATGAATTCCATAGGTATGTATAAAGAAGACCTTGCAACCGCTATTGAAAATGATAAAAAATCCACCAAAGCAGCATATTATAGAAAAACCTCTGAAAGCGAAGATTATTTTGTCCCAAAACCTGTTCACAATATAGGTGAATATGCAAAATACTGTATCAACGGTAAAATGATTTTAAATGAATACATATTTCCAAGTACAAAATGGGATTACGCTGATATCGGAATAGATGAAAATGAATTAATTGAAGATGTGGCCGTTATAAAAAACAGCCTCAATTTAAGACACAGTGCACTTGAAAATACAGGCGGAATAAAATATGTAGGCGGAGATTTGGTTCTTGATGAAAAATCAAAAATTAAAGATTTAAGTTCCATTGAAAAAATAAGCGGCTCTGTAATTGTTGCAACAGAAGAAAGTGTTGAAGAAACAGCTGAAAGATTAAAAAATCTAAAACTGAACTTAGATGTAATCAAAGGTAAGATTATTACAATACCGTCAAAAGTCCGTCAAGGCAGCCCTAAAACAAACACCGGTAAAAAATTAAATTGTATGGCATAATTATTGTTTAAAATCGCTAATATTCACTATTGGTAATGGTTTTAGCCTGTTTCCAAAGGTCATCCCATTCTTTAAACGAAAGTTCTTCCAAGGCTTTTGGGGCAATTTCTTCCATTTTCCTAAATCTTGTTTCAAACTTTTTATTTGCTTTAATAAGGCACTGTTCCGCATCCAGCTTATTCCAGCGTGCTAAATTTACAAGCGCAAAAAGAATATCCCCGAATTCAAGCTCTTTGTCATCTTGGGTTTTTGCATGGCTAAATTCACGAATTTCAGATTTAATACAATCAATCAGGCTTTTTTCATCCGGCCATTCAAACCCAACTTTGACTGCTTTTTTAGATAATTTTTGCGCCGTCATAAGTGCGGATTGCGCCTTTGAAACACCGTCCAAAACACTTTTCCTGTGGGGTTTTTCTTCCTTTTTTAACTTATCCCAGTTTGATAATATCTCTTCCGTATTTTTAACCTTAACATCCCCAAAAACGTGCGGGTGCCTGTGGATAAGCTTTTCATTTATACCGCGTGCCACATCTTCAAATGTAAAACACCCGTTATCATCAGCAATTTGAGAATGTAAAACTACCTGTAAAAGTACATCGCCAAGTTCTTCTTTAAGATGTTTCATATCATCGGAATCTATTGCATCCACAGCTTCATACGCTTCTTCAAGCATATTCTGTCTGATTGTGGAATGGGTCTGAGCCCTGTCCCAGCCGCATCCGTTTTCCCCGCGGAGAATTTTCATTGTTTGAAGGAGCTTTTTAATTTCTTCCGTTGCAATTTCACTCATAATGCACCTCTTGTTGCAGCTATTGTACCATTTGGTCAACGGTCAAAATCAGAATACCTTGTCCGCCAATAGCTTTCAGTTTATTTATGCTGTCATAGATTTTATCTTTATCCACAACAACATGAACAACCACATTTTTATCATCCCCCCAAAGCGTTGTAACCGTCGGAGAAGAAAGCCCCGGCAGGAATGTTTTTATCTCATCCACTTTTTCTTTTGGCACATGCACCATTAAATATTTCTTTTCTTTAGCATCTAAAACCGCATTTAGCGCTAAAAGCAGACTGTTTATTTGTTCGATTTTAGAATTATCCAGATTTTTCCTTTGAACAATGACACAGCTTGAATCCATAATTTTATCAATAATTTTAAGATTGTTTGATTTTAATGTAGAACCGGTTGAAGTTATATCCACAACAACATCTGAAAGCCCAAGATTAGGGGTAATTTCAACCGCACCTGATACCTCTATAACTTTTGCTGTTTTGCCCTTGGATTTAAAGTATTCTTTTGCAATGTTGGGAAAAGATGTTGCAACATTGATACATTGGGGTAAATCTTCTGTTTTTTCATATTTATCGGTGTCTTTTACAGCAACCACCATATCACAATAACCAAAATCAAATCTTTTTATTACATCAAGGTCAAAACCTTCCTCTGTTACCACATCAAGGCCGGTAAACCCGATATCTGCAACTTTAGCATCAAGAAACCTCGGGATATCCTGGGTGCGCACAAAGATTATCTGGCATTTGCCGTTTTGCGCCTTTATTTGCAAACATCTTTCATCTTTACTTTCAAAAGAAAGCCCTGCCGCATTTAAAAGCTCGTATATTTTAGTTGAAAGTCTTCCCTTATTTGGAATTGCAATTCTTAATATATTATCCATTTTTATTTCCTTTGTTAACAGGTATTTTACAGCAGCAATTTTCCCACAAGCATGCCTATTTTGCAATTTTTACGGCACTTGTACGTGCATCTTCATTTTCTATAAGTGTTTCAACAAGCGCAATCTGCCTTTTAAGTTTTGCAAGCTCTGTTTTTAAATCGTTGTTTGACGATATTATATTTTGTGTTTCTTTTTGTTTTTTAATATCTGCACTGATTTCACTTATAGCATTAACCACAACACCCACTATAACATTCATCACAATAAAAGATGAAACAAGGATAAAAGATACAAAATACATCCAGGCAAACGGATGTATGGCAATAACGGGACGTGCTATACCCATAGACCAGCTTTCAAGTGTCATTACCTGGAACAGAGTATACATGCTTTTCCCGATTGTACCAAACCAATCATAAAAATCGGCGGCAAAAAGTGTGGTACCCATAATTGCAAAAATATAAAAAATCACAAGCAAAAGCACGGAGGCCCAGGCAACATTTGGTATAGATACGATTATTGCCTGCACAATAACGCGAAGTCTTTCAAGCTGGGATATAAGCCTTAAAGCCCTTAGCGTTCTTAAAATTCTGAACACACGGAAAGATGAAAACGCGCCGCCTGTTGGCACAAGGGATATTGCAACTATTATAAAATCAAAATTATTCCAACCGTTTTGAAAGAAATTTTTACCGTAAACCATTAATCTTAAAACTATTTCTACCGTAAAAATACCGACACAAATATTTGACATAATATGAAGAGGCCCGGAAAAGTTTTTCATTATATCAGGATAAGTCATAACCCCAAGCAGAATTGAATTAAAAATAATCACCCCTAATATAAAATTTTGAAACAACGGGTGTTCAACAAAATTCTTTAAAATAGCTTTGCGTCTTTTTGTTTGAAATTCATTGTTCATCCTAATTTCCTCATCCACAGTTTTATTTTGGCGAACAATATTTTATCATAAAAAATATGATGATTATCTGTTTGAAATCATGTTTCTATTGACAGAAACAAAAAAATATATTATCATGTTTCTATTGACAGAAACAAAAGAACAGAAACTTATGGATACAATTCTTGAAATTTCACAAACAATAAGGCAACTAAAAACCGATAAAGAGATTTGCAGTTTTTTACAAGAAATACTTTCACAATCAGAGCTTATTGATTTATCCAAACGATGGCGTATTTTAAAAATGCTAAATGAAGGTTATACTCAGCGTGAAATTGCAAAAACACTTAATGTAAGCCTGTGCAAAATAACACGCGGCTCACAAATTATCAACGACAAAAATGCCGTTAGTACAAAATATTTACAGAAAGGATAAATCTTATGGAAACATATATGAAAAATAAGGCTCAGGAAAATGAAGGCTACTTTGGAATTTATGGCGGTCAATATATAAGCGAAGAATTAAAAGCCGAATTTGACAGCATATATTCACAATTTTTAAAACTTAAAAACGATGAAAAATTTCAAGAAGAACTAAAAGATTTATTTGAACATTTCAGCTGCCGCCCGACACCTGTTTATTTTGCAAAAAATTTATCTAAAGAATACGATTGTGAAATATATTTAAAACGTGAAGATTTAAACCACACCGGGGCACACAAAATCAATCACAGTCTAGGTGAGGCATTGCTTGCCAAAAAAATCGGTAAAAAGAAAGTTATAGCAGAAACGGGTGCCGGACAGCACGGGGTTGCAATTGCAACCGCAGCGGCCTTATTAGGATTAGAGTGCGATATTTATATGGGTGAAACAGATATCCAAAAAGCACTGCCCAATGTAAACAGGATGAAAATCCTTGGTGCCAATGTTATATCAGTACATTCAGGGCAAATGACCCTAAAAGAAGCTGTGGATGCAGCCTTTGAAGCCTATCAGAATGAATATAAAACCGCCCTTTACACTATAGGTTCCGTTGTAGGGCCGCACCCGTTCCCCACAATTGTAGAATATTTTCAATCAGTAATCGGAAAAGAGGCCAGAGAACAATTTATAACTATGACAGGAGGGCTGCCTGATTGCGTAATAGCGTGTGTTGGCGGCGGGTCTAATGCTATAGGGATGTTTGACGGGTTTATTGAAGACAAAGGAGTTAAATTATACGGGGTTGAGCCCCTTGGTAAAGGTGAAAAAATAGGCGAAAATGCCGCATCATTAACCTATGGCAGGGAAGGAATACTCCATGGATTTAAGTGTCTGCTGCTGCAAAACCCGGATAATACGGTGGCAGATGCCTACAGCGTTGCAAGTGGCCTAGATTATCCGGGTGTCGGGCCAAAGCATTGCTATTTAAAAGATACAGGACGGGTTGAATACAAAACAATCAATGATAATGAAGCTATTGAAGCTTTTTATAAATTATCAAGAACCGAAGGAATTATCCCTGCTTTAGAAAGCTCTCATGCTGTTGCATACGCAATAAAAATCGCCGGGGAAAACAGAGGAAAAAAATTGCTTATAAACCTTTCAGGCAGAGGTGATAAAGATATAGATTTTGTATTAAAACATTACCCGAAAAAGGCTTAACCGGTCGTTCCGGTTAAGTGTACAGCCAGCTTGCCTCTGTATTTCTGCGTGAAACAAGGCCGGAGAGTTTTTTACCGCCTGCGTGACAATATTGTTTCATCTTATTTGCAGCCCCGTCAATATCACCGTTTTTCAATAGCTGCATAATACCGGGTAATTTACCGGGGCCAAGATTGTATGCAAAACTTACAAGCGAATCATACTGCCCCTGTGTAAGGTTTAGTCCCATAGAATTTGCTTTGGATGTGACTGCATTTTCAAATTTTGCTAAATCCTGTTTCAACAGATTTTCTGCCTGCTGCTGAGATATTTTCTGCCCGGGCTTAATGTTACCGGTATGGCCGTAACCTATTGTCCACACGCCTGCAGGGCATTTATAAGCCGTAAGTATGCAGCCTTCCCAATTTTTCATAGCATTCAACATTCTATCGCTTACATTTGTGCCGGCTGCTGCTGCATAGGTGGATGCAACGGAGTTATCCGTATTTGAAACACCAAGTTCACTAACAGAGTTTATTCCGCCTGATGCCGCCGCATACGAAGAAACAGGGGCGGAATTTAGCACGCCTGTATTTTGATTTTTTATATTATAAGCATTTGCGGCATTTTGATAGTTTGTATATGCATTTTTATAGGATTTTTGCAAGGCTTGCCCGGTTTCATTTTTTGTTTCAATCATACCGTTTACAGCATCAATCTGCACGCCTATAAGGTTTAAAGACTGCCCGAGAGTAAAAATTCTTGTTTGGTAAAATCTTTGCATTTCTTCTGTAGAGGCAGTTTCGAGCTTACTTTTAGCATCCTCTATTTTTGATTTTATCGTCATATATTCTTCTTCATATTTTTCTTTCAATTTTGCATTAGAATTAATAGCCTCTTCGATGCTTTCCATTTGCTTTTGAATAAAAGAAAGCTCTTCTTCAATATTTTCTATTGCATTAGAAAGTTCTGAGGTTTCCATATCTACATAACAATTTTCATCCCCGCTTTTAGCGACGGATGTTTTTTCTTTTTCCAAATCCGTTTTTTCAGATTGTGCACTTATTAATCTTGAAGATACATTTCCTACTGCAATATTTGCTATTTTTGGCAGATTGCCTGACATAGTTTTCCTTCCTTTAGATATACTTTTATACACAGTGTATCGGCACAACTACGACACATGTTTAAAAATTGTCACAAAAGTTTACAAAACGGGGATGATTTTTGTCATAAAATAACGTTGATAAGATTGAGGATATATTTACTATGGCAGAAGAAAAGAAAGAATTAAAAGATACGCTTAATTTACCGCAAACCACCCTTGCAATGCGCGCTAATGCTACTGTTCGCGAGATAGAAATTCAAAAATTCTGGGAAGAGAATAAAATCTATGAAAAAAACCTGGAACAAAGGGATAAATCTAATTCTTTCATTCTGCACGATGGCCCTCCGTATTTAAGTTCCGATAAAATTCACGTTGGGACTGCTTTAAACAAGGTTCTAAAGGATATTTTAATTAAATATAAATCTATGTCAGGATTTTATGCCCCATACGTGCCCGGATATGATGCACACGGGCTGCCTATTGAAAATGCGGTTGTAAAAACCATTAAAGGCGGAAGGGATGCCCTGACCCCTGCGGAACTTCGCGCTAAATGCAGAGAATTCGCACACAAAAACCTCAAAGGCCAGGAAGCGGAATTTAGACGTCTTGGCGTTTGGGGGGATTGGGAAAACCCGTATTTAACAATAAAACCTGAATTTGAAGCAGAGCAGGTTAGGGTTTTTGGCGAAATGTACAAAAAAGGTTTTATCCAAAAAGGTCAAAAGCCTGTATACTGGTGTGCTGATTGTGAAACAGCCCTTGCAGAGGCAGAAGTTGAATATCAGGATATTGAATCTGATTCAATTTATGTAAAATTTGAATTTGAAAAACCTGAAGAAGTCCTTAAAAAAGCCGGTTTAGAATATTCAGGCGAAAAAGTATACTCCGTAATTTGGACCACAACCCCATGGACAATTCCTTCAAATATGGCGGTATGCCTGCACCCTGCGTTTGATTACGGATATTATAAAAAGACAGGCACAGATGAGATTTATATCATTGCAACAGGGCTTGTTTCAAAATTTGCAGCGGATGTTGAATGGGAAGATAATGATTTAGAGCTTTTAGGAACAGTAAAAGGCACTGATTTAGAGCTTTTAAATACAAAACACCCGCTAATAGAAAGGTTTTCACCGATTATACTGGGTATGCATGTAACGCTTGAGGCCGGTACCGGTGCTGTCCATACCGCCCCGGGGCACGGGCTTGAAGACTGGGAAGCAGGACAAAAGTATAATATAGCAACATTTTCCCCGTTTGATTCTAAGGGCCGTTGGACGGATGAAGTACCGGAATTAAAAGGGGTGCCATACTATAAAGGCAATTCAATTGTTATTGAAAAATTAACCGAATGCGGCGCGCTAATCAAGAATACTCCGATAAGCCACAGCTATCCGCATTGCTGGCGCTGCAAACACCCTGTAATGTACCGTGCAACACCCCAATGGTTTGTAAAAGTAGGGGATTTCAAAAAAGAAACCCTTGATGCTATTAAAGGTGTTACCTGGATACCCGCAGCAGGGGAAAAAAGGATTTCAAATATGGTGGAAAACCGCACAGACTGGTGTATTTCCCGCCAAAGAGCATGGGGTGTGCCTATCCCGGTATTCTTCTGTGAAGATTGCGGGGAGGCCATTGTTACTGATGAAACAATTGAAAATGTTGCAAAAATATTTGAAGAAGAATCCTCTGATGCCTGGGTTAAATATACGGCTGAAGAACTTCTCCCAAAAGGCTTTATATGCCCTAAATGCGGCAAAAACCATTTTATAAAAGAAAAAGACATAATGGACGTATGGTTCGATTCAGGTGTCACCTGGAAAGCGGTAGTTGAAAAACGCTCCGATGAACTTGGCCATACACCTGTTGATATGTACCTTGAAGGTTCAGACCAACACAGGGGATGGTTCCAATCATCACTTTTAACCTCTGTTGCAACAACCGGAAAGGCACCGTACAAGTCTGTTTTAACACACGGTTTTGTGTTCGGGGAAGACGGCAGAAAAATGTCAAAATCCCTTGGAAATTACATACGCCCGGATGATATTATCAAAAACTACGGAGCAGACATATTAAGACTTTGGGCAGCTTCCGTTGATTACAGGAATGATACAAAAATCGGGGATAATATAATTAAACAGCTTTCAGAAATTTTCAAAAAAACCAGAAATACCGCAAGATTTTTGCTTGGCAACCTTTTTGATTTTGACCCTGAAAAAGATTATGTTCAATACGAAGAGCTAAAAGCTATTGATAAATTTGCACTGCATAAACTCAATAAAGTTATAAGGGAAGTAACTGTAGCGTTCAATAATTATGAATTTTATAAGTATTTCCAGTGCTTGCAAAACTTTGCAGCGGTTGATTTAAGTGCATTTTACCTTGATATTGTAAAAGACAGACTGTATACTGCAGGCAAAAAATCCCTGTCAAGAAGGGCATGCCAGACGGTTATGCATGAAATCCTGCAAACTCTGGTAAGAATACTGGTACCCGTTATGCCGCACCAGGCAGAAGATATCTGGCAAAATACGCCTCAATCTCAAAAGGATAAAATGAGCGTGCTTTTAACAGATTGGCCAAAAACAAACGCTAAATGGGATAACGACACGCTGGATGAAGAATTTTCAAAACTGTTAAAAGTGAGAGAAATTGTATCAAAGGCAATTGAACCCCTCAGAAGTTCTAAAGATAAAATCATAGGAAGTTCTCTTGAGGCGGATGTGCTTATAAACATTGAACATAATACCTTCATTGACGAAACATTACTTAAAAAATACTCTGATGACCTTAAAGACTTATTTATTGTATCCCACGCCTATGTTTCATCTGCACCAAACGGGGAAGAATTTAAGAGCATAAATGATTATACAGAAGACGGTGTGAAGGTTTCAGTAAAAAAAGCCTCCGGCGAAAAATGCCAAAGATGTTGGAAATACAGAAACCTTGATAGTGACGGAATCTGCAAAGACTGTGCAGAGGCAATTAAATAGGTTTATTGGTCGTCTTATTGGGCTTTTGGGGTCTAAATTAAAGTGATTTTACAAAAATTTTTTCCTACATAGTAAGCATCTTCTACATCTTTTGGGAATATTTTTTCGCGTTGTTTTATTTTGTCATTAATGTCCCACCTCTCATCGTCATATTTTGAATAATCACTATATTGAAATGTATTAAATGCGCAGATGCGTTGCGGCTTTTCATAAACATGTGTTATCCATTTTTCAAAAAATCCAATAGGTGCAGAATTATTTTTACCAATATACTGTTCTAAAAAAGTTTTCTCATCAACATTCATTGTATAAATAACAGCAGTTTTTAATTTCTTTGGCGGCATCGGAGTATATTGTTTATCAAATTTTACAAATGGATAAATCAATCTTTCAATAAACATTTTCATAACTCCCGATATATCACCAAAATAAATAGGAGTAGCAAAACAAATTCCATCTGCAAGAGAAATTTTGTTTAATATTTCCTTTAATTCATCAGGATATGAACAAACTCCATAATGCTTACCGTTTTTTAATTTACAAGCGGAACAAGCCCTGCAACCCTTAAAATCAATGTCATAAAGATTTATTATTTCTGCACTTCCACCAGAATCAATTGCTCCTTGTGCAAAACTTTTGCACAATTTATATGTATTCCAATTTTTTCTTGGCGAGCCGTTTATAATATAAGTTTGTTTTTTCATAAATTATTCCTTTCTTTTTATTTATTTTATTTAATATTATATTTTTTACAAGTATTTACTTTTTTGTAATATACTATATAAAAAGATAGAATTAAGGAAAACAATGAAAAACAAACTTGAAAAATATAATTGTCCGCTCGGATTAACACTTGGAGTTATTGGCGGAAAATACAAAGTAATGATTATATGGTTTTTGCATCAGAATAAAAATTTAAGATACAATGAACTACAAAAAACAATTAAAGGCATTACACCTAAGATGTTAATTTCACAATTACGAGAACTTGAAGATGACGGAATAATAAAAAGAAAAGTTTATCCTGTTGTACCGCCTAAAGTTGAATATTCTTTAAGCACGAAGGGCAAGAGTTTAATTCCAATTTTACTTGAAATGAGGAAGTGGGGCGAAAAACATGGAGAATAAGTTTTATATAATCAATCCATGCATCCTCTTTGCACATACCTTTGCCAGGTTCGGTCTTATTGGGCGCGTCGCGCCGTAGTTCGGCCTTCACTGGGGTACGGTCTTCAGGCTGTCTGCCGTTTCATCAGCGCCAGTTCGCCCTCGCACACCAAAGATTCATTCAGCCTTACGCAGCCCAACGGGCTAGCGTTCGGCCTTTACTCACATGGTTAGCATTTCCATGATTAAATCGGGGAACTCTTCCACTATAAGCTCTGCAAATATTTCAGGATCAATTTGTGTTGCAACCACCTGAATAAGCTCCGGCGGCAGCTCTTCTACCATAGGCATCAAAAATTCTGGGTCTAAAATCGGCAGGGTTTCCATTATTTTTTCTTTATCCTGCAGCATAAACGGCCTTGCCAAGTCTTCATTTTCAAATTCCAAAATATAGTCAGGATTGATTTCCACAAGCCCCGCTATCAGGTTCATTTTATCTTTGCGTTCAAAACCAAGCAAAAACTGCTTAAAGGCATCAGGATTCATTTTATCAATCATGGCAAGGTATTCACCCTTGCCCTTATCCTCCATTGAGGCGCCGAATTGTTTTATCATAATTTGCCTGAACTGTTCATCATCAAGCTGCTCAAAATATTTCATAACATCTTTCTTTTGGAGTTTTTCACTCTTTAAGAATTTATTCATCTTATCTTCTTCCATAAGATTTAGGATATCAAACATCCCAAGATGCTGAAAAACAAGAGTGGCAAGCTGTTCGGTAGGCAGTTTATTCAAAAGCATTTCAAGTTTTTCGGATGTAAAATACTGAAGCCCCCAGGCAAGCTGTTCTGATGTTAAATAAGGTAAAACACGCGCCAAATCACGGTCATTAAGGTTTTTTAAAATCAGGTAACGGTTTTTTGGCCTTTCAAGCTGCAAAATTTTTGCAACCTTAGAAGGATGTTTCATGAGGGTTTCAAGCTCACGCCTGTCCAGCACAATATTCCCGCACATGGTTTCTATGGTAACCATTTTATCGGGGTCTTCCGCAGAATATTGATTTATCCTTTGCGTGGATAATTCATAATATCTGGAAAGATATGATAAATCTAAGTTCAGCTCTATCATCTGTTTTGTAAACCCTGCTTATAGCCTTTTTTTGATACAGTTGTACCTATTATAATAAACAAATTATATGCAGGCGGATTTTAAACCAAGATGAAATTGTTACAAATATTAACAGCAAAATTACCCGGATAAAATAACCCGGGTAATTTCAGTTTTATAATTATCAGAGAATTTTAACTAAACTGCAGCTTTATCGGAAAGGTCTTCAGCAGCTTCATTAACGGCACCTTTGCCTTTACCTAAACCTTTAACGAATTCTAAAGCTTTATTACTGTATGCTTTGGCGGTTTCATAAGCCGCTTTGTAGCCTTCGACAATATTTAAGCCAAGTTTTTTAGCAGTCTTTTCAATTAACTTGCCGTCAATTTCATTGCCTGCCGCTTTGTTAATTTTTCCGCCTGCAATAGCAGCTGCTACAGTAGCTATGGTGGCAATAATACCTGCACCTACGGCAACTTTTTTAGCTACACTCTTTTTGTTAAAAGAATCTGCTTGCCCTTCAGTTTCGGATTTTCCTGTGAAAGCAGGAGCCTGATTGTAAGAAACCGCTTTAGAAGGGCTCATTCCTACAGCATTAACATTCATTCCCATTTGTTAAATTCTCCTTAAAATTTACCTTTTGTACACTTATAAAACCGGAACATATTTTTTATTGTTAAAAACAATTATCACAAAACAAAATTTGTTACAAATATTAACATATTTAAAAACCTTAGTTCGGGCTTTTAAAAGTCACTGTTTTTGAGCGTTTTGGGGCTTTGTATCTATAATACAGAATTGTATCGGTACCCACAAGTATCAAATTTAGAATATATAGTATTATTACCCAATCCAGTTTACCTGAAATTTTATAGATAATACCCGACAAATACCCTATTATCACAAGCCAAAGAAAGAAAATACTTTTCCCTTCAACGTTTTTTGATTTGTAGGTTTTAGCCACCTGAAAAGGCCAGCTGAAACCAAAACAAAACATCATAATCGCTTCAAAGATACTCATGGTAGAATAATTATACCACAAAATCAGGAGTGCAATTATGGCAGGAATTTTAAGTTTACAGTTTGAGCCGGTATTAAATGATATAGAAAAAAACCTTGAAAAAACAGCCGGAATAGTCAAGGATTTTGTATCGAAAAATCCTGATAAACCGCTTGATTTGGTGGTTTTTCCGGAATTTTTTACAACAGGAGTTTCACACAGCTATGTTGATAACCCTATGCCCCCAAATGGCGGTGCCCCTATTGAATTTGCGGCAGAATTAGCAAAAAAATATAATACAAATATTGCAGCCGGCACCGTTGTAATTAAAAAATGCGACGGAAAGCTTTATAATACAATGTTTGTACTGGATAGAACCGGTGAAACCGTTGCAAAATATGACAAAATTCACCTCTTTAAATATTTTGGCGGCACGGAAAATGAACGCATAACCCCGGGAAATAAGCCCGTAGTTGCCGAATTAGACTTTGGCAAGGCCGGTTTAAGCATATGTTTTGATATAAAATACCCGCTCCACCACAGAAAGCTGGTGCATATGGGGGCAGAATTTATCATAAACCCTTCCGCATGGGCATTTTTAAAAGTCGTAAACGGGCAAAAGGAACAAAACACAAGGATTTTCAAGGCATTAAGCATAGCACGTGCCAATGAAAATCTTGTATATTTTATAACATCAAACCAGTGCGGAAATGCAGGTATGCTTGGCAATACAGGGTACTCTATGATAGTTTCGCCAAATGCGGAAATTTTAGCCAATGCAAAAGAAGAAGAGTGCGCAATATACGCAGATATTGACCTTGGGCTTGTAAGGCAGCTGAAAATCACCACCCCTATGAGCTTTGAAGAATAGGTGCAAGTTACTTGGAAACACCGGAATTGTAGCTCATTATATAATCATCCATTACAAACCCTTGACCTATCGATGTTACAGCGCTTTCAACCTTGTTAAATCCCCATTTTGCATAAGCTTTAACCGTATTAGTATTATATTTATTCACTGTAAGATAGATATAATCAAGGTTTTTAGCGTGTGCAATTTTACCGATATCCTCAAATGCAGCCCGGCCAAGCCCCTTGCCCCTATACTGTTCCTTTAAATAGAGCTTGGATAGGAACAAATAGGGTTGAATTTCAGCATTATCACTTTGCCAAACTTTTTTATCTTTGACGCAAATCCCGTAATAGCCAACATTTTCACCATTTAAACAAATGAATTTGTATATATAATTTTCATCCCGGATTTGCTTTAAAACAGCATTATAAGATTGAAATTTTTCAACCATATAGCTAATTTGCGCTTTATCAAGCAGGCAAACCCAGTATTGGTACCAAATTTCACTTGCAAGAGCCGT
The DNA here is from genome assembly GCA_910577395.1 of uncultured Vampirovibrio sp. Lineage (GTDB taxonomy): Bacteria > Cyanobacteriota > Vampirovibrionia > Gastranaerophilales > Gastranaerophilaceae > MGBC122484. Next base: position 89,513 of record CAJTLG010000003.1, on the reverse strand, counting down.
AAGAGCCCTGATATCTTCTTCGTTTTTTACCTCAATAAATTCCGGCAAAGCTTAAACCCTTTATTTATAAGCATTTCAGGATATTAATTCTAACATAAAAAATAATTCCTTGCAAAAAAGGTGGGTCTTATCTTATAATGGTGCAAAAAGCAGTGAGGGCAGGATTTTGGAAAGATTTACAGGGATATTCGGAATTGCTATTATATTATTGATTTGTTTTTTGATGTCAAATAACAAAAAAAAGATTAGCTTAAAAACCGTAATATCAGGACTTTTGCTCCAATTTTTTCTTGCCGTTTTTATTTTAAAAGTACCGTTGGGACAAAAAATTATAGAGGTTGTAGCAGCAGGGATTGAAAAGATTTTACAGTTCTCAAATTCAGGCGCAGACTTTGTTTTCGGATTTTTAAATAACTCCGGAACCACAATTGATAAGCTTTTCTACCCCGGCGCATCATTCCTGTTTGCCATAAAGGTCACTGCCACAATCATTTTCGTTATGGCTATTGTCAATATTTTATATTATTTCGGCATAATGCAGCGTATAGTGGCGTTTTTTGCCAAAATTATGTACAAAATAATGAATGTATCAGGCGCAGAGGCACTTTCAAACATTGCAAGCGCCTTTGTAGGACAGGTTGAAGCCCAAATTATGATTAGACCCTACCTTGCAACAGCCACAAAATCAGAGCTTTTAGCCAGTATGACAGGCTCAATGGCCTGTATTGCAGGCGGTGTAATGGCAATTTATATTGCAATGGGAGTGCCTGCAAAATTCCTGCTTGCGGCCTCTATAATGGCCGCCCCGGGGGCTTTGGTGATTTCAAAAATCGTTTACCCAGAAACTGAAGAGAGCAAAACCAAAGACAAAGTTTCCGTAAACATAGAAAAGACGCACGTTAACCTGATTGATGCGATTGCACATGGGGCATCAGACGGCATGAGGGTATCGTTAAATGTAATTGCAATGCTGATAGCATTGCTTGCGTTAATTGCCATGATAGACTGGGTACTGGCGGGTTTAGGGCATATACTTGTAAACGTGTGTCACATTAATATGCCATTTTTGGACTTAAATAACCTTAGCCTAAAAAGCATATTGGGCGCGTTTTTTAGCCTTTTTGCTTTTGTTATGGGAGTGCCCGCTGTTGATATTTCATCTGTGGGCGCGCTAATGGGTGAAAAACTGGTTTTAAATGAATTCATCGCATATACTGATTTAGCTGCAATTAAGGATATTTTAACGCCAAAAGCCTTGACAATAGCAAGCTTTGCCCTATGTGGCTTTGCAAACTTCGGCTCCATTGCCATTCAAATAGGCGGCATAGGCGAACTTGCGCCCACCAGACGCGCAGACCTGGCACAATTAGGCATCAGGGCTTTGATTTGCGGTACCTTTGCTTCATACGTTTCCGCTTGTATGGCCGGAATATTGATGTAGCAAGGGATATAGGTATTTACACGCCTCAAACCTTCAGTATGAATGCATTACAGGCAAAATACACCTAAAAAACAATTCAAAAACGGATAAAACAATGAGTATTATTGAAAAAAGGATAAAAATAAAGCTTGAAAACGGCTGTTTACCTGATGTTAACGCAATTGAAAACGCTATTATTAAAGCAGGGCTTGAACCTGTACGGTGGGCAATTGTGGATATGGATAAAAATGAATGCACAATTTTGGCAAACGGAGTGGTAAAATAGCCTCTATATCTGTATTCCAAGGTGGTTTCAATAGTAAAAACGCACCATAGTAAGGGTTTAAGGCAGGTATTAAGGCAGTCGAAAATGACATTTTTTATTCAAGATAAAAAAATTTCCTACATATTCCAAATATGGAATATTATTTTTTAATGATTTTTAAAAAGCCGGTTCGTTATTCAAACCAAAAAACCAAAACCTAGTATACCGTATTAAAAATCCTGTCGCCTGCATCCCCTAAACCGGGCACTATATAGCCTTTTTCATTCAATTTTTCATCAATTTTTGATGTTACAATTTTTAATTCAGGATATGCGTTACTTAGGCGGTTAATCCCTTCCGGGGCAGATATCAGGCTTATAAATACAATATTTTTTACCGGAATATTTTGTTTTACGAAATTATGAACAGCATCATAGCCTGAATTTCCGGTGGCAAGCATTGGGTCAAGCACGAAAACATAAGTATTTTCAGAGTCTTTTAGCTTGCCCTTCATTTTGTTGTAATACCAGATAGGCTCTAAAGTATCTTCGTTTCTATACATTCCAAGGTGATGCACCCTTGAAAAGGGTAAAATCTCTTGTGCAACATCCCCAAAGGCAAGCCCTGCGCGCAAAATAGGAGAAACAATAATTTCAATATCGGGGCTTATAATACTACTTAGTGTATCGCAAATTGGCGTAGATACTGATATATCAATAGTTGGCAAGAATTTTGTGCCCTCAAAAAACAGTGCGTATGAAATTCTTTTAAGTGCGCAATTAAATTTTTCACAATCGGAATTTTTATCTCTTAAAATAGTAAGATTGTGCTCTACAAGCGGGTGTTTAACCACAAATACATTTTTATTCATACTTTTTCAGTCTCCGGCAGACAATTTTTCTATTAATTATAGTCCAAAAACAGGATTTTAGATACACTTTAATTTTTTTGTAGTATAATTGTTATAAAAAATTATCTTGAAAATTTACGAGGATTTTAGATGGTGTTTGACTTTAACTCTGATTTAGCACAAGAGTACGGAATTTATAAAAATGAAAAGGCATATGATATAGCCAAATATATGAGCTCTGTAAATATTTCAGCCGGTTTTCATGCGGGTGACCCTCTAAGCATTAAGCGTGCGCTTGAATTTGCAAAGGAGCACAATCTTACAATCGGTGCACACATAGGCTATCCAGATATTTCGGGCTTTGGCTACAGGAATATGGAAATGGAAAAAGAAGAAATTGAGGCTATGGTTATATATCAGTTAGCTGCTATTTCTGCCTTTGCAAGCACACTGAATGCCGAAATAGAACATGTAAGGTGCCATGGGGCAATGTATGAAAGGCTGAATTCCGACCCTGAATTTGCAAAAACTGTAGCAGGCGCCGTAAGAAAATTTAATCCATGGCTAAATTTAATTGTCGGAAACCCTGAAACTAAGACTATGATTGAAAATGAAGTTGATATTAACTGCGCATACGAAGTATTGTTTAACGAAACAATGTCTATAAGACAATTAAGAGAAATGGAGGTTCAGCCTGATACCGTACATTTTTCAACACCCGAAAATGCGCTTCGTGCTTGGGATGTAATGAAACCAAGCCCGGTAAATTACAACAGAGTTAAGGAACAAATTTAAAGATTATGAAATTTTTTAATTCCAAAGTAAAAATGCCAAAAGACGCTATTTGGCTGGTTCCCGGATTAAGAATAAAAAGATGGTTTGCACTGATTATCATAGGCTCTGTGCTTGCCGCAATAGGGATTACACTGCTTTTTAAATTAGAACCTATTTATTTTATAGTATCAACCGCTAAAAAGATTTTTCATATTGTACCTGCAGAGCTTGCAGGGCTTGTATTTATAGCCTGCGGAGCTTTTATTTTTATTCAGGCGTGGAAAAAAACAAACTTTTCAATGCTTGACCTTAACGGCGCAAGAGAACAAAAAACAATGGGCGAAACCCTTTATCGCAAGATGAAATTAAACCACGGCCCGAAAATTGTTGCAATCGGCGGCGGGACAGGGCTTTCAACCATGCTTCGCGGCATTAAAAAAATTACAAATAATATCACGGCCATAGTAACGGTTGGGGATGATGGCGGCTCTTCCGGGCGTTTACGTCAGGAAATGGGTATTTTGCCGCCCGGAGATATCAGAAACTGTATCGCAGCCCTTGCAGATGACGATGATATTGTAACCCAGCTTTTCCAATACAGGTTTAAAACCGGTGAAGGGCTCGAAGGACACAGCTTTGGAAACCTATTTATCACTGCAATGAGCGCCATTTGCGGAGATATGATAAGTGCAATTAAAGAATCTGCAAAGGTTTTACTAATTAGGGGCAGGGTAATACCCGCAACCACAGACGATATGCGCCTGGTTGCAAGAATGGAAGACGGCTCTATTGTTAAGGGGGAAAGCCAAATCCCGGAATCCGGCAAAAAAATTATTGAATTATTCTGCGAACCTGAGGCTTGTAAGCCTTCAAATGATGTGATAGAGGCAATTAACGGGGCGGATTTAATAATCTTGGGCCCGGGCAGTCTGTACACTTCAATTATCCCAAATTTACTGGTTAAGGGCGTTTCAGAGGCGATTGAACATGCAAAGGCTAAGAAAATATATGTCTGCAATATTATGACACAGCCCGGGGAAACTGATAATTACAGTGTTTCAGACCATATTAAGGCAATTTTTGAACATATGGCAAAATCCGGAGCAAGTGATTATAAAATACTTGAAAAGCCGCTTGTTGATGCAGTTTTAGTAAACAATCAACTGCCAAATAACCTTGCAAAAAAATATGAAGAAAAAGATTCCCTGCCTGTAGAGCTTGATACGGGCGAGATTAAAAAACTCGGGTTAGAGATTGTAACCTCAAAACTTATAGAAGATAATAAAGACGGGTTTGTAAGGCATTCGCCAAGCAGACTTGCAAAAAGCATATATTATTGGTTTAAGAAAAATGAAAAAAACCGTAAGAAAGATACAAAAAATTAAGGATGAAGGCAGGAAAATCACGGCGCTGACTGCGTATGATTATCCTACAGCGAAATTCCTTGATAATGCGGGGATAGACCTGATACTCGTCGGGGATTCGGCTGCAAATGTGGTTTTAGGATATGAAAGTACCGTTAAAATTACACTTGATGAAATGCTGATGATTACAGGCGCCGTTTCACGCGGCGCTAAAGACGCCCTTATAGTGGGTGATATGCCATTTTTGACATATAATATTTCATATGAAAAAGCCATTGAAAACGCTGGCAAATTCATTGTTGCGGGCGCTGATGCAGTTAAAATTGAAGGCGGGGGAGAGTATATTACAGGGCTTACAAAAAGACTGACAGGGGCCGGAATACCCGTTATGTCGCATCTTGGCTTTACCCCGCAGTATGTCAATACCATAGGCGGAAATTTAATACAAGGGAAAAATTTTGAAACGGCGATTAAGATTTTAGAGGCCGCAAAAAAACTTGAAGAGGCCGGGGCATTTGCAATAGTGCTTGAAATGGTGCCAAAAGAGGCCGCAGAATTTATTACTAAAAATCTAAATATGCCAACGATTGGTATAGGGGCCGGAAATACATGTGACGGGCAGATTTTAGTTGTAAATGATTTAATCGGAAAATTTGATGATTTTAAACCAAAGTTTGCAAGGAAATATTTTGATTCTAAAAATTTAATTTTGGAGGCTGCAAAACAATATATCGCAGATGTACAGAGCGGTGATTTCCCTAACGCGGAAGAAAGTTTCAGTGTAAGCGATGAGGAGAAAACAAAGTTTGAAAATTATAAACAGCGTTGAAGATTTAAGAAAAGAAATAAGGACCCTAAAGACACAAAAACAAGGTACTGTTGGCCTTGTACCTACAATGGGGGCATTACATAATGGACATTTGAGCCTTATTGAAAAGTGCCGCAAGGAAAATGAAATTGTTGTGGTTAGTATTTTTGTAAACCCGACACAGTTTGGCCCGAATGAAGATTATGATAAATACCCGCGTACACTGGAGGCTGATGCTAAAATATGCAAAGAAGCGGGGGCGGATATAGTTTTTGCCCCGTCGCCAAGGGATATTTATGATGAATATTATTTTAAAAATAAAGAAACAACCCTTGTTTGCCCACCGTATGATGTTGTAAATAAATTATGCGGAAAAAGCCGCCCGGGCCATTTTGACGGAGTTTGCACAATTGTTTCAAAACTTTTTAATATAACAAAATGTGACAAGGCATATTTTGGGAAAAAAGATTATCAGCAGCTTTTTATAATTAAAAAAATGGTTTGTGATTTAAACTTTGATATCGAAATAATTGGCTGCCCGATAGTAAGAGAAACAGACGGACTTGCAATGTCAAGCAGAAACACATACCTGACACCGGATGCAAGAAAAAAAGCTCTTTCGATAAGTGCGGCTTTACATAGGGCAAAAGAACTCTACAAAAAAGGCGTTAATGAGGCACAAACATTGATTGACACGGCATTAGCCTATATGGAAAATCAGGGACTGAATGTAGAATATACAGAAGTGGTGGATATTGATACATTTGAAAAAACCGATAAACCAAAAACCGGAGCATTAATGCTAATTGCTGCAAGAGTATCTGTCGATACCGGCGAAGATATTGACAGCGTAAGACTTATAGATAATATTGAGCTATAAAACATATGGAAAAAAGTTATCAAAGATTATACGATTTTGTAAGCAGTATCAGGGTTTTATGCACCTTAATTGCTATTTTTTATGTAATGTACTGGTTTTTGCACACCATACATTTTCCTTTTATTCAATATGCGGGCATAATTTTTAACCCGCTTGTTAATATCTTAAAAAATTTTATAAGCTGGACCATTGATTATAAAAATTTTGAAATTGATATGCTGCCAATCATTGTAGCTGCAGGATTTCAGGTGGCTTATTTTATACTGCAGGGTCCGCTTGATATAATTGAAAAAGTGGAAAAAAAACATAAATTAAACGTTATAGCAGAAAAAAAACTTGAAGAAAAACTGATGAATGAAAACCTGAAAGAGGTTTTTGTTAATAAAACGCTTGAATACAACGCATTTGCAATACTTTTGACATTAAATTTGAAAACCGAAGTAGATACAAATCTGCTTTCACCCGAAGGCAATATTGATTTAAAAGAAACCGCCAAAAAAGAATATGCCAAAATTGTCAATATTATGCGGGAAAAATACATCACCTGCAAGGTAATAACGCCCGGCAAACTTTTTATTATTTATGATAATTTTGCCCTTTTTGATGATTTTCTCACAGATATTTTAAGTGAAATAAAAAAATTTAGTACCCAAAACAGCCAAAATGGTATTATTACTGAATTTTCCCTTGTAATTGATGCCTTTAGAGAGGGTGAAAAGGTAAGTAAAATTTTAGATATAATGGAAAAGATTTTAACCTTTAATTATACAAACAAGGCTCTTGGAACAATGTCTTTTAATATAAGATACAGACTAAATAACCAAAAGAACAAATATTTGCTTGAAACAATCGGGATTTCAAGATTTTTTGAAAAACCTGTTGACGGTGTGCAAAACTATACGGATTTTGAACTGTTTAATTTAAAAATAGCCAAAAAATAATATTCCAAATATGGAATATTATAATTTAATAAGCAGGTGCATTAAATATTATTTGCTTATCATAGAGCGGATTATCAGCTTTTATTGTTCTGTATAAATCTCTGGTTAAAATTTTCGATTTTTTACAAGGAGTAAAATCATAGCTTTTCATAACATCCAAAAGTGCCCTATAGTTTGAAAAACAGTTTTTAATTTTAATATAAAGTGCCCAGGAAGGGCTTCTTTTTGATATTTCATGTCTTGCAAATTTTAAAATATCCGCTAAATACGCCTCATAAGACTGTAAAATTGCCGCATTCAAGATATAATCCGAATTATTTGCAGTGGATATTGAAAAATACCCAAAAATTTTGCCGGTCTCGGTATTTTCAAGCACGTATCTAAATAATACCCTGTTTTTAATCCCGACAAAAATATTATCCTTAAAGCATTTTTCGCTTACCGCAAAAGAAGGGTACTGATGGGAATTTATAAGCCCGTTATATAAATCCGCAATTGCGGGTGCCTCCTGGGCTTTTGCAAAACGAATAAAATCATAAGAGGAATTTTTCTCATAAGAAAAATCTGATTTTTTAATCCTGAACAGATACTCATCCCCCAAAATCCTGAATTTACAGACTTCTGTGAGTAATTTCAACATTTTGTCATCCATTTCATCTAAAACAGCAAAAAATGATTCCGCACCCTGTGCAAGATACTTATTTACAACATAATTTACAAGCAACTCACCGTATTTTACAGAATTTTCCTTAAGAAAAAGTTGGGAAATTTTGAGTTTTTTGGGCTCCAAATCATGCTTTTCAAGAGTGATAAGGCCATAAATTTTACCATTATCCGATGCCGCATAGGTTTCCTTTAAAAACTTGAGCTTTAGCGGCAGCATACAGTGAATAATATTGAACGGGAATGGCGTAAAAACAAAAGAAGGGTGTTCAACATCATCAAAAGATGTTAAATCTTTCAGCTTTTCTTTTGGGACGAAAGCAAGATTTTTAACAGTAGCCATAAATTAATAATACCATGCTGCGAGCTTGTTTTAAATTATTTTTTGTCTTTAATATTAATATAATTAAACAAATTTTGCCTTAAAAATTTTTTTACAGGTTTTGTTACCCTGCCTTCAATTGCATCTGCAATATTTACAAATTTTTCCCCAAAAAATTTAAAAGGCCTGCTTTCAATTGCATTATTTAACGCGTTTTCAGAAACCAATTTTAATTGCTTATTTTTATCAAAACACGCGTGGCGCATAGCAGGCAAACCCCAGATAACAACACCGGCAAATGCTATAAAACCTGCTGCTGCAGTTATCATTCTTGATTTAGATTTATTGTTTGAACCTGCCGTATCAACAGGTTGAATATTTTGAACAGATGTATTTTGCGGCAAATTTTGCCCTAAAACTGATACATTATTATTATTATTTTCCGCCCTTACCGGCAATTGCACCGGAAGAGAGGTAAATGGCTTGTATTCAACAGTATTTGTCATCTAAAAATTCCTTTTGTTCAACCCAATAAGGCTAAACGTACAAAGGCCAAAATAAAAAATTATTTGTTAAAGACAAGGGCAAATAGGTGTGTTTTTTAATAAAAGTTTACAAAAAACACAACGACCAGACTAAAAAGTTAGACTATTCTTCCTTGGCAGCTTTGGTGCCAGAGTTTTTGTATTCTTCAGGGGCGTCTTCTCTATCCTGATTCCAACGCTCTAAACCAAGCTGCTTTCTAACCAAACCTATGCCCACATGCACACGCCATTCATCCATTTTAAGCTGCATAGCAATAAATTTATGGCACCCTATAGGAGGCAGAGGCAATAAAGGCTCATAAAGATTTTTAATGGCCATAAGCTGGTCAGGCGTAAGCGCAAGCTTTCTTTTCGGAAAACTTACTTTTGGCAGCATCATTTTTTGTCTGATTAAATTAATACCAAAGAATACTTTTTTAGGTTCTAAACCGATAGCTTCGCCAATAACCTCATGTGCATCCGGGTTTGGGAGCGGGAGCATTTTTTTATACAATTCTTCAATTTGCGCAAGCTGCTCTTTATTTACAAGCAGCGGCTTTGATTTTTGCATCGGGCGCTTAGGGCCGCCGGGGCGCATCCCCCCGGGCCTTTGAAAGCCGCCGGGTCTTTGAGGGCTTCTTTTTTGGAACCCGCCGTTCGGCCTTTGCCTGTTTGCACCATTGTACGGTTTTTTATAATTATTATCAGAGCCTGCCGAATAACTTCTGTACTGCTGAACTTGCGGTTCGCCAGCAGGAGCATTAGGGTCTGTCAATATCGGGGTTTTATCCGGATAAAGACAAGCAGGACAAATAACCCTTTTTGGGTTTTTAGTCTCAAATTCCTTACCACATTTGGTGCATTTATTTGTATACATAAAAGAAAATCCTTCTTGGCTTTAGCTTTATTCCATCAATTAAAAATCAGCAAAAATGCAAATTTCTCCCATGAAAAATAATATCAAAGGGTTACTTGTTTATTTTAAACCTAAAATTCAATAAATACAAGCTTTTTTTAGCAGTTATTATAACACTTTTATCTAATTTGATTTCAAAATAAAATTTAATATTAAAAAAGCCCTCACAGTAAGGGCTTTATGGTTTATGCGATAAAATTATTTCCATACTTAAGGGAGCCCACAAAATAACATTCTTTAAGCATTTTGTTTAAACTTCTGTATACCTTTTTTTTAGGAGGTTCGCAAGCTTGTTTAATAGCATTTGTTGAATTTTTATACTCATTTGCAATGGTTTCGGTAATAAAAAAATTGTTCATTTTGTTAATGGTTAAATCAGCGTTTGAAGCTATCATCTGTATTATTTTCCTCTTTTAAACTCTCTTATACTTTAATAAAGTAAAAAGCGAAAAAAATATTGATAAAATATATATAAAATACATAAATATTGTTACACTTATTTACAATTTGATAACTTCCAACGTATTCCAAAGATTTGTCTTGCTTTCTTTATACACTTTTATATAGTTTCTTGTAATTCCCAGATATTTGCCGGTTTTTTTATCTTTTTTCTGGAATAACACTTCCTGGCAAGTACCGGTATTAGCATTAAGAAAATCTGCATGTAGGCTTTCTGAAAGAACAATGAGCTTTTTTGTTCTTTCCTTTTTAACATGTTCATATGCCTGATTTGGCATATTATAAGCAGGGGTACCCTTTCTTTTTGAATAAGGAAAACTGTGTATATATGAAAGTCTTGCTTCTTTAAGAGCCGAATATGTTTCTAAAAAATCTTCCTCTGTTTCCCCGGGAAAACCCGCTATTATATCACACCCAAGAAATGGCAGCTGAAATGCGCAATGCAGTTTATTTATGACATTTATGGCATATTCTTTTGTATAAAATCTATTCATGTTTTTTAGCGTTTTGTTGCATAAACTTTGTAGTGAAAGATGAAAATGCGGACAGAATTTTTTAGATGTCTTTAAAAATTCAATTATTTCATCAGTAATCTCAGTAACATATAAAGAGCCGAGCCTATACCTTACAATACGCGTATTTTCAATATTTTTAAGTAAATCAAGCAGTGTCAGATTGTATTCTTTTCCCCATTCGCCAATGTGTATACCCACAATTACAACCTCTTTATACCCTTTATCCGCAAGGTTATTAATTTGATTTATAACATCAGAAAGGCTTGCAGAGCGGGAATTACCCCTTGCATAAGGAATAATGCAGTATGAACAGCGATTTGAACACCCTTCCTGTATTTTTATACTTGGCCTGGTGGTGTTCAAAAATTCAAGCTCTTTATGATGAAACTCTTTTTCTAAAAATATATCCCGTACTTTAACCTGCTTTTCTACCGTGTTCGCCACTTCAAGATATTGATTTAAATATTTTACAATTTTCAGTTTATCAACATTACCAAGCACAATATCGACATCTAACATGTCAGGTTTGTCAGCGGTTTGCGCCATGCAACCCGTAAGTATAATTTTGGCATTCGGATTTTTAATTCTAAATTGTTTTATAATATAAAGTGCCTGATTATCAGCATGGGATGTGACAGAACAGGTATTAAGGATAAAAAAATCACAGTTTTCAGATGATTGCGAGGGTTCAAAGCCGGATTTAACAAGCTCTTGATGAATAAGCTGCCCTTCAATATGGTTGGTTTTACAACCAAGAGATTTAATATAAAATTTATTCTTTTTCAAAATAGGCAATACTTTCAATATGATGTGTAAACGGAAACATATCAGCACCCTGCAAAGATTTTAGTTTAAACCCGTTTTCGTGTAGAATTTTAGCATCTCTTGCAAGGGTTGAAGGATTACATGATACGTAGATAACAGCTTTTTTGGTAAGTTTTGAAATTATTTCAAGTGCCTCCTTATCAGAGCCTTTTCGTGGCGGGTCAAGAATTGTATAATCAAAGGTTTTTGATTGATTTTTACCTTTATTTTTTTGCGCAGCACGGTCTTTTTTGGCATCAGAGGCAACAGAGGATTTTAAAAAGCTTTTAAATATTTCTTTTGCATCACCTAAAAAAACTTCATAATTTTTGCAATTATTTAATTTAAAGTTTTCTTTTGCATCATTAACAGAACTTTCAGATTCTTCAACAAGAGTGAGGCTTTTTGCCTTGTCTGAAAGAAATATGCCAATTGCAGCAACTCCGCCGTATGCATCCAATATGGTTGAATTTGGCTCTATCAAAGATTTTACACTATCAAATACTTTTTGTGCAACATGTGGATTTATCTGAAAAAAGCTTTCTGCACTTACCTTATAGGTATATTCTATGCCATTATTGGAATATAGTTTTTGATGTATAAAGGGCTCTCCAAATAACAGCTCTGTTTTATCTCCCGTTATTTTATTGGTCTTTTTAGGATTAAAATTAACCAGAACCCCTGAGATTACAGGAAATTTTGCAATTAGTGCATCAGAAAACCTTTCCAGTTCCGGCTTAATTTTATTAAAAAATTCAAAATCTTTATTGATAACAAATGTGAGGATTAATTTTTCAGATGTTGAAGAATAACGTATAACAAGGTGCTTTAAAAGGCCCTTATCTTTTTTTTCAACATAGGCGCCAAACTTCCAATTTTCTCGAATATAATTTACAATTTCATCAATTATTTTCGGTTGGATAGGACAATACTTTATATTTACCGTATCATGGGTGTTTTCCTTGTAATATCCTATAAGCAGCCTTTTTGAAACTTTTGTTTCAGATACCGCGTTTTGCACTTTGCAACGGTAATTTTGCAGTTTTTCAGCCCTAATAAACGGTTTAAAATATATTCCACTAAAGGCATATAAGTTGTCAGGACTGAATATTTCTTCCAGAATTTTTTGTTTTTGCTCAATTAAAAAATTACATTCAATATTTTGCAAGCTGCAGCCGCCACAAGCGTTAAATAAAGGGCAAAACGGCTTTATACGGTGAGGTGAAGGTTTTATTATTTCGATTATTTTTGCACGCATGAAATTTTTGTTTATACGCGTTATACGCACCTTAACAGTATCACCGGGCACTGCACCTTCAATAAATACAGCTTTTCCTTCGTATCTCGCAATTGCAGAACCTGAATTTACCAGTTTTTCTGCTGATAATTCAATTATATCGTCCTGTTTTAGATTAAAATCACTCATTAATATCTGAAATACCTGTCAAAATCTACATCATCAAACGAACAGAGCAGCCTGTAAACAGGGTCATCTTCATTCATTCTTTGAAAATTATACTCATCAAATTTCCAAAATTTAGGATTTATGCCGATTGAACGCACAATATTATGCTCGTATAGGATTTTTAACTTTTTTTTAACCACATTAAGCTCTATTGAAAGCTGCTTAGATAATTCCACGGCAGAAATACCGTCAGTGTTAGAACATTTTTCAGGTGTTAAAAACATAAGCTCTAAACCAACGCGTTTCAAATCTTTATCTTCATTATCTAAATCATGTACAAAATCAGACATATCATTAATTATAATACCCTAAAAGAGGTTTTTTTAATCATGTATTCTTACGAAATTATGCTAGAATGTAAGTATGAAAAAGATTTTTACATATTTAATACTGACAACAATTATAAACATATCAGTTTCTTGTGAGGTTTTTGCTTCAACATTCGGCACATACAAGCCCGAATATGAATACGGGCTGTTTGACGGCATAAAGTTTAATCTTTTAAACAAAAAGAAGGGTGAAAAAATTCTTGATGTTAAGGATGATGTTGATAAAAGGATAGAACAAACCAAAACAACTAAAGAAGCCCAGGATAAAAAAGATGACGATGAGTATCAAATGTATAAATTTATGCTTGAAAATACAATAGCACTATAGCTTACAATAGTTTAATTATGCCAAATATGGAATATTTAAAAAACCTCCCCGATATAATTTACCAAGGGAGGTTTTAAACTTTTATCCAAACAAGCCTTTATAGGATGTTTGAAGAGAGAATAAAGTGAACTCTGCATCCTGATGCGTTATCCGGTTTATTACCTACAGGGACACCAATATAAATGTTTCCTGATAAGTATTTCGTGATTTTCAGGATTAAGCCACCACCTGCGGACATAATAACGTCAGAGCCTTCACCTGATTTAACATCCCCAAACCAACCCATATCATAGAATGCGGCAAGCCTGATGCTGTCATCAATAAAATGCAATTTTTCAGGCAATGCCATTCTTAAAAACGGGAACGGGAATCTTACTTCGGCAGATGCGGTTACACCATAGTCTGAAATAAAGGAGCTTTCCTGATATCCTCTAACAGTTGTCATGCCGCCGATTGACATTTTTTCAGACGGTAAAAGTGCCCTGTTTGCCCATTGGCCGCCAACCTGAAAAATACCTGTTGACCTTAAAGGAAGGGCTTGTAGTCTTGCAGCATTTGCAAATACTCTTACAGCATTGTTGTTCGAAATTGATTTATCATGCTTGCTTGCGCCCCAAAAATCATCCGTACCGCCAAGACCGGGAATACCGACACCGGTACCGAGGCTAAAGAATGTTTTACCGTAAAAGTCATCTTTTATGTTTGTTAAATTTGCTTTTATAGTTCTTGATTTATATTTATAGAACGGAATATCAAACATTGTTGTTTTGGTATTTCTCATATCAAAACCGATATCGCCGTACAATTTGTAGTTATCTGTTTTAATTAATCTTCTTGAAACTGAAGCAAAGAAGTTGTGGGATTTTGATTCAATATCAAAAATACTTGAAGGCCCTTCTGCAACTTCTGCACCGGAATAAGAATATCCGATATTAAATTTTGCCTCTTTGGTCTTTGCAATCGGTATACTATAAAATACACCCTGACCAATAGAGTGTCTTGCCAATGTAGTTGTAGAATATAATTGGTCACCATGACCTGTCAGGTTATACATACCAGCAAAGAAGATTGCCCTGTTTAAACCGGTGGATGTGGTACCCATATCATCCCACCTGAAGTCAAAATCTAGAGGAAATCTGTCTGCTATGTTTAATTCTAAATCGGTAAATTCAGCACTTTCTTCGTTATCCGTAAGGGCAACCTGACCTTTCATATATCCGGTTGCATTAATTTCTCTTAAGGATTCCTGAATGTCACGTACATTTAACAGCTTGCCTTCTTCAATATATTTATCAGTTAAATAGGCATTTTTTAAAAATTTATCTTTTTCCCATTTGTTACCGGAAATTGATATATTACCGTATTTGCCTTCCATAATCATAATACGGATGTTACCGTCCTGCACCTTTTGCGGCGGAAGATAGGCTATGGTTGAAATATATCCTCTTTGTTGATAATAATCGGTTACCATATTTGCCATACCGATAACATCAGCTACGGTTACCTGCTCACCGATTTTTTCGCAAACTAAATTCATTAATTCTTCTTCAGTAAATGCTGTATAGCCGTCAAACTTAATAGAATTCAGCTGAAAAGTCACTTCCTTGTTGGGCAGCTTATCAACTTCCTGCTGCACCTCTTTTTTCATTTCAATTTGTTCATTGCCCCTGTGTTCATCATTTCTTTCTTCACGGGCTTTCATCTCGTATTCTTTAAACTGTCTGATATTAGCTTGGTCAATAATACCTGAGTCAAAGTTACCAAAAGGGTTTCCGATAATACCATTACCACCTTCAGCGGCATAACAAACACTTGTTGAAACAGCCAATGTAAGTGCCAACAGCGGTGCTGATAATTTAAACAATTTATTTTTCACTTTTTTACAAGTCCTTTTCATAAAAATACATTCCTTGAAATAAATCATTAGAATACTACTCTAATGATAGTGTAATAATTACAAGACGGCAATAAACTATATTAATGATTTTTCATCTTATATATTATTACAGGATATTTAAAACACTTGAAAAAATCAACATGCTAAAAATGGGGAAAATTGTTAAATTTTGTAAAAACTTTTAACCGTTTTACTATAGTTTTATTCCATTTATTTTTGTTGTATTATCAAAATGTTAAGTATTGCAAAGTTTTTTTTAAAGTTCGCAATTTTAAATCTTGAGAAGTTTTTATTATAATATACGGAAGATACAATAGCTATTTTTAATTTACAACTATCTTTTGAAAGAAAATTATTAAGAGTAAATATTATAAAGAAAGGCAAGATATGAAATCTTTAAACAGGAAAATTAAAGCTTTATTAGTTTTATTGACCTTCGCCGCTTATATGCCGGCCTCTTTTGCTGAAATAAATATGAACAATCCGGTTCTGGATTCTTCTATTAACGGCGGATATGTAGGTTGGCACGATGGCGACAAGGGTTCAAATAAATTTGACATTGGCGTAAATGCTCCCCAAGGCGGTGTTGCACAGTTTGACTGGAAATCTTTCAACGTAGGCCAAGGCATTACAGTAGACTGGATTTTCAAACATCACAACTCTACCGCTATCAACAGAGTATTAGCAGGCGGCGGTATGTCACAAATCCTTGGTACATTAACAAGCAGCTGTGCAAACGGATGCGGCAGCGAAAAAACCGGAAATGTTATTTTAATTAACCCTAACGGTATTTTCTTTGGCAACAATGCACAGGTTAACTTAAACTCTTTCACTGCTTCAACTTATGACATTAATGGCATGAAAAACATTAGAGATGCAGTTAAAGACGGTACATACGCAAATTTAACAAAAGATGCTAATAATGCAAACAACTGGATTTCATATAACCCGACAGGCCAAAAAGATAAGTATGGTCTTAATGTTACAGAAAATGATATCAATGCAAAATTTAAATATGGCACAACAATTACATACAGTGCCGCTGCAAATGCTATTAACGGCCTTGGAGAAGGTACTCTTGACGGCATTACAATCAACGGTGCAAAATTTAACGCACAATATGACAAAAACGGCCAACCTACAACAACAGCCGTTGGTGTAAATTTCATTTCAAATAAAATTGATGTTGATAATGCAACAATCCAAACATTTATTCCTCATAAAAATGCTGACGGCAGCTTTGATACATCAGGCAACATTAATGCATCAAACGGTTATACAAGGTCAGGCGTTAAAATGCTTACCGGCAGCAGCGTTGATTTAAAATACGATGTAGATGGTGCAGCATACGGTGCAACAACCTACTTAAAAAATGTAGCAGCCGGCCAAGCAAAAGACCACGGTATTTCAATCAAAAATTCTCTAATATCAACAGGTACAGCACAAATTATCAACGGTACAACAAACACAGATTTGGTAATAGATAATTCAATCCTTTCAACAAATAAAGTTGCTGATTGGGTAGAAGGCAAAGCAGCATTATACAGTGCAAGAGATATCATTATTAAAGATTCAAGAATTGATACTTTAGCTGCTGATAACGGCGAAACAACAAATAAATACAACTACGATTACGGCAGCATTGAAGCAAATGCAGAACGTAATATAATCATTGAAGATTCAAGATTAACAACAGCTGATTCTTTATTAAACTGGAAAGACGGCGTTGTAGGTAACATTACACTTAATGCAGGCAATGGCGTTAGAATTTCCCAAAACAAAGTGAACAACAATAAAAAAGGCCCTAACGGAGAAGTTTATACAAACGGCATTGTGGCAGCAGGCAACCTTAATATCAAATCAGGCTTAACTGATATCGTTATTGAAGGTACAAACAAAAGCTGGTTATCAGGTAAAAAAGATGTAAACATCAACTCTGCAAGAAACCTTACTATCGAAGATACAAATGTTCAGGGCAGAAAGATTGATTTAGTTGCAGGTAAAGTAAACGAAAATGCAAATGTTGCAGACAATGACGGTAAAGGCGGCGCTGTTGGCTCTATCATAGTTAAAAATTCAATACTAAATGCCTCAACAGGTGAAGCTTACCCTAAAAATAGAACACTTAATATGTTCGGTTTAAACACAATCATTATTGACTCACTTTTAGCCTATGACGAATTAAACTTCTATAACAATACAACTCAAGATTTAGGCAATTTAAATAACGTATTGCTTAAAGATAAAACTACAGTATTTGACAGATTACTTTATTCAGGCAAAAAAGATACATTAGCCCTTGAAACAAACGGTATGCTAGTAATTGACAATAACAAACTTCAAGGCAAAAATGAAGTTACCGGCGCAATCTCAAACCCCGCTAACATTCTGTTAAAATCTACAAACAGCCTGGTTTCAATAAGAAACAACTCAGATATTACAACAGGCGGAAACCTTACAATAGATGCAGCAACTAATGCAAGTGTTTCAACATCTAAAATAAATGCCGGTAAAAACATTGAAATTAATGCAGGCGGTGCCGTTGCAATCGGTGATGTTATTGAACACCACCCCGGCTATGAAAACGAAACAATCACTAAAAAAGGTTCTGAATTAATAGCAAACAACGGAACAATTACATTAAACGCCAAAGGCACAAAAGGCAATCTTGAAGGCATTGCAATCAGAGGCGGTTCTAAATTAACTTCAAAAGCAAATACAGCAACTGCTGACAAAGGCAACATATACATTCAAGACAATTCTAAAGTAACAGCAACTGAAGGAAACAACGTAATAACCTCTAAAGAAGGTAAAGTATTTATCCAAGGTAAAGGCACATTAGTTAAATCAAACACAGCTGATGTAATCATCAACCAAGATAAGACAGCCCTTCTTGATACAGAATATACAGGCAAAGTTGAAGCTGCTAAGAACATCAAAGTTAACGTTAAAGGAAACAACCAAAACATTGAAGGTTCAAGCTTAGACCAATTCAAATACGGCGACAGATTAGGCCTTGATGCGGCAAACAAAATCGCCCTTTCAAAAGAAACAGGTGACTGGACATTATCAAAAGTTGATTTCAACTCTAAAGAAAACACAATCACTGCTAAAAACGGTAACGTAACAATCAACAATGATATTGCCCTTGGTGACAAAACAAACAAAACAACAATCAAAGCCGGTAACAACGTTAAGACAAACGGTTTAATCAAAGCAAACTCTAAAAAGTTAATCGTAAATGCTGGTAATGATATAGATATCACATTCACAGGTGTAGACAACAAATTAGCAGGTCTTGAAATCAACTCTGATGTAAACACCAAAGGCACCGGTGACAAAGAACAAAATAAAAACAACACTAACCTAATCGGTAAAGATGTTAAATTAACAGCTCAAGACGGTTCAATGACAATTTCAAAAATCAAAGCTGATACATTAACTACAAACGGTAAAATATTCGGCGCAACTGACAATGCACCTAATGCAAACACTGATAACGTTGGTTCAACAGCCGGTATGGCAAACCAAGGTACAGCATACATTGAAGTAAGAACTAAAGGCGGCTGGAACCAAGATACTAACGTTGATGATATCGACTCTATGCCAGACTTCTACAAAGAAAACTATGACGGTATCGATACAAGAAACGAAGAAGAAGGCGTAATCATCACAAATTCTCAAAGACACAAATTATTAATGGACGGTGACGATAGCAATATCCTTCTTGTATACGAAAGAACAACCGGCGAATGCGACATCCCTGTTGACCCGGAACCTACACCGGACCCTGTAGGCCCCGGAATATCATACAACGACTTAACTGACTCAACAGTTGTTAGATTACCAAGACACGAAGAAGGCGTTAGCGCAGTAGCCCCTGTACTTAACGAAATCACAGACCCAACAGCAAACGTGATTATGGCAGCTGCAAGATTAACACTTGATGAAGAAAACGAAAGTGACAATGATGACGAACTAGGCGCTTACTAATCAAGTAAAATCGATAAAGTCAACTAAAATAAAACACCCGCTCAATAAATAAGGCGGGTGTTTTAGTATATATAATTAACTATTACCCCGTTATAAGGTTGTACAAATTTAAAATTTTGTATAAGATTAGACTATAAAAATATTTAAGGAGTTTAATGAAAATCGGAAATTTAACAAGCACATTTGCTTTAGTTCTCTGCCTTGCAGTTTTATCTATTATGCCGCAAAATGCCGAAGCTAAATGCGAAACAAGCGCTAAGGTTATAACTGCTGCAAACAACCTAATAGAAAGCCCAAACCAACAAACGGCAGATGCATATATTTCAATTATGAAGCGAAGAGTATTTATCCACGGGCTAAAAAGAGATTATGAAGCGCAAGCAGACGATATCAGGAGTATTCTTTATTTTCTAAGAAAAAATAAAGACAGCGAAGCATACTTAAAATATTATAAAAAACTTCAAAACACATATGCTAAATCCGGCTTTGAAAATAGTAAAAGCAACCGTCTTGAAATAGCCAGAAATCTGTATCTTGAAGAAAAATATTTTGCAAGCGCCTATGAATTTTTAGAGCTTGCAGGTGAAGATTATTCTAAAGAAATCTGCTATGAATATCTTGGCGATATATCAAAACAATTTAATAACCCTGATGCAGCCATAATCTTTTATGAAAAAGCATTATTGATTGAACCTGAAAATTATTGCATAACCTATAAGGCAGGCAAATTATATAAAGAGGCAGGCAAAAATGATGAGGCTAAAGAATATTTTGAAACTACAATTAACCTTACGGAAGATTATGAGATTTTAAATGATATTGTGCAAATATATGAAACTGATATTCAAACCAACACAGAAGATGAAAACGCATACGAGGTTTTAGGACTTGCATATCAAAAATTAAAAGAATACGAAAAAACATATGAATTATTCTCTAAAGCAATAAATTTAAGACCTGATGATATTTTTCTAAAGTATTATCTTGGCAACTTGCTTTTTGATATGTGTGAATACAAAAATGCAATAAATGTTTACAACTCTATCCTTGCAAATAACCCGTATGAAACACAAATAAGAATTGCACGAGCAAAAAGCTATAAGGCAACCGGCAACGCTAACAGTGCAATTAAAGATTATCAGGTAATACTTGCACTATACCCGGATTCAAAACAGGCGCAATACGGCCTGTACAAAATGCTTTCAGGCAAAAAAAGCACACCCGATATTATTAAAACCTTTTACCCTTTAAACAAAAAATTTGTACCGAATGCAAAATTTTATAACACTCTTGCAAGCACCCTGTATCAAAAAAATATGGTAAAAGATTCAATCAATGTTTATAAACAGGCAATTAAGACTGCACCAAAAGACAGCAGGGCTTATGTACAGCTTTATAAAATATACGAACTTGAAGGCCAAACATCCAACGCCTATGAACTTGCACGTCAAGCGTACAAAAACCTGCCAAATGACCCCGAAATAAAAAAAATCTATAGTTATGCAAGCAAAAACACCATTTCGCAAAAAAACTCAATAGCTCTTTCCTATATGGCAAACAGGGAATACTCTAAGGCAATAAAAATTTACAGCCAAATTAATCCAAAAGATGCTGCCACATATGAATCTTTGGCAAATTGTTATAAATCTTTAAAAAATTATAAAGCTGCTGTGAATAATATGGCCCAGGCAATAAAGCTTGACCCTGTTAATTCTGATTTATACTACAGCACTGCACTTTTATATCTTGATTTAAATAGCAAGCAAAAGGCTGAAGGGTACCTTGAAAAGGCCATAGGATTAGACAAAAAAAACCTTAAGGCAAGAAAACTGTTAAGCTATTTAAAAGAGCAGGATGTAAATAATACTCTAAACAAAGCTTATAACCTGTTTAAAAAGAAAGATTATAAAAATACGATTACAGAATTAAATAAAGCAGAAAAACTGTACCCCGCAAACCCAAATGTATATTATTATAAAGCACTAACATATAATAATATAAATGATATAAACAATGCCTATAAAAATTTTGAAAAGACTTTAAAACTTGACCGCACCTATTATACCGCACATTTTTATATGGCAGAAATTCTGGAAAAACAGGGCAAGGAGCGCCAGGCACTGGAAGAGTATGAAAAATTTCTAGGGGCTGAAGTGAGCGATGAAAAGATGCTTAAAAAAGCCCAGGATAAGGTAATTAAGCTTGGAGAAAAATATTATTAAGAATATAAATTTTTAGAGGAAGTATAATGAAAGATTTAGAAAAGATTAAAAAAACGGTTATAATTATCCCTGCAAGATTAAACTCTTCAAGACTTAAAAATAAGCTGCTGCTTGAAGCGGGCGGCAAACCTGTTATCCAATGGGTATATGAGGCTGCAAAAAAGGCAAAACTTGCATCCGAAGTAATTATAGCATGCGATAGTGACGAAATTTATAATACGGTAAAAAAATTCGGCGGAAATGTTGAAATGACATCTGCTGAGCATAAATCAGGCTCTGACAGGATAGCAGAAGTTGCTAAAAGACATCCTGAATTTGAATACATTTTAAACCTGCAAGGTGATGAACCGCAAATGGAAAGCGGGGTTATAGATTCGCTAATTGGTGCTCTGCACAATTCAACGGCGGATATATCAACACTTGTACGGGAAATTACAGATAAGGAACAGATAGATAGCCCTAATTGTGTAAAATGCGTATTTAATAAAGACAATATGGCACTTTATTTTTCAAGATATCCTGTTCCATACCCAAGAAATGAAGAATTTGCACATTATTATGCACATATCGGGATGTATGCTTATAAAAGAGAAAGTCTTTTAAAAATGACATCGCTTGAAATGGCCATGATAGAAAAGACAGAATCACTAGAACAGCTTCGCGCCCTGTATAACGGTATGACAATTAAAGTTATCCTTACAAACTTAAATCCTGTAGGGATTGACACCATACAGGATTTTGGAAAGTTTAAAAATATTATAGAAGAACAACAAAATTAATTGCTTGTTGCATCATCCATATCGCAGGTTCCGGCCTCACCTTCTGCCGTACCCGCTTTCCAGGTGCCGCCTAATGCTGTACATGCTTTTTCCTGAACATCATCAGCACCGGTATTGATTGTGGTTGCAGATTTCTTTAAGGTATTTGCCATATTAGAGCCTAAAAGCTGCAGAGCAGTAACCGCAATAACTGTTACCATTGCTAAAATCAGAGCATATTCAATCAAGCTTTGTGCTTTAGATTTTTTTAAGCGTTTTGTGTTCAACTTCATAAAAGCAGACCTCATAATATCAATAATCAAATATTACTATATATCTTAGAATAAGTAAAATATTTTACGTTTTTTTACATCATTATTATTAGTTATATATTTCCACAAAGTATGTAATTTATATCCTTATTCGTATCGAATGCCTGCCTCATCAAGACGTCTGAATGCCTCTTTGAGTTTTTCAGTAGGCTGAACTATGGAAACCCTAAAGTGGTCATCGCTGTAGTTTCCAAAAGCAATACCCGGTGTAAATACAACGCCTGTCTTATCCAGAACCATTTTGCACCATTCTTTTGAAGTGTAACCTTTTGGTATTTTTAACCAAAAATACATGGTTGCAGAACTTCTTTTCATTGTCCAGCCTAAAGAGTTAAAGCCTTTTGCTGTTATTTCGCGGCGGGAATTATATTTATCCATAATATTTTGAACATGTTTGTAATCAACATTTAAAGCCGCAATACAAGCATCCTGCACAATTGTAGATGTGCCGTAGTCAAGATTTGATTTCATAGCATAAATTACATCTATGAATTCTTTTTTACCGCATACAAAGCCTGCTCTCCAACCGGCCATATTAAATGTTTTAGAAAAACTATGAAATTCAACGGCAATTTCTTTTGCACCTCTTATTTTAAATATGCTTGTCGGACGGTAATTATCATAACAAACCTCACCATAAGCCATATCTGATACGAGAAGAATTTCATATTTTCTGCAAAAATCAACAACTTTTTCAAGAAATTCAACAGGGGCTGTGGCACCTGTAGGGTTATTCGGGTAATTTATAATAAACATTTTAGCCCTGCGCGCAACATCTACAGGTATAGTATCTAAATCAGGCAGATAATCATTTTCATCAGTAAGCGGAACATGATATACTTCCCCGCCTGCAACCCAGGTGCCTCTTGATAAAACAGGATAATAAGGGTCCGGCACAATATTGATATCCCCGGGGTCAGTAAATGCCATAGCAATATTTGCAAGTCCTTCTTTAGCCCCAATTAGTGTTTGAATTTCGGTTTTGGGGTCAATATCAACATCATATCTTCTTTTCATCCATTTTGAAATTTCTTCCCTGAATTCTTTTTTGCCTCTAAAGCTTGGATAACCGTGGCTTTCAGGTTTTTGTATTGATTCAAGTGCAGCTTTAACAATGGGTTCAGGTGTTGCACCATCAGGATTTCCTATACCAAGGTCAATTAATTCCATGCCTCTGGCTCTTGCTTCCTCTTTCCATTCATCAAGCTCTGCAAAAATATACTTAGGCAGGTTTAATATACGTTTTGAAGGTTGTATGGTATAGGTTTTGGTTTCCATTTATATATCTCCTTAATTCTTAATTTTAGTCCCGGCTTAATAAAAAAAATGAGCCTCATTTTGTTGAGGCTCATAAAGTGTTCTTTTTAAAATCTATGCTTCCGCTTCTTTAGCCTCATTATCTGCACTTTCTGCCGCTTGCGCCGCAGCTTCCGCTGCCGCAGCCTCTGCCTGGGCGGCTTCTTCTTGTTTTTGTGCTTCTAATTTAGCCAAAGCTTTTTTGGACAATTTTTGTTCAGTTTTCTTGTTATAAACAAGATTACCGTTTTCATCACAATTTTTAATTAAATAAGCAACTGTTTCAGTAGCCTGGGCACCTTTTTTAACCCAACCTTCAGCGCTTTCTTTATTTAATTTCATTTCTTTTGTTTTTGGATTATAGAAACCAAGCTCCTCAATAGGGGCGCCTTCTCTTTTAGAACGTGAATCTATTACAACTATTCTGTATGTCGGGTTTTTCTTATATCCAAGTCTTTTCAGTCTAATCTTAACCACTTTTGTTCGTCTTTCTTTTGTTTGCTTTACTACATAATCTACTACACAACATAAAAACACAAAGATATTTTAAAAGCAACCCTTAAAAGCAAAAATAATCATTAAAATAGCAGCGTTTAGTAATTGAAAATTCTTCTGCCGTTGTAGTGAGATATTTATCCATTTTCATCTTTACAGTATTTGCTTTTATAACATTTTCAAAACCATAATCGATAAAGACATCTTCGCCAAACGGGCCATTATCAAGCAGAATATCAAAAATTTCTTTTCCGTTTTCAAGTTTTCTTTTTTCTACTTTCACCTCATAAATAATACCGACAGGAAATTGCCTTATGACAATAGGTTCAGCATCGGGTGAATTTTTTTTTGAAATTACACACTGATTTTTAATTTTTGAACAATCTATGCTCATATAATATTCTGATGTTTTAAATATTCCGTATACACAACCGATTGCCAGTATAAAAATAAGAACATACATCTGCCCTTTTGTTAAAAATGTTCTAAGTCTTCTCTTGCCGTTTCTTCTGACAGTAAAAAATTCGACTATTGCATCAGTTATCTTTCTTAAAATCTTCTTCATAATTAAAAAGGAAATCCTCCGTTATTTTTCATTTTTGCCATTAATTTTGCCTTTTGTTTTGCCTTTGGGCCTTTAAATGTGTTTTTGATATCTTTAAAGCCCTTCATCATTTTGGCCATAGTATCAAATTGCATTATAAATGCATTAAACTCACTCATGCTAACACCTGCACCCAGAGCTATACGTTTTTTCCTGCTTGCATTTAAAATATCAGGATTAGCACGCTCATCAGGTGTCATAGAGCTTATCATAACTTCTATTTTTTTAAACTGTTTTTCCCCTTCATGCGAAACTTTTTGCCTGTCATCCTTGCTTAACCCGGGGATAGGCAGCAAGCTTAAAAGATTATCCAGAGAACCAAACATCTTCATTTGTTTTTGAAATCTTAAAAAATCATTAAATGAAAATTTATTCTTTAAAAGGCTTTCTTCAAATTCTTTAGCCTGTTTTTCATCATAGGCCTCCTGAGCCTTTTCAACAAGACTTACGATATCACCCATACCAAGAATTCTGCCAGCCATTCTATCGGGGTGAAAATCTTCAAGCGGGGATATTTTTTCGCCAGTACCAATTAATTTTATTGGTTTTCCTGTCGAATAAACTATACTTAAGGCACATCCGCCTCTTGTATCACCGTCAAGCTTTGTTAATATTGTGCCTGTAATATTTAATTGTTCATCAAAATTCTTTGCTATATCAACAGCTTCCTGGCCTGTCATGGAATCTACAACAAGAAGTTTTTCGTTAATAGGGAAAAGCTTGTCTATAATTAAAAGTTCAGACATCATATCCGCATCAATCTGCAAACGACCTGCCGTATCAAAGATTAATACATTGTTATTATTGGATTTAGCGTATTCGAGGGCTTTTTTTGCAATTTCTGCAACATCTTTTGACCCTTCAAGTATAAAGAAATCCATTTTCGTATCTTCAGCAAGAGTTTTTAATTGCCCAATTGCAGCAGGCCTGTATACATCCATTGCAACAAGCAAGGGCTTTTTGCCTTCATTTTTTAATCTTAGGGCAAGCTTTGCACTGGAAGTTGTTTTACCGCTCCCCTGCAACCCAAGCATCATTATAATACTTGGATTAGTATCAAGCTTTAGGGGGGAATTCTTTTCCCCGAGCAAATTTCCAAGCTCATCAGATACAATTTTTACAAGCATCTGTCCGGGCTTAACACTTCTTAAAACATCTTCGCCTTCCGCCTTTTCCTTAACTTTGGAAATAAATGACTTTACAACATTTAAAGATACATCACTTGCAAGAAGGGCTCTTCTTATTTCACGAAGAGCATCGGACATATTCTCCTCTGTTAAAGTTGAATTTGAGGAGGTTTTATGAATAATTTCCTGTAATCTTTCAGATAAATTGTCAAACATATAACAAAATTATACTACGATAATTTTATTTATTTAAAATTTTTAAAACTTCATCAAAACTATAGCAGTCTTCAATTATATGTATAATAGAGTTTTTAGAGTTTTTTGCAAGTTTTTTTTCGATATCCGAAATTTTAATTCCGTCTAAAAATTCGTCCGTACCTTCCTTTAGCATAACAGAAGGAATAATAACATGCTCAAAACATTTATTTTCAATGGTTTTTAATATATCAGAACCCGTTACAAGCCCTGCAACATTAATTTTATCTCCAAAAAAGTTATTTTTAACTTCTATTACTTCAAATTCAAGATTTTCAGTATTAATTTCTTTATTAAATTTATTGAATAATCCTGCCGCAATAGAACCTGTTAAAAGCGAAACTTTTTTCTTTTTAGGAAGTGCTTTCTTTAACCTTTTTTTGCATTTTTGAAAACTGTCTTCTAAAAGCCTTATTGCACCAACCCCATCTTCAATCTGAACAAAATCCCCATAATATTTTTTATTGGGGATTTCTCTTTCTGCCGTTAAAAATATCTCATCGGAAGCCATAGCAATATGCTTTTTTTGGCATATATTAAATTCATCAAGCATATCAATAACTCTGCAGGCGTTTGCTTTTGAAAGCGGCTTTAGCAAATCTCCTTCCCTGTATTTGCTAACCCCCACAGGTACTACCGCAAGGGATTTTAATATTTTTTTATATTTCTTTAAGTCATCCAATGTTCTTTGAAGCTCTTTACCGTCATTAATTTCAGGACACAATACAATCTGGCCATGAAGTTCTATCCCAAGCTTTTTAAATCTATCCAGTATATTTAAAATTTCTCCTGCACGCTTATTATTAAGCATTTTTACCCTTAAATCAGGGTTTGTGGTATGAATAGATATATAAAGGGGGGAAAGCCTTAAAGCCTCCATTCTTTGCCAATCTTCTTCTTTAAGATTTGTACCCGTGACGTAGGTACCCTGCAGATAGGATGTGCGCCAATCGTCATCCTTTACATAAAGGCTTTCTCTAAGCCCTTTTGGCTGTTGGTCCACAAAACAGAATATGCATTTATTAAGACATGGTTTTATACCGTCAAATACCGCACATTCAAAATCAATCCCTAAATCCTCATCTTCATCTTTGTCTATTTCAAAAAGTTCCGTTTCCCCCGGGATTATTGAACCGTCTTCAAGAGTTTCCGGAGCCTTTTTAACAGCGAGGTTAATATTTTCATCCTGCACAATAAAACTAAGTTCAATTATATCCTTTGGCACAATACCGTTAACAGATAAAATCATATCGCCTTTTGCAAGGCCAAGTTCATCTGCAATCGAGCCTTTTTGTACTTCAGATACTATCATCCCTTTATTATGTTTCATTGAATTTCCCCAAGTAATTTATCAACGGCGGAAAGATTAGCATTTATAACATTTTTTTGAAGCTCTGTATACATATTATACGGATTTTCAACAGCATTGTTGATATCAGCCCTTAATAAAAGGAGCCGGTTTTTGCAATCATTAAAAAGATTTATTTTTTCTTCATCTTCTAAAATATCCGAAACACAAATAAGTATAGATATTTTATTCAGCATATTCAATTTATTTTTAAATTCTACCCCGGCAATTATACTTTTAAGATACTTTAACCCAAAAGGAGTTATTTTATAGGTTTTTGTCACCAGGCCGCCGTCTGTCATCTTGGTATCAAATTCAACACAGGATAACTCTTCAAGCCTTTTTAAGGCAGGGGTTATGGTGCCAAAGCTTAAAACAGAAAACATGAAAAATTTTTCTCCGATAAGTTTTCTAATCTTATAAATTGTGGCATCATATTTTGATAGAATATAAAGTATTAAAATTTCTGTCATATCTTGGTGTTATCCATTGCAAACATACTCTATTCTAGCATAAAGGTTAAATATTGTTAAATTCTTTATTTAATTTATAATCTTAAATAGTTAAAAATCTTGAGGGATTGGAATTTGATAGCGGAAAAAATAATTGCTGCAAAAGACAGCGAAATTAAAGATATAGTTAAAGATACAAATTTACAGCATATAGCAATAATAATGGACGGCAACAGGCGTTGGGCAAAAGAACACCTTATGCCAAGTGCCATGGGGCACAAAAAAGGCGTAGATGCTCTTAAAAATGTAGTTAAGGGGGCGCATAATTTTGGCATAAAATACCTTACACTGTATGCTTTTTCAACGGAAAACTGGAACAGAAAGCAGGAAGAAGTTGATTTTTTGATGAATTTGCTTGCAACAACAATTAAAAACGAGCTTAAAGAACTTCACCAAAATGATGTAAAATTAAGGTTTATAGGCGATATCGAAGGTTTAAACAGTGATTTGCAAAAAATCTTAAATAATGCTGAGGAAACCACAAAAAATAATACCGGCGTAAATTTACAGATTGCAATAAATTACGGTGCAAGAAACGAAATTGTAAATGCCGTAAAAAAAATGGCACTTGATAATATCCCTGCGGAAAAAATTAATGAAGAGATACTAAATACGTATCTTTATACAAAAAACATTCCTGACCCTGATTTATTAATAAGAACAGGCGGAGAAATGCGGGTTAGCAATTATTTATTATGGCAGATAGCCTATGCTGAATTTTACGTTACAAAAAAGTACTGGCCCGAATTTGGGGAAGATGCGCTTGAAGAGGCCATAAAAGAATTTGCAAAAAGACAAAGAAGGTACGGAGGATAGCTTTATAGATTATGCTCAAAATCGTTCTTGGAACACAAAATCCGCACAAAATACATGAAATGAACCTTATTGCAAAACCTTTTAACATTGAATTTGTAATGACACAAGGAGATTTCAACCCTGAAGAAACAGGGGATACATTTGAACAAAACGCCTATATTAAGGCAGAGGCTGCATATAAACTTGGCGGGGGCGAACTGTTTCTTGCAGATGATTCAGGATTGTGTGTAGATTTTTTAGACGGAGCGCCGGGGATAAAATCCGCAAGGTATGCCGATACAACAGAACACAGAATTGAAAAACTATTAGAAACAATGAAAGATGCTAAAAACAGAAACGCCCATTTTGAATGCCACCTGGTGCTTTTAGATAAAGAAGGAGGTGTTTTGCATAAAACAAAAGGGGTGTGCAGGGGCAAAATTGCCTTTGAAAAGAAGGGTGAGGGCGGTTTTGGATACGACCCGGTTTTTATTTTAGATAAACTTAATAAAACAATGGCCGAACTTTCCGAGGATGAAAAAAACTTACATTCCCACAGAGGAAAAGCGCTTGTTGATATGCTGATATGGATAAAATATAAATACGGTACATCCCTGTCGATTTAAGGAACAGATTTGTGGTATACTCTTTTAAAAAGGAAAAGGATTAAAAATGGAAAATAAACGCTGGTATGATAAAGATCCTATTTTAAAAGAAGCGCTTGAGCTATTAAGGCTTTCAAGCCCTGATGAAAAAGAGCAGGCTAAAGATTTTATTTTGCAATTGCAGGAACAGGTTGCAGGCGAAGTAATTGAAAGAATTTATGAAATAATCACGCAATACCAAGGAAAAGGAAACCGTTGGTATGATGATGACCCTGTTATGATAAAAGCCATTGAATTATTAAGGCTTGCTGACCCCAAAACACAAAGAAAGGCAGCCCTAAAACTGCTGCTTGCACTTGAAGAAAAAGGCGGCTAAATTGAAAGACGTACAAGGGCAAACCGATAAAAGAAATATAGACATTCAAAAGGTGGGGGTAAAAAATGTTGAAATTCCGCTTGTAATTTCAAGAAAATTAAAAAGCGGGAAAACAGACTCTCAAAAGGTATACGCCAAAGCCAAAATGAGTGTTTCCCTTAACCGTAAGTATAAGGGTACGCATATGAGCCGCTTTATCGAGATTTTAAATGATTACAGAAAACAAAATCTTGTGGGCGTGGATATCAAAAAAATGCTCTCTGATATGCAAGAGAGGCTTGAATCTAAAAATGCCTATATAAAATTTGACTTTAAATACTTTATTAAAAAAACAGCACCAAAAAGCGGCTTAGAGGCACTTATGTGCTATGATTGCTATTTTGAAGGTACATTGGATGAGGATGATTATAAATTTTACCTTGGCGCCAAAGTACCGGTTGCAACACTTTGCCCATGTTCAAAGGAAATATCCGATTACGGAGCACATAACCAAAGGGCACTTGTGAAAGTAAAAGTATCCTACCCTGAAAACCAACATATCTGGCTTGAAGATTTAATAAAAGATATTGAAGAGGCGGGCTCTTCAGAGGTATACTCTCTTTTAAAAAGAGAGGATGAAAAGGCCGTAACAGAACACGCCTATGATAATCCAAAATTTGTAGAGGACGTTTTAAGAGATGTTGTTTTAAAGCTTGAAAATAATAAAACTATAAACTTTTTTGAAGTTGAAATTGAAGCATTTGAAAGCATCCATAACCATAACGCCTGGGCATACCAAAAAAGTGAAAAATATAGCAAATAATTTAGTGTACGTGTTTTATATAAATACAAAAATATTATTGTGATGTTAGGTAATAATAAAAAGGAGACAAAATTATGCAAATTCAATCATTAACGGCTTTTAGTCCAAAATTTACCGGTAGCAGAGATATCATGCCCGTTCCTAATGGTTCATATGTAAAATTTGACGAAGGACAACCTTTTCTTGTAACGCCGTTAAATAAAGATACTTTCCAATCACGTGTTTCACCTGAAATCAGCAAAGCTATTGAAACACGCGAACCCGGCTATAGACCTGAAGATTTTCTATATTAAACATAGTCAAACACTTGTTTTGCATCTTTAAAAATGAAAGTTAATTTTGCACCAAATACCATTAACGGTTTTGGGAAAACCTATATAGATAAAGTTAAGGTAAGAACAACAGGCGGCGGAACAGCTGATGTAAATTTTGTTGAATATCATCCCGGCGATAAAAATGACAAAAAACAACTGGCATACTTAAAAATCGCCTGGGGTGAACATCAAAGCTTTATTAAGGATATTTATAACGAATTTGTTTTTTCAACAAAAATCCCGAATAATAAACATCATTTTTACGGCTTAGAAAATGCAACAGACAGAGTACTTGCCATTGCTGAAATTACCGATAAGAATAAAGGTTTCTCTAAAAAGTATACATATATTGATTATGTACAAACCGCCCCAAATGAACAGTATTCTCCGGCAAGACCCGGAAGATACAGAGGGCTTGGCGAAACTCTAATCAGTAAAATTGTTCAAAGGGCAAAAGATGAAAACAAGGATTGTGTCAAATTGACTTCCGTTAATGATGACTTTTGGAATTCAAGCGGCTTATTTAAGGATTGCGATATATTTGCCAAAATATTTTTGACCGATAATAAACGCCTTTCAAAAGACGACTATGATAAATACATATCTTATGTAGATTCAAAGAAAACTTCGGATAATATTACAGAAATTTATTTATAAAAACAAAAAGCCTGCGCTTAGCTTATCGTGTAGGCTTTTTTATAATATAAAATCCAACCGATAAGTGCAATTGAAATAACAGGAAGCCACGCTGCAAAAAACGGGCTTATAGCTTCCGTTTCGCCAAGATTTATTGAAAAGGCGCGTATAACATAATAAACAAAGATAATCATAACGCTAAACAAAAAGCCCCTGTTATATCTTACCCTTGGCGGGGTAACGGCAAGCGGAATACCCACAAGTGCCAGAGCAAAGGTTGTAACAGGAAGTGCCAGTTTATCATACAACTGTATTTGATATTCAAGTTTTAATTTTTTTACAAAATCAGGATTTTTACGGTTTTTCTTGATGAATTTCATTAACTTAAAGAAATTATACTGGCTTGCACTTTCTTTAACCAGGCTATCAACATTTTCAAGCCCAAAATTTATTGTAGAACTTTCAAAAAGTGTTGTATTTAACACTTTTTCCGTGGGGGATAGGGTGTATATTACACCACCGTCAAAAATCCAGCCGGCATCTGCAGTTTTACCAAATTTCGCCTGTATTATCTGTACGGTATCCTCATTTGATAAATCAAGCACGGTAATATTATTCAGGGTTTTATCTTCACATTTTTGAACATAAAAAAGTCGTTTTAATTTGCCGTCTTTGCCGTTTTCATTAAGTGTAAAATTCATTCTGCCGTCAGGCACGTGTTTTCTTTGAAGAGAGTAAATCGCAAGATATTTTGCCTGTTGACTTGCAGCCGGCACCACAAATTCATTTATCAAAAAGCTTACAATTGTCATTACTATTGCAAATGCAAACACGGGCTTTGCTATACGCGCAATACCTATGCCGCAGGCGCGTAGTACTGTTATTTCAGAATTCAGGCTCAATTTATTTATCGTCATAACAGCTGCAAAAAGGGTGGAAATCGGTATTGTCATTACAAAAACCTGGGGTAAATTCAATACAATCATCATTATTGCAATATTAAAGGGGATACCAAACTGCGTAATCTGCTTTATAAGCTGGGTAAAGGTTTCAGAGGCAAAAATAATTGATGTAAAGATAATAACCCCAAGTATAAAAACTTCAATAATCTGCCTTAGAATGTATTTATCAAGCATGCTAAAATTGGCAACTTTAAATTTTATAAATCTTTTATATAATTCAAATTTTTTCTTCATCATAAATCTGCCTGATATTTGTTTTTGCCATTCTCATCATACATTGAACATCTGATTTTTTGAATAGAGTTTAGCTCATTGATAAATGCCTCTTTTGGCATATTTTTTAATTCACAAAGGTTTTTGATAAATTCTTCAATTGCCGCATCAAGATTATCAAAGTTCATATTCTTCATATCAAAAGCCAAATCCTGATTTGTAAGCGCAAGCCTTGTGGTATCACGAAATCCTGAAGATGCTATATTTAAAGCTTGTTTATCTGATTTTAAAACAGTGTTAAAAAGCGCACATGATACAAGCATGGGAAGGTGTGAAATTAAGCAGGCAGCTTTGTCATGAGCGTTTTCATCCATTAAAACAGGCTTTGCACCCGTATCCAAAATCAATTTTTCTAATATGCCGCATTTGGCATTTAGTATCCATTTGGCATCCTCAAATAATTCTGCAAATGAATGCTCAAAACCGGAAAATTCAGTACCCGCCATAGGGTGAGAACCTATAAACTTATAAGGCCTTTTATATATGTTACCGTTAGAATCAACGTTTACAAACCTTTTTAGGGAAGAAACATCTGTTACTATACAATCAGGTGAAACTATATGTTCAAGTTTATCAAGTGTT
Source organism: uncultured Vampirovibrio sp. (assembly GCA_910577395.1). Lineage (GTDB taxonomy): Bacteria > Cyanobacteriota > Vampirovibrionia > Gastranaerophilales > Gastranaerophilaceae > MGBC122484. Next base: position 55,702 of record CAJTLG010000003.1, on the reverse strand, counting down.
TTAAGGGTTTCATGCATTTTTGAACAAACAAATACAACATTACAGCCTTTAATATCATTAATATCGGGGCTTGAATATGAGCAGAAATCTGCCGCCTCTTTATAGCTGCTTTTTGATATACCAACAACTTCATACCCGCATTTATGCAAAGCTTTTAAGATAGAACCGCCTATCAAACCTAAACCTATTATACCAATTTTGAGTGCAGATTTTAAATTTTTGTTTTCCATAGTCACCAAACGTTATTTATATTATAATTGAAACAAAAGAATTAAGAAATTAGAATGAGGCTAAAAAATTATGGAAATTAAAAGAGGAAAAGCGTTCAAATTCGGTGACGGTATATCAACCGACCATATTGCGCCCGGCAGATTATTTCACCTTAGAAGCAACCTTGAAGAATTTTCAAAACACGTGCTTGAAGATGCAGACCCTGAATTTGCAAGCAAAATGAGCAAAGGTGATTTTGTCGTTGCAGGAAATAATTTCGGCCTTGGCTCCTCAAGAGAGCATGCCCCGCAGATTATAAAAATTGCAGGGGTTGGCGCAGTAATTGCAAAAAGTTTTGCAAGAATATTTTACAGAAACGCAATAAACATAGGCCTGCTTTTGATTGAATGTGATACTGATAATATTGATGCAGGAGATGAACTTGAATTAGATGTCAAAAACGGCATATTAAAAGATGTGACAAAAAATCTGGAAATTAAAATAACTCCTCTGCCCGATGTAATGATAAAGCTGCTTGGGGACGGCGGATTGATTGAACATCTTAAAAAACACGGCGATTTTAGTTTAGTATAAATATATTCCAAATATGGAATATAAACAAGAGGTAATAATGCACAATATAACTTTAATTGAAGGGGACGGCATAGGGCCTGAAATATCAGATGCGGTTGTTAAAATTATTGATGCCGCAGGGGTAAAAATTAACTGGGACAAACAATCCGCCGGATTAGATGTTATAGAAAAAGAGGGAGTTCCCCTTCCAAATCGTGTTATAGAGAGCATTAAAAAAAATAAACTTGCACTTAAAGCGCCTGTTACAACCCCTATTGGAAAAGGGTTCCGCTCCGTAAATGTACAGCTTAGGCGTGAGCTTGATTTATATGCTAATGTACGCCCCTGCAAAAATATTGCGGGGATTAAAACCCCTTTTAATAACGTGAATTTAGTTGTAATAAGGGAAAATACTGAAGATTTATACGCAGGCATTGAAAGAAAAGTTGATGATAATACAGCAGAGGGCATTAAATTAATTACCCGAAAAGCCTCAACAAGGATTGCAGAATACGCATTTAATTATGCTGAAAAAATGGACAGAAAAACAGTGTGGGCTGTTACAAAGGCCAATATTTGCAAATTAACGGACGGATTATTTTTAGAATGCGCACGTGAAGTTGCCAAAAATCACCCTGATATTGAATATAAAGAAATACTGGTAGATGCCCTTTGCATGCAGCTTGTACAAAATCCTTCAAAATTTGATGTACTTGTGCTACCAAACCTATACGGGGATATAGTTTCAGACCTTACAGCGGGGCTTATAGGAGGGCTTGGCGTTGCGCAGGGGGCAAATATAGGGCTCGAATATGCAGTATACGAGCCTGTTCACGGTTCTGCCCCTGATATTAAAGGGCAAAACCTTGCAAACCCCTCGGCACTTTTGATGTGCGCCATTGAGATGTTAAAAAGCATTGATGAACTTAAAGCTGCAAAAAATATTGAACAAGCACTATTTAAAACAATTGAAGAAGGTAAAGTGCTTACATCAGACCTTGGCGGAAACGCCAAGACAACAGAATTTAGGGATGAGATTATAAAAAATCTGACATAATTATCTGCATTTTACAAGTAATGATTGTTTAATATGTCAGACAACACCAAATACGCATCTTTCTGTTTGATTTTATGATAAGACGTTTCTAAATTTTCCTCAAACTTTTTGGCAAATTCAGGGAAACCTTTATCGTGACAGTATTCTACACAGTTTGTATAAATGCTTTGCAACCGCCTTGCTCCTAATGGTCTTGGCATATATGTGTATACGGTACTATCACAGATTTGTTCATCGACATATCTGTAAATATCCTGCGCCACCCGCCCTTTTTCGCCTTCATATCCAGCCTCTTTTAATTGTGCTGCAGTATCTAAAAATGTCACTAAATGCATATTTGCAACAAAGTCTGCAAAATCTTTATTTTTAGCAGCATAGTTTGACAAAATCTTGTTAATTCTCTCATTACCATAAGGCCCGGAAGGGAGAGAATTTAGGTCAAAAAATACACCCATGGCCTCTTTTGATATACCGGAGGTATCTATACCGTCTGCCTCAAGGCGTTGCAGCATTTCTTCTTTTAATGACGGAGAATATATTTCAAAGACTGTAAAATTTTCTTCTCCTTCTTTTGGTTTGGAAAATTTTAATTCAAAACTTTTTTGAGGTTTTTGATTGGAATTTTCTACACTTAAGTTGTCAAAATAATTTTTGATTAAATACAGCGATAAAATGGCTTTGTTCTGCATGTCTTTTACGGTCTTAATATCTTTATTTGTCACTTTAAAATATGCATCTTCAAGATTTTTTTCAAATATATTAATTAAATCTTTATCATTCTTCTCAATACAAGCAACCATGCATGCTGTATAAATATTTGTAGCCTCTTCTGTTGTCAGCTGTTTTGGCTTATCATTTTCAGATATCACATTAGCCAAAAGAATGCAAAACTCTTTTTTAAAATCATCAGTATTGTTTGAGGTTATGGGGTATTTAGTTAAAATTTCCCCCAATGCGCCAAATAATCCTGCCTGAATAATATCAGCCCTCAGATTTTCATCATGAGCTTCAAAATATGCGCTTACCGCATTATGCGTATATTCATCAAGTCTAGGTGACGGTTTGTCATTATACGTTACCTTTACACTCATATCTCCTATCTTTGTAAGGTCATACCCATTTTTCTTGAACCAGCGGTACATATCCCTTACCATAGAATAGGGATATATTGCAACCTCAAAATCAGCTTTGGGTCCGCTTGCAGCCTTCAATTTTTCTTTTTCTTCAAGTTTTTTAAGCTTTTCCCACCCTTTTGTAAGATAGGCTGACCATGCTGTTTTTGCCCAAGGGTTTTTGTTCCAAAAATCTTTCAGCGTCATTTTTTCGGCACTGCTGCCTTCAATGTCCATTCTTGCAAATTCTTCGGCAGAAATATCTTCCTTGCCCATAAATTTGCTCATTTTCCTCCTTAATTTCTGTGCATCTTTAAGGCCCCAGGCAATTGTAACTGCCCTTTTCATTCTTTCTGTTTCTTTTGGGTATTCTTTATAATACTGCTGCATTTTTTCAGATGCTGCCTCTTTTTTCTCCGGGTGTTCCGCCCAATATTTTGAAAGCCCTTCTGAAATCGCCTTTTTTTGTTCTTCAGGCATCGGCCCCCTTGGGATATATACTCCATAGCGTTTTATATCCCTTTTTCTTTCAGCCCCTTTGAGCCTTTCAGACATTTGGGCAGTAAACCTTTTATTATATTCTTTATCGGAAAGTTTCAGCACATGGGCATATTGCCTGTCAAGTTTCGGGATATTAAATTTATTCATTGTGCTATCAATATTTTTACCGTCTGAATATTCTTTCAAATCATTGAGCGAAAATCCGTCCGCCCAATACATTTGCATTAGCTGAAGGGCTAAATCGGTTTCAGAATCAAACCATTCAAGCCTGTCATTTTTTACATCATCCATAAAAGAATTTTTGATACAGTCCACCTGATTATCGGAGAAGATATCCTTAAATTCAGGGTACGCCTTCTTGATTTCTGAAACGGTTTTCATTTGGTTAATTTTGCCGTATTTTGCCTTATGAATATCAATAAGGGTAAGGTTATCAGGGTTTCCTTCTTCTAAGATTACCTCTGCCATTTCTTTTATATCAGGGGGCATTTTGCCGTCAAGCATTTTAACGGTTTGCGCTAAATCTAAGCTGTATCCTCCTTTGAACGGAAGAAAATTTGCAGCGGAGGCGGAAAAATCAGGATATTGCTTAATATGGCCATCTCCGGAAACCCGCTCTATATTGGGATTTCCGGTATATTGATTTTGCATTTTTAAATTGTTTATGTTGTAGCCATAATTTACACTGTTAATTTTCATCTTCCAAACTTTCTTTATAAAATCGGGGTAATTATATAAAAACGGAAGACGCAAAAAATTGCCTCTTTTTAAATTATAAAAGAGGCAATTTTATTATAGATTTGAAATCAGCTTATTTTATACCAAACACTACGTTAGATACTGCTGTGATTTTCTTTTCAATAGAGGATGTATCGTTTATACCCCAATCTGAAACCTCATTTGAATCAGGCGGGGTGATTTGGAATACACCCATTCTAACGGAGCGGATTTTGCCGACTCTGTTATTTGTGGCCTTGAGCATCTCTTTTGCCCTTAATTTAGCATCCGCGGTTGCTTTTTGTAAAAGTTCAGCCTTTTTATCAGATAACCCTGAATACAAATAGCTTGGCTCAAATGAATTTACCACTATACCTTTTTCAATAAGAGAAGGTATTTCAAGGTGGAGTTTTTTAATTAATTCAACATCTTTAGTGTTAATTTTTACCGTCTGTTCATAGTTATAGCCTATAACTTCCTGTGTTGAAAACCCGTTTGGGGTGGTACGGTATTTTGCATAATTGTTTATTCCTAAAAATTCAATTTCAGCATCTTTTATGCCGTTGTTTTTCAAAAATGCCAACACGACGGGTTTTTGAGCGGTTAAAGCTCTGTAAGCGTCAGAGCGGGAAGAGCCTTCTGTTTTAATTTGGAATTTCCACACCCCTGAATCAGATGTTACAACTTCACTTGCAGAGCCTGTTACGGTTATTTCGTCCTTTGAAAAATTCTTTGAAATAACCTTAGAGCTTACAACTAAACCAAAAATTAAACTAAGCCCCAAAACCAAAGCAAAAATTATAATCTGTATCCTTGCAACCTTCTCAAACATTTTACCTTTTATCTCCTAATTATCTATATAAATTTCTTCTATATTGTGCGTTACGCCGCCAAGCGGGGTTGGATAAATATTTTTAAATTTTTTCCTCACAGCCGCAATGTTTACCGGGCTGTAAAGGTATATGACAGGATTATTTTTTGCCACTATTTCCTGATATTTATTATACAGCTCTTTTCTTTTTTGTACATCAGTTTGAATTTTTGCCTCGTCAAAAATTCTGTCGAGCTCTTTTTCAAACGGTAAAACTTTGTCAGTAGATTTTATATCGTTGTCGCTCCGTTGGTTGAATAAGTGCAGGGCACCGTTTGAATGCCATACATTGTACCCTGAATGCGGTTCAAGAGGATTTCCCGTAAGTGCCATTATAGCAGCCTCATAATCAAGGGTATTTGTCATTCTGTTTACAAGGGTGTTAAACTCTATGGGTTTAAAGTTTACCTTTATGCCAAGTTTGGCTAAATCCTCTTTAATGCTGACACCCGTAGCCTCTCTTTGTGTATGGCCCGCATTTGTGGATAATTCAAATTCTACACGTATGTCATTTTTGTCATATAGCACACCGTTCTTTAATTTGAAACCCGCTTCTTTTAATAGCTGTTTGGCGTATTCTATATCCTGCCCGTGCCCTTTTGCAACATCTTTGTTTAAAAATATACTTGAAATACTTTCTGCACTATAAAGGGGCTGCCCCACACCTGATAAAACATTTAATACAAGGCTGTCACGGTCTATTGCCCAATCAATTGCACTTCTGAATTTTTCATCATTAAACCATGCCTGTTTTTTAGGGTCTACATAGAATTTACCGTTTTTATCCTTTCTTGTATTCATATTAAATACAATAAAGGATGTGCTTGTTGTGGGGCCTAGATTATAGAGCATATAGTCGGAATTTTTTTCAAGCTCGCGATATCTTGAAACCATAGGCCCGGGTATACTTGTCGTATCTGTTTCGCCGGCTTCAAATTTTAAAATATCGTTGTTTAAATCCCCCACAATCAGCATTATCCACCTGTCAAGATACGGCAGAATACTGCCTTCTTTATCAATTACATAATAATTGGGGTTCTTTTCAAAAACCACACGCTGCGCCGGGATGTATTCTTTTAATTTAAAAGCACCGGAAACGACAAAATCAGAAGGTTTTGTGGTGGTAGAATAAAAACTGTTAAAATAATCTTTCCCTTTATCTACCGCGGGTTTAAAAATGTGTTTTGGCGCAATAGAGAGGGATAAATTCCTTAAAAAAGGCGCAAAAGGCACAGGGGTTTTAAATTTTATTGTGTACTTATCAATTTTTTCAACTGTCGGCAGCTTTCCTTCAAAATAAAGGTTATCCCTGGTGCTTGTGTTACCGTATCCTGCAAAGATAATATCGTTAAATGTAAAAACAACATCATCAGCAGTAATTTCAACCCCGTCGGACCATTTTAGCCCATGGCGGAGTTCCACAATATAGGTCGTATTATCAGGTAAAATTTCAAAACTTTTTGCCATTCTGCCTGTAACCTCTCCGGTGTAGGGGTCTGTTGTCAAAAGCCCGTCATACATAAGGCTCGCCATTTGCTCTGATGTAGCATCTGTAGTTGTATAGGGGTTAAAGGTTTTTGGGCCTTCACCTATGGTGGATGTTACAATATCCCCGCCGAATTTCCCAACCTCCCCCCGTGCAACAAGGTAATCTACACCGTTAACCGTGCGGGTTTTAGAAGGTTCAAAATTATATTCAACAATATCCAGTTTTCTTGCATCAGAAAACCTTGCAGGTTCATCATATCCTAAATCCTGCTTTAGGCAGCCTTTTAGGATAAAACCAAAAAATATTAACAGCAATATTATGTAAACAATTTTTTTCATAGTATTGATTTTACCATAACTTCCTGATATAAAGGTACTGGATAAGACTACCCCGAATGGGCTAATAAAGATAATATTTCCCCAAAACATATAAAACAAGGAATGGTAATTATTATATGAGGATACTTGTTACCGGAGCAACCGGTTTATTAGGACAGGAATTATGCCCGATGCTTGAAAAAGAAGGGCACCAATTCTGGGCCACAAACAGCAAGATTTTTGATATCACAAACAAAAAACTTGCCGAAGAAATTATGAATAAAGTAAGCCTTGACCTTATTATCCACCTTGCTGCATACACAAACATAGACCAGGCCGAAATTTCAAAGGAAGAAGCGTTTAATGTAAACCATATCGGCACAAAAAATATGGCACAGATAGCAAAAAAACTGGATGTGCCCATTGTTTATATAAGCTCTGATTCAGTGTTTGACGGAGGGAAAAATACACCTTATAAAACCACTGATAAAACAAGCCCGGTAAATGTTTACGGTCTTTCAAAATTAAGGGGCGAAGAAGAAATACGCAAACTTACCAAAAAACATTATATTTTAAGGACAAGCACGTTGTATGGCAAGGGCGGAAAGAATTATGTAGACACGATGATAACCTTTTCAATGCTATCTAATTCAATAAGTGTTGTGGATGACCAGATTTTAGCCCCTACCTGGACAAAAGATTTATCAGATGAAATTATAAAAATAATAAATGAAAAACGCCCGTACGGCACATACCACTTAGCATCCAGTGGGGAGGCCAAATGGTCTGACTTTACAAAGAAGATTTTTGAAATTAAAAAAAGAAATATTGATGTTATGTCCATTGAAAAGAGCGATTTCCCGCGTCCCGCAAAACGCCCGCATTACAGCGTATTAGATAGTGAAAATGTTCTTCCCGATTGGGAAACATCATTAGAAAAATATTTGCTGAGCAGGTAACATGTTTAGTATATAATAAAGTAAACTAATGCATCTAAACAACAGGGCCTAAATTGTTTAAACTTGAGAATAGAAGGTATATAGGAAGCAAGGCAGATTTATCCGATTGGATTTTAGATTTAATTCAAAAAAACTGTAAAGGAAAAATTTTTGCTGATTTGTTCGCAGGAACTGCAATAGTGAGCAAAAAAGCTTCTAATTACTATCCCAAAATAATAATTAACGATTTTTTGTATTCAAATAATATTATTTACAAGGCTTTTTTTGAAAACAAAGAGTGGAATAAAAATAAATTAAAAAAATATATCGAATCATGGACAAATATAAATACAGACAATATAGAGGAAAATTACTTTTCTATTAATTTTGGGGGAAAATTTTTTAATTCCTTAGATGCTAAAATCATAGGAGCCATAAGGGAAGATTTATCACAAAATAACACCTTTAATGAAAAAGAAAAAAATATTTTATTAGCATCATTAATATATTCTATTGATAAAATTGCAAATACAGTCGGTCATTATGAGGCTTATTTTCATAATGCAAAATTAAAACAGCGTTTTATTTATAAAATGATTAACCCACTACCAATAGACAATGTTGAAATATATAAAGAGGATGTAAATATACTGTCCAAAAAAATAAATGCCGATATTGTATATATTGACCCTCCATACAATTCAAGGCAGTACAGCAGATTTTATCACTTGCTTGAAAATCTTACGCAATGGAAAAAACCAAAACTTGAGGGAGTTGCATTAAAACCTCCGCCAGAAAACATGAGCGAATACTGCAGGTCCAATGCAGCACAAGCTTTCGGGAAATTAATAGATGATTTACAATGTAAATATATTGCCGTTTCTTACAATAATACGTATACTTCAAAAAGCAGCTCTTCAAAAAATAAAATTTCATTGGAACAAATTGAAGAAATATTAAAAACAAAGGGAATAGTGGAACGTTATGAGCACAGCTACAAATACTTCAATTCAGGAAAAACAAAATTCAATAACCACAAAGAATTCCTTTTTATCACCAAGGTCAAATAAGGCAAGTCTGGCCCGTTCACCTTTTTTTTATGTGGGCGATAAATACAAAATACTAAGTCAGATATTGCCATACTTTCCGGACAATATAAACACTTATTTGGAACCATTTGTAGGCGGAGGTTCAGTATTTTTAAACGTTCAAGCAAAACGTTTTATTTTAAATGATATTGATACAAACTTAATCAAGCTGCATAACTACTTATGTACTTGTTCACAATCCCCGGAAATATTTTTTGAACAAATAACAGCAAGAATAATGGATTTGGGGCTTTCTCATTCTTTTATAAAAGATATAATTCCTGAAAATTTAAAAATACAATACCCAAAAACATATTATGCAAAATTTAACAAAGAAGGTTATAACAAGCTAAGAGAAGAATACAATCAAAATAATAATTTGCAAGATTTATATATATTATTAATCTATGGTTTTAACAGAATGCTAAGATTTAATTCAAAAGGCAACTTTAATTTACCGGTTGGCAATGTTGATTTTAATAAAAATGTAATAGATGCACTAAAAATGTATTTTACAAATGTCCGTCTTAAAACAATCCATTTCAAAAATCACGATTATAAAAAATTTATAAATTCATTAACATATAAAGAAAATGATTTTATATATCTGGACCCGCCGTATTTAATAACTTTTTCAGAATACAACAAGCTATGGAGCCTGGATAAAGAAAATGAATTATTAGATTTGTTAGATAAATTAAACAAAAACAAGGTAAAATGGGCAATATCCAATTTAGTTGCTGATTATAACAAAAACACACATAATAAAATATTTGACAACTGGATGCAAAAATACAATGTGCACGAAATCAACAGCTACTATATTAGTTTTAACAACAATAAAGTACGCCCAACAAGGGAAGTTTTAGTTACTAATTACTAAAGGATTATTGATGCCAAAAAGCAGAAAAGCAGAATATAAACCATTATCATTTTCTACAACAATGCGCAACCCAGCAAGAATTGCAGGATTTCTAAATTGTTTACTCCCCTATGAAAATAGAATACTAACTTCTTCACTAATACAGGAGGTAGTAAAAAATATCCTGAGAAACAAGCTGTATAAACCAACATATATTAACAAAACACCACTTTTAAAAGATATATTTAATAAAGAAACCTTATATAATGACAAACAAATAGAAGACATCATTCTCAATAGCCCGCAAAAACATAAAGAAGCAGGATTTAACCATGGGTGGGATTCAAGATTTGACACATGGTACAAATTACCTATGGAATTTGGTTTTGTATACTACGAAATGGGAAAACCTATTAAAATTTCAAATACTGGACATATGCTAATTGATGCGTATAACGAAACACCAACAAATGAGCTAAAAATCCAAAATGTTATGCTAAATGCTATGATGAAATATCAAACCAATAACCCATTTAAAAAAAATGCAAATTCAAATGCGCCTTTACCATTATTGCTAAACGTCTTAACACTCTTAAAAAATGATAAACATGAAAACGGTGCCGGATTATACAGAAAAGAAATATCTATTTTGGCTTGTTGGAAAGATAATAATGCGGAAAATATTTATAGATATATTAAAGACCTAAGAAAACAAGCCGGCTATGATTATTCTGACGAATACATTTATGAAAAGTGTTTAAATTTACTTGGGACTGATATTTCTAAAAGCAAAAGATTTAAAATGAGCCAAATATGCGGAAATGCCATTGATGAATATATAAGAAAAATGAGAATTGCAGGCATTATTTCATTGCGCGGCAACGGAAGATTTATAGATTTTAACAGCGTTGAAGAAGAAAAGATAAGATACATTATTGAAAATTATACAAAATACCCGGTTTTTCAAGAAAAACAAGCTTATTTCAATTACATGAAAACAATAGATGGCAATATTTTAGAACTTCAACAATCAAATAAAATAGACTTATCAGACATAAGAAAACGAACTTTATATAAATACGCAAAAGAATATTCGCAAGATAAAATTTTTAAAGAATTATCCAAGGTTTGCAAAAAACAAGACAGCACTGATAAGATATTAAAATTTATAAATGCCCCAACAAGGCTTGAATTTTTGACAAGCATTTCTCTTGTACAGCAGTTTCCCGGTTTGGATGTAAACCCTAACTATTCTGTTGATGACGAAGGATTACCTACATTTACTGCAGGCGGCAATATAGCCGATATTGAATGTTACGATGCCAAACAAAACGGACTGTTCGAAGTTACATTAATGTGCGGAAGGCAAGACCAAGTTAATAATGAAATTGTCCCAATCAGAAGGCATTTAAAGAAAATGCTTGAAAAAAATCCTAAATCATTTTCCGTGTTTGTTGCCCCGATTGTACACGAAGACACTGCTGAAGTTGCAAATTTATACAAGATTAGAGAAAATCTGGATATTCTTACATTTGATATTGTTAGTTTTATAAAATATATCAAACAAAAGAACAAACTATCTGAATTTTTAAATACTCAATAACTGTATAAACATTGTGCAAGGGCGGTTTTTATAGTATAATAAGGTGAAACGGGATTAGTTGGAATTTCTTAAAAAAGAGGAGAAGATTTTATGTACGCAATTATCCTTGCAGGCGGCAGCGGTTCTAGGCTTTGGCCACTTTCAAGAGAATTGTACCCAAAACAGCTTTTAAAAATCAACACGGATAAAAGCCTCCTTGAGATGACATATTTAAGGCTTTTAAAAATGATTGATGAAAAAAACATCCTGAGCATCACTAATACCAAGCATTTTGGGGATGTTAAAACGCAGCTGTCCTCTATTGCGCACAATCCTATTTTATTATCAGAACCTGCACAAAAAAATACAGCACCTGCAATAAGTGTATCCGTAAAATACTTGTTAGACAAGGGAAAAGACGATACAGTGCTAGTTGTACCGTCTGACCACATTATAAAAGATGATAAATGCTTTGCTGATGCGGTTTATAATGCACAAAAGCTTGCAGAAGAAGGCTATATCGTAACCTTCGGGATTAAACCGCAAGGGCCTGAAACCGGATACGGATATATAAAATCTTCAAAAAAATTAAAAGATTTTGGCCTAAAGGTAGATGAATTCAAGGAAAAACCGGATTTAAAAACTGCCCAAAAATACGTCAAAAGCGGCAATTATTATTGGAATGCAGGAATTTTTATGTTTAAAGCTTCCGTTTTTATGGAGGCCCTAAAACAGCATGCCAAGGACATTTACGACACTTTGCAAGAGTTTGATTTCACCAAAAATGATAATATTGAATTTACAAAATTTGATAAAATGCCTGCTATTTCTGTAGATTATGCAATTATGGAAAAAGCAAAAAATATCGTCAATGTGCCCTTAGATTGCGGTTGGAGCGACCTTGGCAGTTGGGATGCAATTTATGAAATTAACAAAAAAGATAAAGACGGAAACGTGAAAATCGGCACCACACAAGTGCAAGAGTGTAAAAATTCCTTTGTTTACAGCTCTAACAGGCTCGTTGCAGGGGTTGGACTTGAAGATATAATCCTCGTTGAAACCTCTGACGCAATACTGGCTTGCAAAAGGGATAAAACCCAGGATGTTAAAAAGGTGTTTGATAAACTAAAAGAAATTAAGGATGAAACCCACCTGGTGCATACCACCGTGTACCGCCCATGGGGCTATTATACAGTGCTTAACCAGGGTAAGGGGTATTTAACAAAAATGATTTGCGTATCTGCACATGGGCAGTTGAGTTTGCAATCCCACAATTTCAGAAGTGAGCACTGGGTGGTGCTTTCAGGCACTGCAAGGGTAACTCTTGATAATAAAAATTATATACTGAAACCCGGCTCCAGTATTGACATTCCGGTAAAAGTGAAACATTCGCTCGGAAACCCTTATGAGGAAGAATTAAAAATTATAGAGGTTCAAAAGGGCGATAAGCTTGTGGAAGAGGACATTATAAGGTATAAAGATATCTACGGGCGTGTTAAGGCATAGGTTTCAGGCGGTTTATACCGGCGTATGCCAATACCTGCAAATATTTTAGGATATTTTTAATTTTTCCGTACTATATGTTAGTGCTTTTGTGCAAAAAACAGATTGAACCAAAGTACATTCTAAGTAGTTTGGATTTTGGAAAAATGGGGTATATTCCAGGCAGGAATTGAGGTAGAAGGGTATAAAACAAGAGAAAAGTGTTAATTATAGGGGGTTAGGAGAATTAGATAGGGTTGAAATACCTACTATAATTAGTTTTAACTTAATTTATAATCTTAAAACTTCTCTTTTCATTTCGGGATATTTTGGACAAAGACGCAGTACGTCGTCTTTTTAGGTTCCAATATCAATTTCTTCCAATCACACGACTTTTTAATGGTCTTTTTACCAAAATATCCCTCCATTACAAGAGAGCTACAAAAATATTATTTAGCAACTTTTCTCCTGTTTTTGCACGCTTGAGATGCAGTGCCGGAGCCTATTTAGGGCAAATTAGGCAAAATAATGACGGAAAAAACAAGTGAAAGCCTTGTGTGGGAAGGAAAACACACTAAAATGTGTAAATAATATGAAAAAACCTGTATCAAAATAGTGCAAAACTTGTCCTTAAACCCTTGCAGTGCAAGGGTTTAAACAAGTGAAAACCGCCTTAAATTCACGCCCGCACACGCAAAACAAGCCCGCAAAAACGCCTTGATAAAAAATCAAACACAAACATTTAATTTTGCTTTTTTATTTTCAACATAATTTATATAATTATTAAAATTTTCTGCAAGCAAATATTTTTCTTTACATCCTTCAACGCCAAAATCGCACGTTGTGAAAAATTTACTGTTATCCCAAAAATTGTCATTTTCTGAAGTGAGCTGTACAACTGCCCTTGATTTAGCACTTGCAAGTTTTACAATTTCCGATACCAGATTTTCCCCTAAACCCTTATATTGTCTGCATTTTACGCCAAATTGTTCTTTAGGGTCAGCTTGCATATAATTAATATATGAATAGTTGTATTCACTTGCACAGCAGGTGTTTGCACCCGGATTATCTTCTAAAACCTCAGCAATTGCTAGGGTTTTACCTTTTTTATCCTCAAGGCCGTAAAAATATGCGTTTTCATCGGTTCTATAAGACCCGGTTGAGTTAATATTTAAAAATTCAGAAATAATTTCTTTGATATATTTAGCTTGCCTGCCCCATTTAGATTTTAGCTTTGAAATTTGTAATATATCTTTTTCATTATTTGGGTCGTATTCTACAAAATCCACCTCTTGAAGCTCTCCCCTGGCGGTTTTTACATTTGTATAGCCAAGCAGGGTTTTTCTGAAATTCAAATTATAATTTGGTATTGAATTAATTTTCATAGCAATATATAAAAAATCCTGTAAAAAGAATTTTTTGCCATATAATATAAAAGCCGTAATATTACGGCTTTTATATATATAAACTTCACTCCGGCTTGGTGCCCTAGCTCCTGTGGGTGTTTCACGCCATTTGCGTATTCTATCCTTGCACGATACCCTCTTTAATAGCTTTTACTGCTGCCTGCACACGGTCATCCACGCACAGCTTTTGCAAAATGCTGCAAACATGCGCCTTTGCAGTGTGTACGGATACAATTAATTCTTTTGCAATTTCTGTATTGCTTTTGCCTTTTACTAAAAGTTTTAAAACTTCTGTTTCCCTGTCTGTCAGGTGGCCTTTAGGGTCAATAGGCTCATGGTCATTTAACAATTTTACATTTTCGGGTTTTGGGAAAAGCTTTAATGCCAATTTTGCAACGTTCGGGTCAATCCAGCATGCACCCTGTGCTACAGACCTTATTACTTCAGATAACGCAGTTGGGTCAATATCTTTAAGACAATATGCAATAGCACCGGAGCCAAGCGCTGCAAGCACCTCTTCTTCTCTTTCGTGGGAAGTTAAAATTATCACTTTAACATCCGGGCAAATTTCTTTTGCCCTCATTGTGGCCTCAAGGCCGTTAATCCCCGGAAGGCCTAAATCCATAAGGATTACATCCGGTTTTTCTTTTTTGATAAATTCAAGGCCTGCTTCGCCTGATTCAGCTTCACCTATTACATTTATATGTTCAAATTCATTAAGAGCATACCTTAGCCCCACACGGGTAAGCTTGTAATCCTCTACTATGATTACCTTTATCGGGTTAACTTTTGTTTGAGTTTTTGTCGCCATCATGTTTAATACCTTTCAAAGAACTTATTCATCGTTAAAACAATACTACAAGTTAAGTTTTATTTACGATATTACCCATTGGTATAATTTTTTATGCTACCCTTTAAGATAATTTTAATCCAGCAAGTTATTTTTTAACAATAAATAATTAATTCAGCAAATATAAGTGTAACAACCTTTTTAAAATACAAGGCCGCCTAAAATAAGGAGGCCTTGTATAACTTTTAAATTATAGCTTAGATGCTACCATTAATGTAGTTTCAGCTAATCTTGTAGAATAACCCATTTCGTTATCATACCAAGATACAACCTTAACCATATTGTCGCCCATTGTCATAGTTAATGCAGCGTCAACAGTTGAAGATTGGCTTGAACCGATAAAGTCAGAAGATACAAGCGGCTCTTCAGAATAGCATAATACTTTACCGTCAGCAGCAGCTTTAAGAGCAGCGTTTACATCTTCAACCGTAACAGGTTTTTCTGTTTCAAATACAACGTCTACAACTGAAACGTCAGGAGTAGGAACTCTCATAGCAAAGCCGTTTAATTTTCCTTTTAATTCAGGAAGAACCAGAGCAACAGCCTTAGCAGCGCCTGTAGTTGTAGGAACAATGTTTAAAGCACCTGCTCTTGCACGGCGAGGGTCTTTGTGACCGGCATCAAGAATTCTTTGGTCGCCTGTATAGCTGTGAACTGTAGTCATTAAGCCTTTTACAACGCCGAATTTTTCAGCAATAACTTTAGCAACAGGAGCTAAGCAGTTTGTTGTACAAGAAGCCATAGAAATTACATTGTGTTTTGCAGGGTCGTATTCATTTTCGTTAACGCCAAGAACGATTGTTTTGTCTTCGTTTTTAGCAGGAGCTGAAATAATAACTTTTTTAGCGCCGGCTGCAATGTGAGCTTTTGCTTTTTCAGCGTCTGTATAGAAACCTGTTGATTCAACAACAACTTCTACATTTAAATCTTTCCAAGGAAGGTTTGCAGGGTCTTTTTCAGCAAAGAATTTGATTTTTTTGCCGTTGATAATAAGACCGTCTTCAACAACTTCTACTGTACCACAGAATTTGCCCATAACTGAATCATATTTGAAAACATGAGCAGCATTTGCAGGGGTTAAACCCGGGTCATTAATTGCAACATAATTAATCTTATCAAAGATACCTTCTCTGATTGCAGCACGTAATGTGTTTCTGCCGATTCTTCCGAATCCGTTAATTGCTACATTTACCATAATTTGGCTTCTCCTTCTATAAATTGAAAAATATTTACAAGCCTTTTATAGTATAAAAACAGAAAATTTTCAAGAAAATAATAAATTAAAAAGCGATTATTGATATGATATAGTAAAATATAGAACATTGAAATTTTAAATATTTGGGAGCTAAGCCTGTATTTCTTTTAAGAGACAACCAGCACAACAAAATACTTTAGCCTGAGAGCTGATAGTTTCTATGAAAGGAGGGCTTTTTATGGAAAATTTCAATCTGAATTTATTTATAATCTTTTTGATTTTGTACATAATAAAAAATGACGCCTGCTTAAAAAAGTAGACGCCACTTTAGCCATTTACAGGTTACGGTAGTTAGCGCTACCGCTCCCGATATTTTTATTATAATCTGATTTTTATTTTTTTCAAGTTGTGCTTATTTCTTTTCATCAAAACTTATTTCAAAGCCTAAGATATCGGCAATAATCAACATATCATCGTAGCGGATTGTGCCTGCACGAAGTTTATTTGAAAGGTTTTGCCTTGTACAGCTTTTGCCTGTTCTTTCTTCAAGCATTCTTGCCAATTTCGAAATGGTTAATGCCCGTTGGGCAAGTAAAACCCTTATTTGTATATTTGCATTCATCTTCATACTATTAAAGTGTAGTTTATTATTGACACAGGACAAAATATTATTTATTATGTAAATTAAATAATTTCGATGACATTATTTAATTTCGAATTATCATAAAACGTAACGGCGAGAAAATGAAAAAGCAAACAAAAATGACCGCACAGGGCAAAGAAAAAATTTTTACAAATGAAGGAGATTTTAAAGATTTTTTTCAAAAAATAAAAACAATATCAGCGCTTTTAATGCACAGAATAGAGATTGAAAATCTTGATGAAATAACAATATTTTTAATTGAGGCCTTTAATATATGCATAAAAGAATATGAAGGAGAGGATGCATGGAAATAACATTTAAAAAAGCCCTTCTTAAAGAAGGGCTTTAAATAGGTTTCTGTATTAGTTAGCGTTTAGCAGCCGCAACCGTTTGCACAGTTACATCCACAAGCACAGCCGGCATTAAGTGCAGTTTTAGCCTCTTCCATACGAACCTTTATTCTGCCGTCTACTGCAATACCTTCGCCCGTTTTTTCGCTGATTAAAAGCGGGTTAATATCAAGCTCATCAATAAATTTAAAATCATTAACAAGCTGTGATAACCTTAGCAAAGTTTCCTGAATTTGGTTAATTTGTGCAGGGGTAGTGCCTCTTGCACCTTGAAGGAGTTTGTATGCTTTAACGGATTGTATCATCTCCATAGCATCATCATCAGTCAGGGGTGCAATTCTGAATGTTACATCCTTTAGCGCCTCAACAAACACACCGCCAAGGCCGAACATCATCATTGGGCCGTATTGAGGGTCGGTTGCAATACCGCAAACCATTTCACGGCTGCCTTTTACCATTTCCTGAATAATAACGCCTTCTAAACCTTCAAGAAGACCTTTGGCCTCTAATCTTGAAATCAGGCCTTTGTATTCTGCGCGCAATTGTCCTTCTGATTGAATATTCACTATAACGCCGCCAACATCAGTTTTATGGGATGTTGTTTTTGATGTCATCTTCATAACGACAGGGTAGCCGATGTTATTTGCAACATTTGCAGCCTCGTCCTCATTAACCGCAAGACCATATTTACAAGCCCTGATACCGTATGCCTGAAGTACATCAATGGATTCTAATGTAGTCAGCTGGTCACGGCCTTCTGATATTGAAGATTTAATAATAGCCTCAACCTTAGCCTTATCCACATCGTACACAGGCACTTTACCAATCGGTTTTTCCATCCATTTTCTCTGTTCATCAAGGCGAAGGAAGGCCTCTGCCGCCTCTTCTGCGTACATATAAAACGGCATATTAACTTCCATATTTGAAATTTCGGTAAAGAAATTGCTTGTTGTCATAAATACACCAACTATTGGTTTAGATGGGTTTTTAGCCTTTATTTCCATTAGGGCTTTTGCTACATCAATATCTTTAAGCCCAAGGAAAGGAAGATAGATAACCATTATCATATCTACATTTTCATCAGCGATTACCGTTTCAAGGGTTTGAATATAGTGTTCAATCGGGGCTGATGCTATCATATCTACAGGATTTTTAACGGAAGCAGCTGCAGGAAGGAAACTTCTAAGTTTTTCTTTTGTAGCATCGGTTATTTTTGCCATTTCCATGCCGGCTTCACAAATAGCATCGGTTGCCATAATGCCGGGGCCGCCTGAATTTGTAATGATTGCAACCCTGTTACCTTTAGGAATAGGGCAGTTTGAAAATGCCTTTGCATTTGCAAAAAGATTTTTAAGAGAAAATTCCCTGATAACGCCAGATTGTTTTAAAAGGGCTGCAGCAGCCTTATCCGCCCCTGCAAGAGAACCAGTATGAGAGCTTGCGGCACTTGCACCTGCGGCAGAACGGCCTGCTTTAAGGGCAAGAATGGGTTTTTTCTTTGTTATACGGGTTGCAAGCTTTCTGAAGTTTGCAGGGTTTTGGATTGATTCCATATAAAGCAAAATTTGCTTAACATCATCATCATTTTCCCAGTATTCAAGCATTGTTTCAGCATTGATATCCGCCTGGTTTCCGATTGACACAAACTGTGCAAAACCAAGATTTAAATCCTTTAAAATATTTAAAATACCGCCGCCAAGAGCACCGGATTGGGATACAAAACCGATATCGCCCTGCACGGGAAGGCTTTCTGCAAATGTTGCATCCATCATAATGTCTTTATTTGTATTTAACACGCCAAGGCAATTTGGGCCAACCATTCTCATACCGTATTCGCGGACTTTTGAAAGCAGTTCTTGTTCTAATTGGGCACCTTCTTTGCCTGTTTCCTTAAAGCCTGCCGTTATTATACAAAGGCCTTTAATGCCTTTTTTATTACAATCATCAACAGTTTGAAGAACGAACTTGGAATTTACAACAATAACCGCTAAATCCACATCTCCCGGAACCTCTAATATTGAAGTATAGGCCTGAAATCCTTCAATTATGCCGCCTTTTGGATTAACAGGGTAAATTTTTCCGTTAAATTTATAATCCCTTAGTCTTTGCATAATTTCAGAGCCGATAGTTTTAGGCTTTGTAGAAGCACCTATAACGGCAACTGATTTTGGTTTCATAATCTTGTCCAATACGTTCATATTTTAAGCCTTTCTATTTATTTAATATCCGTTTTGTATCCATTCTCTTGCCCTGAATTTTGCACCGATATTGGCTGCAATATTTTCACAAGCCTTTATATCAACAGGGTAAATATCCTCTTTATAGCCTGATACAACACTTAGGGTTGTATCAATGCCAACATCAACACATCCTTTTGCAAAATCAAGCATAGCCTGATATGCACCTTCAAATTTTGGTTTTGAGATTTTATTATACAGTTCTTCATTTTGGGCATTCAGGCTTATTGATATTGTATCAATAAGGGGGGCTAATTCAGGTATTATATTCTTTTTTGCCAAATAATTACCATGCCCGTTTGTGTTAATTCTTACTTTGAGATGAGGCATGGTTTTTTTGATATATTTAGCAACTTCTATAACTTCATTATATTTTACAAGCGGTTCTCCGTATCCGCAAAAGACTATTTCTTCCTTAATATCAGCCTTTTTTTCTTCAATCTGGGCTATGACATCCTCAGCTTTCACATTGGCATTATCAAGCCACATATATGCCCCTTTGACATCATCTTTGTCGTTTCGAAGGCAAAAGGCACAGGAATTTGTACAGGCATTTGTAATGTTAATATAGGTTTTGCCATATAAAAAATAAACTAAACTCTGCATAATAAAATTTTGCCTCTAGCAATAATAGCTACAGGCAAAATTTTCACACAAAAACTGTATTTATTCAATAAGAAATTTAACGGTTGTTATATTGGAACATAATCTGCCCGAACAACTGCGCTTTTTCCTGGGCAACAGTAGGCTCAACGCCATTACCTATAAGTTCTGCGTAATAATCAGAGGCAAGCTCTGTTATTTCATATTCTGTTTCTGCATTAAAGAATGCTTCTTGAAATTCTTTAACATCGTTTTTAACATTTTCGGGATTAAAAACGTAAGGCCCTTTAACCTGTGCCCTGCCTATAGCATCAAGTGCCATATCTGCACTTGCCTCAGTCCCTTTACATTCAGGACAATCACAACAGGAGATATTTTCTTCAGCTTCTGTTTTTTCGCCCTTGCTGCCAAAATTAACAGTGTTAAACCTTAAATTATTAATGTTGTTATTCATTGTTTCTCCCAATCGTGTTTATTTGAAAGATTGTTTTCAATTTTTTCACTTTTACATATAAAACATGGAATAATTTTTTTTTGCTAGCGTATCTACTAAATATATACTTTTTGTTACAAAACTTAATAAAAAAGCCAAAACTTAAGTAAGGTTTGGCTCTAACAAGGATGACAATAAAGTTATATGGTGTGTATATTAAAAGTTTCGGCTATTTTTATTAAAACTTTTATTAAAATTTTAAAATCTCCTCCATTTAGTGTATAATCTTTTTATGAAGCTTATAATCCAGATACCTTGCTATAACGAAGAAGAAACTTTGCCTGAAACCATAAACTCTATCCCAAGGGAGATTGAGGGCGTTGACAAGGTTGAGATTTTAATTATTAATGACGGCTCAACAGATAACACAACCTATGCGGCTAAAAAATTAAATGCTGATTATATTGTTGAGTTTCCTAAAAATCTGGGTCTTGCAAAAGCATTTGATGCCGGTTTAAAAAATGCCGTGAAATACGGAGCAGATATTATAGTTAATTTGGATGCGGATAACCAGTATTGCGCCGAAGATATCCCGAAATTAATCGCACCTATTTTAGAAAATAAAGCTGATATTACAATAGGGGCAAGACCTATTGATAAAATTAAACATTTCTCATTTACAAAAAAGATTTTACAAAAATTAGGCTCTTTTGTTATGAAAAAAATATCCGGGGCCGATATAACAGATGCGCCAAGCGGATTTCGCGCCTATACAAGAAATGCTGCAATGCGGATAAATATTTTTGATAATTATACATACACTATGGAATCTATAATTCAGGCACAAAGAAAAGGGCTTGTAACGGCAAGCGTGCCTATCCGCGTAAACGATGATGACCTAAGGCCCTCAAGGCTTGTAAAAAATAATTTAAATTATATTATACGTTCCGCAAAAACTATGGCAAGGTTTTTTATAATTTATCATCCTTTCAGATTTTTTTCAGCCTTAGCCACCATATTTTTTATTTTAGGCCTTATTTTAGGATTTAGATATATTTACTTTTTTACCCTGGGAGATGGCAGAGGACATATCCAGTCTTTAATACTGTGCGGGCTTTTAATTACAATAAGCTTTCAAACAGCCCTGCTTGCAATTATTTCAGACCTTCTTGGCGTAAACAGAAGACTTGTAGAGGATGTGCAGATAAAAGTTCAAATGCTGCAAAACGGAAGATAAGATATGAATAACACATTAAAAGATAAGGCTGCTGAAAATTTTAAATCAGGATACTCCTGTTCAGAATCAGTTGTAAAAGCTGCAATAGACGAAGGGCTTTTACCTGATGAATTTTTAAGTGCCGCAACAAGCTTTTCAGGCGGTATGGGCAGCGGATGCCTTTGCGGTGCAATTGCAGGAAGCCAAATGGTAATAGGATATATCCACGGAAAAGGCAAAACAGAAAAAGCCCGTACACTTGCAAAACAATTTATTGAAGAATTTAAAAAAAGCCATAAAGCAACCTGCTGCAGGGTTTTAACCACGGGTTTTGATTTTCATTCACCCGAAAGAAAAGCCCACTGCATAAATATGGTTGCAGGATGTGCCGAAATTTTAACAAATATTGTAGAAAACGCCAAAGAAACAACTAAAAACTAGACAATATTTCTTAGGTTTAATTTGTGCTGAATAGGTTCTGATTCAAATAAATCACCTATTGAGCAATCGAGTGCATCGCACAGCCTGTCCATATTTTCATAAGAAGGTTGTGTTCTGCCGTTTGCCCAGGAATAGACAGTTTGTTGGGGTAATTTTAATTCTTTTGCCAATTTGTAAAGGCTGTAACCTTTATTTTTCTTTGCGATTTCTCTAATTTTTATTTTCATCTCAAAAATCCTGATAGTATTCAAATTTTTGTTACATCAAAATTAATAATATATAATTTAATTTAAAAATAAATCATACAAATACATCAGAATATATTTTGAAAGCTTTATTATAATATTAGAGTAAAAGAATGCACTTTTTTAAAACTTGCCAAGCGGCACAAAATAATTATAAAATAGTTAGTAATAATAATTAAGGATACTTAAGCCATGATTAAAAAATTTGCACTTGTATTAGCTTTAACAGTAATAACTGCCTATACCACAAATATTTGCATGGGGGCAGCAACAAAAGAACAAAAAACTATTTCTGTAGGCCCTGAAGTTTATTCTGCAATTTCAAAATACAAACAAAAAAACTACACAGGGGTTATTCAGGATTTAAAACCATATCTTGCAGAAGACGGCGAACACTATAAAGATAAAAATAACAAAGTTAAGAAAAGCTCTGCCGCCTACTATTACCTGGGTATTTCATATGCACAGTTGGGTATGAAAACAGAGGCACAAGCAGCATTTGATAAAGTTATCGATTTTGATGATGATGCAAAACTTGTAAACTATTCAAACAGGGCTGTTGCCTGCTTAAACGAACGCCCTGAATGTTCTGCTGATTATGTGGATAGAAACGCACCCGCAGAAGATGAAATGACTGTATTTATTAAATCAGGAAAATTCTTGCATGACGATGTTATGCAGCAAGTGCAAGGAAAATCTCTTGATAAAATCAAGGACCAGATTAATAATGATGCAGTTCCAAATGCCAAAAACTATAAATATTTAAACGATGCAACAGATGCCATTAAAGCACAACCTACAGATGAAGAAATTGCAAATGCCGTAAAGGTTTTAGCAAAGGTTGGTGTAAACCCTTTTATCTAATGCAGGCGGGGACCCCGTACGGCCAATATACAAACCCTGAAATGGCACAGCTTGCAACAATGATGGGCATGGGTAACGGAAACCAAAATAATGGTTTTAATAATATAAACGCATATTTGCCCTATATGATGTCACAAGGGGCAAGCAACCCTGACAGCGCAAAACAAATGATACAAGCAATGATGATGAGCCAGATGATGCCTGAATTTAATATGGGCACTATGGGCGGCTTTTAGTTTAGAAAAATGAATGATATTGATTTTGCAAAATTTTGTTTTGAAAACAAGCACTATGAAAAGGCAAAAGAAATATTTCTAGACAATAATATGCTTTATGAGGCAGGGTTTTCAGCCTTGCTTTCAGGAAATATAAAAAGTGCAAAACTTATCTGGAATGAAATTAAAGACCCTTGCTCCGCTGCGGGCTGGGGTCTTATAATACTTGATATTATTGAAGGAAAACAATACACTAAAAAACCGAAATACTTTCAAACAAGGGCATTTTTAGAAGTATATTTAAACCTTTTCCTTGAAAACGGTTTATATAATTGGGCAGATAACATTATTAATGCGTATAAATTTTTCACGGAAGCAAACGGCGAAGCGCCAAAATTTATCGCACGCGTATTATCATCTAAGGGATATTTTAAACTTGTGCATGAATTTGCGAAAATTGCCAAAAAGGTTTGCTATTACGACCCTGAAATCCATTATATAGAGGCGGAAACATATCTTTTAGAAGGTGAATATAAAATGGCATATGATGCTGTATGCGAAACATTAAAGATGGCGCCAAAGTATTTTCCGGCACTTAAATTAAAAGAAATGATAAAAAATTCAGGCTATCAGGTTTAAGGTGCAAACCCAGGCAAAGCGTTCAATTTTTCTTTTAAGTGTTTTTCAAGTTCTATACCGATTTGTTTCCCTTGCTCAAAGCCTGCATTTATAAGCTCTTCGCCCGTTATATCGGGTTTTATATTTTTTAAATTTTTATAAAAAAATACAGCCTTTTTATCCCCGGATATACCATAACAGAGGGCTAAATCAATATCTTTAAAGTTTTTAAAGAAGGTGTAAATTTCATAGTTTGAAAGATTTTTACACACCGGCGCACTAAGATATTTTTGCGTATTAAAAATTGCCTCTAAAAAAATTGTTTCCGATGATATATTAAAAATTTCAACAGCTTGTACAAGCCTTTGAGCCCAATCTTTACTGAAATTAGGCTTATCATACCAAATTTTATAATATTTTTTTTCTAAAATATTCTCATAAGCTGCTTTTGCCCTGTTTAAGGAGGAAAAAAGTTTTCTAAGAGTAAGTTTGACCCTATCAATACTTAAACCTGTTCTATCCGGGTTTTTAAGGTAGTCTTCAATCAATTTATTATCGTTAGCAGAAAATTCAAAACCAAACCTTAAATTAAAATCAAGACCTCTTAAAATTCTTGTAGGGTCATCTATATAGCTTTGTTTGTGTAAAACCCTTAAAATATCGGTGTTTATATCATCTTTACCGCTATAGGGGTCTATTAATTCATAGTTTAGCCCGTTTTTATCAATAGAAATCCTTGTACAGATTGCATTTACGGTAAAATCCCGTCGTTTTAAATCTTTATTGACATTGCAGCCAATATTTTTTACAACCGGCAAACACCCGGAATATGGGTATTCTTCCTCCCTTGTGGACGCAAAATCAATATCTATATCATTGATTACGGTTTTTGCGGTATTAAAATCTTTATGCACAGATTTTATTTTAACGTCAAATTCTTTATTATTGGCACTTTCCAGGGCAAGCCCTTGCACAAAATCAATAGCAGAACCCTCTATCAGGATATCAATATCCTTAATCTCAATACCCATAAGGCTGTCACGCACCATACCGCCTACAAAATATATATTAATACCGGTATCCCTGGCGTATTTTGCAATAAATTCAACAACAGCCGTGGTTTTAGCATCAAATTTAAACATTTTCAGGCACAACCTAGACGTTTTCTTTTGAAAGCGCCTTTTTGATTTCTTCTTTAGAATAATATTTTTCTATAAAGCTTGTGTCAAATTTACCTGAAATAAAGACTTCGTTGCTTAGAATTTCTTTATGGAACGGAATTGTAGTTTTAATACCTGTTATTATATATTCATTTAATGCCCTGAGCGCACGGGTCCTTGCATCTTCCCTGTCTACACCCCAACAAATAAGTTTTCCTACCATTGAATCATAATAAGGAGGAATTGTGTAGCCGGTATATACGTGGGAATCAATCCTTACCCCAAAACCGCCCGGTGCAAGATAGCCTTCAATTTTACCTGCAAACGGGATAAAATCACGTTCAGGGTCTTCTGCGTTAATTCTGCATTCAATAGCATGGCCCTTTAGTACAATATCGCTTTGCTTTACGGATAATCTTTGCCCGGATGCCACACGGAGCTGTTCTTTTACAATATCAACACCTGAAATCATTTCTGAAACACAGTGTTCTACCTGAACCCTTGTGTTCATTTCCATAAAGTACCAGTTTTTCTTGCCTGACGGGTCATTCTCGTCAAGTAAAAATTCAATTGTACCGGCACCTTCATAGTTAATAGCTTTAGCGGCATTTACTGCGGCCTCACCCATTTTTTTGCGGACATCTTCACTGATTGCAGGACTTGGCGCCTCTTCAAGCAATTTTTGATGACGCCTTTGGATAGAACAATCCCTCTCCCCAAGGTGAACAACATTACCAAAGCTGTCTGCAAGGATTTGAACCTCAATGTGCCTTGGGTTTATAAGATATTTTTCAACATATACCTCAGGATTTGCAAATGCATTTTTAGCCTCGTTTCTGCAAAGGTTAAAGGCATCTTCTGCCTCATTTTCATTATGCACAATCCTCATGCCTTTTCCGCCGCCGCCTGCCGTAGCTTTAATTATAACAGGATAGCCGACTTCTTTTGCAAAGGCTTTAACTTCATCGGCCGTTTCAACAAGGCCTGTTCCCGGCGTTACAGGGACATTACTTTTAATCATTGTTGCCCTGGCGTTTGCTTTATCACCCATTGCGCGCATTGCAGCAGCCGAAGGCCCGATAAATTTTATGTGGTGTTGGTCACAAATATCAACAAAATCAGCTCTTTCAGACATAAAGCCATAACCCGGGTGAATGGCATCCGCACCAGAAGTCAGTGCAACACTGATAATAGCAGGGATACTTAAATAGCTTTTTGCACTTGGCGCAGGGCCGATACAATAAGCCTCATCCGCTAGTGATACGTGCAAGCTGTCACTGTCAGCCTGTGAATAAATTGCAACTGTTGCAATACCTAATTCTTTGCAGGCTCTTATAATTCTTAGGGCAATTTCGCCTCTGTTTGCAATTAAAACCTTTTTAATCATACTTACCTGATATACTTATATTATTAAGTATCCTATTCGACATACATAAGGACTTGGCCGTATTCTACGCTTTGGCCATCTTCAACACAGATTTGAACCACTTTACCTGAAACTTCGGATTCAATTTCATTCATAAGTTTCATAGCCTCAACAATACAAACAACCTGTCCTGCTTTTACAACATCACCCACTTTAACATAAGGCTCTGAACCAGGGCTTGGCGCAGCATAGAATGCACCGACCATAGGAGAAGTTATCGGTGTACCCTTCGGGGTATCTGCTGATTTTTGCACAGCAGATGCAGCCTCAACTGCAGCAGCCTGAGCAGGAGCAGCAACAGCGGCAACAGGAGCAGAGGCCTGAACAACTGCAGAAACTGCAGCACCTTTTTTAATGGTAATTGCTTTATCCCCGTCCTCAAGGGTTATTTCACTTAACTGGTTATCGCTTACTAATTTAGCGAGTTTTTCAATATATTCGCATTCAAAATTCATAAATCTATACCCTATCTAAGTATTCGTTTGTTCTTGTATCTATTCTTAATTTATCCCCAACCTGAATAAAGAAAGGAACGTTAACAACGGCACCGCCTTCAAGAGTTGCTGGTTTAGAACCGCCCTGGGCCGTGTTTCCTTTTTCAGCCGGAGGAGTGTCAACAACTTCTAATTCTACAAAGTTTGGAAGGTCTATACCTATTATTCTGCCTTCGTGCATAAGGATTTGAACATTCATATTTTCTTTTAAATATTTAACACCGTCACCAATGGCATTTTCAGGAACAGGGAGCTGTTCATAGCTTTCAAGGTCCATCATAACAAAATCTGAGCCTTCTTTATAAAGATATTGCATTTCGCGCCTGTCTAGCATTGCTTTTGCAACCTTTTCACCGGCCCTGAATGTTTTTTCAACCACCTGACCTGTTTCAACATTTTTAAGTTTAGACCTTACAAATGCAGCACCTTTGCCTGGTTTTACGTGTAAAAATTCAACAACAGACCAAAGTCCGTTATCAAGTTCCAGAGTTAAACCGGTTTTTAAATCGTTTACTGAAATCATAAAATGTTCCTATTTTTCTTTACTTCATAGATGTTAACATAAAAGCTGATTTTTTACATAAAAATTTTCATCATTTTTCAATTTATGTAACAAATCCGCCGGCGGATTTTTCATTTTGGCAATAATTTTAGCTGATTTTTCCCTGATTGTATAGTCAAAACAAACTGATGTAAAGCTTAATATATCATAAAGCGCGTGGGTATTATTATCAAAATCCGTGCAGCATAAGGCCTCAAGCGCCCAATAGAGGTTAAACATTATTTTATTTTTAGCGTGGTTTTTCCTGTTGTTTAATTTATTTTCCTTAAAAGGCAGGGCGGCAATTTCTTTTAATTTGTTTATAATTTCTTCAATTCTTTCAATTAAATGCGGAAACAAAAGTGTTTGCATTTGTTTACATTCTTTAATCCCTTCAATTAAAGCACGCCCTACATTGGGATTTATATCCATAATACCGTTAAGAATGGTTTTTACACTGTTTTCATCAAAAAAATATTTTGAAGTTTCTTCACAGGTTAAAAATTCAGAAATTTTAAGCGCGGAAACTTCTCTTATCCTGCCGTCACAGCCTGTAAGGTGTTTAATCAATAACCCGGCATCTTCTTTGGATTGTACTTCAAGAGAAACTATTGCAAGAGGTTTTTCTAAATCATTGTCATTGTTTAATATATCAAGTATTTCACTCTTTGTATAATGTTTTGATGCAATATCAAGGGCACAATCTATTAATTTGTTTATATTATTTATAGAACTTTCATCCATATCATTGGTTGCAATCTTTTAAAAAATATTATACTTAATTCTAACATAACAATTTAGATAAAAGTCCAATTTAACCCGCCGGGGTCTTTTATAAAATATTTAAAAAGATAAAAAGGATGTTAAGGTTATGGAAAATATATTAAACTTTTTTAACAGTCTTGTAGGGCTAAATAAAGTAAACGAGGGGTATATCGGGCTTACAAGCTTTGAAAAACCTGCACCTGACAGAGTAAAAAGGCCGGTACTGCCTGAAGATGATGAACCCGTAAATAAAACAAGTTTTACCGGGATGCTAAGACGCGCAAATTAGGACTAATTAAATATTTTCCTGGATATTTAGTATCAAAACCTCAGTGTTTTTGATATTTGGTAATATCAAATTAAGTAATATATCCATATTTTTGTTCCCTAAAAATTTATCGGCAAGCAAATCTGTTATAACATATGCCTTTTCAAGATTTGAATAGCATTGTTTCTGTTAATTTAGAGAGCTTTTGCGCCTTTTTTGATATGATAATTTGTTGTGTATGGTTTTATTTCCTTATATATAAGAAATTTCTTAGATAATAAGAAATATATTAATATACAGGAAATAGTATGTCAATATAATTCTATGAAACTAAAAGATAATATAAAAGGCTTAGTGCAAAGCAACGGTTGGAATTACGTTCGTTTAGCAGCTGAAATGAGCAAAATTTCAGGTAAAGAATACACTAATAAAAGTTTGTCTCAAAAGATTATACAAGAGACAATTCAATACAAAGAAATGCTTTTGATATATCAAATTTTAGGGTACAAACTCAAAATAGAAAAAGATGGCACCAATAATTAGTTTTGAATTTTACAGGTGTGGTTTTTATCATTCCAAATCCAACCATATTTCAGACAGCTTTCTTTATTGATTTTTATTAGGCCATATTGTGTGTTGATTTCTAAATTTTCAGTACATACCCCCGTATCAAGGCAAAAATCCTTTTCGTTATTTATATAGGCAGTAAAAACTGCTGTGACAGAAGAAAATTAAAATCAACAAAAAAGAAAATACGCACAATGAACAATAAAATCTTTTTTCATAAAACGTATTGTACCATATTATTATTTTTTATACCTGTCAGGAAGACCCTTGGGCATCATTTGTTCTAATATCTGATATGAATTATCATTCGGATATAACCCTCCCAAATCACGTCCACTTGATTGGATTCTTTTGTATTATTATAATTGGTTAAAAATATACTAAGCATTTGATAAAAAATACCCTTACATTGTGCCATATCAAGCAAGGGATAATATTATTTATATTTTAAGAATACTGCCCACTTCAAAAAAATGGCTATCTTAAAAACTCTAAAAACGGTAGTCCCGGCATGACAAAATGTATCCATAGCGCACATGAAATTCCAAGCAGGCTGCCCATAAACACTTCAAAGGGCGTATGGCCAAGTAATTCTTTTAAAACCTCGTAGGGTTTTGTGGTGTGGTCAGATATATCATTCAAAAGCCTGTTTAGAGTAGCAGCCGTTTTGCCTGCCGCACGCCTAAGGCCTGCAGCATCCTGTAAAACAACAAGTGCGTACCCTAAGGCTATTGCAAAAGCAACTGATGAAAACCCTTCAACCAACCCGACACTTACAGATAGGCTTATAACGCCTGCCGAATGGGAACTTGGCATACCGCCTGTTGTTGTAAAGATTTTAAAGTTTATTTTTTTATGGGTTAAAAAATAAAATATAACTTTTAAAATTTGTGCAAAGCATGCACTTGCAATTCCTGTAAATAAAACCTCGTATCCGGTGCCGTAAAACATTTATCCCCTATTCCAGTGTGTTAATAATACTTTTAAATACATCAGATTTTATATTGTTATCTTCAAGTATACCATAACATTCTTTAATCACACCCTCTAATTTTTCCTTTGCGCCTTCAAGACCAAAAATGGTTACATAGGTTGATTTATTTACATTTGCATCCTTACCTACGGTTTTTCCCATAATTTCAGTTGTTGATGTAACATCCAGGATATCGTCTTTTATCTGAAATGCAAGGCCGAATTTTTCACCGAATTCCTTTATTATTTCAATCTGTCTTTCATCTGCGCCGCCTAAAATTGCCCCTGCAATTAGTGAAAATTTAAACAGGGCTCCTGTTTTATAGGAATGAATAAAATTAAGGTGCTCCAATGATACTTTTTTATTTTCAGCTTCGATATCAGCGGTTTGCCCGCCAACTATACCGAATGCTCCTGCCGCAACAGCATATTGGCGCAAAACTTCTATAATTTTTTCAGGCGCAATATTTTTAGGGGTTTTTTCTATAATAGTCTGGATTGCGTATGATATCAGGGCATCCCCCGCAAGGGTGGCTATAGCTTCACCGTATACTTTATGATTAGAGGGTTTTCCACGCCTAAGGTCATCATTATCCATACAGGGAAGGTCATCATGGATTAAACTTTGCGCATGGAGCATTTCAATAGCGCATGCCGTCGGGATTGCTGCCTCATATCCGCCTGAAAAAATACGGCAGCTTTCAAGACATAAAACAGCCCTGAGTCTTTTCCCGCCAAGACAGGTTGTATATTTCATTGATTCTAAAACATCTTTGAACAATGTATATTCTTTATTTTTGAGTTTATCGTCAAAATATTCTTCTAAAGTTTTTTCTATTATATTTTTATAATCATTAATCATAATTTTCCTCCGGAGTATGTTCCAATATAAGGTTTTTTGCAGTTTGTTTAAGTTTTTTTCTTGAATGAGTACGTTTTTTTGTGCTTATTTTTGCAAATTCTTTATTACTGTGTATTTTAGTTGTACTTTCTGATTTTGTACCCTCATAGGTTACTTTTGTTTTGTATTTTTTTGTTTCTTCTAAAAATTCTATATAGCTTTCATACCTTGAAATATCAATATTTTCAAGATTATTTATTACATTACAATCTTCATCAGTATCTATAATATGCAGACAATCACTAAATTTGCAACCTGTTTTTAATTCTTTTATCTCATCAAAATAATCCCCTAAATCCTTAGGAAGAATGAAATCAAAAGTCAGTTTTGAAAACCCGGGGGTATCAATAATTTTAAAATCGGAAAATTCTAAAATCTCTGAATGGCGGGTTGTGTGAACCCCTCTTTTCAGCCTTTCGCTGACAGTTTTTGTCTTAAGATTAAAATCAGGATTAAGTGCATTTAAAATAGAGCTTTTACCGACCCCGGAAAGCCCTGTAAGAGCAATAGTTTTGCCTTTTATCATTTTTTTGAGCACACTAAGGCCGTCTTTGTTAAGGGCAGATGTAAACACCATATCATACCCAAGAGGTTTATAGATATTTTCTATCCTCTCTTTAATTTGATTAAGCTCATCAGCGGATGTTAAATCATCTTTGTTAAAACATAAAAGGGCATTTATTTTATGATATTTAAGAAATGTTAAATAACGATTAAGCTGGATAAAATCCAAATCCGGCTCTAAAATGGCAGATACAACAAGCATTAAGTCAAGGTTTGCAACGGCCGGTTTGAAACAAAAATTTTTCCTCTTTAAAACCCTTGTTATAGCAAAATCTTCATTGTATTCAACAAAATCTCCGACAAGTATTTTTGTTTTACCTTTTTTTAAAATCTCTCTTAATTTGCACTCAACAATTTTTATATCGGGAATTTTGGTTTCCGGCATTACATAATAAAAATCAGAATGAATTTTGTATACTTGTCCAATCATATTTATTAAAATAATAGACAAATAACGCCCTTTTTGCAATTATTTTCTATTATATTATAATGTTTAAGTAACAGACTTTAAGCTTTAGGTTCTAAAGCTTATGAGGAGAGGGTTAATAAGGTATGACACTCACAGATTGGTTTAATAAAAGAAAAGAAGCCCAGCAACAGGCACTAAGAGAAAATGATGTTGTTATTGATGATGCCGTAGGCAAACTTTGGAGCCTTTGCTACAATTGCAATTCACAACTTCCAAAAAAAGACCTTGAAAACAACAATATGGTGTGCCCTAATTGTGATTATCATTTCAGAATAGGCGCAAGAGAAAGAATTAAGCTTGTAATTGATGCTGATACATTCGAAGAAAGATATAAAAATGTAACAGGTAAAGACCCGCTTGAATTTGTGGATACACAACCTTATTCAAAAAGACAAAAGGCTGCAAAAGAAAAATCCGACCTTGATGAGGCTGTAATTACAGGGGTTGGCAAAATTGACGGCCAAAAGGTTGCAATTGCCGTTATGGATTTTGATTATATGGGCGGCTCTATGGGCTCAGTTGTAGGGGAAAAAGTTACAAGAATAATGGAAGATGCCCTAAAAGAAAAAATCCCCGTTATAGCATTTACCGCCTCAGGCGGCGCCAGAATGCAGGAATCAGCTTTAAGCCTTATGCAAATGGCAAAAACAAGCTGCGCTGTTGCAAAATTAAATGAGGCAAAAATTTTATACATAACCGTTTTAACGGAACCGACATTTGGCGGGGTGACTGCAAGCTTTGGCACATTAGGTGATATTATGATAGCCGAAAAAGGCGCAAGGATTGGTTTTGCAGGAAGAAGGGTAATAGAGCAAACAATTAAAGAAAAACTCCCTGCGGATTTCCAAACTGCAGAATATCTGCTTAAATACGGGCAGATTGATTTAATCGTTACAAGAAATGAAATGAAGGAAAAACTATCAAAGATAATTGCTATTCATAATATGGCAAATTCTTAAAAAGGAAAATACGGCATGCAAATATTAGATTTTGAAAAACCAATATACAAAATGCAGGAAAAAATTGAAGAATTAAAAAAGATTAGCACGGATACAAATATGGATTATAAAAAAGAAATTGATACACTTGAAAAGCAAACGGAAGAATACAAAAAAGAATTGTATGAAAACCTTGAAGCGTATCAAAAACTCCAAATTGCACGTCACCCGCAAAGACCGAATTTCTTGGATTATATAAATATAATGACAGAAGATTTTATTGAACTTCACGGGGACAGGGAAGGGTGTGACGACAGGGCAATAATCGGCGGCATTGCAAAGATTGACGGGCGCCCTGTTATGATTATAGGAACCCAAAAAGGGAAAACCACAAAAGAAAATCTAGAGTATAATTTTGGTATGCCGCAGCCGCAAGGATACAGAAAGGCTTTAAGGCTATTTGAACACGCTTCAAGATTTAATTTGCCGATAATTACTTTGATTGATACCATGGGCGCATACCCCGGCATTAAAGCGGAAGAAACGGGGCAAGGTATCGCTATTGCTGTTAATTTAAAGGAAATGGCAAAGCTTGATGTTCCGGTTATAGCTGTAATTACAGGGGAAGGATGCAGCGGAGGAGCATTAGGACTTGCTGTTGCAAATAAAGTCTTAATCCTTGAACACGCCTATTATACGGTAATTTCTCCTGAAGGATGCGCTTCAATATTATGGAGAGATGCAGCCGAAGCCAAAACTGCAGCACAGGCACTTAAAATCACAGGGGATGATTTGTTGAAATTTGATATAGTGGATGAGGTTGTTAAAGAACCTGTGGGCGGGGCACACTATGATATAGAATTAATGGCTCAAACATTAAAAACAAGTCTGGTTAAGGCTCTTGATGAGTATAAAAATATGAAGAGTGAAGAATTAAAACAGGACAGATATTCAAAATTCCGTCGAATGGGTGTTTTTGCAGAATAAATAATATTATAGAATTATTTTTTAAATTAAGGATAAAAATTAAATGCAAAGCATAATTAAAAACGGTAAAGATTTTAGAATTATCCCCGAAAAGTTTGAAAGCTCTACAATCTGTGACATTATAGACTCTAATGCGGATACCATAACCTTTAAACTCCCAATTGCAACAGATAATGAGCTTTTAGATTACAACAAAGATGAAAATGTTGAAATCTTCGGTTCAAATAATGAAGGTCTTGTATATTTTGTCACACAAATCATAAACAGGGATGAAAGAAATATTACCGTTAAAATGCCTGAAAGCTACAAAAATATCCAAAGAAGGGAATATTCAAGGGTAGATTTTCATGGCGAATTATCCTTTATTGATTATAAAGACGCCGTGCTTAAAACAGAAGATATCTCCGCCGGAGGGTTGAAATTTATTTCAAATATCCCGCTTGAAGAACATTTAGAGTATAATATTAACATTAACTTGTCTAATAATTTAACAATCAAATGCACAATTCAGCCAATACGCATTCAGCAAACGGATTATGAAGGTAAAAAAGCTTTTTCAATTTCCGGAAAATTCAAAAATATTGAAAGTATAGACAGAATTGCACTTGTACAATATTCATTCAGGGCAATGACAGAGGCTGAAAATATTAACAGTGAGAAATAAAAATGAATAAAGCTTTTGATTTTGCAAAATATCCAAAACTTTCACCGCTTAAAAAAGAGGTGAAAATAGGTTCTTATTTTGCATTTCTAACAAGTATATTAATTGTTGCCATTGTGTTTTTAACCGTTATGTATGTTTCAAGGTTTGTCAGAAACATATCTGTGGATTACACAAATGATATAAGAAGCTTTAACTATGTTGTTTCATCTGTAATATTCCATTCTTTTGCTGATTCTTACAATGAAAAAAACCAAGATTTTTCAAAAGTAGATAAAATTGTGCATACTCTTGAAACCAACGGTATGCTTTCATATGCATATGCTGCAGACAGCAGGACAAACCGTATTATATGGACAACGGAAAAATCTATCTATGGTAAAAATATTCTGGATGCTTATCGCATAATTAAAAAACAATCATATTATGAAGATGCCCAAAGAATTGAAGGCGCAACAGAACACTATACAATTGTTATGGGGCTTTCGCAAGGAAAAACACAAGATAATAATATTCATATAATGTTTGAAAATATGAAAGTCTTTGTGTTTATACTTCTTTTAATAGGCATTATTGCAAGCGCTATGATGAGCCGTCTTATAAACAGCCCGTTGATTACATTGACAAGCGGTGTTAAAGAATTTGCAGGCGGAAATTTTAACTATCGTTTAAAAAAAGGAAAATTCGGCGAAATTAACGAACTTGTGCAAGCGTATAATGATATGGCGGCACAGCTTTTAGAATTATACTCTTCATTGGAACAAAAGGTTCAGGAAAGAACTTTGGAGCTTGAACAAGCCAATAATAACCTTAAAGAAGCTCAGGCTATGATGGTGCATTCAGAAAAAATGCGCTCCCTTGGAGAACTTGTTGCAGGGATAGCACACGAAATAAATAACCCTATTAATTTTATTTACGGAAATATAATGATTTTAGATAAATACTCTAAAGATTTATTTGACCTTATAAATAAATACACTGAATACGAAGAATCCATACCTCCTGAAAACAGAATTCAAATCGACCAGATGAAAGAGGAAATAGACATAGAATTTTTAAAGGATGATATCAAAGAACTTATAAGGTCTTGTATTGAAGGAACAGAAAGAACAAAAAATATTATTTTAGACCTTAAAAATTTCTCCAGAATGGAAGAAATGGTTATGGCCCAATTTGATATACCAAAAGAAATTGATACGACATTAAATATTTTGAATAATAAATACAAAAACAGAATTACAGTTCATAAAAACTATGAAGAGGGCCTTCCTAAAATTGAAGCTTTTGGCGGACAAATAAATCAGGTATTTATGAATATCCTTGATAATGCTGCTGCTGCAATTGACGGCAACGGGGATGTATATATTGATGTTAGAAAGATTGGCGAAAATGTTGAAATAAAATTTAAAGATACAGGAAAAGGTATTAAAAAAGAAAATCTAACTAAAGTTT
This sequence comes from uncultured Vampirovibrio sp., assembly GCA_910577395.1. Classification (GTDB taxonomy): domain Bacteria; phylum Cyanobacteriota; class Vampirovibrionia; order Gastranaerophilales; family Gastranaerophilaceae; genus MGBC122484. Next base: position 19,422 of record CAJTLG010000003.1, on the reverse strand, counting down.
TCGACCCGTTCTTTACCACAAAACCAGTCGGGCAAGGCACAGGGCTTGGCATGAGCATCAGCTACCGTGTTATACAAAACCACCATGGTTCAATCAATGTTGAAAGCGAAGTGGGACAAGGGGCTACATTTACAATAGTGCTTCCCATTAACTATCAGCAGGAAACAAAACAGGAAATTAAGGCGATATAAGGGCTAAAAAATGCAACAAAAATATAAAATTTTAATAGTGGACGATGAGCCTGATAACCTGCAATTATTATACAGAACGCTTCGCGGCAAATATGAAATAATGAAAGCAAACGGCCCCAAAGAGGCCTTAGAGCTTTTAAAAACCAACAATTTTCAATGCATAATATCAGACCACAAAATGCCGGATATTGACGGGGTGGAATTTTTAAAGCTTTCAGCTGAAACCCACCCAAACGCAATAAGGCTTTTAGTTACTGCATATTCTGATGTTAAAATATTGATTGATGCTATTAACTATGCAAGAATTTACAGATACATTAAAAAACCCTATGCGCCCGATGAGCTTTTACATATAGTTGAAGCAAGCCTTGAATATTACCAGCTAAAAATTGACAACGAAACCCTCATCAAAGATTTAAAGGAATTATTTTCAGGCACAATTAAAGCTATTATCGAGGCACTTGACGCTAAGGATTCTTTCACCCTTGGCAGAAGCCGTCGTGTAGCATTTTACAGTGCCAAAATGGTTGAATTTTTAAACCTTGATAAATCGCAGGCAAGTATTATAGAGCTTGCGGGATTATTGCACGATATAGGAATGATAGGGGTTGCAGAGGATATCCTTAACAAAACCCAAAAACTAACTGAAGAAGAATTTGAAGAAATTAAAAAACACGTACATCATTCCGTTAAAATTTTAGAGGATATTAAACAGTTGTATGATGTTATTGAAATAATTAAATATCACCATGAATATTACGACGGCAACGGGTATCCTTTCGGCAAAAAAGGAGAGGAAATCCCTCTTGGCTCAAGGATTATAGCTATTGCAGACGCTTATGACAGTATGGTTTCAAACAGAGCATACAGGCTGGGTCTTAGCCCTGATGAGGCCTTGCAGCTTATTGAAGAAAAAGCGGGTGCTCAATTTGACCCAAAACTTGTAGATGTTTTTAAATCAATATTGCCTGCCGCCACAAAAGACATTAAAGATTTTGAAGATAACATGAATTTAGAAGAACAAACAGCCGGAGAACAAATAATCTAAATGGAAGATAGAACTTTATCAAGGACAGTGGAGGTTTTTACAGGGGCCTATGCCAGCGGCAAAAGCGAAAGCGCGCTTAATCGTGCGTTGCAGTATGCAAATTCAGGCAAAGATATAACCCTTGTAGACCTTGATACGGTTGAGCCTGCTTATTGCCTTCGCCCGATTATCGGTGAGCTTAAAGAACAAGGTATTGATATCATCGCACAGACAGACTATTTCGGCCTTGGAGAGGCAGGCAGCTATGTTACTGCAGAACAGATAAACTGCCTTTCAAAAAACGGCAATATGATAATAGATGTAGGATATGGGGCCTCCGGTCTTGATATTCTTGATATTTTAAACGGTATAGAACAAGAAAACGATTTAAGAATATACCTTGTTGTAAATACTTCAAAGTTTGAAACCAGGGATAAGTCAAGTATTCTGGAATATATGGAATTCTCTTCCGGCCTCAATAAACGCCCTTGGAAAAAATTTACAGGCTTTATTTCAAATACCCACCTTTCGGATGAAACCGTAAAGGAAGATATTATAAGAGGATATAATAAGCTAAAAGAAGTATCAGATGAAACCGGTATACCCATTATTGCAATAGGTGCGGATGAAAAATTTGCCCCCGATTTTCCAAACGGCAAATATGACAATGTGCCCGTTTGGTTTTATAAACGCCATATGCCAAAAGCATTGTGGTAAATTAAAAAAAATATTTCATATCCACATTAAAAAATTCAGCTAATTTATAAAGGGTTTTAATGTTTATAGGGTGTTTGCCGTTTTCTATGTTTGAAAGGTGGTCCCTTGATATTTCAACTTCAAAAGCAACTGTTTCTTGAGAAAGTTCTTTTTCAAGCCTCAAATGCTTTAGCCGTCTGCCTATTTCATTCTGCAATGCCTTAATACCCATATAAAAAATTTTAAAATGCAAGTAATCTTTTATCTGTCGAATATTTTCTACAAAATATGGTTGCATCTCTTTTAAATCATGGGTTTACATGATTTAAAATTTATAATAAAATAATAAATAAAGGAGATAACCATATGAAAGTTCAAAATAATTATAGAGTTCTGTTGTTAAACAAGCTATTACCCAATCGGATATTTGCTTTTTCATTAGTTGAAATGCTCATGGCACTGCTTGTGGCATCATTGCTGCTTGCTGCCCTTGCCCCTGTGATGACAAGAAAAATAACAGAAAATGTTAATTTTGGCGGAGGAAGTTCTAAAACCTTAGCATCTTATGAATGTTTTCCTTATTCTGATTCTTTAGGGGATGTTACATATAATCTCGATGAAGCATACTATGCAAACTTTGTTATAGCATCAGGCGGCGGTGGAGGAGCAGGTGCTACAAAAGAAAAAGTTATAACAAAGAATGAAACATATAAAGTCAACGGCACAACAAACGATGCGACAAAAGATATACCAATAACAAATACAATGACAAGAGTTGTTGTTACACAGCTTATTGGCGGAGGCGGAGGCGGAGGACGCGGTGCAACATATAAAAATACTGAAGAGGTTGCAGGACAGCAAATAAAGCCAAGTGCTGAAAACTGCACAAATTACGGTGAAAAATATGCAGCAGGTAAAACAGATACTGTAGGAAACCAGGGAACTGCATTTGCAACATATGATAATACAAAATTATGTGTTACGAAGTTTAACCAAAAAACCTCAACCGGTTGCTATACAGGTTCTGCTTCGGCAGCAAGCGGCACGATGTATAAATACACCGCTACTTATTGTACAAAAACCGACGGCACTAGTGAAGGATATAGTGCCTACCCTTATATAGCATGTGGCAGAGTAGTATGTTCAAATACATCCGCATTTGCAGCCTGTAATAATCTTGCCGCAACAACAGGCCACAAATGGAGATTGCCTACTAACACAGAATTAGAAACGTGGAGCGGTCAGGAAAATGCACAGGCTCTTTCACTTTGCGACCAGTGTCCACTATCCGGCAGCACAAGGAAAAAAGTATTACGTTGTGAAAATGGTAAAAACGTTGCCGGAAAAGAATTTGCAAACCCATATGAAGTATGGGGATATAATTCAGGCACTTATTATACAGGCAATCTTGATTTTAGAACATTTAAAAGCGATTCAAAAAGAACAAAATGGTGGAAAGTTGCTTCTGCAGACTCAACAAAATTAACGAAAGTATTAGCTGTTCGTTGTGTCCTTGATAGCTGGAATGACGAAGGATATACAACTTACGAATACGGTGCATATGGCGGTGGAGGTGGAGGTTCTGCGGGATATCTTGCAAATATTGATATAACAAATTATGTAAAACAGGCACAAAACAGCGGAGGAGGCACAATAAAAATAGTAGCAGGTAAAGGAGGAGCAGGTGCTCCTGTTAACGGCAGTGCAGCAGCAGGGGGTAATTCCAATATATTTGTATACAATAAAAGCGGCACTGTAATTTATGCCTGGGCATCTGACGGAGGAAGGGCAGGAGGTAATGCTACAAGTTCAGCAGCAGGTGCAGGAGGAACATCACCGGGATGTCTTGCATACAATGGTTCTGCATGGACAAGTACAAATTGTTCTACAAACGGAATTAAAGGAGCAAATGGTGCAGCCCCTGCAAGACATAAAGATAAAACTCCGGTTGGGTATCTTGTTGCCGCAGGCGGAAGTGGTGCAAACAGCTCTTATTCAAATGGTGCAACAGGTGGAGGTGCTGGGGGTAATGCGGCGGCAGGAGGTGCGGCAGGAAGTTATGGCGGAGGCGGAGGAGGTGGCGCAAGATCGGACGGTTCTGCCGTTGTTCATTATGCAGGAGGTAACGGCGCAGGAGGTATTGCGGAAGTTAATGTAACATATGAAGAAAGATATGCAGGCTCCGGTGGCGGGGGAGGAGCCGGAGGCAATGTTGCAAAGATATCAAATGTTGATGTAGGTAAAAACAGCACTTGTACAATCCATGTGGGTGCAGGAGGATATGGCGGTTCATTTGATACAGACGGTTCGGATGGGGTATGGTCATGGGTAAAATGTGTCGGTGACCACCCAACTGCAGAGTTTTATGTATATGGCGGATTGGGAGGAAAGAAAGGAACAACTGCAACAGTTGCGGGCGGCAAAGCAACCGGAGGATTGGGTGGCGGAATATATAATAACGGCTTTAGTGACAGTATTAATAAACCGGTAAAAGGATTGACGGTAAACAGATACCTTGGCAAAGCAGGGACAAACGGAGTTGAAGGCAAAGCAGGTATTGGCGGAGATTCGGGTGCGGCATCCAAAGGGGGATGCGGAGGGTTAAATAAATTAAATACCTGTATTTATAATGTAAGTTCAAGTGTATTTGGAAGCGGATTTACATACCAAAATATCCTTGTACCTGAATTTAAAGATATACAGAATAAAGTATTCGGTACATTTGGTTCGGGCGGAGGCGGAGGAGCATATGATAAAAGCATTGGCACAGGTACAGGAGGACGAGGCATGGGAGGATATGTATGTATCTATTACTATTCAACCAATGAGAAAGATAAGTTGAGGGAGTGAGGTATGAAGTCTCTTTTTTAATTTGGATTTTGTAAGTTCCCTTTTAATTACAAGAGAAATATTTAAGATTTTAGATGAACAACTTTTCGGGGCGCGTTTTGTAACCTTCGCGCCCCTTTTCTTATATACATCCTTTAACAATTCTTTACAAAATTCATTAAAATTTCAATATATTTTTGAAACTTTAAATCTCAATACAGTTAAAGCTTTCGGGTGGTTTTAAGCAGGCAAATCTATACTGATGTACTAATTCTTATGGCTTATATTTTAATCACTTTTGTGATATAAAAAATGTATCAGAATATATTATGGAGAAATAGAAAATGGGTCAAAATTCAGTCGGGCAGTTTGTGTTTATGCTGCATTCCCACCTTCCCTATTATAGAAAAGCCGGTATGTGGCCTTTTGGCGAAGAAAATTTATATGAATGTATGGCAGAAACGTACGTTCCGCTTTTGAATATGATTTCAGAACTTTATGATGAAGGAATTAAAGCAAAATTAACCGTCGGTATTACCCCGATACTTGCCGAGCAGCTGAATGATGAACACTTAAAACAAGGGTTTATTGATTACCTTGATACAAGGATTAAAGCTGTTTCAGGCGACCTTGAAAGATATCCTGACCCTGAAGTAGCACATTCCCAACACCTTAAGTATCTTGCAAAATACTATTTTGACTGGTTTAACCATATTAAAGATTTATTTATAAACAAATTCGGCAAAGACCTTATTTCAGGGTTTAAAAAATATCAGGAGCTTGGCTGCATTGAAATAACTACATCCGGTGCAACACACGGATTTTCACCCCTTCTTGCAACCGATACAAACCTTAATGCCCAATTTAAAGTAGGCTCCGATACCACAAAAAGATTTTTCGGCAAAAAAGCAAAAGGCTGTTGGCTGCCGGAATGCGCCTACAGACAAGGATATGAATTTACAGGAAAAGACGGTAAGAAAAAATGGCGGCCTGCAATTGAGGTAACCCTTCAAAACAATGATATAGAATATTTCTTTACAGAATCCCACGTTATTGAGGGCGGAAATTCTATCGGAAACAGAAGAAGGATAGGCGTTTACGGAAACATTGAATATATCCCGCTCCCAAAAAGAGAGGCTACCGGGTACGATACATACAGCGCATACTGGCTGCCTGATGCACAGGTTGCCGTTATGGGCAGAAACGACAGAGCCGGTTTTCAGGTATGGTCAGCAGCGGATGGGTACCCAGGGGATGGCTGCTACAGGGAATTTCACAGAAAAGACCCTAATTCCGGTATGCACTATTGGAGAATAACCTCATCAACCACGGATTTAGGCGATAAAATGCTGTATGACCCCGTGCTTGCAATGAGTCAGGTAAATTCAAATTCTGACCACTATACAACCCTTATTTACCACCTTTTAAATGATTACAAAATGGCACACAACGGCAAAGAAGGCCTTTGTATGGTATCTTTTGATACGGAATTATACGGCCACTGGTGGTTTGAGGGTGTAGAATTTATTAAACAGGTAATTAAAAAGTTTGCAACCCACCTGCCGCAGGTTGAAAGAATGACTGCGGGCGAATACTTAAAGGCTCACCCTCCTGTTGATGCTATTCAAATCCCTGAAAGCTCATGGGGGCAGGGCGGACATTTCTGGGTATGGCAAAACCACCTTACAGAGTGGATGTGGCCGATTATTCATTCTTGCGAAAAACGTATTGTGGATATTGTTTCAAAATACGAAAAACAGCCTGATAACAAGCTTTTATTAAGGGCGCTAAACCAAATGGCAAGGGAAAATCTGCTGCTGCAAAGCTCTGATTGGCCGTTCCTGATTACAACATGGCAGGCTAAAGATTATGCTACAGATAGATTTAGAGAACATGTTGAACGATTTGAAAAAATTGCCGATATGATAGAATCCGGAAACATTGATGAAGAGGCACTTAAGGCAATTGAGGCTATCGATAACTGTTTCTCTGAAATTGATTACCGGGTATATCTTCCTATAGAAGAAGGCGTAATCCCGCAGCAAGAGGCAAAGTTAGCCCCTTTATATAAAAATTAATTTTCAAATTTAACATATTAAACGGCGTTACTTTAAACAGTTTCGCCGTTTTAATTTGCGTGCGGTTTTTGGGTTAAGCTGTTTGTATATGGTGATTTTAGGGTTTATATGATATAAAAGATTTATGGAGCAAAATCTTATTGAAGTAAAAAATGTATTTAAAACTTTTGAAACAAAAAGTGGTTTTTTAATGCCGAAACAGGCACCCGTAGAGGCCCTGAAGGGTGTAAGCCTGAATATTAAAAAGGGTGAAATTGTAGGGTTAGTGGGCGAATCAGGAAGCGGCAAAAGTACGCTTGGCAACTGCATTTTAAAGCTTTTAGATACAAATTGCGGCGAGATTTTATATAACGGAAAAAATATTAAAGAATTTTCAAAAGATGATATTAAAAATTTCAGAAAAAAAACAGGGTTAATCTTCCAAAACCCGTATTCCAGCCTTAATCCAAAGATGAAAATCCGCGAAATCCTTTCAGAGCCTTTGATTGCAAGCGGGATAAAAAATAAAAAACGAAGAATTGTTATGCTGAATAATATTTTAAGGCTGACAGGCCTGTCAGAAGACGATTTAGGACGGTTTCCGCATGAATTTTCAGGCGGGCAGAGGCAAAGAATAGCAATAGCAAGGGCCCTTATTTTAAGGCCTGAATTTGTTGTGGCAGATGAGCCAATATCCGCTCTGGATGTGAGTATCCAGGCACAGATAATAAATTTACTGCTTGAATTAAAACAAAAATTTAATCTGACTTACCTTTTTATTTCACATGATTTAAATGTCGTAAAGTACCTCTGCACAAGGATTATAATTGTGTATAGGGGTGAAATTGTTGAAGAAGGCGGCACAGAACAGATATTCAACTGTCCAAAGCACAATTATACAAAGCTTTTGCTAAATTCTATTCCAAATATTGCATAAATTTTAGCCGGTGCATAAAGTTCCGTACTATACGTTAGTGCACTTGTGTAAAAAACAGGTTGATTTAGAGTGCACTCCATGCAGTTTAGTTTTTAAGAAAAAAGGTTGTATTGTTTGCAGGGCTTGGAATATAAGGATACAAAACGGGAAAAATGGTAGAATTATAAGGGATTAGAGAGCTAGATAGGGGTGAAAAATAGGCTAACACAATATTGTATGTCTTCGCTGTTAGTTTTTGAAAGCGTTAGCATAAGGTAATTAGAAACATTTAGTGAATGTATAGAGCGAACTTGTCTGAGCCGGTACGACCGTAAGCTTAGAGTACCGGCGAGTTGTGAGCAAAGAAAAAGTGAACTCAATGTTTCTTTTACCGTTGCAGGTTCGCTTGAAAAAATTAATAGCGAAGGATGTAAACTGGTAAGACCCTGAAATAAATTCAGGGTGACGAAGGTAAAAATAATGATTTAGCAACGCTTTCCCCGTTTTTGCACGCTTGAGATGCAGTGCCAGAGGCTATTTATGGCAAATTGGTGAAAAAATGACAGAAAAAACAAGTGAAAGCCTTGTGTGGGAAGGAAAACACACTAAAATGTGTAAATAATATGAATAAACCTGTATCAAAATAGTGCAAAATTTGCTCTTAAAAGCTTGCAGCACAAGAGTTCAAACAAGTGAAAACCGCCTGAAACCCACGCCCGCACACGCAAAACACGCCTGCAAAAACACTGCGTTAAGAAATACCTTTTTATGCACTTAAATTTTTATTAACCTTGTAAAAATTAAAATGAATTTCTTTAAAAGCTTTATCTGAAAAAATTGTTTCAAAATTATTATAATCAAAATCACCAATAACAAATCTTGAACTTTCACCAAGTTTGGATTTTAACTTGTCTATAGCCGCAGAACGCCCACTGTCAGACATATACGGCCAAAAATTTCTACACAATACCAGGCTGTTTTCAGGTTCAATCTCATTCAATGCATCCGGAAACACCTTCTTTTCAAAGGTTACAGCATTTTTCAAAATATCCTTGGGTCTTAAAGTATACCTTGGAAGTGTTCCAACAATTGGCGGAGCATCAGATATATCAAAATATTTAGAAAGATTGTATTTTGTACAGCGGTCCAAAACATGCTTATCCTTTGATGTGCAGCAGATTTCCCCGTTTCTTGCCATATCTAAAATCCCCTCATCAATATCAGAAGCCTTGATTGGGAAAAATTTCTGTGCCTTTTCTTCCCCAAGTGTTTCAATTAAAGTGAGGGCAAGGGAATAGGCCTCAGAGCCGTCTGAGCAGCCAAAATCATATACATTTACCTTATCTGCATTTTGAAACTCCCTGTCAATCAGTTTTATAAAGCCTTCCCAACCTGTATGCCGAAAGGGTACATCATCCCTCATAAAATAGGTGTAGTTGCTATATAAAAATTTATTATCCCGTGAGATTCTAACGCCCGGCTCAAATGCGACAAATTCACCTGTTTTATGGTTTTTATAAATTTCCCTTGCACAAGAACCAAAATTTGGTACCCGTGTACAATCAGGTGCTGCAGAGGCAGTTTTCGGCATATAGGGCTTGCGTTGAAAAGTATTGACAGCATTTATTCTCATACAGGTTAAAAACGCCAAAATTTAAAAACTTGCTTACTGTATGCAGATTTATACTAGCTTTCCCCCACAACCTTATTTAAACCTATAGGTTTATCAACATTTCTGCCAAGTTTCCCCGCTATTTTTAATGCTAAAAGCTGCAATATTATAACGGAAGATAACATTGTTATTATTTCATTATCAAACTTTTTAAAGCAGATATTTAAACCGGTATCATTGTTAACAGTATCTGCATCACTAATTGAAATAACCTTGGGATTATAATCTTTTCTGATTTTATCAAGAGTTTTTCTTTCAAATTCACCCATAGCATTATTAGATAATTCAACAATTACGCTGTTTTCATTTAATATTGCCGTATGCCCATGCAAAAATTCACCCGTCGGATAAGCATTTACGTCTATATAGGATGTTTCTTTAATTTTAAGTGCGCCCTCTTTTGCAATCACGTAATTATAGCTATAACCTATAACAGGAAAGCTTTTTAGGCCTGATAAGATTTCTGCTGCAGCATCAATATTTTCAGTATTGTTTATAATATTTTCAATATCAGTTTTGATATTATCAATCTCTTTAAGATAAGAAGATACATCTATACCACGGATTTGCGCTGTCTGCAATGCTAAAAGCCAAAGACATAAAACACCCCCTGTAAAAGATTTTGTTGCAGCTATTGATTTTTCAACCCCTGCATTAATATTCATCCTAAATTTACAATTATTGTAAATATAAGAATTATCGTTATTCACAAGCGCAAAGGTGTTTGCACCCTGTTTTGATGCCAAATCAAGGGCACATTTTGTATCATATGTTTCACCGGATTGGCTTATAAAAAAGTACAAAACATCAGCGTTTACAGGCCTTTTAGGGTTTGCATTAAATTCTGAAGAGTATTCAAATGATGTTTTTAATTTTGCAATGTTTTCGAAAAATTTCTGCCCAAGCCTCGCACAGTTAAAGGAAGAGCCTGAAGCTATAAATTTTACTTCGCTAAACCATACAGGAAAATTGGTTTCAACAGTGCCGCCCTTAATATATCTTTTAATTAGTCTTTCAAAAATTTCAGGCTGCTGAAGAATTTCAGACATCATCATATTTTTTAGTTCGTTTTCCATTTTCTTATTATAATATTAAAATGCAAAATAATCTATCCGGGGCGGCTGCCCTAAAAGAAGGCGGCAAAACTTTAAATAGCGCATATATCCATATTCCTTTCTGTAAAAGGAAATGCAAATACTGCGCTTTCACATCGTTTCAGGCTCCGCATTTAATTGATGATTATATTAAAAAACTGGTTTTAGAGATAAAAGAATTTTATAATAAAAAACCGCTTGAAACACTTTATATAGGCGGGGGCACACCTTCACTTCTTGATATTAAACATTTTAAAAAGATAATTTCTATGTTTAAATTTGCTCTGGGGGCAGAAATTACGGTTGAAATTAACCCTGAAAGCGCAAGCCTTTCACTGCTTGCCGGATTGTATAAATTAGGTGTAAACCGCCTGAGTATAGGTGTTCAGGATTTTGATGATACCGTATTGCAGAATATAGGCAGGCTTCATACATCAAAAAGTGCAAAAGATACTATATATCTGGCACAAGATATTGGCTTTGAAAATATCAGCATTGATTTAATCTACGGACTTCCGGAAACGGATTTAAAACACTGGCAAAACACTCTTGAAACTGCCATATCGCTTGATATTCAGCATATTTCACTATACGGATTAAAGCTTGAAGAAGGAACAGAATTTTACAGACAATACGACAACAAACGGGGCGGCAAGCACTTGCCGGATGATGATATGCAGGCCGATATGTATGAAGAGGCCATTAGGCATCTTACACACGGGTTTGAACATTATGAAATTTCAAATTTTGCCACAGCGCCTGAATTTAAAAGCAAACATAATATAAATTACTGGAAATGCGGCAAATACTATGGTTTTGGGGTTGGTGCCGCAGGATACATTGATAATATAAGATATCAAAATACAAAAAATTTTAAAGAATATATGGAAAACCCACACGACACAAAGGAATTAGCCGCACTTGATGAAGAACAAATGCTTGAAGAGGAAATATTCCTTGGCTTCAGGCTTTTAGAGGGTATTAATATCGCTAAAATTAATGAAAAATATGAAATAGATTTTGATAAAAAATATGCAAATATTTTAAAAAAGTTTTTATCCACTGGACATATTGAAAAAACAGAAAACGGCTATAAATTAACCATAGAAGGCATTTTAATCTCTAATGCAATCTTATCTGAATTTTTGATATAATAATCTTATTATGGAAGAAGAAAAGAAACTTATAGAAGATATGCAGGCAGTATGTGCGCAAATGGTGCAGGATGATATTGAAGAAAATCCTGATATCGAAAATGAATTTTTTGACTGCTCTGCCTGCGGCAAGAATAAATGCCTTGCAGGGAGCATACAATATAGCAAATACAGGCTGTGCAACGATTGTGTTTTGCTTGCGGAAGTGGGTTTTAAATTAAAAAAAATTAATGATATTCAGGAGCTTATTGATGCTATGGAGGATAAAAGGCTTACTGAAATTTGTGATTTTATAAAAAAGGATACTAATGCACAAAACAACTAAAAATCTTGCAATACTGGGCTCCACCGGCTCTATCGGCACGCAAACACTTGAGGTGCTTGAAAACCTCGATAAGCCTGAACTTTTTAATGTTGTCAGTATGTCTTGCGGCAATAATACAGAGCTTTTTATTGAACAGATTAAAAAATTTCACCCCAAAAAAGTATGCACAGGAACATTTGAAGGTGCAAAAGAAATTAAATCCAAATTCCCTAATTTAGAAGTATTATACGGAGAAGATGGGCTTATAGAAATTGCCGATGATAAAAATTTAGATATAATGCTCACCGGCACATCAGGGTGTGTGGGGTTAAAACCCACATTAAGAGCCATTGAAAACGGGACGGATATTGCACTTGCAAACAAGGAAACGCTTGTTATGGCAGGCGAAATTGTAATGAAGGCTGCAAAAGAAAACGGGGCAAGGATTTTGCCTGTTGATAGTGAACATTCTGCAATAATGCAGAGTGCAAACGGAAATTTTCATCTTTTAAACAAAATTATAATAACAGCCTCCGGCGGACCGTTTTTACATTCAACAAAGGAAGAAATTTTAAACTGTAAGGCTGAGGATGCACTTAAACACCCGCGGTGGAAAATGGGCAAAAAAATAACAATTGATTCTGCAACCCTTATGAATAAAGGGTTAGAGGTGATTGAAGCACACCATCTTTTTAATATGCCATATGAAAAAATTGAGGTTATTATTCACCCTGAAAGCCTTGTGCATTCTGCCGTAGAATTTTTAGACGGCTCTGTTGTAGCGCAAATTGGTCTACCCAGTATGCACATTCCTATACAATATGCTCTTACCTGCCCCGGGCGTGAAAAAGGCATAAAAACAGAAAGTTTTAATTTTATAGGAAAAAACTTAACCTTTGAAAAGCCTGATATAGAAAAATTTCCCTGCTTAAAAATGGCATATGAGGCAGGCAAGATTGGCGGCAGTGCGCCTGTAGTATTAAATGCTGCAAATGAAATTGCCGTATATAAATTTTTAAGGGGCGAAATCGGCTTAGGGGATATTTTTAAGATTGTCGAAAAAGAACTTGAGCATCATGCCATAATTAAAAACCCGACATTGGATGAAATTTTTGAAACAGATAAAGAAGTGCGCTCAAGGGTTAGTGAAAAATCTATAATTAAATAATCTATTCTTCTATAAGGCTAAAGCCTTTCGGCAATTTCTTTTCAACAAGACTTATAAGGTTAGAGGGTTTCATACGGAGCGCTTCTGCTATTGTCCAGATTGAAACAAGCTTTGGTTCATTAAGGCCGTTTTCAAGGCGGGATAATAATGACCTTTGAAAAGAACACTCATCTGCAAGCAAACGCTGTGATTTTCCTTGTTTTTCACGCTCTTCTTTTATAACGGCAGCAAGGGTTTTTAGTATTATATCAGCATTTTTAAAATTCACATGTTGCATGTATAGAATTCTAATGTTAAAATAAAATTAGGCTGTCTATATATAGACACCTTGGTAATACAAAAGGATAATATTTTTATGAAAAAGTTGTTCAAAAATTCCGGCAACACCGGGGGATTTTCCCTTGTCGAAATGTTAATGGCACTTCTTGTGGCATCATTGCTGCTTGCGGCATTGGCACCGGTAATGACTCGCCGTTTAGGGGAAACTGTTAATATAAGCGGAGTAGGTGAACCTATAATACCTACCGGAGGATGCATTGTAACAGAAGGCCTGCAAGAAGATTTTTGTGAAATACCGCAAAATACTTATTCAATAAATGCAATAATTGCTTCTGCTGGCGGCGGGGGCGGGGGTGCTACGAAAACAACACTGGGACAGATAAAAAACGGTAATACTGCAATTAGTGGCAGCTCGGGCAGTACAGGCCAAACTACAAAAGATTTTACTATTACGAAAAATATGCAAAATATTACAATACAGCTTGTCGGCGGCGGTGGGGGTGCAGGAGGCGGTTGGTCTAATGAAGGCGGCTATCCCGCAAACCAAGCTGATTGCGGAAACTGGGGGGTATATGTAGGGCCTGAATACAGCGGCAGCGCCACAACAAGCAGTACTTATCACAGCACCTGCGTATCACGAAGAAACCCTGAAGTAAACGGCGGAGGTGCCGCACCAAAATTAAATATAAGCGGCATAACCTATGTTAATGCCGGCCAAACTTGTAATGCCGAAAGGGCTCGTTGCTGCTGGGTGGGAAAGACTTCTCTTAATTGCGATTCATCAGGCGGTGATTATAGTGGCTGCAACAGAGCACATTGCCAATGGAATGCTGCATTTTATATATGCAATGCCTGGAAACCTGTAACAACTGCAGGTGCCGATACCGGAAGACTTGCTACAGAAACTGAAATAAAAGGTTGGAGCATGGGTATGCAAGCAGGAAAATTAAATACTTACCATAGCGGATATGGCGGTTCATCAAACTATCCGGGGCTCCAATTATGTAATCAGTTCGGAGGGCCTGGAAAATGGTCAAAATGCGGGTCGAGCAATAATTGTGCTCCGGCTGTTGCTTGCTATACCCATGTTGTATGGGGCAATTCTCCGGCCCTTAATGTTACAGTTTCAGGGCATATGTCTGCTAATGACAATAGAATTCAAACAATTACAGGTACAGGTGCTAACGGTGACAGCGGCTTCCAATCAAGTAATGCTTTCAATGTCCGTTGTATATTAGATAAAATCTCAGGGTTTACAAGCTACACAGGCGGCGGAGGCGGTGCCGGATTGTATGCTAAAGTTAGAATACCAAACGAAGTAATAAGAAAGGCTACAAAGAACGGCGGCAATGCAAAACTAAGATTAATGGCCGGAGGAGGCGGTGCAGGCAATAGTGTAACAGTGTCCGCATCCGGTTCATCCGCTATGGCAGCAGCAGGTGTTTCTTCAAGGGCGGAATTATATGATGAAAATAATAATCGTGTGTGGGTATTTCAAGTGCCCGGCGGAAGACCCGGAAACTCTGCATTTAAAACAGCTAACGGTGCTAACGGAATACAAATAAATCTAAGTTCAAATAATTCAGATAACGGCTGCTATTATCTTAATAAATACAGCTCAAATGTCTCTGCAAGAACAGAAAGCAGGGTTGCTTGTAATTCCATACCTGACAGTGGCGTAGTTTTAGAATTGCAGGCGGGCGGTGCCGGAATTGCCGGAGCTGGTGGCGGTGGCGGAGCAAAAGGGTATTTTGATAACAGCGAAACATCTTCTGCAGGGTCCGGTTCTGCCGGAACCCGGGGCGGAGGCGGAGGCGGAGGCCAGTGTACTATAGGCCCTACAAGATTATCGCCAAAATGTACAAAAGGCGGTAACGGCGGGGGTGGCATGGCTCATTTTACATATCAATTGTCAACCCCCGGTGCAGGCGGAGGAGGCGGGGGTGCCGGTGCTGTTGTTCATATTAAAAATATAACAAACGGTATAAAACCCGGTGTGAAAATAACAATGAGGGCAGGTGCAGGCGGTGCAGGCGGAAATATAGGCAATAATGGCGGTAACGGCACAAAAGGAAATAATGGTGAAAGCAGTTATATTAGTTATTCAACAATTAAATATGAAGTATTTGGCGGAGGAGGCGGGGGCGGAGCCACTGCAGGAAAGCCTGATATAAACCAAAAACCAAAATCAGGCATTGCAGGTGCCAAAAGCAGTATTGATACTGCAAAATTGAATAGTCTTGTCGGAAGCAGTAATTATAAATACTACCCCTCGGATTTAAACAAAACAGCAGGTAAGGCTGTGGTATATAAAGATGATTATTATATGGCCCCTGGCGGAAACGGCGGTATTAACTCTAAAATTTCACCATACACATCCCTTCCTTGCGGAGGTTTATCCGATATTTCAATCGATTATTACGGAGCCAAAGACATAAATCCCGATAATCTAAAATGCAATCAAATAGTAACAAATAATCTTGCTCCTTTGGTGTTATCGATAAATGAAATAGTGAAACAATTTAAACCAAATATGGCAACAATAATGTCTGAAAGCAATGCAGGCAACTATGCAGGAGAAATCTTGCCCGGTGCAACCGGCGGAGGAGGCGGAGCATGGAGCTGGCCCGAAAATGAAAACGAAAAAGCCTCCAAGGGGGCAAATGGTATGAAGGGGTATGTAATTATTTATTGGAACTTGCAGGAATAATTTTAAAGATAAACAATTTTCTCATGGTGCGTTTGTAACCTTCGCACCATTTTTTTATGGTACAATTCCGTCTAAGGGTAAGCTCCTGTTTACCTCCTCTGACACATACTTGTTAAGAGAAAATGGCAGAAAAGGAGGTGATTAAATGTGAATTTCAGTTTTGTTATTACTGAAAAAGCACTATGGCTTATCTTACTGATAATCATAGTGCTAAATTTCGCAAAATAGGGAGTTAAGAAAGCCTCAGAGGTCAAGCCACCTCTGAGGCTTTTCCCTACACTTATATTATAAATTACAATTTGCGTTTGTCAATAAAACACTAAAAACCTAAAACGGTTTTGTCTGGCTAAGTTTATTTCTTAATTCCCTAAAGCGCATAATATCTTCCTGCGCCTTTGAAGTTTCTTTAAATAAAACCTGATTTGAAGGATGCACCATAACTATGGCATCAATGTGTACTTCAAGAAAATCATACCTTCTTGGGGCTGAAGAATCCTTGCCCATAATTTCAGCATTTGTAACAGCAAGAAAACGTTTTTCTTTGTCATTTAAAAGGTCAGTAAGTTCACGGTTGGTATTTGTATATTTTGAAACATGCACAGTACCTTTAATATTGTGCTCTTTTGTTAATATGCAAACCTCTATCGGTATAGTATCTTGGTGCTTACCTGCCATAAATCGCGTTCTCTCCTGTAATAATCAAGAATTTCTTTTTCATAATCATTATATTACATTTTTTTAAATATGGCTAATATTTTATTTTTTGGAGTAAAATAGATACGTTATGAGGAGATTTTTTACAATAGTTTTAGGCTGTGCTGTTTTACTTAACATTTTTGCTGCAAATTTTTCATATGCGGCAAGCGCACCAATGATAAGCAGCTGGGAAGTTGACAACAGAGAAATCCTGAATAATGAAAGGGTTATTTCAAAATCTTCCTTTAAAATAAGTGCAATATATCCTTCATCCGTTATAAATGCGGCAGGCATGGGTTTCCCCGGATACAGAGGACCGGGACAGCTTGTTGTATATAAACAAAATTTCGGAAGAACCACAGGCACAAATGAGTTTGGCAAAGAGGCTGTTGTTGAAGACAATCGTGTTGTAAAACTTACAGGTGCAAACAGCCTTATACCAAAAGGCGGCTATGTTATATCAGGCCATGGCAGTGCCAAAAAATGGATAACTAATAATCTTAAAATAGGAACAAATATTATAATAGATGAAGAAACAAACACAATAACAGCCTATACAACGGTTGAAAGCTACCGCTTTAATGCTAAAGAAAAAATTAAAGAGGCGGAAGATTTTTTAAATAATTCAAAAAAAATTCACGAAAACCCGGGCGAAAAAAAAGCTAAATATTACATAAAAAAAGCAAAACAGGAACTTAAAAAATCACAAAAAAACCATGACAATTTAGCAATAAGCTATGCAAAATCATCCGTAGAAATGTCAAAAATTGCTATCGGGTATGCCCTTCCATACATTGAAAACGAACTTAAGGGCACATGGGTAAGGCCTGTTGAGAAAAATATTTATGAAATAAGAAAAACTCTTGATAATATGAAATCCATAGGGATTAATACGGTTTTTCTTGAAACATATTTCCATGGATATACTATTTTTCCAAGCAGAACAATGCGTTCTTATAATTTTACTGCGCAAAACCCTATTTTTGCAGGGTTTGACCCGCTGCAGGCTTATGTTACCGAAGCAAAAGCAAGAGGGATGAAGGTACATATTTGGTTTGAAAGCTTTTATACAGGGAACAAGAACCCTTTAAATGACCCTAATTCCATACTTTCAATAAAGCCTGAATGGGCAAATAAAAACAAGGCAAATTATGATAAAGAAGGGTTTGTAACACACCCTGTCGAACATAACGGATATTTCTTAGACCCTGCAAACCCAGAAGTGCAAAATTTTCTGGTACTGATTGTTAAAGAAATTATTGCAAATTATAAAGTAGACGGTATAAACCTTGATTATATAAGATATCCAAGTTCCCAAAAAGCAACATCCGCCGGATATGAAGCCTCCAACTGGGGATATACGCCATATGCAAGGGAAGAATTCAAAAAATTATACGGCATTGACCCTGTGAATATTAAATATAAAGATAACATGTGGGCAAAATGGAATGAATACAGGCAAGATAAAATTACAATTTATCTTACCAAAATGCGGAAAGCCACAAAAGGAAAGGTTATACTTTCTGCGGTAATTTTTCCTGACTATAAAACATGTCTTGATACAAAACAGCAAAACTGGCCGGTTTGGTCTGATAAAGGGCATCTTGACGCCATTACACCTTTGATTTTAACATCTGATGATGAACTGTTTGATATAATGTATAAAGAAATTAAATCTAAAATATCTTCTTCTACAACCGTTTATCCGGGGCTTTTTGTAGGCTTTATGGAAGGAGAGGCAGAAGATCTTTTAAAACAAATAAATGTTTCGAGAAGTTTAAAATCAGGCGGAATAGTGCTTTTTGACTGGGCGCATCTTGATAATAAATACAAGGAAGTCTTAAAGTTTTGCGTGTTCACATCAACCTGCAATTAGCAGATTGATAATAAACACGCAAAGATAGTTTAATTCAGCAATGCGGAAATTTCGTTTCCATATTTAAATTATAATTCACATCTTAATAAAAAAAGGGATATATTTACCCCACCTGAAATTTTTTAAATTCACCCCTAAACAACCTATGGACAAGTATTTTAGCTTATTATGCCAAAAAACTGTTGATAATTTTTTGCACCATAATAATTTCATCATCTTTCAATTTATGCAACATATCTAAGATTTTTACTATACGGGAATTCCTGTCGCCTTCATAATGTTCAAATCTAAAAAAGGCATCCATGCTAACATCCAGCACTTTTGATAATACTTCAAGGTTTTCTTCACGCGGCATATTTATACCATTTTCCAGTCTGCATATGGTGGATAGGGCAATATTTGATTTAGCGGAAAGCTGCTCTTGTGTTAAACCCCTTTTTGTACGGATTTCTTTTATCCTTGCACCTATTAATTTTTTAAGTCTGCCCATAAAAAATTTCTTTCTTTTATTCAAGGATAATCTAAAATATTAAAGATTATATTGCATAACTTGGTAATTTTACTTGCAAAAATTGCTAAAATATGGAAGAATAAGCATGTAATTGCTATAATTTGAAAAAAATATATAAAAAATATGTCAAATTATGCATTAAACAATATTTTACGAAAGGATAAAAATGAAAAAAGGTTTTTCATTAGTTGAAATGCTCATGGCATTGTTGGTTGCATCAGTTCTTTTAGCAGCATTAGCAC
>CAJTLG010000002.1:217834-219195 GCA_910577395.1 uncultured Vampirovibrio sp. | reverse complement strand
AGCTTAATGTTGTATTACTTCCATCTCTTTTGTACCACAGACGCATAGCACCTGGGAGGCCGGAGGAAGGAGAATAAGGGCTTTTATTGGAATTCCCCATACCGCCTGAACAATGTGATGTATTACTAAATGCAGATGATGTTAGTTTACCACCATTGGCAACACCGCTAACAGTAGCCTGGCTACCGTTAACACCGCCATAACCACCTCCGCCATAACCGCCTCGGGGAAGATAACCACTATTTCTATATCTTGCTCCAGAACCGCCACTATTTCCTGTACCGCCTCCCAAAAGTGTACTGGAATACAAGGCACCTGCGCCCCCAACACCATTGTATGCATTATTTTTGTGGTACCCCTGTGCTCCTCCACCACCTCCACCACCTCCATATCCGCCCCCTGCACCTCCGCCTCCGCCTCCGCCGGGATATGCATTATTTTCGAATTTACCACCACCGCCTCCGCCGCCTCCGCCGCCTCCAACCTGGAATATAAGAGAACTGTTTATAAAGAGTGAAGTCGGGCCGCCTCCGCCGCCTCCGCCATCAGAATTACCCCTTATATTTACAGAATATCTTCTACCACCCCCGCCTCCGCCTCCGCCGTATGAGCCGCCATTACCGCCATTACCACCATTACCCAAGTGTGTGTTTGAATTATACACAAGAGCCCCTGTGCCGCCCTTGGCATAAGTTGTGCTTGTAATGCTTCCAGCAGAACCATTTCCAGCATTACCTGATGTAGCTCCAGCAAATGCAGAGCCGCCATTACCTCCGTACGTACCACCAGAACCGCCAGAGCCGGTATATTCCAAAGTTTTGCTTTTAAATTGCGCACCTCCGCCTCCGCCTCCGCCATACGAACCACCTGAAAATCCATTTACAAGTGAACCACTTGTATCATGAAACGTAGAGCTTCCTCCGCCACCTCCGCCACCAATACGTATGGTAACTGAGGAAGGAGTAACGGTTTTATTCAAAGTTACGTTTGCAAGGTAACCTCCGGAGCCTCCGCCTCCGCCAGCATAAACACGTCCTCCCCCTCCCCCTCCGCCGCCACCGCATGCAGTAACTTTAGTAAGGGTAACACTTGTACTTGCACCACTTATCGTGCCACCAGGAACAACAGTACCTCCCCCTGATTTGTTCCATACAGTAGCACCTGATGCTGCACATCTTGTTGTAAGATTAGGAGCTGTGGCACTTGTATTTAATTCTTTTACCTTATCAGTTAATTTAAACTCCCCTGCATCCAGAAAATCTACAGGAGTTTCAGATATTGTTCCTATATTCAAAGTTTTGGTATCAGTCCCATTCAACTGTCCACCAGAAGCTCCTCCACCTCCTCCGCCTACCATAAAT
>CAJTLG010000002.1:0-217824 GCA_910577395.1 uncultured Vampirovibrio sp. | reverse complement strand
CACCGCCTCCGCCACCGGCACCATAGCCACCGGGAGCACCTGCTGTAACACTACCAGTGTTTGCTATACCACTTCCACCGCCACCTCCGCCGCCACCAATATAAACGCGAAGACTAGAAACAGGTGCTGTATAATTTAGTGCAACAGTTCTATACCCACCTGAACCTCCACCACCGCCGGCACCACTATTTGTATCGTTATTACGTGTTCCACCTCCCCCTCCACCACCACCGCATGCAGTAACTTTGGTAAGAGTAATGTTTGTATTTGAGGCATTAAGAGTACTTCCGGGTACTGCACCGTTATTCCATGTTGTAGCACCTGATGCTGTACATTTAGACGGAAGAGAAGGAACAGTTGATGATGGTATTGATATATAGTTAGATAATGTATACTCTCCGGCACTTGTAAAATCTTTATACGTTTCGGATATTGTTCCCGTACTTACCGATTGAGAATAAGTCCCATTCAACTGTCCACCAGAAGCTCCTCCACCTCCTCCGCCTACCATAAATACCCTTATTTTTTTAACACCGTTAGGAACTATCCATCCTGTTACATTGGATGTTATTACTTTATTTCCATATGTACTTCCTCCCCCTGCTCCACCGCCTCCAATAGATGTTACATCTATATAGCTTACATTATTAGGAACTCTGAATTCAGAATTAGTATAGAAGACTGCAGTCTTCTCTGTTCCCTTTGGTGCTATATTATGTACACCAACATTTTCATTAAACCTTCTTGTCATAACTGGTGCTAATGCTGCTAAAAGAACTGATGCAACCAACAATGCCATGAGCATTTCGACTAGGGAGAAGGCCGGGTCTTTTAGGCTATTTGCTAGTTTATTGTTGTGTTTCCATATTTTGTGCATATTAATTGCTCCTATTAATTTTTTTACATACTATATCATATATAGTACAAAGTTGTCTACATGGTTAGTTAAATTTTGCAAAAAAATAAGTATATATATTAATATGTGCTATCAAAAATTGATTACTAACGGAATAAAAAGACTAAGGGCAAATTACCAGCTTACGCAGGAGCAATTTGCAGAAAGAATAAACATGAGTGTTCAGGGGTATCGAAATATAGAACACAATAAATACTTACCTACGGGTGATACAATAGATAAAATTTGCAGTGTATTTAATATATCACCGGTAGAGCTTTTATTGCCCCAATCGCAAGATAATACAAACAGTATTAAAAAAATAATTAATCATAAGCTTGATACCTGCGAGCTTGAAAAGCTACTCAGAATAAGCAGAATGATTGATTTAATGTAATTTTAAGTTTACAATAAATATTTCCCAAGGGCGTTTTTATCAAAAAGTTCAATACTATTTTGATTGTGAATAAACACAAGGCCTGTAATTAATGATTTAAATAAGGAAAATTCACTTCTGTCAAATTTTCTCCTTAAATCTTCAATGTTATCAGCCAAGAATTCAGTTATAAGGGTTTTGTTGTTCAAGCTTAAAGATGTCAGGAAATCAAGTCCTTCTTTTGTCGATATACCTTCAAAATAAATGATATCGGGAGATTGGAATTCAATAAAACGCATAGCTTTATCCATATTAAAGCCGACACTTTCATTCAATTCGCACTGAAGGGCATTTTGCAGTTTGTATTTTGCTACGCTTTCAAGAGTCATCGCTACTGAATTTGCGGGAGTTAATTCATTTAGTATTGAATAAACAAGGTGAGTTTTACCGCTAAGTGCACCTCCTGATATAAGGATAATTCCGGGTGTTGCAAGCATGGATTTTAGTGTATCGATTTTTTCTTTATCCTTAATTATGTCTTCAATTTTTTTTGGCGGGTGATAAATTTTTAGTAATACTCTTTCGCCGTTAATTGTAGGAAATGCTGAAATGCTTGCAGTGAGGGCAATAGAATCTACATTGAAATTTAATTTACCAAGCTGAGGCACTTCGGATACCGTAGGGTCAAGTGCGCACAGATTTTTAACCATTTGTATAAAAGGGTTTATAAGAAGGGTTGGAATAGTGCCTGTAGGGTGGTTTTCGCCTGATTTTTTGAAATTAACGGTAAGGCCTTCTTCTGTATTTTCAAAATAAAGTTCGTGCACATTTTCTTTGATTGCGTGTTTTAAAATTGCTCTGAAAAGGTTTTGCAGATGTTCTTCGTTAAGATCATCGCTATGTAATTCATCTTGCCATTTAAAATCAGGATTTGTATTTGTTACTATATCCTGAACTTTTCCTTTTGTATCATAGTATTCATTAATCTTTTTTAATATACTGTTTTCAGACCCTAAAACAGGCTCAATTGTTTTATTGGTGCGTTCTATTATTTTATCGATTGCAAATAAATCAAGAGGGTCCGACATAGCGATTGTTAAAATGTCCTCTATTTCAAACAATGGCAGGATTTTATAAGTTAAGGCCTCGTTATAGCTGATGTAGTTTAAGCATTTTTTATCTATTTCATAATCTTCAAGGTCAACATATGGTATGTGCAATTTTTCTTCTAAAAATTTTAATAAATCATGCTCTGATATCATGGATGTGTTAATTAAAACCTGACCCAGATTTATATTTTGTGCCTCTGCAAGACTTTGAGCGTGTTCAATATCTTCAAATGTAATGATATTGTTTCTTACGAGGTCGTATTTCAGTTTGTCTATGGTTTTATTTGTAACTAAATCCATAATTTATGCCTGTTTGTCGATTAATTCATTTATAACATCAAGAATGTCTGAAAATTCAAAGGGTTTTGTAATATATCTGTCAGCACCGGTTTCTTCGCCTATAAGCTTGTCACCTTCCTGGCTTCTTGCGGTTACCATTACAATCGGGATATTTTTATATTTGGCATCGTATTTTAAAAGGCGACATATTTTGTATCCGTTAATTTTTGGCATCATAACGTCAAGAATAATTAAATCCGGATGTTCTTCTTTTGCAAGTTTAAGGCCTTCTTCGCCGTCATATGCCGTAATGGTTTCGTACCCCTTTGTTTTTAGCATAAAAGAAAGAGTTTCAACTATATCTTTTTCATCATCTACTATTAAAATTTTTGTCATTAAAAAGCCTCATCCTCTTTTTTAAATATTGTCTTTTCTAATACTATACCACACTCTTTGGCGGATTTAATTGCATTTTGTATTCTATCTGTCATAAGTTCGAAAGGCCCTTTTTGAAGTGCGGGAAAAAAAGCCTTGTAAACAAATAAATCATTATCGACAATAGTAATTTCTTTAAAGTTTTTAACCGGTTTTATGATGTTTTCTTGTTTTAACAGGTTTATAAAATCCTTGTTTTGTAATTCATTATTTGTTTTGATTTTAATCATACAGGTTGTATCGTTTAGTTTTTTAGAGGTGTTTAAGTCAATTTCAAAAGCCTTGTCTTCGCTAAATACGGGAATTAATACATTGAAATTTGAACCTTTGTTTTCTTTGCTTGTAACAAAAATGCCGCCAAGATGTGCATCAATAAAATGCTTGGATATTGTAAGCCCAAGGCCTACCCCGCCTGCGTTCCTTGTAAGGGAATTTTCAATTTGGGAAAATTTATCAAATATTTTGTATATATCTTCTTCTTTTATGCCAATACCTGTATCTTTAACTGAAACTTGAATATATTCTTCTTTATTATTTTGAATAGCATTGACCGGTGTGATTAAAACATTTTTGTTAATTTCAGCAGCAGGAATAGTTTTAGCTGAGATTTCAATTTTACCGTCTTTTGGGGTGAATTTTATAGCATTTGTAACAAGGTTAGATAAAATTTGTTCAATGCGTCTTGAATCTGCGTAAATTTCAGGCATGGGGTTGCTAAAGTCTGTATAAAATTCTACACTCTTTTCTTTTGCCTGATTTTCAAAAGTTTTTTGAATTAAATCGAGGGATGATTTAATGTTGTATTTTTTATATTTAAAATCAAACTTGCCTGTTTGTATTCTAGAAAGGTCAAGCAAATCTTCAATGATGCCTGAAAGTCTTGCTACGTTTCTTTTTGCCATATTAATAGAATTTTGTTGTGTTTCATTAAGTTTTTCAGACAGTAAAATCTCAAGAGAAAGATTTATTGGCGTTAATGGCGTCCTTAGTTCATGAGATACTATTGATACAAATTCGGATTTTATTTTTTCAAGTTTTTTTAGCTCTATATTTGCATTTTTTATTTCGTTATAAAGAATAATTGTTCTTAGGGAAGATGAAATTTGGTGCACAACGGATTGAAAGCAAACAACATCTTCTTTTGTAAAAGGGGTATGTCTGTAAATTAAAAGTGTGCCAAAAGTTTTATCTTTTGCCTTTATTGGTGCTGCAAGCTTATCAAAATTTAAAAGTTTAATATCGTAGCTTTGGTTTAGGTAAGAAGGTTTAATGTGTTCTTCAATTTTAATATTTGAAAAATCAGCATTGTTGTTATTTTCCCGTGCAATATTTATGATTTTTTCTTTTAATATATTTAGAGTGGTTTCATCAGGTTTTTTTAAGGAGTGGATAATTAATCTGTTCTGTTCCTGCCTGTTATTATGAATTAGAGCACATGCAAAATCAAAACTTAATGTCTTTTCAAGGGTTTCAAACATTATTTCATAAAGTTTTTCTTTATCAAGGTTTCCTGAAAGTTTTGAACTTGTATTATACATAACATCAAGCTGGTAAAGGCTTTTATTCAATTCTTTATTGTCTTCTTTGTATTTATCAATGTTTCTTTTAATTTTGAGACATGAATTGATTGTGGGAATTAAAATATTACCTATAACCGGTTTTTGAACAAATGCATCTATAAAGCCCGATAAGTCTTCATTTGTGTTATTAATTGCTGTTGGGTTATATAAAAGAACAGTAAAGACGTTATTTTCGTAATCATAGTTTTTTATTTTTTTTGCAAGAACACTATATGTGCCGGTCGGGGTTATTTCGTCATCAATAAGTATAATGCTAAAATCATTTTCTTTTATATAATTAAAGGTTTCTTCTTCGCTATTATATGGATAAACAGTGCAATATAGTCCATGCTCCATAAAAAGCCCGGATAAAATATTTAAAAGATTTTCATTTTTCGAAACGATTAAAATATTTGCCATAAAAATAATTCTAGCAAACATTAAAATCCATGACACCTTTTTAACAATTGTTACAGGCTACTTAGATAATTACACAAAGATATTGTATCTGATACCCCTTTTTCAAGCATCAAATCAGCTATGCATTTTCTGTTTTCAAGCAACCAAATTGGTTTATCAAGATAATCCTTTTCAGTATCAGGCAGATTTTTTCTTGAAATTTCAAACAAGCGTTTTGCAACATCCGAAGCTGTCATCTTCAGTTTATCAACCATATAATCAAGTCCGAATTTTGCACTGTTTATGCCCATAATTTCCAAATCTTCATAATTCAGATGCTTCAATAAATCAATAGTTTCAAACATAGTATTTTTAGAATATAAAATGCCCTTGTATAGGGCGCATACGCTTAATGCATTGATAATACCCTGTGTATCATGGTTTCTTATTTCAATACAATTTTTAAGCCTTACATCAGGAAATGTTAAACTTGAATGGAGAATGTAATCATCAAGGGTTGCACTCCAGTTCATATATCCGTTTTGCATAAATTCTCTGAATGTAAGTTTCCCCATAAGCTCTATCATTCTGCCGTCCCTTATAATATAGAGCATAGGTACATCAATAATTGCATCTATATAATCTTCAAATCCTTGTCCCATTCTTGGGTTTATAAGGTTTTGATAAAAAAGATTACATCTGTTATAGCCCGTATATTTCCAGGCAAGTGCTCTAAAGCTTTTATACTTTGTAAGCTGATTTCCCCTTATTGGACTGTTGGCATAAAAACCTGTTATAAAGGGACTCATATAGGCTGCAGTTTTTAGTTTTAAAATAGCATCATCTTCTGATATGTAATCAAAATTCACCTGTACGCCCGCCGTTTCCCTCATCATAACAGGTGCCAGTTTTCCTATGCGCGGTAAATAATCCGCCATTATTTCGTATCTTTGTTTTTTAACTATATCAATATTCGGATAAGTTGTCTTTGGGTTTATGCCATACGGAAGGAAGGCTATATTATAATATTCACCAAGTTTATCTATTTGCCTTTTGTAGTGGTCAAGATTTTCTAAAATATCATCAAGGCCGGTTTTAGGCTCGAGGCTTATCTCAAATTGGCCGCCGGGCTCAAGTGATATTGAATTAAAACCATCTTTTGCGCCGATAATAGTGTCGGAATCATATATAATTTCCCAATCATTTATAAGGGCAAAGTTTTTTATAATTTCTGAAAGAAATCTGTAGTTTGCATTTTCGTATGACCTTGAATCAAGCGAAATTCTTTCATATTCAAGGCCTATTTTTAAATCGCCTTTTTTGCAGTTTTGGCTGTAATACTCTGCAATTTCAGTCTTGGTAACGGGCAGGTTTAGTATTTTATCAATTTCAGATTTAAATTCGGAATTTCTTATTGTATTTTGCATAAAATGATATTACCACAAAGTTTGTTTTAAACATTTGATATATAGGATAACGCATCCGAATAATTATTTTTGCTATAATAATTTTTATGGATATTTTAAATAATGTAAGGGCTCAGGATTATTTTTTAAGAGCGAAGAAATTTCGGGCGAAAAAACGCCTGGGGCAGAATTTTTTAATCAATCCTAAGGTTGTGGATAAGATTATATCCAATATTAATAGTGATGATATTGTGCTTGAGATTGGCCCCGGCCTGGGGTTTGTAACGGAAAAACTTGTTACTTCGGCAAAAAAAGTTGTTGCGGTTGAACTTGATGATGATGCCATAAAAATTCTTGAAAAAAATCTTGGCGGGTACGAAAATTTTCAGCTTATACACAATGATATTTTAAAAATCAATTTAAAGGATATTTTTCAGGAAGAATTCAATACCGGCAGGAAAATTAAAATTGCCGCAAACATTCCTTATTACATTACAACTCCGATTATTGCGCATTTGCTTGGAGAGATTGATGAAATCAATAATCAAAACAGAGGCATGGTTGATGAAATTATTTTAATGGTGCAATATGAAGTTGCAAGAAGGATTGTTGCAGATGAGAAAGCACAAAATAAAGAATATGGTCTGCTGAGCATTCTTTCTAATTTTTGGGCGGATACAGAAATTATTGAAAATGTGCACAAAAAAAGCTTTTCTCCTGTTCCAAAGGTGGATAGCGCTCTTGTCAGAATAAAAATCAATGATAAATCAAAATGCGAGATTACTCCTTACCTCAAAAAAACAATAAAAGCCGCGTTTCTTCAAAGGCGTAAAAATATTAAAAATTCTCTTTTAAATGCAGGGTTTAAAAATGTCGAAAAAGCGCTTGAAGAGGCAGGTTTTGATTTACAAATACGCGGGGAAAAGCTTTCAATTCAAGATTTTTATAATCTTTCAAAAGCGTTATATAAATATAATAATGAAAAAGGGAGCATATAAGGCATGGCAAAGATTAAAGTTGCGGCGCCCGCAAAAATAAACATGACCCTAAAAGTTGATAAGGTTCGTCCTGACGGTTTTCACCCGATAGATAGTATAATGTGTGCCATTGATTTGTTTGATTATATATATATTGAAACCGTGCCATGCTCTTTTGGCGGGCATGGAGTTATAAATATTTTATCCAATTCATCTGAAATACCAAATAACTCTTCAAATATTGCATACAAGGCTGCTGCGGCGTTTAGAGATGCTGTTTGTAATTCTGTTTGCAACAAAGAGAATATAAATATATATATAGAAAAAAATATACCTGTAGCAGCCGGTCTTGCAGGCGGTTCAACAGATGCTGCAGCCGTGGTTTTCGGGCTTAATAAGATATATAATTACCCGTTAAATGAACACAAAATTAATCAGATTTTAATTAGCCTGGGGTCGGATTTAAATTTTTGTTATTATGGCGGTGCGAAACGCTGCAAAGGCAGAGGTGAAGTGCTTTTTGATGTTGAAAATGAGGATGAATATAAAAACATGCCAATAACATTAATTAAGCCCAAAAATTTAAAAATATCCGCAAAAGAAGCCTACCAAAGGTTTGACGAGCTTGACGAAACGGTTTCCAATCTGCCTAACGACCTTGAATTTGCATTATTGTCGCATCATAGGGAGGTGCAATTTCTGCATGACTTAGGGTTTCAAATGTCCGGTTCCGGGCCGACTTTCTTTTGCAAAAGTGCATTTTTAGAGTCCGGCATTAAAGAAAAACTGGGGAATGATTATCTTATAATTGAAAATCTAAAAACCGTACACTACGGGGTTTCAGCCGATTTTGTTTAAGTTTTGTAAAAGTTTTGGTAAAAAAACAGAAAAAAACGCTTGAAAAAATTTTTATTTGTTTTAAATTAGTAGTTACGGATGAAGCACATTCAAAATTTAATACGACTTCAAAAACAAATAAGAAAAAGTTCTTGACATTAAAAATTGAAGTGTTAACATCAGTAAGGCGGTTGGTCCACCGGATGAATTGCCAAAAGAACTAAGTACATTCTCAATAGAAACATTAACAAACGAAAGGTTGAGCGATTAGAAGGTTTTAATCTTCTTGGCTTATACAACTTATCAAAAAATATTTTTTGAAAAATCGCTTGACAATAAATATTGAGATGTTAGTATACTAATTACGGCACGAATTCAAAAGTGCCAAGATTTAGTAAGGAATGGTTCGGGAATTAATTAAGCAGTTTTTTGCTGGACTATTCGCAAGAAAAAAGTTAGTTTTGAACATTGAAAACAGAATAACACAATTTACAAACGACAAATACCTGTTGATTTTTTTAAAAACAACGGACAACTTTATTTTGAGTCAATCACTTCTTTTCGAAGTGTCAGACATAAATTTCTGACAACGGAGAGTTTGATCCTGGCTCAGGACGAACGCTGGCGGTGTGCCTCATACATGCAAGTCGAACGAGAAGCAAGAGCTTGCTCTTGTGGAAAGTGGCGGACGGGTGAGTACAACATAGGAAATCTGCCTTAGGGTGGGGGACAACAGAGGGAAACTTCTGCTAATACCCCATATGAGCTTGGTTGCAATACCAATCTTGAAAGTTCCGGCGCCCTAAGATGAGCCTGTGCCTGATTAGCTAGTTGGTGGTGTAATGGACTACCAAGGCGACGATCAGTAGCTGGTTTGAGAGGATGATCAGCCACAATGGGACTGAGACACGGCCCATACTCCTACGGGAGGCAGCAGTAGGGAATTTTGCGCAATGGGCGAAAGCCTGACGCAGCAACACCGCGTGAATGTTAAGCCCTTCGGGGTGTAAAGTTCTGTCAATAGGGACGAATTTTGACTGTACCTATAAAGGAAGCACCGGCTAACTCCGTGCCAGCAGCCGCGGTAATACGGGGGGTGCAAGCGTTGTCCGGAATCATTGGGCGTAAAGCGTTCGTAGGCGGCAAGGTAAGTCTGATGTTAAAGCCCGGGGCTCAACTCCGGTTCGGCATTGGATACTATCTAGCTAGAATGTGGTAGAGGTAAAGGGAATTCCTGGTGTAGCGGTGAAATGCGTAGATATCAGGAGGAACATCGGTGGCGAAAGCGCTTTACTGGGCCATTATTGACGCTGAGGAACGAAAGCCAGGGGAGCAAATGGGATTAGATACCCCAGTAGTCCTGGCCGTAAACGATGGATACTAGGTGTTGCGGGTATCGACCCCTGCAGTGCCGAAGCTAACGCGATAAGTATCCCGCCTGGGGAGTACGCACGCAAGTGTGAAACTTAAAGGAATTGACGGGGACCCGCACAAGCGGTGGAGCATGTGGTTTAATTCGAAGCAACGCGAAGAACCTTACCAGGGCTTGACATCTAGAGAATTCTGATGAAAGTCGGAAGTGCCCTTCGGGGAGCTCTAAGACAGGTGGTGCATGGTTGTCGTCAGCTCGTGTCGTGAGATGTTGGGTTAAGTCCCGCAACGAGCGCAACCCTCGTCGTTAGTTGGTCATATTGGTTTACTGATATGTATCTCTCTAGCGAGACTGCCGGTGATAAACCGGAGGAAGGTGAGGACGACGTCAAATCATCATGCCCCTTATGTCCTGGGCTACACACGTGTTACAATGGCTGGTACAACGAGCAGCTAACTCGCGAGAGTACGCAAATCTCTTAAACCCAGTCTCAGTTCGGATTGCACTCTGCAACTCGAGTGCATGAAGTCGGAATCGCTAGTAAACGCAGATCAGCACGCTGCGTTGAATACGTTCCCGGGTCTTGTACACACCGCCCGTCACACCATGGAAGTCGACCACGCCCGAAGTACGTGTGCTAACCTTTTGGAGGCAGCGTCCTAAGGCAGGGTTGGTAACTGGGGTGAAGTCGTAACAAGGTAGCCGTACCGGAAGGTGTGGCTGGATCACCTCCTTTCTAGGGAGATTAACGGTAGTCTTTAAGACGTATTAAACCGTTCATCCCAAGGTCGATACCGTTATAAAGATTGGTTTATTTTTAGTTCTTGTTTTTGAAATCAGTCAAGGTATTAAAATCAGCAGGTATGTGTTGTTTGTAAAAAGTTATTTTGTCTTCAGTGTTTAAATAATACTGAATGTTGCACATTGAAAATTGCATAATGATATAAGCGCAAGTAATATCGAGATAAACTTTATCAATATATTATAAGCGTACAAACCAATGTATTAGATAACCATAAATTTTAGTTTTGATTTTATCAAAATTGAAATCAGGTAAAGCTACAAAGAGCTAATGGTGGATGCCTTGGTACTGACAGCCGATGAAGGACGTGTGAAGCTGCGATAAGCCACGGGGAGGTGCTAAAGACCCTTGATCCGTGGAATTCCGAATGGGGAAACCCTCTTGAGTTTATCCTCAAGAATCCTTAGATGAATACATAGTCTGAGAGAAGGAAAGCCCGTGAACTGAAACATCTTAGTAACGGGACGAAAAGAAAATAAACTAATGATTCCCAAAGTAGCGGCGAGCGAAATGGGAATAGCCTAAACCTTTTGTATGTGATAGACTGCAATCGTTGTGCAAGAGGTGTTGTGGGACTCTTTAGAGTAATTTGCAGATTATTCAAAAAGTTACAAAACTATTTGTTAGTTGAATACAACTGGAAAGTTGAGCCATAGACGGTGATAGCCCGGTAAACGAAAATAAATAGACTTTTTAAGAGCACCCGAGTAAGGCGGGGCACGTGAAACCCTGTCTGAATCCGCCGGGACCATCCGGTAAGGCTAAATACTAGTCAGTAACCGATAGTGAACGAGTACGGTGACGGAAAGGCGAAAAGAACAGTGAGAAGCTGAGTGAAATAGAACCTAAAACCGTTAGCTTACAATCAGTCAGAGCACTATTAATAGTGTGATGGCGTGCCTGTTGAAGAATGAGCCGGCGAGTTATCTTATTTAGCAAGGTTAAGGGGTTAATACCCGGAGCCACAGGGAAACCGAGTCTGAATAGGGCGTTAAGTTAAATGAGATAGACCCGAACCTTGGTGATCTAACCATGACCAGAATGAAGCGTAGGTAACACTACGTGGAGGTTCGAACTGACTGATGTTGAAAAATCAGCGGATGAGTTGTGGTTAGGGGTGAAATGCCAATCGAACCAAGAGCTAGCTGGTTCTCCCCGAAATGCGTTTAGGCACAGCGTCAGATTTATCTTGCAGGAGGTAGAGCACTAGTTTGGTGCGGGCCGAGTAACTCGGTACCAAATCATGTTAAACTCCGAATGCCTGTAATGTTACTGTCTGGCAGTGAGGCTATGAGTGATAAGATCCATGGCCAAGAGGGAAACAGCCCGGAACGCCAGTTAAGGTCCCTAATATATGCTAAGTGAGTAAGGAGGTAGAATTACTCTGACAACCAGGAGGTTGGCTTAGAAGCAGCCATCCCTTAAAAGAGTGCGTAATAGCTCACTGGTCAAGTGATTCCGCGCCGAAAATATACCGGGGCTAAGCATATAACCGAAACTGCGTCAGGATAGTTTACTATTCTGGGTAGGGGAGCGTTCTGTTGTAGGTCGAAGCTAGACCGTAAGGACTAGTGGACGAAGCAGAAGTGAGAATGTCGGCATAAGTAGCGAAAACATTGGTGAGAATCCAATGCACCGTAAACCTAAGGTTTCCCACGGCAGGCTCGTCCGCGTGGGGTTAGTCGGAACCTAAGGCGAGGCCGAACGGCGTAGCCGATGGAGGTCAGGTTGATATTCCTGAACCGGTTAATTATCGTTATCAGAAGCGGAGGGACGCAGGAGGATAGACATGCAAGCGACTGGATGTGCTTGTTTAAGCGTGTAGCCAGAATTGATAGGAAAATCCGTCAGTTCGTTAACGTGAGGCGTTATGAGGAGGGTCCACGGACCCGAAGATGTTGATTCCACACTGCCAAGAAAATCTTCGCTCTCGAGATATTTAACCGTCCGTACCGTAAACCGCCACAGGTAGGTTAGTAGAGTATACTAAGGTGCGCGAGATAACTCTCTCTAAGGAACTCGGCAAAATAGCCTCGTAACTTCGGGAGAAGAGGTACCCTGGTAGCGTGTAGCGGCTTGCCCGTGAAGCGTGATAGGGTCGCAGCGAAATGATCCAGGCGACTGTTTACCAAAAACACAGGTCTCTGCTAAGTCGTAAGACGATGTATAGGGGCTGACGCCTGCCCGGTGTCGGAAGGTTACGCGGAAGGGTTAGTCATTAGACGAAGCTCCGAAGCTAAGCCCCGATGAACGGCGGCCGTAACTATAACGGTCCTAAGGTAGCGAAATTCCTTGTCAGGTAAGTTCTGACCCGCACGAATGGCGTAACGATCTGGATACTGTCTCGGAGAGAGACTCGGCGAAATTGGATTATCCGTGAAGATACGGATTACGCGTACCAGGACAGAAAGACCCTATTGAGCTTTACTGTAGCTTGAAATTGAATTCGGGTTCTTATTGTGCAGTATAGGTGGGAGACTTTGAAGCTAGAACGTCAGTTTTAGTGGAGTCGCCGTTGAGATACCACTCTGTAATAATTTGAATTCTAACGCTGAGCCCTCTAACAACAGGGCAGCGGACAGTTTCTGGTAGGCAGTTTGACTGGGGCGGTCGCCTCCTAAAGAGTAACGGAGGCGCTCAAAGGTTCCCTCAGGTTGGTCGGAAATCAACCATAGAGTGTAAAGGCACAAGGGAGCTTGACTGCGAGACCTACAAGTCGAGCAGGTGCGAAAGCAGGACTTAGTGATCCGGTGGTCCCGAATGGAAGGGCCATCGCTCATCGGATAAAAGTTACCATAGGGATAACAGGCTTATCTCCCCCAAGAGTCCACATCGACGGGGAGGTTTGGCACCTCGATGTCGGCTCGTCGCATCCTGGAGCGGTAGTACGTTCCAAGGGTTGGGCTGTTCGCCCATTAAAGCGGCACGCGAGCTGGGTTCAGAACGTCGTGAGACAGTTCGGTCCATATCCGGTATGTGCGCAAGAGAATTGAGTGGAGTCTTCCTTAGTACGAGAGGACCGGGAAGAGGCAACCTCCAGTGTACGGGTTATCCTGCCAAGGGTAAACGCCCGGTAGCTGTGTTCCAAGCGGATAAGCGCTGAAAGCATATAAGTGCGAAGCCCACCACAAGATGAGTTCTCTCATAGCTCAAGCTAGTAAGTCCCCTTGCAGATCACGAGGTTGATAGGATGCAGGTAGAAGAATGGCAACATTTGCAGCCGAGCATTACTAATCGGACGAGGGCTTTTCCTGAAAACGGCAATCGTATGATAGTCGTTAGTAGAGAAAATACAATGGTTTTTTATATCGTTATGCAACTTTCAGAGTGCAACAACCCAGAACCTTTTAAAAGGTGATTGTACATTTTCTAATTTCATAGGTTTTATGTAAATTAAGGAAAATTAAAAGATTTTCCGGTGGCCAGGCGGCAGGATCCCACCCGTTCCCATCCCGAACACGGTCGTAAAGACTGCTTGCGCTGACAATACTTGGAGGGTAGCCTCCTGGGAAGATAAGTAGCTGCCGGATTCTATATTTAAAACAAAAATGGAGTCAGAATTTATCAGGCTCCATTTTTAGTATATAATAATACAAGTATGTTTTATAAATTTCTTTCAGTTTTTATCGGTGGTGGTATTGGTGCAATGTTAAGGTTTGCCGTATCCGTTCTGTCTAAAAAATATTTTATGACACCAATTTTTGGTACATTTTTTGTTAATATTTTTGGGTGTCTATTAATTGGGATTATATTTGGGTATGTATTGAATAAAACAGAAATGTTGTCTGAAATTTTAAAGATATTTATTGTGGTTGGGTTTTTGGGTGGTTTAACTACATTTTCCACATTTAATCTTGAAATGTTTGAACTTATAAAATCTGGCAAAGTCACCACTTCTTTATTGTATATGTTTTTAAGTATTGTTTTTGGGTTATTATTTACATATTTTGGATATTTGATTTCAAAAGTTTAAATGCAGATGTTGTACTGTAAACCATATTATATTTTGCGCATAAGTTTTGATTTTATACAAAATAATTTTGGTTGTTTCAAGTTGGCGGAAAAGCTGTTATATTTGTATTGTAGAGTATATAGAAGGAAAAATATGAATTGGATTTTTTTGATACTTGCAATAGTGTTTGAAACATGCGGCACAATAGCTTTAAAATTATCAAGCGGGTTTTCTGTTTTGTTGCCGTCGCTTGCGGCTATAGTTTCTTATGTGTTTTGTTTTTTATTCTTATCTTTTGCGCTGAAAACTATTGATGTGAGTATTGCATATGCTATTTGGGCGGCAGTCGGGGTTTTACTTGTAAGTGTGATAGGGATGACGGTTTTCCATGAATCCGTAAGCTTATTAAAAGTGGTTTCAATTTTGTTTATTATTATCGGTACTGCGGGCTTGAAACTTGCAGCCTGAAATGTTTTAGATAGCATCAATACGATAAAAGCGGCAATTCTATATAAAGAATTGCCGCTTTTATAAGTGTGTTAAAATACATCAATATTAGTACAGATACTAGATTCTATTTTCCCAAACGCCGCCGCGTCTGTCTACAAGGGCATCATAGCAGGACCAAATTCTAAAAATCCCTGTAAGACCAAGCACTGCGTGAGTTATGTTTTTCTTGTTTTCATTTTTATTAACTGCCTGTCCTATACCGGGCCAGATAAAAAGTGATAATGCAGCAGCCCCTACAGATCTTCCTGATACTTCGCCATTGGTGCCATGGGTGCCTGCGGGTTTAGCATCTGCCGGTATAAATGTCATAAGCATTCCAAAAATCATTAATACAAGTAAACTCTTTTTCATAAAAAACTCTCCTTTTAAAGTTATTCTATAGATAATTTTGAACTGCAATAATCTTCCCACATTTTTTTGTATGTATTTTCAAGAGAACGCGTGAAGCCTTCGTAATCCGTTAGTTTGGATGATTGCAGTTTGTTTCTTAATTTGCTTCTGTATTTTGAAATTAGTGCAGGATTTTTAATTAGGTTTATTGCAGTTTGCGCATAACCATTAAAATCTTCAGAGATAAGAGCCTCTTCATTGATTGCTCTTAAAATTCTACCTGTGGGGCGACTTGTTGAATGGTATCCTTCAACACACACAATTGGCAGGCCCATTAAAATGCAGTCCATTGTTGTGCCGGTACCCGAATACGGGAAAGTATCAAGTGCAAAATCAGCCTTTGCAATACTGTCATAGTGTGAACTTTGCGCCCTTCCGAGGAACATAACTCTGTCTTTTTTGATTCCGTACTTTTCAAATTCAGCCAATATGCGTTTTTGATTTTCTTCCGTATAGTGATTAATGTATTGGAACAAGATTTTTGATTTTTTTGTATTTTTTAATATATAAGCCCAAATTTTAATCATTTCTTCGGTTACTTTTGCTGTGGCATTGAATACACCCATTGTTACATATTTATTTTTAATGTAAGGCGCTTCTGTAATTTCCGGCAATGTGCTATAATCCGGATTTATAACTTCATAGCCCGCATCAATGTATGCGGGTTTTTCCGTATAGAAACATTCTTCACCAGGGAGTATCGTATCTTTATCGGTTAGAATATAATCAACGGTATCTATACCGGATGTGTTTGGATAGCCAAGATATACACCCTGTATTGGGGCTGGTTTTTGCGCCATAATAATTGTTCTTGCATCACCTGTGTGTCCGTTTAAATCAATAAGAATGTCTATCTTATCATCATAGATTTTCTTTGCCAATTCATCATTTGTCATCTGATGGCAACTTTCAAAATGGTCTGCCGCTTTTTGGTATTTTTCGGTCACACTGTCCCGTTTACTGGTAACCGTGTACATAAAAATTTCAAATTTTTCTTTATTGTGATGTTCAATAATGGGTACTAAAAATCTTGATACAACGTGGTTATATAAATCGGAAGAAAGATATCCTATTTTTAATTTTCTGTTTGGGTCTTTATTCCGTTTTTCAAAATCAAATACGTATTTTTTGATACCTGTGGCTTTTATATATTTTTCAACAAGTCTGTGCGTTATTCTGTTTATTGACTTTTGGTCATAACCGTCAATCTTAAGAAGATTTAGCATATAAACGATTATACTGTTATAAAATGTCGGATTAAGTTTCATTACCTGTTCGCAGGCTTTTTTACATTCTTCATGCAGGCCAAGTTTATAGCATTGCCCTGAATAATGATACCAGGAATTTTTATCGTCTTTTGCTTCTTTAAGATATCTTGAATAATTTAATATGCATTTATCATAATCTTGCAAGTCATTAGATTTATATAATTCGGCGAGCAGCCTTCTGCCTTCGTTATAATTTTTGTCATACCGCATAACGGTTTCATATGCATCAGCCGCCTCTTTGTTTGCTTTTAACATAACGAGCGTTTTTGCAAGTGTGAAATTAACAAGCACCTCTGTGGGGCTGTATAAAAGCGCTTGTTTTGAAAGCTTTAAGGCCTTCATATAATCTTTTGCGCTATATGCTTCTTCTGCTTTATTTCTGTATGAAAGTGCTATATACGCGCAAAGGGTTTTTATGGTTTCAAGCTCTTTGTATTTTGTGTTTTGAAAGTTTTTAGCTTTTTCATTATCACTAAATTTGTTTTGTGCAATCTCTAAATCCGCACGTTTTAAAATACGCTCTGATTTTAATTGCCCGACAAGCTGTTCATAGATTTCTACAGTTTCTCTTCCAAGTTCTATGCATTCATCATATTTTTTATCTTCGTAAAATTTGCTGCACACATTGACATAAGATTTAAATATTTTAAACCAGCTGTCTTTGTTGGCAGGGTTCATCTTTTCGCTATTATTCATACTTTCCGTTCGCTTATTCTTTTATTTTTTAGTAAAAATACGTATTATCTTTTCAATCAGGCCTTCATCTTCTTCTGCGGCTTCTGCATAATTTTTGTCTGCAGTATTATTCTGTCCTTTTGTTTCTCTGTATTTGCCATATTTTTCGGCCATTGCGTAGTCACCTTCATTAAAGTAAAATTCACCCAGTATATTTTTTGCATGTTCATCGTTATCAAGCTCATATACAGCATTCCAAAAATCCATTGATGTATATTTTTCACCCAAATTCATATACAAATTTGCAAGCTCTATAAGCACATTTTTGTCTTTTTTATTAAGGCTGTGTGCGTGGTTAAATTCTACAACAGCTTCATCATTTTTACTCTGCGCCTTTTTCATGTAACCCCAGTTTACACTTGCCATAAAGCCATCATTTTTAGCCTCATAGACAAGGGCTTTCATCTGAAAAGATACCGCATCGGGGCCTGAAAGCTTTATATATTCTTCAATTGTATTTAAGGTGTTATTAAATTCATTTTTGTTGTAAAAATATTCAGCAAGCAGTAAATTGTATGCTGCATGTGCTTCTTTAATATTTGGCATAGATGTTTTCATATTATCCAGTATAGCCTTTGCCTCATCGTTTTTGCTGTCAGCAAGTAAAATTTTAACTTTCATGGGTTTATCCTGAACCACTTCCAGCGCTTCACTGTTCATTCCCAGGTCAAAATATAATTTGGCAAGAATATTTTTCAATTCTGTATCATTTTCAAACTCGTTTACTGCTTTTCTTGCAATACCAACTGCGCTTTCCTTAGCATCTTCTAAGATATAGAGGTTTATAAGCTCCAAATATGCATCTCTTAATTTTGGTTCAAGCTCTATAATTTTATTAAATTCATCAATGGCTTTCAGATTTTTGTTTGAAACCCTGTATAGCCTTGCAAGCTTTATTCTTGCATCAATTGATTCTGCATCAAGGTTCAAGGCTTTTTTAGTATCATTTATGGCATGTTCAAATTTTTGGTTTACAACATTATAATTGGCACGGGTTAGGTAGTATTTGAATTTATCCGTATCAAAATATAAATCCATAAGCTGTCCGTGGGCAATTTCATCAGCGGGGGCTGTTTCTAAGATTTTGTTATATAATTCAACGGCTTTTTCCCTGTTTCCTTCCGCCATTGCATCTGATGCTTTTTGGTGTAATTCCTCTAAATCCACAAATTTATCCTCTAATTTAAGTGTTATTTATAAAAACATTTTTGCAAGCTCGTCAGCACCTTCAAAGCCCCTGCTTGCTATTAGCCTGCTTACTTTTTTATTATCGTAATCTAAAAATTTATGTTCAATTTCAAATGTGCCGTTGTCGTTAATTTTTAATATTGCATAAACAGGCATTTTAATGGGTGTCATGGACCTTCCTATACTGCCCACATTTATTACATGTTTTCCTGATTGAAGCACAAAGCCGCAAGGGATGTGTGTGTGCCCGCAAAAGATAATATCTGAAAATGACCTTGATGTTGCATCCGCCACTTCTTTTTCCGTTAAACGGGTAGATATCCCTTCATCCTGGCGCCTTGGGGAGCCATGAACAAGGTGAATTTTAAGAGTTTTGCTTTTATGTGTCACATTTACCATTTTGTTTGCTGGCAATTTTCTTAAAAATTCAATATTTTCTTTTTTTATGATAAGCATATCATCCCGAAGGGCGTGTGCCATAGGGGCTGAGCTTTTGATTACCTTTGAAAAGCAGGAATCCGAGTAATCCGCTATCATTTTATCCGTATTTCCTTGAATAATTTCAAAATTACGCCCCATAATATTGTTTAACTCTATACACTTTTCAATAGTGTAATTGGGGTCATATCCTGCCATTGCAATATCACCAAGGCAAAATATTTTGTCGCAATCGTTTTTTTTAATATCCTCTAAAACTGTATCAAGGGCAAGTTTGTTCCCGTGAATATCTGATATAACTGCAATTTTCATGTTATGATTTTAGCATAAATTATCAAAATTGGGTAGAGATAACTGATATGGAAAAAATTCAAATTAAAATAGGGGATGTAAAGATTGGCGCAGGGGCACCGGTTAGTGTGCAGTCTATGACAAACACCAAAACAAATGATGTAAAAAAAACCGTTGCGCAGATAAAGGAGCTTGCAGACGAGGGGTGCGAAATAGTACGCCTTGCTGTTTTAAATAAAGAATGTGCCGCCTGCTTAAAAGAAATTAAAGAAAAATCCCCTGTACCTCTGGTTGCGGATATTCATTTTGATTACAGACTTGCCCTTACGGCAATGGAGGCAGGGATTGATGCACTTCGTCTAAATCCCGGTAACATTGGCGGGGAAGAGCACGTTAAAAAAGTGGTTGATATGGCAAAGAAAACCTTAACTCCTATAAGAATAGGGGTTAATGGCGGGTCTTTAGAAAAATATTTAATCGAGGATAAAACCCTTACGCTTGCCCAAAAAATGGTAAAAAGTGCACTGGACCATATAAAAATACTTGAAGATAATGATTTTCATCTTATTAAGGTATCTTTAAAATCATCTGATGTGCAGACAACAATTGATGCTTACAGGATGATATATGATAAAATTCCTTATCCCTTGCATCTTGGTGTGACGGAAGCCGGAACCTTGAGGGGTGGTATTATAAAATCCGCTATAGGTCTTGGCAGTCTTTTATCTCAGGGTATCGGGGATACGATAAGAGTGTCTTTAACAGAAAATCCGGTGGAAGAAGTGAGAGCAGGTATTGATATCTTAAAAGCTTTAAAATTAAGAAAAGAAGGGGTTAATTTTGTTTCCTGCCCTACCTGCGGCAGGTGCCAAATAGATTTAATAGGCTTGGCACATATGGTGGAGGATAGATTTAGGGGTAAATTTAAAAATTTGAAACAATCTGTTACAATTGCAACTATGGGATGCCCTGTTAACGGCCCTAATGAGGCAAAGGATGCGGATTACGGTATAGCGGGCGCTATAGGGGAAGGGTATATCTTTAAAAAAGGTGTTTTGGTTAAAAAAGTTAAAGAAAAAGACCTGCTTGATGAATTTGAAAATTTAATAATTCAGGATTTAGGATAAAAAATTACACTAAACAGTTGGTTAAAAATGGATAATAATATATAATAATATTAGTAAAATAAAAGTACTTAATTTGAGGATTTTACATTATGAAAAAATTTGCAATAACACTTTGCATTTTAGGCGGCTTAGGGCTTACTTCAGGCGCTTTTGCTTATATTCAGGCAGAAGATACAGCTACGGTGCAAGCTATAAAAGCCCAAGGGTTCAGTTCAGGTATGACGCATGTTACCGATACTGTCAGATATAACCATTCAAACGGTACAATAGAACCATATTACAATATGGACCCGCTTTCAAATGCCACTGATGAAAAATCAAAATGGTATACGGTTGTTAAAAGATGGCTCGACCCTGCACAAGATGACGGCCTTTTTGGCAGACATGAAATAACATTTACAAACGATTGGTTTGAAATGGATTCACCATTTGTAGCAAAAGATAAAGAAAAAGAAACAGCAGTGCAGAAAGAAAAGAAAACTGAAAGCGTTAATGTTCAGGATACTGCACCTGTTGAAGAGATTGAAAATCTGTAATTTATATATTAATTTAGGTTTTGTTTTAATAAGGCATCCTTTGTAATTAGAGGATGCCTTTTAATGTATCAATTAACGGTGCACTCATAAAAAATCCCGCAATCAATAATATGGCACATATTGATAAAACAAATGTATATGCGTTAAACTTGTCAAACACGGATTTTCTTTTGTATATGTTCATATTCTGTGGTTTAGAGAATATTATGTATATAATTTTAAAATAATAATAAACTGCAAAAATTGAGGCAAGGCCTGCAAAAATCAACGGATAAACCGCCCATACTCCGCTTCTTAAAATTTCAACAAAGAGGTAAAATTTTGCACTAAATCCGATTGCAGGCGGCAACCCTGCAAAAGAAAATATGCAAATGGAAAATACTGTTCCAAAAAACGGGCTTATATAAGATATGCCTTTAAGTGCCGATAAATTTTCATTGCATTCGGACTGTTTTTTAAAGTTTCTTGAAATCAGCATAAAACCGCCCCAAAGTGCAAAATTCATAATCAAATATGCAATCAGGTAGTAAATTGCAGATGTTATTGAATTTACAGTGAGAAAGGAAATGCCCAAAAATACATAGCCTATATTTGCAATTGTCGAAGCTCCTAAAAAATCTTTGAGGGGGCCTTCTTTTTTAACAATTCTTAAGGCAAGCAAATTTCCTATAATAAGTGTGATTACGGCAGATAATATGAGTGCAAAATTCAATACACTTCCAAAATATCCAAGACTTAATATCGGCTTAATTATTGCAAGCACGGCCGTTATTTTTACAACGGATGATATAAAGACCCCTGCCGAATAATCTGACCCTTTAAATACATCCATAACCCATAAATATAAAGGGAAAGCCCCAATTTTAAATACAAGCGACAGGAATAGTAAAATTTCCGCAATATTTAAAAGAGGATTAACGGGCAGAATTTTATTTAGCTGTATAAGGCTAATGTCAGCAAAATTGATTGTACCGAGGCACAAATAAATATAGCTGATGCCAAGCAGCATAAAACAGCTTGCGGTTTCGTTAATTATAAAATATTTTATCCCCGCCTCAATCGGGCGGCTGCATTTAACATCAGTGTTATTAAAGCAGGATATAAGAAAATATACTGCCATTGAAAGGATTTCAATTGATACAAAAAGCGATATAAAATCATTGGCTGCGGTTATTCCGTATGCCCCAATCAATGCGGATAAAAACAAGGTGATAAATTTTGGTGTTTTGTGGTTAAGTTTTTTTATAAAACCGTATGACAAAACTGTGCAAACAAGCGCACTTAGGGTTATAAGAAACTTGAACACAAAACCAAGTGAATTTACAATTATTGAATTGTTAAGGAAAGATATTTCCAAGGGTTGCACTTGGGTAACACCCGGGATATTTGTAAATAAAGTACTGCATACAGGCAAAAAACCAATCAGCATAAAAACAAGTATACAAATTAAAAAATTCAAATGCCTGCCGGGTTTTGCAGGTTTTCCGGTTATGG
Organism: uncultured Vampirovibrio sp.; assembly: GCA_910577395.1. GTDB lineage: Bacteria > Cyanobacteriota > Vampirovibrionia > Gastranaerophilales > Gastranaerophilaceae > MGBC122484. Next base: position 195,449 of record CAJTLG010000002.1, on the reverse strand, counting down.
TTTTTCCTTTATCAAAGTTTCGGAATATTGATAAAATAAATCCTAATATTAATATAAAATCTGATATAAAATATATTAATCCGTTTTTCATTTGTTCTCCTTTTAAAAGGTTTAAAGTGCCTAAAAGGCAATCATATTAATAATTCCCATTGGGTATAATCCAAATATTATAATGCCAAGCGCAAGAATGCTTAAAACCGCTATTTGGTGGTTTGAAAGTCTTATTTTTTCGCGCAAGGGGTTGTTTTGTGGTTCGTTCTGCGGAATGCCAAAAAAGGTTTTATGAAACAGCCTTAAAATGTATGTTGCAGAAAGAATAATGCCTGTGACTGCAAATAACACGGAGGGTTGAATAAGATTTGATGCAAAATATTCAGTATCTACAAGCGGAGATATGAAACCGCCCGCAAGGGACATAATTTCACCGGGAAAACCCATTGTAAGAGGCATACCTATTGCGGCAAGCCCTAAAAACATAATAAGCACAGTAAAATGCGGCATATATCCGGATAATCTGCCAAGTAATTCCAATTTTCGTGTTTTGAATTTTTGATATATTATTCCGGCACCCATAAACAGTCCTGCCGATATAAGGGCATGAGAAACCATATGAAATACTGCACCGTTAAGCCCGAAATCGGAAAATGATGCTATCCCGATTAATATAATACCCATATGTGCAATTGAAGAGAATGCAATCATCCGTTTTATATCGCTTTGTGCTATTGCCGTATATGAGGCCCATAAAACACCAAGCGCCCCAAGGAAAATTAATGACGGCGCGATTAGTTGGAACACTTCCTGAAACATTTGCAGGTTAATTCTTATTAATCCATAAGCCCCTGTTTTAAGTAAAATTCCGGCTAAAACCATGCTTACAGGTGTTGGCGCATCCGTATGTGCATCTGCAAGCCAGCTGTGGAACCCGAATACGGGAAGTTTTACGATAAATGCCAAAACAAAACCTAACGATACAACAAGCTGCAGTAAGACAGGAAAATCCCCGGCCTTTTCAAATAATGTTCCAAAATCAAGCGGGATGCCCGCATCGGCGCCATAAGCATATATAAGAGCAGTTGCAATCAACATAAAAACAGAGCCTGCAAATGTAAACAGAATAAATTTTTGAGCACTTTTTTTAGCACTTGCCCCGCCCCACATGGAAATTAAAAAATATACAGGGATAAGCTCAAGTTCCCAAAACAGAACAAAGGTAAACAGATTATTTGCTGTAAATATGCCTAAAATCGCCCCCTGAAGAAGCAACATAAGGCTGTAGAATAATTTTTGTTTTGAAATAATCATACTTTTTGATGCAACAAGTGCAATCAGCATTATAAAGCATGTTAAAACACACATAAGTGCCGAAAAATTATCCATTGCAAAAGAAAGGGTAATATTTGGCAATATTTCAATCGGCAGTGTGTAAATAAAGCTAAAATTACCGTCAGGATGCCCAATTTCACTTCCTGTAAACAACATAAAAAACAGTGAATAAATAAGATTAAATACACAAAAACCTTTTGCAAAACGCCTTATTTTAACCGCGTTATTAGGGTAAAAGGGCGAGATTACTATTAATCCTGCAAATATTGGCAGCAGCACCAAAACAGATATTGAGAATAAATATGAAATAAAATTATCCGCCATAATGTGAAAGCCCCTTAATATATACCATTGCGGCACATAAAAGTACCGAAGTTAGAAACAGAAATGAGTAAAATATGTATGAATTTATATTTCCGTTTTGCAACCTTGAAACAAGATAGCCGCCAAATCTTGCAATTTGACCCGTAAAATTCCAAAAGCCGTTAATTATATATTTATCAATGGTCTTAATGATTTTTGCAACCCCTTTAATCAAGGTTTTGTATATAAAATCAAACATTTTATTTATGTAAAACTGAAGTACTATGAACCTGTAAATAAAACGGATTTTTTTGAATTTAAATCTTTTTGTACCGTAGATTTGCCACATAAAGTAAATTATAAGGCCCGATACTATAAATATAGAAATTTCAAGCTCCGGGTGTCTTGTCAGGTATAGTTTTTGACGCATTATGTAAACATATCTTTGGAAATCAGGCGCAATTGAACCGCCAAAAAATGCCGTTAAAAATGCTAATACGCCGGCAGGCGCAAAAAGGTATATATTAATACCGTCATATGATTTGTTTTTATCTTTTGAAAAGTCATACCGGCCTTTATAAGTGTCTTCAAATATGACAAAATAGCTCCTAAACAAATACAAGATACTTAAAAATCCTGCAATTATAATAAAACTTAGGCTTGCAAACTGGCCTGATGTATACAGGTGGCTTAAAATCATTTCTTTAGCATAAAACCCGCTAAAAAATACGCCTGAAAGTGAAAGTGTTCCTAAAAGCCAAAAAGCGGCAAGGTATGGTGTATGCTCTCTTAAGCCTCCTAAGAATTTGATATTTTTTGACATTCCCTTATGAATTATAATGCCCGCGACAAGAAACATCATAGCTTTTGCAATTCCATGCATTCCAAGCTGCAAAATAGCCCCGCTGTATGCTCCGCAGCCAAGGGCGGCAAATACAAGGCCAAGTTGGGATGATGTGGAAAATGCCAGGATTTTTTTAATATCATTTTGCACAAAGGCAACAACGGCGCACATTATGGCGGTTAATATACCGATTGCGGCAATGATTTTTAACGCTATCGGGGATAAAATCAACGCAGGATAAAGCCTTATCAACAAATATGCGCCGGCACTTACCATTGTGGCACCATGGATTAAAGCGCTTACCGGCGCAGGGCCTTCCATTGCATCTGCAAGCCATACCTGAAAAGGCACTTGGGCTGATTTTGTAAATCCTGCAATTATGATAAGAATACAAAGTGCGGCATACATATATGGTCCAAGCTGCACATATGCCATTAAACCCCAACTGCTGACATCATTTAAGCTGAGCAAAGGGTATAAAACAGTTTCCGCATCCTGTACAAGGAAACATGTAAATCCTAAAATTGCTGCAAATAGGGCAAAATCCCCGATTTTGTTTATTAAAAAAGTTTTTCTTGCGGCCTGTTCTGCCTCCGGTTTTTTATAGTAAAAACCTATTAAAAGATAACTAAAAAGCCCGACAAGCTCCCAAAAAATATAAGTTTGGATTAAATTTGTGCTTAAAATAAGCCCCGCCATTGAAAAAATAAACAGATTTAAAAGTATAAAATACCGGCTGAAAGCAGTTTCATTACCCTCTGCGGGCTGTTCCATATATTTAAATGAAAATACCTGCACTGGTATTGTGATTAAATACAAAATTGTCAGCATAAATACGGAAACATTGTCTAAAAGCGCCCCGATATGGATTTTAAATACACTTGCATCTAAAAACATTATATTTGTTTCAAAAAATTCTCCGGGGTTATTCATAAGGTAATTTGCGCTAAACAAAGTGATGATGAGTGATACCCCTGATGCAAGCAGCGAAAGCCCAAGTGTTATTTGTTTTTTTGGCAGTGACATATATTTTGAAGGAACCAATGTGCAGAGTGCTGCAAGTATCGGCAAAATCAATAAAAACCATAAATTTTGAGCAATATTCATTAGATTTCACCTTCTTCCAAAGTTTCCGGACAATCCTCTGATTTTAAGGTTTCAAGAGTATTTGTTCCGATTTTTTTGAGTTTAAAATATACGGCGCAAATAAGCCCGAGCCCCGCAGCAACATTTATTGCCCCGACAGCCATTATAATGAGGGTAAAAATCTGTCCTTGCGGCGTGTTTTTATTAAAGGCATCAATTGCTGCAAAATTTATACAAACGGCATTCAACATAAGCTCAAACCCTATTAGGATTTTAATAAGTGTACCGCTTGTAATTATAATCATAAGGCCGGTTACAAATATTATAAGCGCCAAAATTAAATAGTGGCAAAGCCCGGGAGCCGCTGCAGCAAATAGGGCTGCAATAGTATTATCCGGCATTTAGCACCTCCCCCTTTTTACAATAATGGCTGCAATTCCTGCTATTGCGCAAAATAAAAGTATGCCTGTAAGTTCAAACCCCAGGGGGTTATTTTTATATAAAAGGATTGCAAAATCACTGATATTGTGGATTTTAAGAGTGTTTTCCCCGCGGCAGCCATATAAAATAAAAGGCGCAACAAGCATTATAAAAATTCCGCAAATTACCGGTGTTGCAATAGTTTTCAGGTTAAACAAAAAACCGTTTTTTTCATCATCTTTTTTATATGTCATCATAACGGAAAACATCATAAGAATGCTGATACCAACCCCCCATAGCATAAGCTGTACGGCTGCCAGGTATGGCGCCCCAAGCATAAAGTAAAATCCTGAAAACGCCCAAAATATAATGACAGCCCCTGCAACGGTACTTACCGTATCTTTTTTAAACAGACAAAACAGGGTCGTTATCAGGCATATAGCACTTAGAATGTAAAAAAATACTGTGTTAATCATCATATTTTAATATTAAATCTTTCTTATTATTTGTTGCAAGTTCGTATTGTTTTGTCATATTTAAGGCACCTTTTGGGCAATTATCGGCACAGTTTCCGCAGAATATACATCTTGAAATATCAATATTTACAAGCTTTTTGCCGTCGTTTTCAGTATCTTTTACGGTAAGAACATTTAAAGCAGGGCACAGTTTAGTGCAAGTTCCGCAGCCTATACACTTTTGGTAGTCTAATTCAAGGCGTCCTCTAAATTTTTCGGGTATTTCGGGTTTAATTTCGGGATATAAAAGTGTTACCCTTGGCTTAAAAGCCTGACTTAAAACGGTATACAGAGCCTTTATAATTGAAATTGCCCCCTTTAAAAAATCTGTAATCAATTTGTAATCATTATCTTTCATATATTTACCTACCTGGAAATCATAAAATACCGTATTAAAACGGCTATATTCAGATTTATTAGCGCAAGCGGCAGAAGAATTTTATAAGAAAACTCTAAAAGCCTGTCATATCTTAATCTTGGGAGTGTTGCACGGATTAAAATTATGGTTAAAATTACTAAAAATGTTTTTAAAATTAACCAGAAAATCTGTTCCAAAAATACAAAAGAATTCGGTAAAATCCAATTCCCAAATGGACTTAAGTATCCGCCAAAAAACAGGGCGGTAAAAACAAGCGAAACCAGGAATAAAAGAGCATATTCCCCAAGAAAAAACATTGCAAATTTTATTCCGGAATATTCAACGTTATAACCGGAAACAAACTCACTTTCGGCCTCAGAGAGGTCAAAAGGGGTTCTGTTTAAAAGGGCTAGCGTGCATATGAAAAATACGACACAGCCAAGAATTTGCGGTATGAAATACCAGTTAAAAAGTCCATAGGGGCTGTTTTGAGCCAAAATTATTTCGTTAATATTTAATGTGCCCGCCATAAATGTAATAGCTAAAACACAGATGCCAAGCGGGATTTCAAAACTTAGCGCCTGTGATATAGAGCGCATGGCGCCAAGGAGAGAATATTTATTTCCGCTTGACAAACCGGCTAAAAATACGCCTATAACAGGGGTAGAGATTAATGCCATAATCAAAACGATGCTTGGCGCAATATTTAACGGGATATAATTACCGCTAAGCGGAAGGAGGCAAAACGCACTTATAATCGGGCAAAATACGATTAGCGGGGCTGTAAAAAACAAAATTTTCCGACTTGCCTTTGGGGTGCAATTTTCCTTGACAAGCAGCTTTATAGCATCTGCAACCGTTTGCATAATGCCCTCATAGCCGGTTCTGTTCGGTCCGTAGCGCAGTGTAAACAAAGCCAGGGTGCGTCTTTCAAGGTATACAAGCAACAAGGTGCCAAATACAACAAGTATTGCGGTAATTATAAAGCTGAAAAGTCCATATAATGCTGTTATCACCTGTCTACCTCCGGTATTACCACATCTAAACTGCCAAAAATTGCCATTAAATCAGCTAAATCGTTGCCGGGGATTAGCTTTTCAAGAACTTGCACGACATAAAACGAAGGTGTACGCCACTTTACGCGTTGCGGCTTATCGCTGCCGTCTGTAACAAGACGGCACATAACAAGCCCTCTTGCGCTCTCTGTATAGCTTACAGCCGTGCCGGCCTTCGGTTTAACGGTTAAAGGGCGTATATCCAGGTTGATTTCACCGTTTTGATTGGCTAAAAGCCAGTCTATACACTGATTTATCAAACCAAGTGAAATTTTTATTTCATCAATTCTTACCTTGTATCTTGAATAGCAATCGCCTTCAAATGCGGTGGGGATGCTGAATTCAAGCTTATCATATATAAGATATGGCTTTTCTTTTCTGAAATCCAGATTGCTGCCGCTCGCCCTTAGATTTGGGCCTGTAATTGAATAAATAAGTGCATTTTGGGTATTTAAAACGCCTAAATCCTTTGTTCTGTCCAGAAAAATAGGATTTTCATTTATAAGATTTTCTAAAATCTTAAATTTTTTAGGGAAATTTTCAATATATTGTTGGATTTCAGCCAATATATCATTTTTTATAACATCTTTAACGCCTCCGAAAGTGTAGTAATTATGCATCATTCGGGCGCCTGTAATTTTTTCAAAAATATTTAAAATTTCATTTCTTAGGCTAAAAGCAAAGAATATCGGGCCTTGAGCTCCTAAATCCGTCATATAACACCCTAACCACAGCAAATGAGAGGATATACGGTTAAGCTCCATGGTTAAAACCCTTGTATATTGGGCTTTTAACGGTAATTCAATCTCTAAAAGCTCCTCTGTTGCTGATAAATAGGCTTGTGAATAGAAAAAACCCGCCAAATAGTCTATTCTGTCTACCATTGGTAAATATTGAGCAAAAAGCCTGTTTTCAGCGGCTTTTTCCAGGCCACGGTGGAGGTAACCGGGGTGCGGCGTGCATTTAAGGATTTTTTCGCCTTCCAATTCGGTTGTAATCCGCAGTACACCGTGGGTTGAAGGGTGTTGCGGGCCTATATTTAACGTCATTTTGTTTTTAGTGCACTGTTTCATATTAACCCTCCAAATCCTTGCCATTAAAGGGTTTATAGTCTTTTCTAAGCGGGTGTCCTTCGAAATTTTCGGGAAGAAAAATTCTTTTTAAATTCGGGTGATTTTTGAATTTTATGCCAAAAAGGTCATAAACCTCGCGCTCATCGTAATTTGCGCTTTTGTAGAGCGTGCAAACACTGAAGCACTCATTATTTACGGTGGTTTCAATTTCTTTAAACTCTTTATTTACTGGGTTATACAGCGTGTAGGTGAGCTTAAATCCACCTTCATCATGTGAATTATCCCCTAAATCCTCTGCCGATAAGGAAAGCAGGGTTACAAAACCCTTGTTTTTTAATTCTTTTAACGTCTCAAATGTTTGTAAAATCCGGGTTTTCATATTTTATCTACCCCAAAATACTCTATTTGAAGGTCTTCTACGTCTGCGCATTGCTCTGAAATATAGTCGGAACAATAGTTTAGCCTGTCTTTTTTTGTCAGTATACTTTCTTTTTTTATGTCATTTTTTAATTTTATAAGTGCATCAATTAGGGCTTCAGGCCTGGGAGGGCAGCCCGGCAGGTATATATCCACGGGCAAAATACTGTCTATACCTTGCATTACGCTGTATGAATCGGAAAACATCCCCCCGGATATTGCGCAACTTCCCATAGCTATGACATATGCGGGTTTTGGCATTTGATTATACAGTTTTTTTAGGCAAGGCGCCATTTTTACGGTAATTGTACCTGCACAAATCAATAAATCCGCCTGTCTTGGGGAACCCCTAAACACTTCCGAACCGAACCTTGCAAGGTCATAATCCGCTAAAGCCGTATGCATCATTTCAATCCCGCAACATGACGTGGCAAAAGTCAACGGCCACAGGCTATTTGCCTTTCCGTAATTTAAGACAAAATCTATTGAGCTTACAATGATGTTCAATTTTTCCTCTGATTTAAATCTAATAAATTAGATTTTATGCTAAATAAAAGTGAAAGTATCAAAATTAGGATAAACACCATAATTTCGACGATTGAATACAGTTCTAATGCCCTTGCGGCATAAGCAAAAGGGAACATCAGCGCGCATTCTGCCTCAAATACAAGGAACACAAGCGCGTATGCAAAAAATGCAGGCTGAAATTTAATTTTTGAATTGCCCGAAACATCTAAACCGCATTCATAAGTGGAGTTTAGGTCTTTATTTTTAGATTTGCAGCGTAAAATAAAGCTTACAAAATAGGCTCCAAGCGCAAAAAGAATTGAAAAAAATACAAATTCAAATAATACTAAAAAATCCGTATTTATCGGCATTTTAAGCCTAAAACCTCCAAAACTCCTCTATTATATTAATTTATAGCAAATTTCAAATTTTGTAAATTAATTATTAATATTATTTAAAGGGTGATATAATTTAATCGTAAAATATCTAAAATCGGGGAATTTATGAGAGCTTCAAAACTTTTTGTGCAGACACTGAGGGAGTTTCCGAATGATGCGGAGGCTATGAGCCATAAACTGCTTGTAAGAGCAGGATATATGAAGAAACTTGCAAATGGTATATACACCTATATGCCCCTTATGCAGAGGGTTTTAACTAAAATTTCAAAAATTTTAAGGGAAGAGCTAAATGCTGCAGGGGCGCAAGAGCTTTCTATGCCTTTTGTTCAGCCTGCGGAGCTGTGGGAAAAATCAGGCAGGTGGCAGGTTTATGGTAAAGAATTGTTAAGAATGAAAGACCGCCACGATAATGAAATGTGCCTGGGCCCAACGCATGAAGAGGTTATAACATCAGTGGTAGACGGGGTTTTCGGGTCTTATAAACAGCTGCCCGTTAATCTTTACCAAATTCAGCTGAAATTTAGGGATGAAATCCGCCCCAGATTTGGACTTTTAAGGGGCAGAGAGTTTATAATGAAGGACGGATACAGCTTTCACACCTCTCAAGAGTCTTTGGATGAAGAATATCAAAATATGGCGGATGCTTATACCCGGATTTTCAAGCGCTGCGGGCTTGAAACTAAAATGGTGCAGTCTGATTCCGGTGCCATTGGCGGCTCTGTAAGCCATGAGTTTATGGTTTTGGTGGATACGAGTGTCGGCGAAAATGATGTATTCTATTGTGAAAAATGCGGATATAGTGCAAATTCAAACCATGCTGTGTCAAAATTAACCGATGAAACAACCGACGGCGGATTTGATAAGCTTGAAATTGTTGATACGCCTGGGGTTACGTCAATTGAGGATTTGGCAAAATTCTTTAATATAAATAAAAATTGCATATTAAAGGCTGTTTTATATGCAGCTGTATACGCTGATGAAAAAGATAAGGATAAAACCGTTGAAAAGCTTGCGCTTGTTATGATACGCGGAGATAAAGAAGTTGAAGAAACAAAACTTTTAAATGCGCTTGGCGCGCTTGAAATTCGTATTGCAACAGATGATGAGGCAATTGAAAAATTAGGTACGGAACGTGGTTTTATAAGCTTTAAAGGTCTTGGGGATAAAGATTTGCGGGTTTTATTTGATAATTCCGCGAAGGGTATGAAAAATTTTGTAATTGGTGCAAATCAAGCTGATAAGCATATTGTTGGGTATAATTTTTCCGATATTACGGAAGATGATATTAAGGGCGGTGTAAAATTTTATGATATTTCTGTTGTAAAACCCGGTGAAGCCTGTGTGGATTGCGGTGAAGCACTTAAGGTGACACGCGGAATTGAGGTAGGAAACATATTTCAGCTTGGGACAAAGTATTCTAAACCTATGAATGCGCTGTATACGGATGAAAACGGCAAGACTCACCCTTATATAATGGGCTGTTACGGTATCGGGGTGACAAGAACGGCTGCTGCTGCGGTTGAAAGATACCATGATGATTTTGGAATTATCTGGCCGCTTGAGATTGCGCCATACCATGCTGTGGTGGTGCCTGTAAATACTAATGATGAAGAACAGGTATGTTTAGCGGAAGAAATTTATAAAAAGCTTTTAGATGCAGGTGTAGAGGTTGTTTTGGATGACAGAAACGACAGGGCGGGTGTTAAATTTAAAGATGCGGATTTAATCGGATACCCGTTCAGAATAACTGTCGGAAAAACAATCAGTGAGGGACTTGTAGAGTTTAAACAAAGAAAAGAGCCTGAGGCTGTAAAAATGAGCCCCGATGAAGCGGTAAAATGTATTATAGATAGGGTTAATGCGCTTTAATAATATTATGGAAAATTCTGAATTAAAAATTTCAATATGTCATCTTTATCCTGATTTGCTTAATATATATGGTGATATGGGTAATATTTCGGCTTTGGTAAACCGTCTGAGGTGGCGGGATATTGATGTTGAAGTGGTTGAGGTGAAATCCGGCGGCAGAGTTAATTATAAAAAACATGACATATATTTTATAGGCGGAGGACAAGACCAACAGCAGATTATGGCATCAATTGAGCTGCAAAAAAATAAAGATGCAATTTTTAAGGCAGCCGAGGATAATAATGCTGTGTTTCTTGCAATATGCGGCGGGTTTCAGCTTTTAGGGCATTATTATCAGCCTCATCAAGGGAATAAATTAAGCGGTATCGGGCTTTTGGATGCATATACGGTTGCCGGTACAACAAGGTTTATAGGTAATGTTACCGGTAAAGTTAATTTTTTAAGGCAAAAAACAATTGTCGGGTTTGAAAATCATTCCGGGCTTACATATTTAAATCCCGGGTGCGAGCCTTTAATGAAAGTTAAAATCGGGAACGGCAATAACGGCAAGGATAAAACCGAAGGAGCAAGGCATAAAAACGTCTTTGGTACATATTTACATGGGCCGGTGCTTCCCAAAAACCCTGAATTTTGTGATTATTTGCTTTCTTTAGCCTTAAGGAAAAGGTATAATTGCGATATACCGTTATTAAAGCTGAATGATGATATTGAAACATTTGCACACAGGGATAGAGTGGGCGCAAGGTATTAGAACAATTTTTATTTGCGGTATTAGTTTTTTCAAGCGAGCCTGCAACGGTAAAAGAAACATTAAGTTCATTTTTTCTTTGCTCACAACAGCTGGCTGGCTTGAAAATCACGATACAAGTCGGATTTTCTACGCCTCCTGCGCATACTACATCCGTATGGCTCATACTTCGCCAACGGCTGAAGCATCGCCGGTACTCTAAGCTTACAGTCGTACCGGCTTTAGACAAGTTCGCTTTATACATTCACTAAATGTTTCTAATTACCTTATGCTAACGCTTTCAAAAACTAATACCGCAAACCATTACTGCCCATGGGTTTTGCCTTTGTTACAAAATGTTAACATTGCGAAAAAACATGGGCAATTTTTTAAAGGGGAAATACTTTATTATAATGTAAGGTTAGTTTAGATTTAATTACAGGTTAGGAAAACAAAGCCAGAGATTGGTTCAGCCGGTTTTTGAATTTGAACAAAATGAAGGAAGTTATAGGTTAGGAGGCATAATATGTCTTGGGTAATGTTATCATTAAGGAAGGTTGCACTGAAAAACAGAATTAGTGACCTTGAAATGAAATCTATTCAAATATCCCAAAGAATTCAGGATTTGCAAAGCTATGCAAACAACATTGCCGACGGTGTGATTACCTATTCTGAAGCAGCAACTTGCCCCTCTTCGCTGTTTGGTACGCAAATGGATTTTATGACAAATTCATCAAGCGTTGCTTATCAATCAGCGCAAATTAAAACAGATGCTTATTTGCAGCAAATGCAAATGCTTCAGGGTACAACGGGTGGGCAATATAATTTTGCATCCACTTCAACAAACGCAGCGTATGCAAATGCAGACCAGGCTTATTTATTGTTTAATGAAATCTACAAGCAGGAGCTTGAAGAATATTCAAAAGAAGTTTCAGCACAATTAAATGAAGAAGAAAAACAACTTCAGACAGAGCAGGCAAGGATTGAAGCCCAATTGAAGGCAGCAGAGGCTGAACTTGAAAGTGTATCTTCACAGGTTGACAACAATATCAAAAATGATGCTATCAAATTAGCTTAGAAAAAAGATTTAACTCCTAATCAAACAAACTTATAACCTTATTGCCGGGCAAGCACCCCGGCATTTTATTATTTTTATTTGCCTATTGATTTTGACTTTATTTTCTTTTAAGATTTATTTATAAACATTAAATTTTGTTTTCAAAAAAACTTAATGTATGTTAATATATGTTTATAAAAAGCAATATTTTTTAATAGAATTTAGAATAACAAAAAGGAAGATAGGAATTTATTAAGACATGACTGATGATTTGCAGAATGAAGCGGGTGAAGTAAAACAAAAAATCTTGGTTGCAGATGATGAAGCCAGTATCAGAAGAATTTTAGAAACACGTCTTAAAATGACAGGCTATGACGTTGTTACAGCAGAAGACGGTGAAGAGGCCGTTGAAGTTTATAATAAAACCATGCCGGATTTGGTTATTTTAGATGTCATGATGCCGAAAATGGACGGGTATGGTGTTACAAGAGAAATCAGAAGAACGTCAGATGTTCCTATCATCATTCTTACCGCCCTTGGTGATGTATCCGAAAGAATTACAGGGTTGGAGCTTGGTGCCGATGATTATGTTATTAAACCGTTTAGCCCAAAAGAGCTTGAGGCAAGAGTAAAAGCTGTACTAAGACGTACAACTACAAAAGAAATCAGTGCGCCCTCAGGGAAAACTGCCAAAAATGTTATTACAACCGGCAGTATAAAGATTGATACAGCAAGAAGACAGGTTTACAGGAAAAATGAAAGAATTCGCCTTACCGGCATGGAATTCAGCCTTTTGGAACTTCTTGTTAACAATTCGGGACAGGCTTATTCAAGAAATGAAATCCTGCAACACGTTTGGGCTTATCCGCCGGACCACCGGATTGATACAAGGGTTGTAGATGTGCACATTTCAAGATTAAGGTCTAAATTAGAGGCGGACCCTGCAAACCCTGAATTAATTCTTACCGCGCGCGGTATAGGGTATATGTTCCAAAGAATAAACTAAAGATAAAGGCGAAGAGCTTAGCAGGTAGTGCGCAGGCCATACCCCTTGAATGCAAGAGCAGCGATATGCATATAGAATTATTAAAAAGATTAACACCCGATAATAAAGATGCCAAAAACATTCTTGTTATCGGGGTTTTTCATGGCGATGAAGAACGGGGAGAATATTTAATAAACCGCTATCTGGAAGATGTCTATGGCGGTTGTGCAAATTCATGCGGTACGGTTGACAGGTTGAAGAACAACATGTACTATATTCCGCGGCTTAATATGTCAAAAAGCCGTACAAATCCTAACGGGGTGGATTTGAACAGAAATTTTCCCACTTTGAATTGGGGGCAGGATACATCCGGTGCAGGGGATAATCCTGATGATTATTATGGCGGGGCGGTTCCTGCAAGTGAAGAGGAAACAAAATTTATAGTTTTGCTTTTAAACAGGGTAAATTTTGATGCCATAATTACACTCCACAGCCCCTATAAAATAATAAATTACGACGGAGACAGAAATGGTGAGGCGCTAAGGCTTGCAAAGATTGTATCGGAAATTACCGGATACCCGGTGCAAAAAGACATAGGGTACCCGACACCCGGCAGTTTTGGTACATATGCAGGGGTCGAGAGGGATATTCCAACTATCACAGTTGAAATGGATGAAAATATTTCTTTGCAGGCATTGTATCCTGTATTTAATAGATTGTTTGAATATTTGGAGAATGAATATTAAGTTTTGAAAACTTATTCCAGTGTTGTCTAAAGAAAATTTGAATATTGCCGAAAGCTATAAATATGTAATCTGACAGGAAGAAGTTTATGGGTATAAATATAAATTATGAAAATATTAAACCTGCAAGTAGTCCTACTCCAGTGCCTTCTTTGGATGTTAGTGTAAACGACAATAATTCTCCCGTTAAAGTCGATATTCCAGTGTCTTCGGAAGATGACTTAGCTGTATATAATCCGGAAACATCGCCGTCTAAAGTAGGGGAGGTTGATAAGGTAAACGATGTAGACTCTACTAAAGGCGTACAGAGTACAGATCCTGATTCTACATTTGCAACCGGCATTGATGCTGAAAATAAAGATAATACATTTGGAGATAATTGCAGGAAACTTGCAGAAAGTTATTATTTAAAATGTACCACCCATGATAAAAATGCTTCAAATGATTTATATGATTCTATAATGCAGGATATCACGTCGTCCAATGTAAGTAGAGTCTTATATTTATATGAAGAGATGAATGAAGATGGCGGACTGATTGACTCAATTTTTCAAGAAACCACTTTAAGCAAGGAACAAAGAGGTGAACTTGCAGAACACATTTTAATATGTTTAATAGAAAATGAGCGCCTATTTCACGATAATCTTTACACGGATGATTTAATCAGAGAGTTTAACAAACTTATTGAAGATGAAGTAAATAGTTCAAGCAAAATAATGGACGCCTCCGGGGTCAATAAGATAGTGGATGAGATATCCATGCGTGGGTATTATAATGTCAAATATCGATTTGATGATGAATACAAAGAAAATTTTAAATTCAACGGCAGCATTGATGCTGATTTTTCACAAGGAAATATAGGTGACTGCTGGTTTCTTGCCTCAATTGAATCTATAGTTTCTTCGCCAAAAGGACTTGATATTTTGAACAATAACATAAAAATTATTAATGATGATATGGTAGAAGTTACACTAAAGGGGGCGGGAAAAACCTATATCGTCAGCAAAGATGAAATTGTAAACAGAGCAGGGGTATACAGTGAAGGTGATGGGGATGTTGTGGCGCTTGAAATTGCGATGGAAAAATATTTTAGAGAAACAGATATTAATAGTGAAGGCACGATAGAAGAGGGCGGTTTTCCCTATTATGCGTTCCAAGCTTTGCTTGGAGATAGCGGCAGTGTGTATTTTGCAAAACCTGATTGGTTTGATTTTAGTACTGTGCACAAAGATTGGAACTCATATTCAGATTACGATTTAGGGATTACCCATCTTAAAAAGAAATCCCAGTATAATAAAATAATTGAAAAAGTACAGGAACCCGATTTTATCTGTACCGTCGCACATTCTAAAAAGTTGTATGATGACAGCACTTCAATAGGTATAACTGCATTTAATGAAGAAGGTAATAGTGTAGATTTATTTTATAACCATGCGTATAGTGTTATAAATTCGGATGATGATTTTGTATACATTGTAAATCCCTGGGATACATCATCCACGCTGAAATTAACACATGAAGATTTTATGCAGGCGTTTAATCGTGCCACTATGTATGATTTAAATTCTTAAAAGTGTTACCCTGTCAACATCAATTGATATTGATTTCCAGTCTTTATCCACTTCGCCTTCAATAACCACTGTATCTTGTGCGTTAACTTGTATGCCGCCCCATTTATCATCATCAATTTCAATTTGGATAGAGCCTGTATTATCCTCAAAAAGGTATTTTTCATTTCCGATTTTTGATACGATTTTGCCTTTAAGTTTTACATAACTGTCGTCATTCATTTTTTTAGCGTTTGCAACGGTTGTAAAATTTGCATTATTGTTTTCTACATATCCGCCGCCAAGGTTTCTGTATGTATGGTTATTATAGCCGCCGTTGTAGTTTGAGGTGTAGCTGTTATGATGTCTTTCGCCCCAGTGTGCAAAGCTTGTTTGCGCCATGCTAAGTGTTATAACGAATGCAAATACTGCAATTATTGTTGAAATTTTTTTCATATTTTCTCCTAAATAATTATTATGTTGTACAAAAATCTTAACAGTGCATTAAGATTTCATGCACTTCATCCGGGCCTATATTGCCCTTTTCTCCTAAAGATATGTTTCTTTCTTTAAATCTTTGGCTGATTTTTTTAGCAGCCTCTTGTTTATCTATACCATAATCAGCAAGTTTTGTCCTTCTTCCTAAAGATTCAAAGAATTTTTTGGTCTTTTTGATTGTGATATCCGCAAGGATATTTTTTGGCAGAAATTCATTTGCGCCAAATACTTCTATTGCCATTTTAGCAAGTTTTTCCATTTTATCGCATTTTCTGTTTTTCCAAACTCTTGTAAGTACTATTGCAAGGGATTCGCCATGGTCTATACCGTACAGTGCGGTCAGCTCATGGCCTATCATATGTGTAGACCAATCCTGTGCGCACCCTAGCGACATCCAGTAATTTAGCCCGCATGTGGCGCACCAGAATACGTTTGCTCTTGCATCATAATCATTCGGATTTTTCAATACTTTTTTTGCTTCAACCATAAGGGTTTTTATAAGCCCAAGCATCCACTCATCCTGAAGCGGGGTATTAACATCATATGTTGCATACTGTTCCATTGTATGTACAAAAGTATCCACAATTCCGTTTACGGTTTGTTTTTCAGGAAGAGAATATGTGGTTTCTGGGTCTATGATTGAAAAAACAGGGTACACAAAGGGGGAATGAAAGGCAAATTTTTCATTTGTTTCAAGCTTTGATATTACAGCCCCGGGGTTCATCTCTGAACCTGTTGCAGGAAGCGTGATAACATCTGCAAGCGGGATAGCATCTTTAATTTGGGCGCCTTTTGATAAAATATCCCAAGGGTCTTCACCCTCAAATTTTGCCGCTGCGGCTATAAATTTTGTGCCGTCAAGTGTGGACCCGCCGCCCACAGCCAACAGAAAATCAATGTTTTCGCGTTTTACAATTTCAACTGCCTGCATAAGTGTTTCATATTTAGGGTTTGGCTCTATTCCGCCAAATTCCATAACGGTATGGTCTTTTAGGGCATCCATTACCTTTTTATATACACCGTTTTTTCTGATAGAGCCGCCGCCATATGTCAGGAGGATTTTTTTATTTTTAGGGATTTCATCTTTTAATTTTTCAATTGTATTTTTCCCAAAGATTAATTTTGTGGGTGCTTTGTATTCAAAGTTATTCATATATCCTCCTTATAACCTGCCAAGCCATTATCTAATCTTCTAATAACTATTTTTAATAATAACATATATTATTTGTTTATAGATTATAAGGAAGACTTGTATATAATGAAATTAACCACTATAAAAGCGGCAGGGATTATTTTTTTATTATTAATATTTCTTATAAATCCTGCATTTGCAAGGGCGGAAAAGCTTAAAGAGCCAAATTCCAGGCTGCAATATATTAATCTTGATTGGTGGGCAGGGTTTAATGATGAGCTTTTAATAAAATATATAGCCTGTGCTTTAAATAACAATTATGACTTAAAATCTGCAAGGCTTGATATTCAGGGACTTCGTGAAGCAAAAAATATTGAAATATCGCGGCTTTTTCCTTCCGTTAGTGTAGGGGCAAATTACTTAGGGCTAAAAATTCCCAAGGTGGCTTTTCCTTTTCAAGGTTTTAGGGATAATGCCTTTGCACTTCCTTTTATCGTAAATTGGGAAATTGATTTATTCGGCAAACGTAAAAATAAAATTGATATGGCAAAGGAGGATATAAATTTTGCAATTTATGGGGAAAAATGGGGTTCTATTTCATTAGCCTCAGAGGTTGCCGGGGTTTATTTTAATATAGCAAATCTTAATGAGCAGATAAAAATTCAACAGGAGATTATAAATAATAAAAAAGAAAAACTAAGAAGGGCGCAAAATGCCTACAAGGCAGGGGTTTTAGGGGCGGAAAGATTGAATAATGCCGCAAAAGATGTTGAATATGAAACGGTTATTTTAAACGGATATAAAAAACAAAGGGAAGAGTTTTTAAATAATTTAGCATTTTTAATCGGAGAAAGCCCGGATATGGCGCAGGAATATGCCTTTGAGGATATTAAAAAGATTGAATTTACAGGGGTGGTCCCTGATTGTGTCAGCTCTGATATAACACTCTACAGACCTGATGTTCTTCAAAAAGAGGCAGCCTTAAAAAAGGCAAAGATAGATGTAACCCTTGCAAGGAAAGAGTTTTTGCCAAATGTTAACGTTTTTGGTGTTTTAATGTTTTCAACCCTAACACCAAATTTCGGGTGGAAGGGTGCTTCGGCTAATATGCTTGCAGGGGCTACAGAAAATCTTTTTTCCGGAGGTAAAAGAATTT
Organism: uncultured Vampirovibrio sp.; assembly: GCA_910577395.1. Lineage (GTDB taxonomy): Bacteria > Cyanobacteriota > Vampirovibrionia > Gastranaerophilales > Gastranaerophilaceae > MGBC122484. The sequence goes on along the minus strand of CAJTLG010000002.1, from coordinate 177,433 downwards.
TTAATTTGAAGTATAAAAAAATTGCATACGAAAAAATGCTGAATGATTACCTGCAGGCAGATTTAACAGCACTAAAAGAGATTAACGATGCACTTTATTTTTTAAAAACGGATATTTTAAGCTATAACAGTAATTTAAAGAGTTTAGAATATGAAGAGGATAATTTTATCAGGGTTTCAAATTCTTTTAATTCAGGTGTTTCAAATGTACCGGATGTTTTAGACGGGCGCAATAATTTTTTATATGAAAAATCAAAGGTATTGAATTCTAAAGTCCAAAAATTTGCTGATTTAATTTCCTTATATAAAGCTGCAGGGGGCAGGATATGAAGAAGTTTTCAGGGAAATGGTTTTTTGCAGGGGTTATTCTTGCAGTACTTATTTTATGCATAGTATTAATATATATGTTCTTTATTAAAAAACCCGTTAAAAATGAGCTGACACTGTATGGGAATATAGAAATACGTCAGGTTGATTTATCTTTCAGGGTATCCGGGCGGCTAAAACATCTTTATTTTGAAGAAGGTGATTATGTTAAAAAGGGGCAAATACTTGCAGAGCTTGATTTTGATACGTTTGATACAAATTTAAAGGAACTTAGTGCAAAGGTGCAGGATACCAATGCAAGAAAAATCAATGCAAATGACATATACAGGCGAAATTTACCCTTGTGTACGGATTTTACACTTTCAAAGCAGGAATGCAAAAATCTTTTTACCGATAAAGAAAGAGCGGATGCAGAGTATGAACTTAGCAGGGCGCAGCTTGAAAATGCAAAAATAGCAAGAGAAGATGCCGTTTTAAGAGCACCAAATGACGGTATAATTTTAACAAGGATTATGGAAATTGGTACAATTTTATCAGCCGGGGTGCCAATTTGCAGCATGTCACTATTTAAACCGCTCTGGGCAAGGGCTTATGTGGCAGAGGAAGATTTAGGGAAAATACGTCTTGGGCAAAAGGCTTATATATCAAGTGATGCGGCATCCGATAAAGAGTTTGCCGCACATATAGGGTTTATTTCGCCTGTTGCGGAATTTACCCCAAAAACAGTTGAAACTGTGTCACTTCGAACAGATTTGGTTTACAGATTGCGTGTTATTGTTGATGATACAGGGGATGATACCCTCTATTTAAGGCAGGGTATGCCCGTAAACATCAGAGTACCGCTTGAAAACCCGCCGAGTGCCGAAAATAAAGAGGCCAAAATCCGTGAATAAAGCACTTATTGAGGTAAGACACCTTACAAAAACCTTTAAAAAAGTGCAAGAGAAAGGTGTTAGCGGGATAATAAAGCCTGCGTTGAATGATATTTCACTAAGCCTTAAATGCGGCGAAATGGCGGCGCTTGTAGGGCCGGATGGCGCCGGGAAGACTACGTTTTTAAGGGTGCTTTGCGGGCTTATGGTGCCTGATAATAACGATTTTAATGCGGTGCGTATCGGAGAATACTATCCTGCAAAGGATTTAAAGGCTAATCTTGCCGGCGCAAAAAGGCTTATAGGGTATATGCCGCAAAAATTCGGTCTGTATGAGGATTTAACGGTTTTGGAAAATTTGAAACTTTATTCTGTGCTTAATCGCGGGGATAAAGATACTGCCTCAATCGATACGCTGCTTGAGTTTGCAGGATTAAAGGAATTTAAAAGCAGGCTTGCGGGTAATTTGTCGGGTGGGATGAAACAGAAACTTGGATTGTGTTGTACTTTAATTTCCAAACCCGCACTGTTGCTTTTGGATGAACCTTCCGTCGGGGTAGACCCTATATCGCGGCGCGAATTAATGAAAATTGTGGAAAAACTTGTGAAAGACAATAATATTGCCGTTATCTGGTCTACATCATACCTGGATGAAGCTGAAAATTTTGAAAAAGTTTTTATATTTTCCGAAGGGCAAAAAATTTATGACGGCAGCCCAAAAAGCGAAGAAATTCTTTCAGCAGGCGGGTTTGAGGATTTTGTTGTACGTAAAATGCTTAAAAACAGAGGAAATGCAGATGATAAAGTACTGTTAAAACGTATAATAGAGCCGGTTTCAGATGATAAAATGCCAAAAGACGGCGTTACTATAAGGGCTAAGGGTTTAACAAAAGATTACGGTACCTTTCGTGCCGCGGATAACATTAGCTTTGAAATTAAAAAAGGTGAAATATTCGGGCTTTTGGGGCCAAACGGGGCAGGGAAATCCACCACATTTAAAATGCTCTGCGGGCTAATACGCCCAAACAGTGGCTGTTGTTCAATCATGGGGGTCAGATTAGATGAAAACCCTACTCTTGCAAGAGGGTACTTGGGGTATATGGCGCAGAAGTTTTCACTGTTCGGGAATTTAAGCGTTAAACAGAATTTATCATTCTTTGCCGGTGTATATGGACTTTTTGGGTTTGAAAAAAGCAAAAAAATCAACGCGCTTTTAAATTTTTATGACCTGAAAAAGTATGAAAATACTAATGCGGAGGCACTTCCGCTAGGGTATAAACAGCGTCTTGCCTTATCTTGTGCCACAGTACATTCGCCGTATGTGTTGTTTTTGGATGAACCAACTTCAGGTGTTGACCCGGTTTCAAGGAGGGAATTTTGGGAACAAATCAGGGCACTTTCTAAAAGTGGTGTCACGGTGCTTGTTACAACCCATTTTATGGATGAGGCGCAGTTTTGTGACAGAATTAGCCTTATTTACAGGAGTAAATCCCTCGTTACCGGCACGCCTGATGAGCTTAAAAACCTTGTAAAAACTGAACAAAACCCTAATCCCACAATGGAGGATGCTTTTATAGAGTTGATTTCGAGGAATACCGTCAAGTATCCCGGGGGTGAAAAGTGAGGCAGGATATAGTTTTTGCGCTTGTTAATAAGGAGCTAAAGCAGATAATAAGGGACTTTTCAAGTATTTTAATTGCCTTCATTCTGCCTTTAATATTGCTTTTTTTGTTCGGTTTTGGGATTAATTTTGATACAAATACGGTTAAAATTGGTGTTATACTTGAAGATAAGACACCACTTACGGTTGAAATCCTTGATACAATGAGGCATAGCAGGTTTCTTGATATTACCGTGTTTCAGACAAGAAAAAATGCCGAAAATACTATGTTGGCAGGGAAAATAAGAGGTTTTGCGGTTGTGCCGAATAATTTTTCACGTGAATATCTTGCGGGCAAAAACCCTGAAATTCAAGTTATAACGGACGGTTCAGAACCAAACACTGCAAAGTTTGTAAGTGCCTATATTTTAGGTGCATTGGAAACTTTTAAATCAATAAATAGTACTAAAAGCCCGGCCTACAGTAATTATTCAAATTTTGCACGAGGAAAAATCCTTATTACGCAAAGGTTTTGGTATAATCCGTCTTTAAAAAGCACTTATTTTGTATTGCCGGGGTCTTTAGCAATTATTATGACAATGATTGGCACGGTTTTAACGGCTCTTGTTATTGCACGTGAATGGGAAAGGGGCACTATGGAGGCGCTTTTGACCACCGGGATGAGCAAGGGGGAATTTTTACTTGCAAAATACATATCTTATTTTTTGCTTTCTATGGCATCAATCTTGTTTTGCTTTTTTATGATTGTTTTTGTATTCAGGGTGCCGTTTTATGGTTCTTTTGCGGCTTTTATGTTTGTATCTGCGCTATTTATGCTTGGGGCGCTTGGGTTTGGGTTTTTTGTATCCACCATATCAAAAGACCAGTTTATTGCAAGCCAGATAGCGGGTGTGGTTGGCTTTATGCCTGCTATGATGCTATCGGGGCTTATTTATGAAATAAATTCCATGCCTGCATTTTTAAGATTTTTAACACTTTTTATACCTGCAAGATACTATGTTTCCTCTATTTCAAGCTTGTTTTTATCCGGCACGATAGTGCGTACTCTTGTTTTGAATTCCTTGTTTTTAGGAGGGTTTGCACTTCTTATGTTTATTATTGTATACAAGGTAACCCCTGCGAGGTATGAATGAAACAGGCTTTTAACAGATTATTGGCGCTCATTATTAAAGAATTTCATTCTGTATGGCGTGACCCAAAAAGCCGTTCATTATTATTTTTGCCACCTATAATTCAACTTTTTTTGTTTTCCCATGCGGCTACTCTTGATATAGAAAATATAACACTTGGGGTGTTAAATGAAGACAGCACACCTGTTAGCAGGGAGTTTCTAAACAGAGTAAGTGCCTCAAGGTATTTTAAAAAGATAATTTATGTGAAAAATTTAAAAGAGCTTAAAAATGTGCTTGATACAGAGCAGGTGCGGGGGGCTTTGTATATTAAAAATGATTTTTCAAAAAAATATATAAACGGACAAAGCGCAGAGGCAGAGGTGATTTTAGACGGGCGGCATACAAACGGCAGCCAGATAATAGGAAATTATTTAGGAGAAATTGCCGGGGGATTTGATTACGGCAGTACCCCGGGCGGCAAAGGCAGTATCCGGAAAAGCGGTGTTAGCAGCGGAGGTATTAGCTTAAAAGTGCGCAACTGGTATAATCCAAACCTTTATTATCATTGGTTTATTATATCATCCCTTGTCGGTATTCTTTCAATGTCCATGGTGCTTTTGCTAGCCTCTCTTTCACTTGCAAAAGAAAAGGAAACAGGCACCTTTGATGAACTTTTGGTTTCACCCTTAAAGCCTCATGAGATTTTAGCGGGGAAACTTGCCATACCTTTATTTTTTGGTCTTATTGACGGGGCGCTTATCCTGCTTGCTGCAAAATTTGTATTTGAACTGCCGATTGAGGGGAATATTTTCTTGTATTTCTTTTCACTTTTTTGTTTCTTAATGTCTGTTGTGGGGGTGGGGCTTTTTATATCATCCTTAACCAAAACCCAACAGCAAGCTATGCTTGGCGTATTTGTTTTTATGTTTCCTGCCATGATTTTATCAGGGTATAGTGCACCTGTTGAAAATATTACGCCAGAATTTCTTCAAAACCTGACTATACTTAATCCTTTGAGGTTTTTTCTTGTTATTTCAAAGGGAATAATATTAAAAAATATTAATTTCTGTATCGTCATGTTAAATTTAATCCCTATTATTTTAATAACAATTTTTACGCTTTCAATTGCTAATTTTTCCTTTAAAAACAAGCTTGGATAGGCAGACGAAGCTTATTATTAATAATTGTAAAAATATATACTTTGTAGATATCACGCTGCTTTTTAGACTTATCAATGTATTTTTATCTATCCGGAGTTTATTTTTAATAAAAAATGTAATATAATTAATAACATAAATTTGCCAAGTGCGAAGAAAAGTAACTAGAAATGTATATGAAAGGTAAAAATCAAATGAGAAAGAGTTTAGGTTTTACTTTGGCTGAAGTATTAATCACTTTGGCTATTATTGGTGTTGTTGCTGCTATGACTATTCCTTCAGTAATTATCAACACTAACCAACAAGAATTTAAAACCGGTCTTAAAAAGGCGGTTTCTGTTCTTAACCAGGCTATTACAATGAATTTAGCTCTTGAAAATATGGGCCCTGGTGATACAAACACCGATGCAGCCAATGTTAATGACCACCATACGCTAATGGGTTACTTAGCGCAAAGATTAAACGTAATCAAAAGTACAGATAACCTTATTTTTAGTGCTAATGATGCTTTCTACACATCAGACGGTATGAGATTTGAATTCCCGTCAACTGCAGCAACAATTACCGGTGCGCCTGCATTCAAAAGATCTGGCTGTGGTTCAGGTAAAACTGAGCAAGAAGCTCCTTGCTTAATTGTTGTTGACGTAAACGGTGACAGAAAACCAAACCCAATTGACAGAACTAAAAACCAAGGTTATTCAATACCTGATGCATCTAACACAAATACAAGAATCTTCGACGTGTTCCCTGTTATGATTACGGACACAGCTGCTGTTCCTTACGGTGTTGTTGCACAAAGAACAATGTTCCAAGGTGACTAATTTTAGTTAACTTTAACGGAATAAATTTAAAAGCCCTTTTGAAGTTTTTCAAAAGGGCTTTTTTAGCGGAGGAGTATTTTAAACAAGGTCTATTTGGGCAGAGACTTTACTTTTAATTGGGTTTAGGATAAAATTTATTTTGTTATTAATATAAGGTATTGAAGCGGTCTTAAGGTATGCCGCAAAAGCCTTTAGATTAAAAAGAAAAATTAAGGAGAAAAAAATGCCTAAAATGAAAACACACAGGTCTGCCAATAAGCGTTATAAAGTAACCGCTTCAGGCAAGATTTTACGCCGTCAGGCAGGAAAAGGACACCTTCTTGCGCACAAAAGCCCGGCAAGAAAAAACAGATTAACCGGAATGGTAGAGGTGCCGGCATGCAATTTGGATTTAGTATCTAAAGAACTGCCGTATATCAGGTATTCAAGATAAGGAAGGTGATTAAAAATGAGAGTTAAACGCGGAAATGTTTTAAGAAAAAGACATAAAAAAATATTAAAGCTTGCAAAAGGTTTTATCGGTGCAAGAAGCAGAATATTTAAAGTAGCAAACCAAGCTGTTATGAAGGCTCTAAAGTATGCTTACCGTGACAGAAGAGTTGTAAAAAGAAACATGAGAGCATTATGGATTGTTAGAATTAATGCTGCTGTAAGAGAATATGGTATCAGCTATTCAAAATTTATGAATTTGCTTAAAAAAGCCGATATTCAAGTTAACAGAAAAATGCTTGCAGAGCTTGCGGTAAATGAGCCCGAGGCTTTTAAAGTTATTGTTGACACTGTAGTTAAGTAAGCTTGTTTAAATCTTTTAAAAACCGGCCATTGAAGGGCCGGTTTTTTATTACCACAATTGGGGTTTTGCCTTGGTAATATTTTGGATTATTTGTCTTAATTTTAAATCCTGCCTTCTTGAGGTTTGATTCAGATATAAAATTTTATAATATTCTTTCTTTTGCCATATTTGTCTTTTTAATTCTTTAATGTCAGCCTCTACAAAGGCGATATCTGCCTTTAATTCCTTTTTGCAGGATTTTGAATACCACCTGCATTTGGTTTTATTTAATTCATCAAGTCTTAAATAATTAGCTTCAAGTTCCAGTGCAAGGGGCCTTAGTGCCCAGGTTTCTTTAGTGTTAATTTCATTAAATACGGCAAGCTCCCTTGTGTTTAATTTCAGAGTATCTTTTATTTCAATATAATTTTTCTGCCTATCTTGAAGGGTTGGTTTTTGAAGGGTATTTTTTGCATCGCATTCATTATAATAAAAGTGCGCCAGAAAAAATGCGGTCAATATAAAAGATATCAGAAATTTATTTTTCAAAAATTATCTCCAATTAATATTGGTTTCCCACTTATGCTTGTCATAATATTCTAAATCGGCCGGAGGGAGTTTGGGGTTAATAATTTTTTTATCCTTTCGTATGAGCAGTATAAATTTATTGCCCGTAATAGCCGGGTACCATTCTTTTGTATGTAAAAGCCTTTGATATAGCATGCCTTCGGATTTCATATCAAGGATAATATAGTCTATATGTTGTTTATCAAATTCATCCTGCCAGTTCGGGCCTATGTGGATTTCCTTAAGTCTGTTTAACTGGTTAGGGTCATACGTTTCTTCGTATCTTCCATCCATAAATATGAAATTATTCGGATATAATTTATAGGCAAGAAAACTTCCTTGGTGAAAATCGGCAAGGAGATTGCCCTTTAGATTGTTTATTTTTAAAAATTCCGCCTCAAGATAAGGAAGATGTCTAACCGTTGTTTTGATTTTTATTGTGTGCATTGTATAAACAAAAGAAATGAGTATTAAAATTCCCAAGAAAATTTCTTTTATATTGTTTAAAACGTTTGACATTTTTTTGTTGAAAATTTTAGTATAAATATCGTCATACAGGTAGATTGCAGCAGATATTGTAAAAAATGGTATCAGACGAATTGTTTTAAGACTTAAAAGAAACATTACAATTAAAACAATTGCCTTGGTTTTATCAAGATTTTGGTAGAGATTTTTAAATTTTTCAGATATTAAAGGTTTTTGTATCCTGTTATATTTTTTTATTAATATAATGGCTGAAATTAGTGCAGTACAAGTGCTCCAGATTTTGAACTTGAAAAATTTGAAGAAATGAAGTTTTCCCCATAGCGGCTGCCATTCTGTTATTGATGGTCGTTTCATTGTTATTGCATGAAATAAGAAGTATACATATTTAATTCCATATGGGTTTATAAACAAGGCAAAAAAGGATGTTATAAAGGCGATTACATAGTGTTTTACAGGTTTTTTGTTTAAAAATTCACCGACAATATAAAGCCCTAAAAGCCCAAGACCAGTAAAACACCCGCCGTGAATATTTGACCATAAAATCATTGTAACAGGTAAAATCCAGAGGATTTTACGGCTATTTTCAAGTCTTGATTTTTCAAGCGTATAAAACCATACAAGGAAGAAAAAGAATGTGAATACCTGGCACCTTACCGTTGTATTAATGATGTTGAGCATGGATTGGGTCAAAAGTATAAAAAACAGGATATTAAGAGGGGCCTCCTTAATAGGATTAATTTTTATATCTTTATATAAATGTTTGCGCCTTAAAAGTATAATCTTTGTTACCATAAAAATAATGAGGAAATTCATTATTATTTTAAATATAATAAGTCCGGTTTCGCCGAAATTATCCAGAATGCCGTAAAATATCAGGCTAGAGCCCCATTCATGGTCAAACCACTGACGGGTTGGGCCAAAGGATTGAAAATCAAAATTCAACAGTGTGCCTGTTTGAAAAAATGTTTTACCAACTATAAGCCTTGCCCAAAAATCATAATCCACATAGGTGGACATAACGGAAATGGTTGATATGTATAAAAACATTGAAATATAAAACAAAATAATCATGACAAAATTATAGCAAAAAATCTTGATGTTGGTGTTTTTTTTAGGTATTATTAACTGGTATTAAAAATGTCACAAGAAAGTTTTGAAACGGGTTTTATGGAAAGTAAGATTTTAGAAATTAAAAATAATGCGGCAGCCGAGATTAATAATGCAAAAACCTTAAAAGAGCTTGATGAGGTTAAAAATAAATATTTGTCACGCTCTTCAGAACTTAATAATTTAAAAAAAGGCTTAAAAGATATCGACCCCGCCATGAGACCTAAAATTGGCGCACTTACAAATGAAGTTTCAAAAGAAATTGAATGTTTAATTAAAGAAAAAAATGATGTTTTTTATTTTGAAGAATTAAATCAAAAGCTTGTCTTAGAAAAAATTGACCCGACACTTGACGGAACATATATTAAAAAAGGCAGAGTACACACATTGACTGCAACTATCAACGAAATTGTTGAAATATTTGAACATCTTGGGTTTTCACTTATTGAAAATAAATATTCGCCTGAAGTTGAAGTTGAAAAGTATAATTTTGACCTGCTAAATACCCCAAAAGAACACCCTGCACGTGATGTGCAAGATACATATTATGCCCTTAATGCAAAACATGTGGTTCTAAGGAGCCAGACATCAAATTCACAGGTAAGACAAATGGAAAATTCCAAACCTCCAATCAGGATAATTTCTCCGGGGAGAGTTTATAGGAATGAAAGTGTAAGTGCAAGGAAAAATAATCTTTTCCACCAGATTGAAGGGCTTTGTGTAGATAAAAATATAAGATTTACCGACCTAAAAGGCACGCTAAATGAATTTATAAGATTATATTTTGGCTCTAGCCGCCCAACAAGGTTTAGAAACAGCTTTTTTCCGTTTACGGAGCCTTCTGCGGAAGTTGATGTACAGTGTATCATGTGCGGCGGAAAAGGATGCCCGACATGCTCCGGTACCGGGTGGCTTGAAATACTTGGTTCCGGCATGGTGGACCCAAATGTGTTAAAGGGCGTAGGGATTGACCCAAATGTATATTCAGGGTTTGCATTTGGTATGGGGGTTGAAAGGCTTACTATGCTTAAATATGCAATTGATGATATAAGATTATTCTTTAATAATGATGAAAGATTTTTAAAACAATTCTAAAAGCTTGAAACTTGGAGTAGTTTATCTTTCCACGCCAAGAGTATTGTACAGATTTCTTTTATCTATTATTTGGGCTGAATATTTGTCTATTTTTGTGCCATTTTCTATCAACATGCGCGCAATGTTTAGGTGGTTTTGTTTTAATGCCATATAAAGAATGGTTTTAGAAGACACAAGTTCTGTATAATCAACTTTTGCGCCTTTTTCTATTAGGGTTTGCGCAAGTGTTGCATTATTATTTTTTACTGCCCAAAAAAGCGTAGAATCAAATCCGGTGTTTGGGTTTGCATTGTTTTCAAGTAAAAGCAGTGCTATATCTGTTTTATTGTATTTAACGGCATAGAATAATGCGTATTCGCCAAAATAATCAGTGTTTGGGCTCATGCCTGCTTCAAGCATAAGTGCCACATTTTCTTTTTTATTCTTTTTAATTTGTTTTATAAATTCTTTATCGGAAAATTCCAGTTTCTTTTTTGCCATTTTTTCTTTGGCAAGTCTTATCTTTTCTTTTTGTTCAGGGGTTAATTCCTTTTTTCTTAACGGAATATTGCCGCCAAAATCTGATGTGAATGGTGAGACAAAGGGGGTTGTATAATCTGATGCTGAAAAATTATTAAAATAATAATCTGCAGCTGCATTTTGGGTATTAAAAATACAGCCCGCAAACAAAATTGCTGCAAGGGCTGTATTAAATATTTTTGCATTTTTTTTATATAACAAGGCCACCATCTACACCAATCACCTGGCCTGTAATATAATTAGCATCAACAGCAAGGAATTTTACCGTTTTTGCAATATCTTCGGGTTGCCCTAAAGTTTTTAGAGGTATTCTTTCTACAATTTTGTCTACAGGTAAATCTTTGGTCATATCAGTTTGGATAAAGCCGGGTGCCACAGCATTAACCCTTATGTTTCTTGAGGCTAATTCTTTCGCTAGAGCTTTAGTGAAACCTACCATGCCGGCTTTTGCCGCAGAATAGTTTGCCTGGCCTGCATTTCCGTATATCCCTGAAACCGATGCCATATTTACGATAGAGCCGCTTCTTTGTTTTATCATAATCTTTGAAACAGGCTGTGTTACAAAGTATGCGGAATTAAGATTTGTATTGATTACACTTAACCATTCTTCATCTTTCATTCGCATAAAAAGATTGTCACGTGTTATACCGGCATTATTTACAAGAACGTCAATTCTGCCAAATTCCGCAAGAATTTCATTTATTGCGGTTTCGGCAGTTTCTTTATTTGATACATCAAATTTTTTAGCTGCAGCGTTTTGCCCAAGAGCCTTGATTTCCTTTACTGTTTTGTTTGCAGCCTCTTCATTTCCTGCGTAATTTATAATAACATCGTATCCTGCGCGTGCAAGTTCTAACGCGCAAGCTTTACCTATTCCTCTTGAGCCGCCTGTTACAAGGGCCACTTTTTTATCTGTCATTTTATAATTCTCCTTTTATACGTTAATTGCATTTAGTGCTTCAATCGTAGCCTCCAAAGACTCTTTATCAAATACATTATATGTTTTAACCTCGGGCGGACAAATTTTTCTGTTTAATCCGCTTAAAACTTTTCCGTTACCAAGTTCTATAAATGTATCCACACCAAGCTCCAACAACGACTTGATTGATTGGGTCCAATAAACTGATGAGCTTATCTGCTCCGGCATTTTGGTTTTAAAATCTTCAGCCTTTGTTGTTAATTTGGCATCCACGTTTGTAATTACAGGAATTTTTGCATCATTAATTTGAAGTGCAGTTACAAAATCTTTAAATTTATCACTTGCACTTTGCATTAATTTAGAATGAAAGCCGCCTGAAACAGCAAGCGGTACAACCCTTTTTGCGCCTGCCTCTTTTAATAATTCATTAGCATAATTTACGGCATCAGCTTCACCTGTTATAACAATTTGGTTTGGCTCATTGTAATTTGCAATGCTAACCAACCCTTTTGAGCTTGCAGCAGCAAGACATTCTTTAATTTTTGTTTCATCTAAGCCTAAAATTGCACTCATAGCGCCGGGTTTAGAATTCTCACATGCTTCCTGCATTAAATCTGCTCTTTTTTGGATAGCAAGAAGGATATTATCTAAATCCATAACACCTGCAGCATACATTGCGGAATATTCACCAAGCGAATGCCCCAGGGCATAATCCGCTTTAATTTCACCTTTTGAAATTTCTTTTAGAGCCTCAAGTGCTGCTATTGATACAGTAAGCAGGCAGCTTTGAGTGTTCACCGTTTGCTTTAGGGCTTCATCAGGGCCTTCAAAACATAGCTTGGAAACACTTTTCTTTAGAACACTGTCAGCTTTATTAAATACCGCTTTTGCACTTTCAAAATTTTCAAACAAACTTAACCCCATGCCGGTACTTTGCGCACCTTGTCCCGGGAATATAAAAGCAATTTTTCTCAAATTTCTATCTCCTGATTTCTTTATAATTTTTAAGATTTTTTGTTCAAATTTTCTCTAAGCCTTACAACGGCTGACCCCCAGGCCATACCTGCACCAAACGCACATAGGATAGCGTATGATGGTGTTTTGATTTTACCTGTTTCAATACCTTCGTATAGGGCAATAGGAACAGAGGCAGCAGATGTATTGCCGTATTTATCAATATTTACAATAACTTTGTCATCGCTAAATTCAAGACGGTTTTGAAGGCCTTCAATAATTCTGAGATTTGCCTGATGAGGCACAAGATAATCAATGTCTTTTGGTTCCATATTTGCATCTGCCAGGCACTGCATAATAGATTCGGGCATTGTATGCATTACAAATTTGTAAACTTCTTTGCCGTTCATGGTGATTTTTTTGCAACCTTCTTTTGCAGGCTCTACAAGCGGGCAATTATCACCAATAAGGTTCATTGTTATGTGTTTACCCATGGTACCATCAGCATTGACATTCAGGGCTATGATATCATCATTGCCGTCTTTTGCCTCTGTAATCAAAATAGAGCTTGCGCCATCTCCGAATAATACACAGCTGCCTCTGTCTGTCCAGTCTAAAAATTTAGAGTTGGTATCGGTTGCAACAAGCAAAACGTTTTTATATTTACCTGTTGATATAAAAGAGCGGCCAATTTCAAGTGCATAAATCATGCCTGTGCAAGCAACGGTTATATCAAAAGCAATGGCATTTTTTGCACCTATGGCCTCCTGAATGGCGCATCCTGTTGAAGGATAGATATTGTATGGGTTTGAAGTTGCAACAACAATGGCATCAATCTCTTCGCCGGATATTCCTGCTTTATCAAGAGCATCTTTAGCGGCATTTATGCCAAACAGGGTGGAGTTTTCATCACCGTTAGCTATGTGTCTTTGTTTTATTCCCGTCCTTGTTGAAATCCATTCATCCGACGTATCTAAAATTTTTGTTAAATTATCGTTGGTGATAACTGTTTCCGGTATTGACATACCTATTGAAAGTATTTGTACGGGTTTAAAATTCATATTATTATAATCCTTAAAAGTATAATTGTTTATTGAAAAAATTCTGCTATTTTTTTGTTTACGCCGGTTTCAACGGCCTCTTTGGCTACACGTACGGCATTTTTAATGGCATATGCCGTACTTCTGCCGTGCGCTATAACGGTTATACCTTTAACACCTAAAAGCAGTGCTCCGCCAAATTCTTCATAGTTAATTCTCTTGTATATTCTTTTCATGAATGGTTTAGCTAAAAGACCGATAATTTTTGAAATAATATTAGAATTGAATTCTTCTTTAATCATTTTGAATAACATATAAGAAGAGCCTTCTATTATTTTTAAGGCAACATTGCCGACAAAGCCGTCACAAACTATAACATCGCAGTTGCCATGGAAAATTTCTTTTCCTTCAACATTTCCTATAAAGTTAATGCCTTGTTCATTTTCCTGGAGCATTTTATATGTGGTTTGGACAAGCTCGTTACCTTTGCCTGCCTCTTCACCTATATTTAAGACGCCGACTGTGGGGTTTTCCCTTCCGTATACATTTTTTACAAAGGTTGAGCCCATAATTGCAAATTGGCATAACATTTCAGGTGTACAGCTGCTGTTTGCGCCGGCGTCCAGTAAAACAAACGGATGTTTCATGCCGGGCAATGTTACGCATATTGCCGGTCTTTCGATACCGTTTAATCTGCCAAGCCCAAATAAACTTGAGGCCATAGCAGCACCTGTAGAGCCTGCTGCTACAATAGCATCGGAACTTCCCTGAGCTACCGCATCAACAGTTAAGACTATCGAAGATTTTTTCTTTTTCCTTATTGCTTGACCGACAGCTTCGCCCATTTCAATTACTTCATCAGCATGGGTAATTTTTATATCAAGTTTTGAAAGGTCAACCTTAATATTGTGATGAAAATAACCGCCGCGCATAGACTTTATACCGGTTTTTTGAATATTTTCAAGCTCGGCTTTAATTTCATCTTCTTTGCCGACAAGTTCTATCGGAACACCATAATCAAGCGCTGCCCAAACAGCACCTTTAACAATCTCTCTTGGCGCATGGTCTCCGCCCATAGCATCTATTGCTATTCTTGTCATAATACTAACTTCCTCAAAAACAAGTCCTACCCTTAATTTTTTTATTTGGTATGTAAGTTGGCAGGCATGTGGCTGCCTGCCGTTACTTCTATTTTTCTTCGCTTTCGGTATTTTCCGTATCAGCTTTTTTGGTTTTTCTTACTCTTTTTGGCTTTTCTTCAGAAACTTCGGCTGTCTCTTCTTTTGTTTCTTCAACCTTTGTTTCTGTTTCTTTTACTTTTTTTGCAGTTTTTTTAGTTTCTTTAACTTCTTCTTTTGTTTCTTGTTCTGCTATGTTTTGCCCTTTAATGCTTACAATTTTGTTTTTGTATGTTCCGCATTCAGGGCAAACTGTATGTGTTAAAACAACGCTTCCGCAATTTTTACATGTTGTAGTTGCAGGCACTGTTGCTTTCCAGTTAGCTCTTCTTTTAGCTTGTGCTGATTTACCTGTTCTTTTCTTTGGTACTGCCATTTTTTCGTATTCCTTTTATTTAATAGTCAATCGTTATGATGATTTTAACATAAACATAAATAATATTGTCATAAAAAAAGTCGCCCTTGTCAATATTTGCAAATAATATTGTTAAGAGCGACTTTTATAAATTTGAATTAATTTAACTATATTAAACTAACTTTTGTATAGGCACCTTTTTTCTCAATTTGGATTTTATCTTCTCTTGATAACCAACCGAAACTTAGGTTCATGCTATCTTCTCTCATACCAAGGTCTTTTTGAAGTTTTTTAGTAGTTACTTCACCGTTTTCAGCAAGATAGTTATAAACTTGGCCAACCGCTTCGATAATGCTTTCTTGTAATCTCATTTTTTTCTCCTTTTACTAACTAGTGGCTTTATTTTTTTACAAAAATAAACAATCGCATAAAAGAAAAGCTGATATAATTTGTAGTGAACTCTTCTTTATGTTTATAATATGAAATAGAGTTTAAAAAGTAAATGGAACAAATGGAGGAGATATTTTGAAAAAAGGTAAAAGTTTTGTTTACGGGGATGATGTTGATACGGATGTAATAATTCCTGCAAGATATCTAAATACCAGTGACCCTAAAGAATTAGCGGAACATTGTATGGAAGATATTGATAAAGATTTTTATAAAAATGTGCAAAAAGGTGATTTTATTATAGCAAAAGATAATTTCGGCTGCGGTTCCAGCCGTGAACACGCGCCTATAGCAATTAAAGCGTCCGGCGTAAGTGCTGTTATAGCAAAAAGTTTTGCAAGAATTTTCTACAGAAATGCTATAAATATCGGCCTTGTAATTATTGAAAATGATAAATTACCAGATGAAACAAAAAACGGTGATGAAATTTGTATGGATTTGGATAATGGGGTTGTTAAAAATTTAACAACCGGAAAAGAGTATGCCGTTACGGTTTTTCCTAAAGAAATTCAGGAATTAATTGATGTTGGCGGCCTTGTAAATTATACAAAGAAAAAGCTAGGAGTTTAACCGGTGAAAGAATATAAAGTTGCAGTCGTTTCAGGGGATGGTATCGGCCCTGAAATTATGGATGAAGCAAAAAAGGTGCTTAATGCTGCAGGGGAAGTTTTTGATTTTAAAATTGATTATAAAGATGAACTTATAGGCGGTATTGCCTATGAAAAAACCGGCGTTCCGCTGCCCGATGAAACAGTTAAAACGGCAAAAGAGGCAGATGCTGTTATGCTAGGGGCTGTCGGGGATTGGAAATATGACACTCTTCCTCCTGAGGTAAGGCCCGAAAGAGCATTACTTGGAATAAGAAAAGCACTTGGTTTATTTGCAAATCTACGCCCTGCGATAGTTTGGGATGAGCTTGTATCGTCAAGCCCTCTGAAACCTGAAAATGTAGCGGGTGTAGATATTATGATTATCCGCGAACTAACGGGGGATGTGTATTTTGGTGAACCTAAAGGGGTTGAGGTAAGGCTTGATAAAGACGGCAACGGTACAAGATACGGCTTTAATAATATGATTTATTCCGAGGATGAAGTGCGCCGTATTGCAAAGATTGCCTTTGAAACTGCTATGGTGAGAGGTAAAAAACTTTGTTCGGTTGACAAGGCCAACGTGCTTGATGTTTCAAGACTCTGGAGAGAGATTGTTTTAGAAGTTGCTAAAGATTATCCCGAGGTTGAATTATCACATATGTACGTGGATAATGCTGCTATGCAGCTAATTAGGGCACCAAAACAGTTTGATACAATAGTGACAGGTAACATATTTGGCGATATTTTATCTGATGAAGCATCAATGTTGTCAGGCTCCTTGGGACTTTTACCAAGCGCAAGCCTTGGCGAAGATGCAAAAACAGCTCTTTATGAGCCAATTCATGGCTCTGCACCTGATTTAAGGGGCAAGGATGTTGTAAACCCTATTGCTACAATACTTTCTGCCGGCATGATGCTTAAATATTCATTCAAAATGGATGAAGCATATAATTTAATTGAGAAATCTATTAAAGAAGTGCTAAGAAACGGATACAGAACAGCAGATATTATGAGTGAGGGCAAGGAGCTTATCGGCACCCGAAAAATGGGTGATTTAATTAAGGAAAAAGTCCTAAAAACAAAATAAAAATACTTTTATAATGAACGGAGATAAAATATGAATAAGTGCGCGATTTGCATGTTGGCGCTGTGTTTTGGCTTATTTAATTACGCTTTTGGTGCCTCTAATTATACATATAGTGAAGAATCTGTAAAATATAATACAAGAGAGGCTTATGATTTATATGCAGGTAAAGTAAATGCAGCCGTATACAAGGCTATGCCAAGGACATTTTCTTATATTACCAGAGAGCCTCAATTTGCCGTAAAGATTAACAAAAAAGGACATGTTGATAAAGCCTGGATTATGGTTAGTTCCGGCTCTGAAGGGTATGATAAAAAGGTTATTAAAAAAATGGAAGAAACTGAGTTTCCTTCATTTGAAAAATATATTGGTGCAAAGGATTTAACATTTAGATATAAGATAAAGAAACAAACAAAAATAATTCCTATTCCGATTATCTTCTTTTAAAGTTACATTATAGAATATCTATTTTTGCAGGCTTTTGTTTATTTCAATTAAATCCAAAACTTTTTTATATACATAATCAGGGTCTCTGACATCTCCTATTGCAACAACATAATCGTGGAAACTGCCGACACATATAAAAGATATATTGCCAAGATTGGACATTTTTTGAAGAGGACCTTTTGTGACACTTGAATCAAGGATTGATGAGTACTCAAGGTATCTGAATTTGCCGTCAAATGCATTATAAGTGTATTCCATTTTTGTTTGGTAGAATGTAAATTTTCTTGCCATGGTGTTTTTCTTTGCAACATATACAAATAGGAAAAAGGTTGCAAAGAAAAATATTCCGCCGGTTATCCAAAATGCAATTGTACAGTTTAAAAAACCAAGCAAGCTTAATATAACGGTAATCAGTGTACCAATTGTAGCAGTTGCAACCGCACCTATAAACAGTGCAAGGAAAAATGCTCTTACACCTATTATTGACATATCAAAAGCCGGCTTTATATTAAAAATCAGCTCCTCTTCCCTTGGGCGGGGCATGTCAAATTTTCTTTTCGGGGATGATGCAAGGCTGCCGCCACATCTGTTGCAGCATACTGCATTATCTGGTAAATTTTGACCGCAAAATTTGCACTGCATAAAAAACCACATTCAGTCTTGATTTTATTTTACTATATTAAATTAACATAAATTTGAAAATTAATAAATATGTTTATAAAGATAAATAATATACACAAGACTCAAAATGAAAACAAAAATCTGCAAAACGGTAAACATCTTTAGTTTTTTATATGATGCAAAATTGCCTATTGCAAATGGGAATATAAAGAATAAAAATAAAAACGGACTTGTTGAGTATTCAGCCATAAATAAATATCTTATACCTGCAGCCACAATAGAGGCCAAATATAAGAATAAAAGTATGGATAAGAATACTGAATAATAAGACCTTATTTTGGGGCTTGTTTCTTCTTTAAAAATATTAGTCATGCCAAAAAATAAAGATAAAATTAAAAATATATTTATACATATAAGAAAAATTAATAAATTTTGCATATAACTATTCACCTTTTTCTGTTCTGCAGTTCTTTAAGTGTTATATTTCTTTTATAAGACAATGCGTCAATAAATTCTATTGTCTTGTTGTAGACTTTATCTTTTTCATTGTCATACAATACCAGATGATAGCTGTCTGAAAGTTCCATATATTCCTTGTAAAAGGAAGATATATTTTTGTAAACATATTTTGCGCTTTTTGTGCTTGTAAGGTCGTCTTCAAGGGAATGTACTATAAGGGCGGGGGTAAATACTTTTTTAATACCGGTTCTAACTTTTTTGGATAACACAAGTAATTCATAAATTGAGCTTAAGGGGTAATTATCCATGGCAACTGTGTTTTTGCTCATTAGCTTTGAGATTGTATGCCTTACTTTTTCGTTTTTAATGCCGTAAGGTTCTCTTTCAGGGAATGTATAATAATATCTTAAGATAGTATATAGACCTACAGGCATTAAAAAATTGTACCAGGGAATGGTCCAACCGTCCAGAAACAGTGTGGTAGAAAGACATATAACGCCTGAAACATCCTTGTTTTCTTCAGCCAAATTTAGTGCAAGCACTGCACCAAGACATAAACCGCCTACAAAGAAATCTGCATACTGTTTTCTTAATTCTTGGTATCTTTCGTTTGCAAAATTACGCCAATCGCTTTCCTTAACCGTATGTATGTCAATCGGGTGGCTGCCATGGCCCGGCAGGCAATAGCAATATACATCAAATCCGTTATCAAATAAAAATTTGGCATATTTTTTTAGCTCATACGGACTTCCTGTAAGCCCGTGAAAAAGCATAACTGCGCGGTTTGGCTGAACTGTTTCCCTGTGGATTAAAATATAGTCCATATCTGTTTTTTGGGCTTTTATATTACTTTTCATTTGGTTCCTTATTTTTAGTTAAATCTATTAAATAATTGTTCTATAAGCTCTATTGCCATATCAATTTCATCATTTGTTATTGTGACAGGCGGGACAAGTGTTATTACATTTTTAAAATACCCGCCGTTATTCAGCACGATACCGCATTTTTGACCTAGATAGGTTAAATCACCCTTCAGGCCTTCTTCGATTATGTTATCGCAAAGGGTTTTATTAGGCGTAATGCCGTCTTCTTTAGTACATTCTATTCTTAGTGCAAGGCCAAGACCGTCAACATTTCCAATTGTTTTGTATCTTGATTTTAAACAATTTAGCCCATCTAAAAATTTTAAACCCTTTTGTCTTATTTCTTCTTCAAAATTATGTTCTGAAAATGCATCCATAACAGCATTTCCCGCGGCGCAGCCTATCGGGTTTGATGAGTATGTAGAATGGGTTCTGCCTGCAGGCCAAATTTCCGGGTTTATCATCTCTTCTCTTGCCCAAAGACCGCCAAGCGGATTAAGCCCGTTTGTTAAAGATTTTCCAAATGTTATAACGTCAGGTTTTACGCCAAAATGCTCTATGGACCAGAGTTTACCTGTTCTGTAAAATCCCATTTGAATTTCATCTGCTATAAATAAAATACCAAATTTATCAAGAACCCGTTTTAATTCTTTAAAGTATCCAATAGGCGGTACAATATAACCGCCTGTTCCCTGAATTGGTTCAGCAATAAATGCTACATATTCAGATTTTTTAGTTGAAGGGTCATAGAAGGATTTGTATTCACTTTCAAAATTCTTTTCAAACTGTTTAACGCAGTAAAAATTACAATCCTCACATTTCTTGCCATAGTGGCATCTGTAACAGTATGGGAATGGTACAAAATGAGCCCTGTCCCCAAAGTGGCCAAAATTTTCCCTATAACGAAAACTTGAGGTGACACTGCTTGCGCCGATTGTTCTTCCATGGTATCCGCCCATAAAAGCAAAGAGCAGGTTTTTGCCGGTATAGTTTCTAACCAGTTTTAAAGCATCTTCTACAGCCTGGGCGCCGCCTACGTTAAAATGCACTCTGCCTTTTATATTAAATCTTTTTTCGTTAGCTTTTGCTATTTTTGAAGCTAAAAGTACTTTATTTTCAAATAGAAATCTGGAGGCAATTTGCGGCATAGAATTTAAACAATTAATAACAGCATCTGAGATTTTTTTATTTTTATATCCTAAATTACAGCTTGCATACCACATTTGAAGGTCAAGATAAGGGGTATTTTTATCATCAAGCATAAAGGTGCCTTCACAGTTATTGAATATTTTAGGGTTTTTAGAATAATGGACTGTATCTCCCCAAGAGCAGTATTTTTTATCAAGTTCCCTTATCTCATTTTCTGTCAATGTTTTTTGTTGTAAATCCTGCATTGTTTGCCATCCCTTCTTTCAAATAGTCTAAAACATTGAAAAAGGTTTTAAATTCAATGAATTTTATACCGTTTTTTTCGCAATGTTTTTTTAAGCTTTTTTTAGCAAACAACATTTTGGATTTACTTGCAATACACCAGTCGGATAATCCATCCCCGGCGTATATGAATTTTTCATCTTTTATGTTTTTGGAAAGTTTTGAGCATTTGCAGCTGCCAAGACCCGCTTTGCAGTCTCTATTTTCATTCGGGAATTCAAGACTGAATTCCAATATTCCGTTTTTTTCTGTTACATTCAGCTTATTTGAATAAAAATCTATATAATCAAGCCCCGCTCTTTTAAGGGTATAAGATATAAAAAAATCGAAACCGTCACTTAGGACAGTTATTTTTTTACCGGCTTTTTTTGCTGCGGCACAAAAATCAATAAAACCGTCCTGAATTTCAATAGAATTTAAAAAATCATAAAATCTTTCAGGCGTTAAATTTTTAACCAATGCAAGCTGCCGTTGCACACAGGTTTTAGAATTGATTTTACCGCTTATCCATTCTTGTTCCGCATCAAGCCACCCTGGACCTGCAAAGTTTGAAAAAAACAATCCTAATGTATCATATTTTGTGATTGTGCCGTCAAAATCCAAGTATATGGAATTAAAATTTTTAAACATAAATTAATAGTAAGGCAAAAATAAAAATATTTAAAAGAGACGGTTGGGTAGCAAATTATTTTTTGTTCGCTATTTTAAATAGTTGCATTGGTAAAAAGGAGTAAAAGTTAAATGATAAATCCAATTTCATCAAACCTGAATTTTAGAGGTAATGTAACAATAGGGCAGAAAGGCGAATTTTCAAAGGATTGCAAGGTTAATATTGCAAAACATATAGCTACTCTTGGAAAAAATAGCAATGAACAGGCAGAAAAAAATACTATAAATGCACTGAATGATTTTGCAAAAGAGCTTGCTGTTTCAACACCCAAGCATATGAATTTTAATGTAAGATTTGCTTACCTTAATGGAGGAAATAGTGCAGAGAAAAATGATAGTATGCATGCGTTGGTAGAAGATTGCTATACCAATGAAATAATTGCAAGAGTTGAAAAAGATTTGGGCGGTAATGCAGAGTTGGGAAGGCCTATATTTAGTGATGCAAAGTTGTTTGAAACAATTGAAGATCTATTTAATGAAACAAGAGAAAAAACATTTAATGCATTAGGTTTTGATAAAGAAAAAATTGAAGAAAATAAACGTATTAACAAAGACGAGGCTGAAACAAATAAACATATTAATGAAATTTTTAATATGCTTGCATAATTTCTTATCTTCTCCCTCTGGCTGAGGCCATTTTTGCACGTGTCAGGTTTATAAAATCTTTTGCGTAATTAACCGGTACTGCAAAACCTATGCCGATATTTGAGCGGTTATTATCCGGGTTATAAATGGATTGATTTATGCCTATAACTTCCCCGTCAAGGTTTATAAGCGGCCCGCCGGAGCAGCCCGGGTTTATTGCGGCATCAGTTTGGATTTTTTTCCTTTGGTAATCTATTCTCGAAATTATCCCTGTGGTTAATGTTCCCCTAAAGCCAAACGGGTTCCCTATTGCAAGCACCCTTTGCCCCACCTTTACATTTTCACTGTTTCCGAAAGATATTATAGGAAGAGGGCTTTTAGGGCTTATTTTTATTATAGCAAGGTCATTTTTATCTTTTAAAACAGCTACAACTTCGCCTTTATAGCTTTGTCCGTTTGCTGTTGTTACTTCTATATTTTTTGCTTTATTTATAACGTGAGAACTTGTCAAAATTGCACCTTTAGGGTCAATAACGCAGCCTGTACCTGATGAAACACCTTCATCCAGTTGTGCATCAATTGCAACTATAGCAGGTGTTATTTTTTCATACACCCTTGTGATTGCCGTTTCTTCAGATGTTGCAGCAATTGCGGCACCTGTTTGCCGGCATGGGTCAAGCTGCACAAGGGGCATGGAAAGGGCGGAAAAAATAATTACCGTAAATAGCAAAAAATATGTTTTAAATGTTTTGTACATCCTAATAATACTCCGAATTTACATTGTATTTAAATTAAAACATTTTTGGCTTAAAATTAAATTGCCCCAAGAGTTTAAGTGTGTTATAATTCTATTGGCTTTTATGAAAGGAAAAGAAATGAGAAATATAGATGTTTTTAAAAGACATTTAAGAGAAAGAAGAGCAGTAAAGATTATTGCGGGCATTGATAATTACAATGTTGAAAGCGTTAAAAATGTATCAAAGGCTGCTCAGCTTGGCTTAGCAAGTGCAGTGGATGTTGCAGCTTCAGAAGAAATTATCAGGGCTGCAAAACAAAATACTAAACTTCCCGTTTTTGTGTCCTCTGTTGAACCGTTTAAACTTGCAAAGGCAATCCAATGGGGCGCTGATGCTATTGAAATAGGTAATTTTGATGCGCTTTACAAACAAGGTCTTGAATTTGGGGCTGATGATGTTTATGAAATTACGCTTGAAACTTTAAGCCTTACACCAAACGGTATTTTTACCTGTGTTACTGTTCCAGGGAACATTAATGTTGAAGAGCAGGTGGAACTTGCAAGAAAGCTTGAACTTTTAGGTATTGATTTAATTCAAACCGAAGGTACAAAAGCCGGTGCTATTGAAAAAGCAAAAAGCGCGCAAGAATTTTTAAACCTTGCTAAAACAACAATTTCAAACACTATGGAAATTGCAAGACACATTGGCATACCGATAATGTCAGCTTCAGGCGTTAATTCTGATACCGCACCTTTAGCATTTGCTGCCGGTGCAAGTGCAGTTGGTGTAGGTTCTGCTGTTAATAAGCAGGAAACACAAATTGCAATGATAAACGAAGTTAGAAAGATTGTTGGTGCCATTGCTTACAGAGATACTTTCAAAAAAGATTTATACGAAGCAAACCAACATTTTATGACAAGATAGTGTTCAAATATAGATAAAAATTAAACCGCCTTAATTGATAAGGCGGTTTTTTAAAACATATTTTTTATACCCAGACCTGATTGTTTGTGCCGGTTTTTAATCTTTTTTTGTCATATCATTAATTATGTTTGATATTTTCTGGGGCATAAAGCCGCTGCAGGTATTCCAGATTAGTGTCTGCACGGCATGCTCGGGCGGTGTAGCAGGGTTTGTTTTTAATTTACAAACACCCTTAAGTAAATCTACCGTGCCGTCAGGACAGGATTCAAAATGGCCGCAATTTTGACAAACCTTAAGAATGAACCCCTTGCTTTTGAGTTTTCTTGAAATATCCTCCATAGCATCATACATCCTAAGATGCGCATCAGATACAAACCTTTTCTTCTTAAAGCGAAAGACTACCTTTCTCATGCCGTCTTCGGATACCAGGTCAAGTTTGCATATTAAATCTTTTCTGCCGTCTGATACAAGGGAGTTTACCGTGGCGGAATTTACATTTTCATCTTCATGTATTTGTTTTTGGATACCCTTTAAGGATATTTTTTTTGTTACCACCTTAAAGTTCAGCATAAAAGAGCATACGGGGTATAATATTAAATATCCTAACGATTTTATACCTATGCGCGAAGCTAAAATCCCTGTGGCCGTACTTATTAATCCTAAAATACCAAGATGAAATATATATTTTAATCCTATTCCTGTGATAAATGTAAATGATGAATATAGTAATGCGGCATATACGATAAGTGCAAAAAGAGCACCCGGTTTCAGTGTTGAAAATACAAATTCAATAAAATACCACGGTTTTTTGTGTAAAAGCGGCATATAGTATTTGAATAGAGAATACCTTGATGAGAGATTGGCCGTGCTTGCATCAAAGTTTTCAACATCAACATATGATGACATAAACGGACAGTATAAAGGTTTTAAGCCGTTGCTTGCAAGAAACAGAGAATATTTTAATTCATCATTTCTTGTTTCAAAACAGATGCGCCCGGTTTTTTTAAGTACATCTGCTGTCATAGCGCAGTTGTTACCGTCAATTACATTTGCTAAATCAAACATACGCCTTGCAATATTAA
Source organism: uncultured Vampirovibrio sp. (assembly GCA_910577395.1). Lineage (GTDB taxonomy): Bacteria > Cyanobacteriota > Vampirovibrionia > Gastranaerophilales > Gastranaerophilaceae > MGBC122484. Next base: position 152,593 of record CAJTLG010000002.1, on the reverse strand, counting down.
CGGTATTATTTACAAAATGCTGTTTGGCATTTAATATTTCATATTTTAACTTAAAGAAGAAAATATCAGATGAAGTTTTAACATCAAGCCTGCCTGTTAATATAGTATTTTCTTCATAAATGTTTTTGTTTACAAATTCAAGATAATTTTCACCGACTGTTCTGTCAGCCCCTAAAAATACAAATGCATCAAATTTATCTTCAGGCAAAAGCCTTTCAACAAACATTGAAACAGCCTTGTCTTTCGAAAAGTATTCAGGATTTTCAATATAGTGGATTATGGCGCCATATATGCATTCCGGGAGGAAATTAACAGAATCTTTTTCTCTTTGTACAATAACGTGTACTGAGTAATTTTGTTTGGAATAAGTCTGGTTGTTTAAAGATTTAAGAAGGTCTTCAAGCCTTTTGTGTTTACTGTTTGCCCATACTACAACACATAATTTATTTTCTTTTAAGTTCATCTGCTGCATGTAGTGTTCATTTTTAAGGTACCTTTTTCTCCAAAAAGCCTTAAAATTAAGCGTTATAAGGTATATACAATAGAAAATAAGGTATAAAAACAGTAAAACTAAAATAAAATTTATCACTAGCATTGCATTATTTTAAATAAAAAAGTATTAAAAATCTAGCTTTTTTTACGATATTTTGCGATAATTAAACACATGATTTTGTTTTTGGGACAATGTGTACAAAATTTTGCAGATGCTGTCAAATACCTTTTCAGGGGCAGCGTTACTTTTAAAAGCGTAGTATCCCAGGCTGCAAAAATTGGTTTTGATTCGCTTGGTATATCACTTATGATTGTAATGATAGCATCTTCTGTTATTGCGCTACAGGTATCTAAACAATTTCTTATGAGCGGGGCTGAAGATTATATTGGCGGCTTTTTAGGGGTTGCTTTAATCAGGGAAATTGCCCCGGGGTTTGCAGCTCTTGCGATAGGTGCCAGGGCAGGTACGGCTATAACAGCCCAGATTGCTAATATGAAAGTGACATCCCAGGTGGATGCCATGAAAGTTCTTGGGGTAGACCCTGTGGGATACTATTTTGCACCAAGGATAGCGGCAGGCGCATTTGGGGTGATGTTTGTGGTAATACTGGCTGAATTTATTGGCGTTATGGGCGGTATGGCGGTTTCATACTTTTCAATCAGTCTGCATCCTAACAGGTACTTAAATTCTGTTTGGCTTATGTTTAACACTAAGGATATCTATATAAGTGTTTTGAAGGGTTTTATCTTTGGCGGCATAATTTCTACAGTTTGTGCAACAGTTGGGTATAATACAACCGGCGGCGCTAAAAATGTAGGGGATGCAACCACAAAATCCGCAATTTTGTGCACTCTTTGTCTGCTTTTTGCTGATTTACTCATCGGCTTTTTATTTTATGCGAGTAATTATTAAAAACTACCCGCTCAGGTAATACATCTGTATTCTATTTTCGCTTAAAACTATAATCAAAAGTTGTTTATTGTTTTAGCAAGAACAAAAAAGGACATAGGGCAGATGACTATTAAGACGGGAAATTTAAAACAAGAAGAATGCGAATCTATTTTAGAGTTTCTTTTTAATGAAGAAGAAGATGACAAAAAAGAGCTTGAAACATATGTCGGCAAATATCTTGAAAGCCAGGAAAAATGGCGCCTTGTTTTTGAGTGTATCAATGATATAAATATAACAGCAGATACGGATAAATATTTTTATGAGCTGATTAATAATGTAGGTCGTTTTCTTCCGTTTTTAAAAATGGCAATAGTAATTTATGATTCTGCCGGCGGTAAAAACAAGGTTTTTATAAATGAAAACAATAACAGCATAAATTATATGGCAGATTCTATATTTCCTGCCATGAATATGTATAATGCGCATATAGAAATAGCAAAATACTTTTCAAATATAAACCATACACCAGATTATAAAATAATGCCTCTTGAAATTGATACCAAAAACGGGGAACAAGAGCTTGGGTATGTTTATTTTGAGGCTGATACTTTTTATGAAAAAAGCGATATTATTTATCTAGAAAATCTTTGTGTACATATAATCAATGCGATTGAAACGATAAAGCTTTGTAACGGCATTAAAAAAGAAGGTGAAGAAAAACTTGAAAATATCACTTGCTTTTCCCATGAAATTAAAACCCCACTTAATTCAATCATAGCCTATTCAGAGCTTTTGAGGAAAAATTCAGCCTCCTTTGGGGAAGAGGTTAAAAGCTATATAGAAAATATTTGCACAGGTTCTTATCAGCTTAAAAATCTTTTAATGGATATAATTGAAAATGCAAAATTAAAACACGGAAAAACGGTTATCCGCAAACAAAGCTTTGAAACAAGACGTGCAATAGAGGATGTGATTAAAATCTTTAATTGTGCCGCCTCTAAAAAGAATGTAACCATAAAACCCGTTTTAATGCAGGTGAGTATTGTTTCTGATTATACAAAGTTTAACCAGATATTATATAATCTCATCAGCAATGCAATAAAATTTTCAGATGAGGGCGGTATTATAAATATTACATCCTGGGTTGAAGAGGATAAATATTATTTTGAAATAGCAAACGATGGTGCATATATCAATGAAGAAAGTGCACAAAAAATAACAGATTTTTTACACTGTACTAATGAAAATCCGGATAAAAACCCTGAAGGCTCCGGTATCGGGCTTTGTGTTTCAAAACAGCTTGCAAATGTGCTTTTTGGGGAATTAAGCTTTAAAAGCATTCAGGGTGAAAGCACAATATTTAAATTCAGTTTACCGCTTGAAATATAGATATAAAAAACGCCTATGTAAGACATTAGGCGTTAGTTGATTGTGTTTGTTAGGTATAAATTAAAGTTTTTTTGTATATTTTGCTTCGGTTGTGTTGTGTTAATGGGGTTTGCGATTGTGTGTAATATCTACACTAGATTAAAAACAATCAAAAAAATATTTTGCTAATTTTTTATATAAAATTAGTGTTTTTGTTACATTAGTTTACAGGAATACCCCAAAAGCTTGGAATAACCTTATTATTAGGGATTATACGCTAGCTGTTTTGAATTGCATTTCGTATAAAAATTTATATTGTCCGTTTTCAATTTTTAATAAGTTTTCGTGATTTCCAGCTTCAACCAATTCACCGTCATTTATAACAAAAATCATATCCGCATTTTTAATGGTCGAAAGCCTGTGTGCTATAACAAAAACAGTTTTATCTTTCATCAGGTTTTCAAGCGCCTTTTGCACAATTGCTTCGGATTTATTATCAAGGGCACTTGTTGCCTCATCCAAAATTATAACCGGCGCATCTTTTACCATAGCGCGTGCTATTGCAACCCTTTGTCTTTGCCCGCCTGAAAGTGTTGTGCCTCTTTCTCCTATTATGGTATCTATGCCATGTTCAAGGGTATGTAAAAATTCATCAAGATGGGCGCCGTATACAGCTTTTTCTATCTCTTCATTTGTTGCATCAGGTTTTCCCATTAGGATATTATCCCTTATAGAGCCTGAAAACAGGAAATTATCCTGAAAAACTTCCGAGATATTTTTTCTTAATGATATAAGGCTGTAGTTTCTTATATCTACACCGTCAATCTTTATACTGCCGGATTTTATGTCATAAAACCTTGGAATAAGATTTACTATTGTTGATTTTCCGCCGCCTGAGTTTCCGACAAGCGCTATTGTTTGCCCTTTTTGAATATTAAAACTTATATTTTTCAATACAGGTGTATTTTCTTCATATTCAAAGCAAACATCACTAAATTCAATATTTTTGCTTACACCGTTCAGTGTTACCGGGTTTTTAATATCTGCAATTTCGGGGTTTAAATCAAAAAGTTCAAACACCCTGCTCATGGCGACAAAAACACCTTGCAGACTTGTTAGTGTTCTTCCTAAATCTTTTATCGGTTTATATAATAATAAAAGGGATGTAATAAAGCTTGCAAAGCTTCCCGTTGTCATTTCGCCGGATATAATGAGGTGGTTTCCAAATAACATAACTATTGCAACCCCGATGCTTGCAATCAGATACATAATGGGCGACATCCACCCTACACGTTTTGTAAGGGACATTGCAAGGTCAAAAGATTTTCTTATTTGTTTTTGAAATTTAACATTAAGGCTGTTTTGCAGGGAATACCCTGTCATTATTTTGTTGCCGTGATATGTTTCGTTAAAATTGGTGTTAATGCCGCCCCCGAGTACCATAGAATCGTTTGAAACCTGTTTGATTTTCTTCCTAATAAGGGCAACAGGCAAAAATGCTATCACAAGGACAACCACACCCACAAAGGCAAGTTTCCAACTGTTGTACAATAAAACAGCAATAAGCCCCATAGCACCTGTGGCACAGGTGATAAGAGTTTTTATAGATTCAATAACGCTTTTTGATGCTGTATCAGGGTCGCCCAGAAATCTTGAAAGCACAAGGCCTGAAGAGTTTTCATCAAAAAACTTTGAATCAAGGGAGGTCATCTTTTTGAATAAATCAATCTTTACGGAATTTGATATTGTATTTGAAAGCCAGTCTGTAAGATAAGCATTTACATATTTAAGCACACCCTGCACAACCGCAAAGCCTACAATAAGCCAGGGGATTAGTGCTGCAAGCAAATCTCTTGTAAGTTCAAAACCGTTTATATTCATAGGTTTGCCATTTACAACAACATCAATATAAGGTTTTAGTGCAAAAGCTGTGGCGCCGTCTAAAAGCCCAAGCGGTACAGATAAGATGAATGCAAGTATTATCCTTGGTATCAGCGGTTTTATATATGGGAAAATACGTCCGAAAAGAAAGGCATAATCAAAAGCATTATCGGTTCTTGTTTGTGCAAGTTTCATCTAAAACATCCTTAAGGCTAAAACTAATTCCTTAATGGATATTATCTCATAAACAAGTAATAATTGGTAAACTTATTAATCATTTATTATAAAATACAATCCCGCAAGGGTTTGTGCGCACATAAAATATCCTTTTTCATCTGCGGTTTTTAAAAAATCGGCAATTTTATCAAGCCTGATTTCAATTCTTTCAATTATGACGCCGCCGTCATCAATCGGTATTGCCTTTTTTTCAAGGTCGTAAATATCTGCAAGGGCAAGAGTGGCTTTTTCAGATGTAAGCCCGCCTGATGATACAAGATTATTTACAAGGATTTTAAAGTTTTCGGCTTTATATCCTGTTTCCTCAAGCAATTCTTTTTTCAGGGCATCATTTGTTGTTTCATCTTTATCTTCATCCCCCACAAGCCCTGCGGGGAATTCCACACAAAATTTTTTGCCGTATTCTTCTGTTATTGGGGGTCTTTTTGTAATTAAAAACAGAGTGTAATCCCCGTCACTTTTATGTAAAAGGGGTATAATTATTACCACATTTTTGGCATTTGGTCTGTGGGCATATATCCAGTCTGCCTTGCCTTTGCGTTTCGATGCTGCAAGGTTTAAAAATCTTGTTTCAAAGAGTGTTTCTTTCATAAAAATTTCCCTTTAAAAGTATTTAAAGTAATTTTATTTCATTATAAAATAAACCTATGAAATTTAGAGCCAAAGTAATTGTAAAACTCAAAGATAATATAAAGGATGCAAAAGGCGAGGCCGTAGCTGCCGTGCTTTGCAGAATAGGCCTTGAAAATAGTGCAAATGTGCGTATGGGTAAGTTTTTTGAGTTTGAAATTACGGCTTTCGATAAAGAGGCAGCGGATAAAAAACTTTTAAATATTATAAATGAAGTGCTTGTTAATCCTGTGGTTGAAACATATGAAGTGCTTGATTTTAGCGGGATTAATGATTTATGAAATTAAAGGCTGCAATTATAGTTTTTTTGGGCACAAATTGTGACAGGGATACTAAAATGGCACTTGAAGAGTGTGGATTTATTGCAGAATTTGTATTTCACACCTGTACAAATCTTGAAGGATATGATTTAGTTCTACTGCCGGGCGGGTTTTCGTTTGGCGATTATATACGCGCGGGGCGCCTTGCAAAGCTTTCACCTGTGACAGGGGCGGTAAAAGAATATGTTAAATCCGGCATGGGGTTTGTACTTGGGATATGCAACGGGTTTCAAATCCTTTGTGAGGCAGGTCTTTTGCCGGGGGCACTTGTTGAAAATGCCAATACGCGCTTTATTTCAGAGGATGAGCCGCTTGTTTTTAACGGCAGGGATATTGTACTTCCGATTGCCCATAAAGAGGGGCGATACTGGGCGTGTGATGCCGATTTGGATATGATTAAAAAAAACAATATGAATATAATCACGTATAAAACAAACCCTAACGGCTCTTTAGATGATATAGCAGGATTGTATGATAGTAAACATAAGATTTTTGGGCTTATGCCTCATCCTGAAAGAGCGGTATTAAAGCATTGCGGTCTATCGGACGGCAAAAAGGTGTTTGATTTTATCAAGAATGAAATTATAAAAATCCGCAAAACCCCTGATGTGATTAGCGGAGGCGCGTATGACAGATTATAAAATCCATAAAACGCTTAACAGGCTTGGGCTTACGGAATTTGAATATCGTGAAATAGTTAAAAAACTTTCACGTGAACCAAATGAGCTTGAATTATATCTGTTTTCCGCTATGTGGTCAGAACATTGCGGGTACAAGCATTCAAGGAAATATCTTGACAGTTTGCCTTCAAAAGGCGCTTGTTTTAGGGGTGAAAATTCGGGTGGAATAAGAGTGGGCAGGCATATAGTATTTTTTAAAACAGAATCCCACAATCATCCATCTGCCGTTGAGCCGTATCAGGGTGCTGCAACAGGGATTGGCGGAATTTTAAGGGATATTCTTGCCATGAATGCAAGACCGGCTGTACTTTTAAATGCTTTAAAGTTTGGTGAAATTGCCGGGGCGGGTGATATTTCGCGCAGAAATAAATATCTTCTAAACGGTGTTGTTGAGGGGATTTCAGATTACGGGAATTCTACGGGTGTCCCTACAATCGGCGGTGAGGTTGATTTTAATGAATGCTATAATAGCGTGCCGCTTGTAAATGTTATGGCTGTTGGGGTTTGCCATAAAGACAAGGTAAAAACATCTGCAGCAAAAAAGGATGCATACATTGTATTAATAGGGTCTGCAACAGGCAGGGACGGGCTTTTTGGTGCGGCATTTGCATCAAAAGAGCTTGAAGCGGACAGTAACAACCGTATAAGCGTGCAAATCGGTGACCCGTATACTAAAAAAAACCTGATAGAGGCTACTTTGGAGATTTTAAAATCCAAAAATATTTATTCATGTCAGGATTTAGGAGCAGCGGGGCTTTTAAGTTCCACATCCGAAATGGCCGCAAAGGGCAATGTTGCAATTGATTTATACCTCGATAAAGTGCCGCTTCGCGAGAAAAACATGCTCCCTTATGAAATTATGCTCTCCGAATCTCAGGAGAGAATGGTGTTTTGCACTAACAGCAAGGGTGTTAATGAGATATTTCAAATCTGCAGGAAATATGAAATTAATTCTGCTTTGATAGGTGTAACTAAACCCGGGAATACGTATAATCTTTATTATAATGATGTTTTAGAGGCCTCTGTTCCTGTGTATGCCCTTACGGAGCCTGTTTTATATGATTTAAATATTAAAAAACCGGCTAAAACCAAAGCGGATAGCGAAAATCTAAGCCTTGCAGGCGTGCAAAATAACACCTTAACGCCACAGGAAATTAAGCATTATATCTTCAAAATGGCGGCATCACCGCGGTTTGCATCTAAAAAATATGTTTACCGCCAGTATGATAACACTGTCGGGGTAAGGACTCTTAAAAATCCCCACAGATTAGGGGTTTCACCCTTGTATTTATTTGAAGAAGATAAGGTTATCGGGTTTTCAATGGATTCAAACGAGCGCGTCTGCAAAATTAACCCCTACATTGGCGCCTATAATCTTGTTTTTGAAAGTGCTGCAAATGCTGTTTCATCAGGGTTTGAGCCCTGCGGAATAACGAACTGCCTTAATTTTGCAAACCCTGAAAATCCTGAAACTGCCTATCAGTTTGTGCAAACGATAAATGGTTTTAAGGATGCGCTTGCTGCACTTAAAATACCTGTAGTATCAGGCAATGTTTCGTTTTACAATGAGGGCATTTTCCCTACCCCTGTTATTGGCATGATGAGTATCTTAAAGTTTAAAACGCCTATTTATTCTATGTTTGCACCGGGGGATAATGTATTTTTAATAGGAAAAACAGATACCCATAGTGACGGCAATGAGGGTAAAACCTTAAATATTACTGATTTTAATTTGGAAACAAAGCTTAAAAAAGCAATTTTCCATTTTAAATCGCATAACATTGTTTCAGGCGCTATTGATGTATCAAAGGGCGGGGTTTTGGGGGCATTATTAATTATGCTCTTTAATTCAAGAGGCCGCGGTGCATTCAGCCTGGGTGACAGCTTAAATATTGGGTTTAAGGGGATTTTTAAACCTGATTTTAATGCACTGTTTTTTGAAACACCGGACAGATATTTAATTTCAACACAATCGCCCGAAGATATCGAAAAATATCTTATTAAAAATAATATTGCATACAAAAATCTTGGAATTGCAGACACTACTGGGGTTTTGGATTTAGGTTTTGCTAAAATCAATGCTTCGGAGCTTACCGAAATTTATGAAAATTCGCTTGAAAGAAAAGCCTTGTGTTAAAATTGCTGTATGGAAAAATACAGGAAAGAATACACATATCAAAATACAGGCGTAGACCTTAAAAGCGCTGATATATTGTCAAAACTTCTTGCGACGCATTTAAAATCCGATAATTTTAATGATTTTGCCGGTACATTTGCTCATCCTGCACTGCCCGGATTTAGGCTTGTTGCAACAACAGACGGTATAGGGACAAAGATAATGCCCCTTGTAGAAAGAAAAATGTTTAATACCATGGCGCAAGATTTAGTTGCAATGAACCTTAACGACCTTATCTGTGCCGGGGCAAAACCGCTGTTTTTTTTGGATTATCTTGCTGTGCATAAACTTGAGTCTGAAATCTTATCCGGCTTTATTGAAGAATTAAACAATTTGCTCTGCCGCTATGATTGCGCTCTTTTGGGTGGTGAAACTTCTGAAATGCCTGATTTTATTAAGGAAAATGTATTTGATGCGGCAGGTTTTATGGTGGGGCTTGTAAAAGAGGATGAAATCCCAAACAGGCAGAATATTTCGGCAGGGGATATCGTGATTGGTTTAAAATCAAGCGGGATACATTCTAACGGGTTTTCACTTGTCAGAAAATTATATGCTGACAGGAAACTTAATGATGAAGAATTCATTAAAACCCTTGCACCCACCGAAATATATGCTGAGAGTATACTAAAAATATGCGCTGAAAAGCTTGTTTTGGGGTTAGCAAATATAACGGGCGGAGGAATTTTATCAAACATCAAAAGGGCAGTGCCCAATGGGTTTTGTGCGGTTTTAGATAAAACTTCGCTGCCAAAGCTGCCGGTTTTTAACTTGCTTTCGCATTTTGTTGCGGAGGATGAAATGTACCGCACATTCAATATGGGTGCGGGTTTTTGTATCATTGCAAAACAGAAAAATGTACAGCGTGTGCTTGAGATAGCGAAAAATCATAATCCGTTTATATTTGGGTATATTGAAAAGTCTGAAACAGCTGCAGGGGCAAGGTTTAATGACTAAAAAAGTGCTTGTGTTTGCATCCGGCAACGGTTCTAATTTTGAGGCTATTGTAAAATACTTTTATAATAAAGGTTTAACGTGTATAAACGGTAAAACTATCTCAGATGCAGCCCCGCAGGTAATTTTTGAACTGTTGTGTGATAAAAAAGAAGCATATGTTTTAAAAAGGGCTAAAAATCTTGGTATCCGGAGCTTTTATGTTAAATTTGATACTCTGGCTGATTTTTTGACACAGCAAAAAGGAGATTATGATTTATTTGTTCTTGCAGGGTTTATGCGTATTTTGCCTGAAAAAATCCTTAAAATACTTGCGCCTGCGCCTGTTATAAATATACACCCTTCGCTTTTGCCGAAATTTAAGGGTAAAGATGCTATAGAAAGGGCATTTAGAGAGGGTGTTAAAAAAACCGGCGTTACCGTGCATTATGTTACCAAAAATGTGGATAGCGGGAAAATAATTGAACAGAGAGAGGTTCAGACAGCAGGGCTTTCGCTTGACGGCCTAGAGGCGCGTATACATTCTATTGAGCATTCCATGTATCCTGAAATTATAGAAAAGCTGCTTTTTAAAAGGCGGGTTTTGGTTTTCGGGGGTGGTGCAAGGGAAAATGCAATTGCTGCTAAAATAAAAAAATCGCCGTATCTTGATAAGTTGTTTTTGGCGGGTGCAAATGACGGGTTTAAAAATTTAGGGGAAAATATTGAATTTATTGATTATAATGACCTCTTAAAAAAGGCTTTAACAAATGGCGTAGATATGCTTGTTGTCGGGCCGGAAAACCCCCTTTGTGAGGGCATTGCAGATATTTTCAATAAAGAAGGAATTAATGTTATCGGTGTAAATAAGTATTGGGCGCAGCTTGAGGGGTCAAAGATTTTTGCTAAAAAGTTTATGCAAAAACATGGTATCAAGACTGCGGATTATAAGGTTGTAACTGCTGAAAGCGAATTGCTGGCTGCTTTAAAAGATTTTAAAAAGCGTAATAACAATGCGCCGCCTGTAATTAAGGCGGACGGTTTGGCGCTTGGCAAGGGTGTGAGCGTGCCTGATACGTTTGATGAGGCTGAAAGCATTGCTAAAAGCTTTTTGGAGGGTAAATTCGGAAAGGCCTCAAGTCGTATTATTCTGGAAGAGCGCTTAAGCGGTGTTGAGGTATCCATAATGTCTTTGTGGGACGGGGATACGCTTGTTTCATTTCCCCCGGCATCTGATTATAAGAGGCTTTTGGATGATAATAGGGGTGAAAATACCGGCGGAATGGGGGCGTATGCACCAAGTAAAATTTTGATTAAGCAAAAAAAACAGGTTAATAAATATCTCAAGGTTTTGCAAAGTGCGCTGAAGTCTGAAAAGACAGATTTTACAGGGGTTTTGTACTCAGGGCTAATGCTTGCAAAAGATGATGCGTATGTTTTAGAATACAATGTACGTTTTGGGGACCCTGAAATTCAGGCGTTGCTTGAATTATTGGATGATACAAAAGGTGCGGATTTGCTTGATATTTTTATAAAAATGGGTGAAAAGCGCCTGAATGAAGTAGATTTGAAGTTTAAGCGCACAGGCACATATTGTGTAACTCTGGCCTCATCCGGATATCCTGAAAATCCTGAGAAAGGTGCTCAAATATCAGGTATTAACAGTGCATTGAAACAAGGGTGCAAGGTGTATTTTGCCGGGGTTAAAAATGATTGTCTTTGCCAAGCTGCTGAAAACTGCACATCCGCCCTTGCATCCTGCAATTTGGTTACCAACGGCGGAAGGGTTTTAAGCCTTGTTAAATCCGGGAAAAATGCCAGGGATATTGTGTATCGGGCTGCTGAAACCATAAAATATAAGGGTAAAATTTTTAGGAAAGACATAGGTTTGTAAAAAAATGTAAAATTTCTTATGCTGCTTATCAATTTTTTTTTTTTGGATTGTTGTTATATGTGTATATCAGATAAAGGAGATTTAAAATGAATGTTTCAAAAATAGGCGCAGTAATTAATACAGTCGGGCAAAAGATTGTAGGTGCTGCCGATAATATTGGCGAGAAACTTGGCAAAAAAGCCGGTACAAGCTGTGCGGATGAATTTGGCACGAAAATCTGCAGAGATATGTATATAAAAAAACTGCCTATTGCTGAACAAAAAGAAATTTTTGTACGCGATGCTCTTGCGCAAAGTTTAAAACCGCAAGATATTGTCGCAAAAGCATTTTCAAAGATTACAAGTGCATTTAAAAAATAGTTTTGTGAGTGTAATCGAATTTAAATACAAAAATACCGCCATAATTAATTTTAAGGCGGTATTTAATACTTTTTTATGTCGTTTGGGGCTGTTAATTCAGCTTGTTACAAACCAAAGGTTTAGTTTTCAAAAACGTAGCCGATAATAGCTGCTTCGCGACTTCTTTTAACAGCATTTGAAAGCATTCTCTGGTGATATGCACAGTTACCGGTTATGCGCCTTGGGAGGATTTTACCGGCTTCTGATAAAAATCTTCTTAATTTTGAAGCATCTTTATAATCTAAAGCTGTCACTTTATCTGCACAGAAACTACAATTTTTTTTCTTTTTGCTGTCTTTTAATGATTCTCTTGCCATATATTTTTCCTTTTCTTTTTATTTATACGTTATTTGTTGTCTATCCGTAAACCCTGTACCATAAGGATTTAGAGGTTAGAACGGGATTTCATCTTCATCGATTAAATCTTCTGAAATTTCATCAACCGCAAATTGCACAATGTCATTGCTTTTAGCTTGCGGTGCCGCAGGGGTCTGCTGCGGGCGGGGTGTTTGATAATTTGAACCGCCGGAAACACCGTAACCACTGTTGTAGCCTTCGTTTTCAAAGGTTACTTTTTCAACGGTAGATGCGTTTATTTCAATAATTCTTCTTTCCTTGCCGTTAGTGGATTTTGCAGTATTCGTTTGTAATCTGCCGTCAACAAGAACAGTGTCACCCATTTTCAGGCTGTCCGCAGTTCTTTCGGCCAGATTACCCAAAGCAAGCACCCTTACAAGGGTTTCATCCTGCGGGTTTACATCCATAACAAAACTTGTTATGGGCAGGTTATTTTGTGTAAACCTTTTTTCGGGGTTTTTTGTGATTTTGCCTGATACTGTTATTTTTGCAAGGGTCATATTTTATGCCTTTTTAATTTCTGTAAACATTGTTCTGATAACATTTTCGTTTAATTTTAAGTTGCGTTTAAATTCAACAATTTTATCAGCCGGAATGTTCATTTTTTGAATTACCATAAAGCCGTCCCTAAAGCCTTGAACATCGTATGCAAGTTTTTTTCTGCCGAGTTTTTCGGTTTCTAAAACGCTGCCGCCAAGGGATGATACGGTTTCTTCAATTTTTGAAGTTACTTTGTCTGCTTCATCATTGTCCAGATTGGGTTTTATTGTTGTGAGCAGTTCATATTTTTTCATTGAAATTCTCCTTAAAATAAATGTGTTTTAAGAAAATAGTAGCACAAACATTTTCATACACAAGAAAAACATTAAGTTATTTATACCAAACGCCTGAAAATACTTTTTTGGCATCGCCAGTCATATATACGTGAGAACCTTCTGTGTATTGGATTTTTAGCTCTCCGCCTGGCAAAATTACATCAACTTCATCATCAAGCAGGCCTTTTTTAACCCCAAGCACTACACTTGCGCAGGCGCCTGTACCGCAGGCCAAAGTAATGCCGCAGCCTCTTTCATAAACATCAACCTGTATTTGTTTTCTTGATTTTATTTTTACAAATTCAACATTTGTTTTTTCAGGGAAAAAGGGCGAAACTTCAATTTCGGGGCCGTATTCAAGCGCCAGTTTTTTTGTGTCATCGTCTGTAAATATGACACAGTGCGGGTTTCCCATACTGACAGCCGCAGCGTTAAAGCCTTCAACCTTGAAATCAAGCGGGTTTTCAGCTTTTGTCGGAATTCTTGCCGGGTCAAAAACAGGTAATCCCATATCAACCTGTACTTTTCCGGTTTCAAGAATTTCCGGAATTACAATCCCTGCAAGGGTTTGCACCGAAAATTTTTGTTTTCTTATTATGCCTTTATCATATACATATTTTGCAAAGCAGCGCATGCCGTTTCCGCACATTTGGGCAATTGAACCGTCCGAATTATAAAATTTCCAGGCTATATCTGCGTTTTCAGGGCCATGGGTGCGGTCAAATTTCACTGCCGAAAAAAGCCCGTCAGCCCCTATCCCAAAATTTCTGTTGCATAAAATTTTGGCTAAATCGCTTGTGGCATCTGCATTTTCAAGGATTATAAAATCATTTCCAAGGCCCTGCCATTTTTCAAATTTAATATCCATATTGCCTCAAAATAAGCTATATGTGCCAATTTTACTGCAATTTTCAGGAAAAATCAACATTAATTTTCAAGAAAAATTTCAATTTCAAAGCTTCTTTTCCAGGGAAGTGAATATTTTGCCTTAAAATCCATATCTAGAAAGGATTTTAACTTGTTTTCAAAGCGTACAAAACTTTCTAAATTGGTGTTTAGGGCCTCTTTAAAGTCTGTATTGCTCTCCCTTACTGATTTTCTGATGTTTGCCTGATAGGCCCAATCGTCAAGAAAACGTATTGCCATAAGTTTTTTAAAAGCGTTTTCATTGAATGTGCCGTGTTTCAATGCCAGTGCGGTATTTAAGGCAATACACAGAGAGCTTCCTATGGTGTTTGCAGAGGTGTTAAACGCGCTATATCCAAGTATAGTGCCTATTTCTATTTTTTTATCCGTCAAAATATTGACTAATTCATTATCAGACCCGTTTGCATTGTTGATATCAGCTATAAAATAGGGTGTTTTCGGGAATTCAATTTTTTCTGAAAGAGAATTTACAATATCTCCAAGCACTAAATCGCCTTGTTCATATTCAAAATTGTTAATAACCATGGTAATTTCAGCGTTTTTGCACGTGTTAATCTTTACTCCTGCAAGGGAAAGCTGGGATTTCACACAATTTTCGACTGAAATGTCCTCATACTTTGATATTTTGCCTTTTGAACCCTCGAAAACAAATACAGGCTTGATTTTAACGTGCTCATTATCTGAAATAGCCCTTGCCATAAGAGCCAGGGGGATTTCATCTGCACCCGTTTTAATTATTGCATTTAAATTTCTCGCTTTTGCCTCTGACTCAAGGGTTTGAGCCTCTTCAACGTTAAGACCGTATTCGCCTGTATCATCTTTTGAGTATACAAGGGTATCTAAAATCCCCTCCTGAAGCCAATCCAGATACAGTTTATTAATTTCAAAATTTCTTTTTCTGGTATTGATGTAATCATCTAAAATATCGGCAGGGACTGTATTTATGACACAATTCATTTGTCTTAGGGCGCGGGATTTATGTTGGTGGTATGAATACTCAAAAATCCGCTTACCCCAAGGGTTCCAATATTCTTTTTCCTCTTCATTTATGTTGTTGTTGGATATTCTCATAATGCTTGAGAAGGCAAATACCTTTTTGCCGGCTGATTTTAAAACCTTTTTAAATTCTTCAAGCCTCGATTTTATTGTATCATAGCTGTCAGGAATTCTTCTTGACGGCACAAGGCCGCCATAGGCAACGGTATCCAGTGATACTATCACGTAATCCACTGCGGGAAGTGCTTTTAGCCAGTCCAGTATTCCTGAAACATTTGCGGTATCGTATAATCCGCCTAAAAATTCCCTTGGCGGAAGGTAGAGCTTTAAATCGTTATTTATGGCTGAA
The DNA here is from genome assembly GCA_910577395.1 of uncultured Vampirovibrio sp. GTDB lineage: Bacteria > Cyanobacteriota > Vampirovibrionia > Gastranaerophilales > Gastranaerophilaceae > MGBC122484. The sequence goes on along the minus strand of CAJTLG010000002.1, from coordinate 137,251 downwards.
ATCTGCTCAGGGAGTGTATAACATATCGGTCTGTTGTCTATTGGTATCAGTGCAATATTTTTCATAAAAATTATTTTACATCAAAATCTGTTTAGTTTACAATGAGGTTAAATTCAGGCGTTTTTGCCTTATTGCAGTTTAGGAGTGAATTTTGAGATTTAATATAGATGAAATTATAAAAGTTACCGGGGCGAAATTGCTGCATAAAGCCAATACTGACGGGGCGTTTGATATTTCTACCGATACCAGAAAAATAACGCCGGATGCTGCTGCGGATATAATTTATCTGCCGCTTCGCGGGGAAAATTTTGACGGACATAATTTTATAGATAAAGCCCTTGAAAACGGTGCCAGGGGCTATTTTACCCAGGAAAAATATAAAGTAAATACTAATGCCGATTTTGTATTGTATGTTGAAAACACGCTTGTAGCATATCTTTGCCTTGCAAGATATATAAGGGAAAAAATTAACCCGAAAGTTATTGCAATTACAGGCAGTTCGGGTAAAACCACCACAAAGGAAATGCTTGCTTCTGTTTTAGAAACCACTTTTAAAACACATAAGTCAAAACTCAATCATAATAATGAAATCGGGCTTTGTGAAACGATGTTTTCCATGCCTTTGGATACCGAAATCCTTGTGGTTGAAATGGGCATGCGCAATCTCGGTGAAATACAGTTGCTGACAGGCTATTCTCTGCCGGATGCGGGTATAATCACAAATATCGGCTCTGCACATGTTGAAAGGCTTGGTAATCTTAAAAATATAGCGGTTGCAAAATGTGAAATTGCCTCTAATTTAAAACCTGACGGCATTTTTATCGGGAAAGACTGCGATATTTTAAATGAAACCCTTGATTATCAGGGTAAAAAGGTGCTCCCAAAACTTTCTGATTGCTCTGATATTTTGATAGAGATAGGGAAAACAGAATTTGATTATGCAAAAGACCGTTTCAGCCTTACGGTTGAAGGGGAGTACAATATCGAAAATGCAATGCTTGTGATAGAGGCGGCAAAATGGGCAGGAGTCAGTGTTGATAATATAAAGAAAGGTTTGTTGAATTACAAGCCGATTGAAAAACGTTGGGAAATCACTGAAATCAACGGTTTAACCATTATAAACGACAGTTATAATGCAAATCCTGAATCTATGATTGCCGTGCTAAAAACATTTTTATCAGTTTATAAACCGCCGCTTGCTGTGGTTTTAGGGGATATGGGCGAGCTTGGCAAGGATGAGATTGCGTATCATAAAAAAATAGGGGAATTTTTATCGGGATACAACGATGTAAAACTCCTTACGGTAGGGGAATTAGCCAAATTTATATCCCGCGGGTGTTCTTTAAAATCGGAACATTTTGAAACTAAAAAAGACTGTGCAGAATATATTAAAAATAATCTTGAGCCCGGTACTACGGTGCTTTTAAAGGCTTCAAGGTTAATGAAATTTGAAGAAGTGATAGATATGTTAAAAAATAATGCAGGTGGGTAAGCTATGACAATGTTAAGTGTTGCAGCGCTGATGACACTGGTTTTGGCGCTATTATTCGGGGTTCCTTATCTTGAATTTATGAAGAAAAAAATGTACGGCCAATATATAAGAGAGGAAGTGCAGGTTTTACATGCAAAAAAAAGCAAAACACCCACAACCGGCGGCGTTTTCCTTGTTGCTGCACTTGTTATAGGCTCTCTTGCGGCGCTTTTTATGGCGCAGGCGATATCAACCCGTGCGCTGATTGTGCTTATGACCCTTTTGTTTTATACATTTACGGGTTTTGAGGATGATATTAAAAAGATAAAAGGCTGTCAAAATGAAGGCTTAAGCCCAAGGGCAAAGCTTGCCCTGCAGATAGCGGTTTCGATGCTTCCTGCTGTATATCTTGTGTATCAGGGGCAGACAGAAATTGCATTTTTTAATTTTAATATAGATTTATTTTATTTTTATCCGTTTTTTGCGGTGTTTATGATAGTAGGCTCTTCTAATGCATTGAATTTAACAGACGGACTGGACGGCCTTGCTGCCGGATGTTCGTTTTTTGCGTTTTTTGCAAGTGCCGTTATTTGCTATTTAAACGGGTATATGGATATTGCAATAATATCAATGGCTGCCTCTGCTGCATGTTTAGGGTTTTTATGGTTTAATAAACATCCTGCAAAAATATTTATGGGGGATACGGGCAGTCTGGCACTTGGCGGGCTTTTAGCAACGATTGCTATTATGGGCAAATTTGAGCTTTCGCTTATTTTAATCGGGATTGTATTTATCGCAGAAACCTTATCCGTGATGTTACAGGTGGCAAGCTTTAAACTTACCGGTAAAAGGATTTTTAAAATGAGCCCTATTCATCACCATTTTGAACTTTCCGGGTGGAAGGAAAAAAAGATTGTACTGGTGTTTTCAATGATTTCGGCCCTTGGCGGTATAATCGCCGTTTGGGGTGTATGTATTTGTAAAGTGCTGCTTTCAGGAAACTAAGCTTGCAGCGGGGCGGGATAGAAAATGGAAATTTCTAATTTAAAAGATAAAAAAGTTTTGGTTTTGGGGCTTTCTACCACAGGGTTTGCGGCTGCTAAATTTTTAATCAGGACGGGTGCAAAATGTTTTTTAAGTGACGGCAATACGTTAGGTGAAGAAAACCGTTCAAAAGCTGAATTGCTTGAAAAGAGCGGAGTTAAGCTTGAATTTGGCAATCATACAAAAGAATTTATTCAAGGAGCTGAATTTTGCGTATTAAGTCCTTCTATACCGCCTGATAGCCATGTTTTGAGCATGTTGGATGAGCTTAAAATTCCGTATTTTTCGGATATTGAGCTTGTGCACCGTGTGAAACCGGCTGATACCAAGATTGTTGCCGTGACCGGAACTAACGGCAAGACCACTACGACAATGCTTGTTTCACATATATTGAGGCAAAAATTTACCGCACCTGCTACAGGGAATGTAGGGGTTTCGCCGCTTGATTATCTTTGTCCGGGCGAATATGGTGTTTCGGAGATTGCTGCCTTATCTGATAAGGAGCCTGATTTTCTTGTGATTGAGGCAAGTTCTTATCAGCTGCATTACACAAAATGCTTTGCGCCTGATATTGCAGTATTTTGTAACCTTACGCCGGACCATATTGCCTGGCATGGGGGGATAGATAATTATTTTCTTGATAAGGCAAAGATGTTTTCAAGAATGTGGCAAAATGCCCATAGCATCTTAAACTACGATGATGAACGGGTGAGAAATATACAGACCGGGGCTAACAGACATTATTTCAGGCTAAATACCCCAGGTGGTAAGGATGATGCGTATATTAAAGGTGATATGGTATATTACGGGGGTGAGGCACTGATAAGTGTATCAGATGTGCCGATTGTGGGGGCGCATAATCTGCAAAATGTTATGTGTGCCGTTATCGTCGCCAAAAATGCAGGGCTTTCAAATGAGGATATTTGTGCGGGGATTAAATCTTTTAAAGCGCCAAAACATAGATGTGAGCTTATTATAAAGAAAAACGGTATTGCATATTATAATGACTCCAAGGCCACAAACCCGGAGGCGGCAATTGTTGCTATCGGGGCATTTGAGGGCAAGAGAACGGTTTTGATTGCAGGGGGCAGAGATAAAAATACCTCTTTGGATGAATTTTGCGCGCTTGTTAAAAAAACAATTGATAAGGCTGTCTTGATAGGTGAGGCTGCTGAAAGGTTTGCTGCGGAACTTAAAGGGGTCGGATATAATAATATTGTTTTTGCTAAAACTCTTGAAGAGGCTATCGATGCAGCTGAGGCTGATAAACCTGATGTAGTGCTGTTTTCACCAGCTTGTGCAAGCTTTGATATGTTTAAAAATTACGAAACCAGAGGAGAAGCCTTCAGGAATTATGTATCAAAGGTTTAATGACGGCAGACCACCTGCAGGCGGCTATAATCGCGGCGGGCGCGGAGGTGATTACGGCACCGGCTATAACGGCGGGTATGGCGGCGGGCATGGAAACCGTCCCGGAGGCACCGGCGGAGGCGAAGGGCAAAGGCCTTTAGCGAATTATATAATTTCACCGCCGGATAAAACGCTTATATGGATAATAGGGGCATTGATTGTAATCGGGATAATGGCGATATTTTCCGCAGGTTCCCCCAGGGCTGTTGCAGAGGGTGTTAACCCGGTGTTTTTTACCGTAAGACAGCTTGCATGGCTTGTTGCAGGGGTTTTTGGGGCAATGTTTTTTGCAAATTTTGATTACAGAAAACTCCGTGTGTACACCTATCAGCTGCCGGTAGTTGTTTTGATATTGCTGCTTTTAGTGCAGTTTACACCTCTCGGGCTTACGGTAAATGAGGCTAAAAGGTGGCTTGTGCTTGGGCCTATCCAGTTTCAACCTTCAGAGCTTGCAAAGCCTGCAGTGATTTTGATGTTTGCCTCTCTTTTCAGCCAGAGTTCGCAAATTTTAGATGACAAAAAAATGCCCGCATATTTGATTTTTGGGGCAAGCTTGCTGCTTATTTATAAACAACCGAACCTTTCTATGATTATGCTTTTGATTTTTACCTTTGCTGCACTTTATTATATGGCAGGCGGTTCGTTTAAAAAGCTTATTGTTGCCGGTGCAAGTGCCGCAGCGGTTATTGCCTTTACAATCAGAGATTATCAAAAACAGAGGTTTCTTGTTTGGTTGGACCCAAATAAAGACCCTTTAAATGCCGGCTATAATATTATTCAATCTTTGGTGGCGTTTGTTGAAGGGGGATTTTTCGGGGTAGGGTTCGGTAATTCTAAGCAAAAGCTATCCTGGCTTCCTGAGGGGCATACAGATTTTATATTTGCCGTAATTGCCGAAGAATTCGGGTTTTTAGGCTGCTTTTTTATAATTATACTTTTTGGAATGTTCCTGCATAGGAGCTTTATTATTGCATCCCGCAGCCCCGATATGTTTGGTAAACTTTTGGCTGTCGGGATTGCGTTTTCTGTTGGGTTTCAAGCTTTTATGAATATGGCCGTTGCAAGTTCATTTATCCCTGCAACAGGTATTCCTCTGCCCTTTATAAGCTATGGCGGCAGCTCACTTTTTGTTTCACTATGCATGTTTGGGGTATTGTTAAATATTTCAAAAAAACGAGTACAAAGGATTAGGCCTTATGCAAAAAAATCAGCATACCAATAAAGCTATTTTCCTTACAGGCGGCGGCACGGGCGGGCATATATACCCGTGTGTTTCAATATTGAATGAGCTTCTGGGTAAAATGCAAATTTTTTATGTCGGAAACAAGAAAAATCCGGAATTTGAAGTAGTTACAAAAATATCAGACGATGTGAGATTTTTGGATGTTCCGGTTTTCGGTATGCCAAGAAAAATCGGCATAAAACTTGTAAAATGGGTGTTTTTACTTTTTATATCCGTTATAAAATGCCTTTATTATGCCCTAAAATACAAGCCCGATACAGTTTTTGCTTCAGGCGGGTATGTAAGTGCCCCTATGGTGATTGTTTCAAATATTTTAAAAATCCCCTATGTTATGCATGACAGCGATGCACACCCCGGGGTTGTAACAAGGGCGTTTTCCAAGGGTGCAAAGGCCGTAAACCTTGCATTTGGTGAGGCTAATAGGTTTGTAAAATCAAAAAATATAACAAATTTTAAAAATCCTGTAAGGAATGAGTTTTTTACAATTTCAAAAGAGGAGGCTCGTACAGCGTTTGATGTGGGTGAAAAAGATTTTTGCATTCTTATTATGGGGGGTTCCCAGGGGGCAAAAACCATAAATAATGCGGCTATCGGGCTTATTAAACATTTTAAAGATGCAAAAAACGTTAAAATTATCTTTCAAACCGGGAAGAAAAATTATGATGATGTAATATCTGCATTAGGCGGGGGCATTGGGAATTCTATTGTAAGACCCTACTTTGAAAAGATGTATGTGCCAATACTTGCAGCAGATATTGTGGTATCTCGTGCAGGCAGTTTAAGTATTTCAGAGATTTTGGCCGCTAAAAAGCCCTCTATACTTATACCCTATCCGTATGCGGCGGCTAATCACCAGAGGAAGAATGCACGGGAGATTGAAAAAACAGGTGCCGCTATTTATATTGAGGATTGCGAATTAACCGGCGAAATGTTGATAAAAACGATTGAGGATTTAATGAGCAGTCCTGATAAATTAAAGCTTTTGGTGCAGAATGCCGCAGGGCAGATAGATGAAAATCCGACATATAAAATTCTTGATTTAATTTTAGATGCTGCTAATGCGCGTACCGTGAAGGATTTGAAATGATTTTTAATTATGAAAAATTATTATCTTCGGCGGGGAAATTTCGTATAGAACTTGGTTTGGGGCGGATATCAAAGATTTTAGAGCTTTTGGGGAATCCGCAGAATAATTTAAAAATTATCCATATTGCGGGGACAAACGGGAAAGGCTCTGTTTGTGCTATTTTAGAAGAGATTTTTGTTAAAGCGGGGTTTAAAACGGGCAAATTTATAAGCCCGCATCTTTTTTCATACACTGAAAGAATTGCCGTTAATAAACACCCTATAAGTGATGCAGAGCTTGATAAAATTACGGCGCAAATTTTAGAGCTTGACAATAAACATAATATCGGGCTTACGGAGTTTGAAATTTTAACCGCAGCAGGTTTTTTGTATTTTAATAAAAAAGCTTGTGAAATAGTGATTTTAGAGGTTGGGCTTGGCGGAAGGCTTGATTCTACAAATGTTATAACAAATCCGCTTGTTTCAATCATAACTTCTATAAGCCTTGAGCATACAGAGAGGCTTGGGAATTCATTAGAAAAGATTGCATTTGAAAAGGCAGGTATAGTAAAAAAAGACACGCCGACAGTAATTTTAAAGGAAAATGCAGCGTATCAAACGCTAAAAAACGAGGTGCAAACCCGCGGGGGGATTTTATATGAGGCTGAAAAGCTTGTGGTGGACGGTTTATACGCAATTATTAATTTTGAAGAATTTAAAAATGCAAGGGTCAATTTTAATCTATGCGGAAAACATCAGGGTGAAAACCTTGCCCTGGCGCTAAAAGCAGTGGAAGTGGTAAATGCAGGCGGAGCGTTTTCTGTAAAAATTGATTTTGATACAATAAAAGCTGCATTGAAGGATGTAAAGTGGCCTTTCCGCCTTGAAAAGCGGTGTATAAACGGGGCGGATGTTTTGATTGATGCGTGTCATAATCCGGATGGGGCAAGGGTTTTAAGAGAATATTTGGATGAAAATTATCGCGGTAAAAGGGTAAAGTTTATATTTGGGTGTCTTAAAAATAAGGATTACAAGAGGGTTTTAGGGTATTTAACGGGCGGATTTAACGAGTTTTGTTTTTATGAATTTGATTATCTGGGGGCGCTAAAATATGAAGAATTTATGGCAAATGTGCCGAAATTAGAAGGGCGTGTGCGGGAGATTAAAGACCCTGTGGCGGAAATTAACAACGGCGGGGCGGATTTAACGATTATTTGCGGTTCAATCTATATGCTTGGGCAGATTTTTAAAGATTTTTAGAATTTTACTTTCCGGGTGGATTTTATTTATATGTTTTTCAAACTGATTTATCAGTGATTTAAAGTATTTGCATTCAACCTGAAGGTCTTCTATCAGGCCTTTTAAGTCTTCGAAATCTTCTTGCTTCATAGAGCGCCTTTTTAAGTATTTTATTATTAAATAATATATTACTAAAACTTTTATCTGTCAATATTATATTATTGATTTATGTTGAATGAAAAAGATTTTTTTACGACTTTTGGAAATAAGGTTAAACAATTCAGAAAACAAAAGGGTTGGAGCCAGTTGAATATGGCACTAGAGCTTGGTATACATCCAAATGAATTAAGCAATATTGAATGCGGTAGAAGAAATCCGACACTCAAAACCGTGTTTAAGATTGCCGCGGCATTAGGGGTGGAATTTAAGGAATTGTTTGAGTTTTAGGAGATGTTTGTCACCCTGAACTCGTTTCAGGGCCTTTAAAGATTATCGTTTCTCTTTTCATTACAGAATATTTTGGACAAAGACACAAGGCGTCGTCTTTTTAGGTTCAAGCTTTTGTAGCCTTCGCCTTCACGACTCTTTAATGGTCTTTTTACAGCCGTAGTGCCTTTTGGCACCGGCTAGCGCACAAAATATCTCTCCATTTCAAGAGAAATAAATTACTGCCGGGTTTACCCCTTCACGCCTGTGGAGCCAAAGCCCCCTTCTCCGCGTGCGGTTTCAGATAATTCCCCGATAACTATTTCTGCCCGAACTACAGGCGCTATAAGCATTTGTGCTATTCTATCACCCCTTGATATTGTAAAATTGGCGTTAGAAAGATTTATAAGCCCTACGCATACTTCCCCGCGGTAATCTTCATCAATTGTGCCAACGCAATTTGAAAGTGTGATGCCGTTTTTAATTGCAAGGCCGCTCCTTGGGCGGATTTGGGCCTCGTATCCTCTCGGCAGTTCTATTTTAATGCCTGTGGGGATTAGTGCTCTTTCAAGCGGTTTTAATGTAACAGGTTCTGTGATTGAAGCTACAATATCCATGCCTGCGGCGCCTTCTGTTTTATATTCAGGCATACCCGCACAGTGAGAGAGTTTTTCTATTTTTAATGTAATCTTTTCCATAAAATTATCCTTTATTTAGTTCGTATAAATATCTGAGGCCTTCAAGCGTTAAATCTTTGTTTATATAATCAAACGGGCGTTCCATATTGGGGAAAAGCACGCTTGAAAAGCCGCCTGTTGCAATAATTGAGGCTTTTTTTCCAAGTTCTTCTTCGCACAGTTTTATCATGCCGTCTATCATACAGGCATGCCCGCGCACAATGCCTGAAAGCATTGCAGATATTGTATCTTTGCCTATGGCGGTTTTTGGGGCTTCAATTTTTACTTTAGGAAGTTTTGATGTAAAACTCGAAAGGGAATTTGCTTGAATTTTAAGCCCGGGTGTGATTATGCCGCCTACGAAATTTTTATTTTCATCAACGATATCAAAAGTTGTGGCCGTGCCAAAATCTATAACTATTGCAGGAAGTTTATATAATTTTACGGCTGCTGCGGCATTTGCAATCCTGTCCGCACCAAGTTCCGAAGGGGTTTTGATAGTTATTTTAAAAGGCAGCTTGGATTTATGCGAAATAAGCCTTGCTTCAATATCCAGGTATTTTTTAAGCGCTGTTTTAAATGTTTCCCCTAAAGGCGGTACAACGGTCGATATTATAGCAGCTTTCGGGTGTTTTTTAAGAACGGGTGAATTCAGCAAATTTAACAGCAAAATGCCGTATTCATCAGCGGTTCTTTTAAGGTCAGAGGCTACATTCCAGTTTATAAGCAGATTTTCGCCCTCAAAAACACCAATATTTGTATTTGTATTTCCTATGTCTATAACAAAAAGCATAGGATTATTATTGCACAAAAATAAAAGTGCACCTTGCGGTGCACATGTCATAAAAGGCGGATTTATAACATAAAAAGTGCACCTTGCGGTGCACATGTCATAAAATAAGCATAATTTACAACTGAAAGAAAATCTTTTCTTAAAATAAGATAAATTAAAATTAAAGCATTTTATCCTAAATTAATCGTACGGTTATTAAACTTCTTCCAATTTAATAAAGTTTTTTATGCCGGCGTGATTTCGCATTTTAAGGTTTTCTTTACAAAATTTAACATTTGTATACCCGAAACCCTGTAGGGATGTATATGTAAATAAATGTAAAGAAAGTATATACATTTTGTGCAATTTTTATATACAAAAATACTTTATATAATTGTATAGTGATGCAGTTTACTTTGAAAAGCAAAGAAAGGTTTTATAAGAAATGGGCAAAAACAGAGATTTTCAAACAGTCTTTCTTTCAAAACTTATGTGGACTTTGCAAAAAAGTGAATGGCAATATAAACTTACAAAAATAAGTGACAGACTGCAGGAACTTGCCCGCACAAGTGCTAATATTCTTGCAAAATCGCTTGAACAAAGAGAATCCATGCTGCAGGAGATTGATGCTAATTTTGATATGGATGACCTTTCAACCGATGAATTAAAAGAAGTGATGAATGCAAGAAAAGAGGCAGAAGAGGCAATTAATGCAGAACAGCAAATGCAGATGGCACGGGTAAATGTAGCGGAAAAATTTGAACAGCAACAGCAGCAAATGGTTGAAGTCAGTCTTGAAAACGCCAATGCACAGATAGAAACACTTGACCAATATCTGGGTACTGTTGATTGCGGATATTTTGATTCTTCTGCCGCATAATAACAAAATGTACGGCTCATATATTTAAATTATTGATTTTAACTAAAAAATTGATTAAAGTATTTTTATCATGCTTAATCTGGAGAAACAATTATTTATTGACGGAATGGATGATATTTTGTGCTCAAAGGTGCAAAATAACACAGGCGCAATTTTGCTTGTGGATGATGAAATAAATAATCTGCAGCTTTTAAAAAGAACTTTTCACAGAAAATATAAAATTTTAACAGCTTCAAACGGTCTTGAAGGCTTAAAAGTTTTTGAAGAAAACAGGGATGATATTGCCCTTATCGTTTCTGACCATAAAATGCCGGTTATGGAAGGAACGGAGTTTCTTGAAAAAGTTAATGAAATTGCCCCTGATGTTGTGAAGATTTTGCTTACGGGGTTTGCAGATGTTGAAATATTGACGGATGCTGTTAACAAGTGCAATCTTTTTCAGTATATGTTAAAGCCTTTTGAACCCGAGGAACTTTCAAAAGTTGTTGAACTTGGGATGAATAAGTATAATCTTACAAATTCAAAAGCTTTAATATTAAAGGATTTGAAGGAATTATTTTATAAAACAATTAAATCCATATCCTCTGCACTTGATTCTAAAGACCCCTATACGCACGGACACTCGCTTCGTGTAACTTTGTACTCTCTTATTCTTGCAAAAGAAATCGGTCTTGATGATAAACTTTTAGAAGAAATTGAAACGGCAGGGCTTTTGCATGATATAGGAAAGATTGCAATTCCACAAAATATTTTATGTAAGCCCGGAAAACTTACAGATGAAGAATTTGCAGTGATGAGGCTGCATCCGAATAATTCGGAAAAATTAATTTTGAGTATTAAAAAACTTGCTGGTATTTCAAGTTGGCTAAAGGCGCACCATGAAAGGTGGGACGGAAAAGGATATCCTGACGGCCTTAAAGGGGAGGAAATCCCGCTATCATCTCGTATAGTGGCGATAGCAGATACATATGATGCTATGACATCCACAAGGTCCTACAGAATGGCGCTTGACCACAAAGTTGCAATTGAAGAAATTCAAAAATGCTCGGGAAGCCAATTTGACCCTAATCTTGCCGGTAAATTTATAGAGCTTGAGGCTGTAATCAGGGCTGCAAAGGAAAACCCGGAAGAATATTATTCAAAATACAGCTATCTTCAAAAAGAGAGCAATTTAAAGATTGTGTGATATACTTGTTTTATTGTTAAAGTATTACAGGTGTATAACCAATGTCTATGTATAAAAAAAGCGCTTCGGTTTTTAAAATTGTATTCAAGTCATTTTCTACTTTTGTTTATAAATTGCCCCAGTTTTTAAAATATATTGCATATCCTGTTTTTGGGCAGTTATTAGGTTTATGGATTGTTTTTTCGCCGTTTTTAATGGCATCAAATCCTAAAAATGTATATCTGCCTATGGTTGCGGTTGCTTTAATTGCGGGGCTTATAATATTTTGTCACAGTTTTTGGAAATTTTTATTGGTTTCGGGCGGGCTTGTGCTTATATCAAAACAGATTGTCGAAAACGAGCCGCTAAGAGAATTTAGATATTATACAGAAATTTTTCAAAAGAGAACAAAGGATTATATTGTTTACCTTTTGCTTTTATGTTTAATTACGCTTGCTATTGTAGCAGGCATATTGTTTGTGGCGGTAGTTTATGCGATAGCCAACAATGTGAGTGTTCCCGGGCTTACCGTACCTATTGTAGGTTGTACTGTTCTTTTAATTCTTATTATGCCGCTTTTCAGCACAATTACCTTGCAGACTTTTGTATTAAACCAAAACCTTACACCGTATCAAAGTATAGTGAAGGCTGCAGGTTTAACTTTAAGATATTATTTTCAAAGTTGGGGCGTGTTGGTTTTAATTTATTCTATCAATATACTTTGGAGTTTGATGATAGATTATTTTGTCAAAACTTTTGTATTTACGCAGGCAGTTTATGAACAACATGCGGATATTTCAAATATGGTTGAATTTTTGCAAGCATATACTGCCGGCACATTTGTTTCTTTGTTTGCGCCGTTTGTCACCCTTGCACTTACCTGGTGGTATTTAAGGATTGCAAAAGAGCGCGGAATAAAACAACAACAGCGGGTTGTAGAGTAAGGGTTTTTTAGGTTTATTTTAACAAGCTACCATGTTCATCGGTGCCGCCTGTTAAAATAAGGTTGTATTTTTTAGCAAGCTTGTAAGGTTTTTTTCTTGAATGAAATTTAATAATACCCCTGTGTCTTGCATACGGGTAATAAACTTCAATTCCGTCAAGACCAAAAGATTTTAATTTTTTTACAAGATAATTAAGGCTGATAACCGAAGAACAGCAAGGGTGTGCAAACACAGCTATGCCACCTGCGTTGTGAATAGCTTCTATTGCTTTTTTTGGGTGTCTTGAATGAAAAAGCCTTATTATATCGTATTTTGTTTCGCTTTCTTTTTTGGCACACAAATTTTCTATTTCAGGATGATTAATATCTATGCCGTAACCCAAAATATGGATAAGGGATGTTAAATAAAAACAATCAAATTCAACAGCTGGAATAAGCCCCGGGTTATTTATGTATTTTGAAGTTTTATACCCTTTTATAGTGTTGTGGTCTGAAATTGAAAAATGTTCAAGCCCGATATTAAGCGCCTGTTCAATAAGTGTATCAAAATCTTCTTTACCGTCCGATACATTTGAATGTATGTGAAGATTAGCTTTTTTATAATAATCCTCTTTTTTAATATTTGAAATTCTTGCTTTAAGCAAGTTTTGCATATTTTCCATCAGTTAATTTTTTTCAAAATCATCAATAAGGTGCGTCAATTCTTTTTTAGATTTTCGTTTTTTCTTTTCATCATCTTCTTTTTCAGAGTCGTTTTCAGAATCTTTATCAAGAAGATTGAATTTTTTAATTCGTGAAGCATTTAAAAGCGCAAGCGAATCCAGGGTGCCTCTCAGCTGCGCAGAGCGGTCAACAAATATAGTATCTCTTCTTTCTTCTTCGGGTTCCTGATTGCCTTGGGCAAAATATTCCCCACCCTGGCCCATTTTTTCATCCTGTGTTTTGTTTGCCATACCGGATGCATCACCGGATTTAAAATTGAAACCGCCTGTCAATCCAAAGAAACCTGTCGAGCGATTATCGACCATAAGTTTTCCTTTTACTTCTCACCTTTTTGCTTTTAAAACCCTTTTAAAAGTTTTTCCTTCGTGTTTATCTCTTTTGTAAATTATAGCATTTTTTTAGATTTTTAGCAAAAAGACACTTCTTTGTTGTGTAAAAACATGTAATAAATTATTTTTGCTAGCAAAAACTAATGTTTTTTGTTTTTTATGTGTAATAATATATGTGAATTCATTTTTTAGGGCAAAAATATTGAATAAAAATGTTTCTTTTAAAACAAATTCCATAAAGGATGTAAGCATTCAAAAACCCGGTATAACCGGTATTTTACATGACGGAGATTTTGAATTTGATACAAATGTTCAGGCTCCGCTTTTGGATGCACTTGAAAAATATAAAAAAAATCCTTCCGTTGGGTTTCATATCCCGGGGCACAACAGAGGGAATGGTGTCCTTGGGCGTTTTGAAGAACTTATCGGTTCTGATGCGCTTTTATTGGATACGACTGATGAATTTGACGGGCTTGGCACACTTCATCCTGCAACCGGTGCAATTGCTGATGCTATGCAGCTTGCAAGTATTGCATACAATTCTAAAAGAACATTTTTTATAACATCAGGCAGTACGATTTCAAATCTTGCAATAGCATTTGGTGTAATTTCACCTGAGGATGAAATTATTGTTGCAAGAAATTCACATCGTTCCGTTATAACGGGCACAATGCTTTCAGGCGCAAGACCAAACTGGCTTATGCCAAAATTGTTGGATGATTGGTCAATATTTGGTGCAATTGAAGCTGAGGAACTTGAAAGGCAGTTAAAATTAAAGCCTGATACAAAATTTGTATGGGTTGTAAATCCGACTTACGAGGGTATGATTTCTGATATCAGGGCTATGGCAGAAATTTGTAAAAAATACAATGTGCCACTGATTGTAGATGAGGCTCATGGCAGTTTATGGAATTATTGTGACGAACTTCCTGTTTCCGCTTTAGAGCTTGGGGCGGATGCCGTGGTGCATTCTTTACACAAGACTGCAGGGTCTATGACGCAAAGCTCTATGCTGCATATTTCAAAAAATTCTAAACTCGATGTACATAAAATTGAACATGCGCTAAAACTTTTACATACAACAAGCCCTTCAATTCTTTTACTTGCGAGTCTTGATGCTGCAAGGGCGTATTTAAGCTCTGATAAGGGCAGGGCGTTAATTAAAAATGCTGTTGAAAATGCTGCATACTTTAGGGCTGAGGCTAAAAAAATAAAGGGTTTAAGTGTTCTTGGCGAAGAAGATAATGTAAAATTTGATATCACAAAGATTTTTATAAAGATGAAAGGCTTAAGCGGTAAACGCCTCGAAACCATATTAGAGCTTGATTTCAACATAGAGATTGAATCAGCCTCTGATGAAGGGGTGTTAATTCTTTCAAATATCGGAAATACAAGGGAAGAGTTTGAATATTTGCTTAAAGCTCTTAAAGAAATTTCAATAAGGGAGTATCCTGATATCTGCCATCTTGAGGGGAAAAAATATATGCCCCTTATGGAGCCTGATATTGTAATGACCCCAAGGGAAGCTTATTTTGCACCTAAAAAGCTTGTAAAAAGAGAAAATTCTATAGGGAAAATTTCAGCTGAAGTTATTGCGCTTTGCCCGCCGGGCATATCCGTATTATTGCCCGGGGAAATTATTAAAGAAGAGCATATGCCTTATCTTTCGGATTATTCTGAAATTGAGGTTGTTGAAGAATTATAAAAGCTGTTTTTTATTTTTAATAATTCTATACGTTTACGGGAGCAGGGAAATTTTTCCCTATACAGTAGTATTCAAATCCCTTTTCTGTAAGTCTTTTGCCGTTATATTGATTTCTGCCGTCAAAAATTACAGGGTGTTTCATTTCATTTTTTATCCTGTCAAAATTTGGCCGGCGAAATTCGTTCCATTCGGTTAAAAGCAGCATAGCATCGGCGTCTTCAATGGCATCATAGGCGGATTTAGAATATTCTATTTTATCCCCAAAAATTGTTTCTGCTAAATCAAATGCTTTAGGGTCGTATGCTTTTATTTTGGCACCTCTTTTTAAAAGCTCGTTAATGATTGTAATGCTTGGGGCTTCGCGCATATCATTTGTTTTTGGTTTAAATGCAAGACCCCATATAGCAAAGGTTTTACCTGAGATATCGCCATTGTATCTATCAAGAATTTTATTTATAAAAAGTGTTCTTTGCTCTTTGTTTACGGTATCTGCTGCCTCAAGCAGTGATGAAGAGCAGCCGTTAATTTGTGCTGTTTTAATCATGGCTTTAACATCTTTTGGAAAGCAGCTGCCGCCGTATCCAAGGCCAGCAAACAGAAACTGAGAGCCTATTCTTTTGTCGGAACACATCCCTATGCGTACCATTTCAGCGTCTGCACCTACTTTTTCGCATATGTTTGCTATTTCGTTTGCATAAGAGATTTTAACCGCAAGGAAAGAATTTGCGGCGTATTTTGTCATCTCTGCGGATTTAACATCCATAATGATTACAGGGTTTCCAGTCCTTAGAAAGGGCGAATAAAGTTCCTGCATAATTTCTGTTGCGCGTTGTGAATTGGAGCCAATCACTACCCTATCGGGCTTTAGGAAATCATCAACAGCTGCTCCTTGTTTTAAAAATTCAGGGTTTGAAACAACATCAAATTCAATATCTGTTTGGCTTTTGATAATTTCTGTTACTTTTTGGGCAGTTCCGACAGGAACGGTTGATTTATCCACAATAACCTTGTATCCGTTCATATATTTGCCGACATCAGAGGCTACATTATATACATAGCTTAAATCTGCAGAACCGTCATCACCTTGCGGTGTGCCAACGGCTATAAAGCAAACAGCAGAATTTTGAACCGCCATTTTGAGGTCGTCTGTGAATTTTAATCTTCCTTCGGGAACATTTGTGTTGATAAGCTCTTCTAATCCCGGTTCATAAATTGGTACGATACCTTTAGCAAGCTTTTCAAGTTTGTTTTTATCTTTATCAACACAAATTACCTCATTGCCCATTTCCGCAAGACAGGTTCCTGCAACAAGGCCGACATATCCTGTTCCTATAACACATATTTTCATTTGTTATTCTCCATTAACCGTTTAAACAAATTTTTCAAATTTGGTATCAGCCATTTTTCAATTACGTGATACTCAAATGCGCCCAAGGCTATTATATAGATATATATTAGCACAATAGCTGTTTCATTGGCAGGTTTCTCATATATACTGTTTAGACATGCAACGATATTTATGCAAAAAATTTGGCTTATAAATATAGGATAAACATATTTTGAAAGTTTTGGTATAAATTTTAATTTAGCAAAACATTTTGTAATATAACCGGGAAAGTTAAATGTTGCAATGAGCATTAATGAAAACATTATTTGAACGCTAAAGCTGTAAAATGATTTTAGATTTAGCAAGTATGCAAAAGTATATGCAAGACAAGTGATTTCAATGGCTGTAAATAAACTATTTATAATGATATTTTTATTATGTAAAATCTTTGGAAACAGGCTAGATAAGTATGCAGCCATAACGCCAAGACCTACGCTTGAGATACCTCTTAAAAAAGCATATGGAATAAAATTCAGATAGGTTTCTGAAAATTTTTGACAGGGAATATGGTATAGAACAGAAAATATAACAAAAAGTATAATAATTGTAAGCATTATGGATTGTTTTTTACAGGTAAAAAATATACCAGTAAACAGGCATATGCTCCAAAAATATATACAAGGATACCAATCACCCCAGTAAATTATTTCGCTATGAATTCCGGTTTCTAGCACCATTGTGAGTATAAGGGGAAATTGTTCCAATGAAACAAAGCCACACATTAAACTTAGTATAAAAACAAATAATAGAGGGATTAATAATCTAAGGTAATATTTCTTTATTATTTTTAATGGGGAATTCGTCTTTTCTATGGTTTTATACAGGAAAAATCCGCCCGTTATAAAGAATAATTCAACAGCAAAATAATAAACTTTCCAATATTTGAGCCCTAAAAACGAATATACAGAATCATTCGCATCTGTAACCGTGCATGCAATGTGCCCTGTGATAATTAAAAAGATGAATACAATTCTTAAAAGCTCAATTAAATGATTTCTTTGGGTATTTTTTGTTATAAGCGAAGGCATATTGCTTATTTTTCATCCCTGATTTTCTTTTCAAAATATTCAATGGTCTTCAAAAGGCCTTTTTCTATATCCACTTTTGGTTCCCACCCAAGTTCTTTTTTAGCAAGGGTGATATCAGGTTTTCTTCTGACAGGGTCGTCACCGGGTAGCGGTTTGTGGATAATTTTTGAGTTTGAATTTGTGAGTTTTATAATAAGCTTTGCAAATTCCAAAATTGTTCTTTCAGAAGGATTTCCAAGGTTTACGGGGCCAATAAAGCCTGATTTGTTGTTCATCATTTTTATCATGCCGTCAACCAAATCATCTACATAACAAAAAGACCTTGTCTGGGTGCCGTCGCCATATATTGTGATATCTTGATTTTGAAGCGCCTGAACAATAAAGTTTGAAACAACCCTGCCGTCATTTGGGTCCATATTGGGGCCGTAAGTATTGAAAATTCTTATTATGCGTATATCTACCTTGTTTTGCCTGTAATAATCCATCGCAAGAGTTTCGGCACAGCGCTTACCTTCATCATAACAGCTCCTAATTCCTATAGGGTTAACGTTTCCCCAGTAATCTTCCGTTTGAGGGTGTATCTTCGGGTCGCCGTATACTTCACTGGTAGAGGCCTGCAAAACTGTTGCCTTGCATCTTTTAGCAAGACCAAGCATATTAATCATACCCAAAATAGAAGTTTTAATTGTTTTAATGGCGTTATATTGATAATGAGGCGGGCTTGCCGGGCATGCCAGATTATAGATTTGGTCCACTTCCGCGTAATATTCTTTTGTTATATCGTGGCGGACAAGTTCAAAATGATTGTTGCCTATTAAATGGCGGATGTTATTTTTTGAACCTGTAAAAAAATTATCAAGGCAAATAACCTCATTGCCCTCATTCAAAAGCCTTTCAGACAAATGGCTTCCTATAAAGCCTGCTCCTCCAGTTATTAAAATCCTCTTCATAATTTCCTTTATAAAACCGTGATAGTATAATTCATTCTAGCATACAATGTGACTTTGGGCTAAGATTTCACATTGTATATTGGATATTTTTATACTTTTTTTAAAAAACACTTGAAAAGAAAAAATGATTATGTATAATAGATTTGTTAATTGAATATCCGGTGTGGGCATTTAGCCCAGTTGCCCAGAAAAGCTTTAGCTTTTCGGATACGATAAAGCCTATAAAGGTGCGACAGTTAAATAAGTTGGTGCGGGCGTTTAGCTCAGTTGGTAGAGCGCCTCCCTTACAAGGAGGATGTCGGGAGTTCGAGCCTCTCAACGCCCACCATTTAAATTAAGACCTTAAAAGGGTCTTTTTTAGTGTGTTTTAAGATTGTGCTTTAGGTAAGTCTTGAGGGAAGCTATGTTTGCAAAATGTGCTGAAATTTTATTTGCGTGCCTTCTGTTTTCATTAAATGAATTTTTATATTATAATTATTTGTATTAAAAAAGGAGTATAAAATGGAATTAAAAGGAACCAAGACTGAAAAGAATTTAAAAGAAGCATTTGCAGGGGAATCCCAGGCAAGAAACAAATATACATATTATGCTGCAAAGGCAAAAAAAGACGGCTATGTGCAGATTTCAAAACTTTTTGAAGAAACTGCAAATAATGAAAAAGAACATGCTAAAATCTGGTTTAAATTGTTGATGGGCAGCTCCGTACCGTCTACAATTGAAAATCTTGAGGATGCTGCAAACGGTGAAAATTTTGAATGGACAGATATGTATACTAAATTTGCAAAAGAAGCAAGAGAAGAGGGTTTTGATGATATTGCTGTCCTCTTTGAAAATGTTGCAAAAATAGAAAAAGACCATGAAGAAAGATACCGCAAGCTTCTTCAAAATATAAAAGAAGATAAAGTGTTTAAAAAATCTGAACCTGTTGTCTGGGAATGCGCTAACTGCGGATATTCATATTCAGGGGATAAAGCGGCTGATATGTGTCCGGTTTGTGCACATCCGCAAAGCTTTTTTATGGTTAAAGCAAAAAATTACTAAGAAAATATTTGTTATAATAAAAAGCCCGTTTTTCGGGCTTTTTTAATTAATAATTGCTATTTTTATAACATTTTCCAGTCTTTTTTCAAATATTTCATACGCTTTTTCAATATCTTTAAGATGGTATTTATGCGTAATTAATGGGGTTGTATCAATTTTACCCTGTTCGATTAAAGATAATATTTCTTCGCAATCGCAGCCATCTACCCCGCCTGTTTTAAATGTCAGGTTTTTTCCGTACATATCGGGTAACGGCAAAATCATCGGCTTATCATACAGTGCCACTATTGTAACAACTGCATTTGGTCTTGCGGCTTGCCAGGCCATTTGAAATGATGCCTCACTGCCTGCAACTTCTAAAACAACATCGGCCCCGTTATACTTACTTTCTTTGTTAACAGTTTCAATACAGTTTTCAGGCTCTGTTACGATTATTTTTGGGTAATGTTTTTTTACAAAATTACGTCTTGTTTCATCTTTTTCGCATACAATAATTTTTTTAGGATTTTTTAACATTACGCAAAGCAGGGTACATATGCCTGTAGGCCCTGCTCCGATTATCAATACAGTATCATTTTCTTTTATTTCGGAAATACGGGCTGCCCAAAAACCTGTTGCAAGTATATCGCCGGTAAAAAGTGCTTGTTCATCAGAAACCGTATCAGGGATTTTATTTAAACCTTGGTCTGCAAAGGGGACGCGCACATATTCCGCCTGGGCCCCGTCTATACGGCATCCTAGGGCCCAACCGCCGTTTTTATCGGCGCAGTTGTTTACATATCCGTTTTTACAGAAAAAGCATTCTCCGCAAAATGTTTCCACATTTACAGTTACTCTCTCTCCGGGTTTTATGTTTTTTACCTCTGCCCCAACTTCTTCTGCTATGCCGACCATTTCATGGCCCACTGTAATTCCGGGGATTGCTTTTGGTACAGAACCGTGTTTAATGTGGAGGTCGCTTGAACAAATACTGCTCATTGTGATACGAACTATTGTATCTTTTGAATTAACAAGTTGGGGTTTGTTTTTTTCCGTAAGTTCAAAGACCCCTTGCTGTTTATATGTATAGGCCAGCAAAATTTTCTCCTTTTATAAATATGCTGTAATTATACAACTTTAACTAAAAATATAAAAATTTTGCTACTCTTTATCAAATGTGTGCGTAATCATATTATTGAACAATTTTGTGTACTCAAGCGGCATATTAGAAAGGTTTTCAACTATATGATTTATTATAGCGGATTTTTCGTTATCAACCATATCATCAGGGGTTTTGAAAAGTTCATAAGGTGATATTTTTAAATTTTCACATATTTTGTCAATGATTTCAGGTCTAGGTATGCGTTTAGCGTTTTCAATGTCTCGTAAATTTCTGGGAGTTATATCAAGTTTTTCAGCAAAATTTTCTTGCGTCATATCAACAATTTTTCTTAACCGTCGCATATTCTTTGCAAATATTGTCAAAACTTCTATCATACCTATATGTTAGTGTTGTTAAGGGTGTATTTCCAGTTGAAATTAGTTCCCATAATAGGAGCTAAAAATGTAAATTTTTTGTAATAATAATGTAAAAATTAGCAAATTGTTTATTTGCTGTATTTTATAATATATGTCAAACGACAGTAGACAAAGATAATCGGAATCTTGAAGAGGTGTTGTTGGAAAAATTCCACCCTTTTTGGCATTAGTCACCGGCTGTAGGTATTATGGTCAGTGCTTTTTATTAAATCACACTGTTTCTTTTGTGACGGGTTAAAACCTCGTCTTCAACTATACTTGCAGCTGTTTTGATAAAATCTTCACACGGGCGTTTTATATAATATTCTTCCGTCCTTTTGGAGGGTATCGGGGATAGTGTCTCATAAGTTCCTTGTGTGCCGGCAGTGTCTTCAATTCCTAAAAGCTCACGGCATATTATTGTTTTATGGTGGGTTTTAAATTCTTTTGCAATATTTTGGATTAATTCATAATGTTTACCTTTTGCAATATCATCATCCGGGCTTGTATAGCCTTTAATAAGGCCTGCTATCATAAATATTGCGCTAACCGCCCCGCACACTTCACGCATTCTGCCCATGCCTCCGCCAAATGATGATGATAATTTTAAAACAGTTTCTTTATCCAACCCGATTTCATCTGCAAAAGCCAGAAGTACAGATTGTGCGCAGTTATATCCTTCTTTAAAATTTTCGGTAGCACGGTTTGCAAAATCACTCATTGGTATGCTCCATTTTCATTTCAATATAAGGCAGCTCTTTAAATCCAAGCTTTTTATATACATGCATGGCATGGGTATTTTCTTTTTCTGCCTCCAGGCGCAGAATAGCCTTTGGATAAGAATTTTTAATATGTGTAATAAATTTTGGGATTATCCCCTGTCCTCTAAAGTCCGGTTTCAAATACAAATCTTCGAGCCAGATGCATTGTTTTCCAAATTCTGTTGAAAAGCTTTTTGCAATCATTGCATAGCCCGCAATTTCTTCTTTATTGTAAAAGGTAAAGCCTTCAATATACGGGTTATCATTTATGCAATTTTCAAAATCGCATTCAAAAATTTTTGCTGAACCGTTTGTGGATACGGCATCTGAAGAATAAAACTCTTTCATCATAGAAATGATATCGGCTTTATCATCATGTGCCATTTTTCTGATTTCAAAATTTATCATATTTAGAATTTTACTATAAAGTATTTTAATAAAATTATGTTTGAAATATAATTAAATTGATATGGATAAAAGTGTTAACATATTGCATTTTGAAGAACTGGAATCCACAAGTGTTTGGGCGAGGAAAAATCTTCAGGATTTGGGGGATTTCAGCGTAGTAAGCGCTGATATTCAAACAATGGGGCATGGCCAGTTTGAAAGAAAATGGTTTTCATCTTCCGAAAATGGCGGCAACGTATATATTTCAATTGTTTTAAAGCCTGAAAATATTACCCATTTAAACGAGCTTACAAGGTTTACAAGCTTTATTTGTGCTAAAACCATTGAGCAATACGGTATTGAGGCGCAGTTTAAATATCCAAACGACATTTTAATTAACGGCAAAAAAATAGCCGGGATACTTGCTGAATCAGTATTTATAGGTAATGAATTTAAGGGTGTAATAGCAGGGATTGGCATCAACCTTAATTTAACGGCGGATGAAGCCAAAAATATTGATATTCCGGCAACTTCTATATTTATTGAAACAGGAAAAAATGTTGATAAACAGGATTTTATTCAAAAGCTATTGGATAAATTTAAAAAAGAATACGATAAGTTCCTTGAAAATGGCATGGATGCTGAAGCGCGGGAACTGTTAAAAGTATAAGTTATTACGTGATACAAAATAAGAGGATAAAAAAATGGCAAAAAAACAAATTAAAGTTATGGATACCTCGTTTAGGGACGGTTTCCAATCTGTTTACGGTGCAAGAGTTTTTACTAAAGACTTTTTACCTGCTTTAGAATCCGCTGTTGCTGCAGGTTTAAAACACTTTGAAGTAGGCGGCGGCGCAAGATTTCAATCACCGATTTTCTATTGTAACGAAAACGCTTTCGATATGATGGATACAATCAGAAAAACTGTTGGCCCCGATATTAACCTGCAAACCCTTGCAAGGGGTGTAAACGTTGTAGGGCTTGATTCTCAACCGAGAGATATTATCAACCTGCATGCTAAAATGTTTAAAAAACACGGTATGACAACTATCAGAAACTTTGATGCATTAAACGATGTTAATAACCTTATATATTCAGGCCAATGTATTAAGGATAACGGCCTTAAACACGAAGTTACAATTACTATGATGGAGCTTCCTATAGGCTGCACTGGCGCGCATGATGTTGATTTTTATGAAAGAGTTTTAAGAAGTATTCTTGATGCAGGCATTCCGTTTGACAGCCTTGCATTTAAAGATGCATCAGGAACATCAGCCCCAAGAAAAGTATTTGAAACAATTAAAAGAACAAGAGAAATATTGGGGCCGGATATGCATATAAGGTTCCACAGCCATGAAACCGCAGGTACAGGCCTTGCCGCTTATATGGCAGCACTTGATGGCGGGGCAGATGGTATTGACCTTTCTATGAAACCTGTTTCAGGCGGTACCGCACAGCCTGATATCGTTTCTATGTGGCATGCGCTCAAAGGTAGCGAATACGACCTTGGTATTGATGTAGAAAAGATTTTGGAAACAGAAGAAATCTTTAAAGAAGCTATGAAAGATTACTTCCTGCCTCCTGAAGCTATGGCTGTAAACCCTGTAATTATCTCTTCACCTCTTCCTGGCGGTGCGTTAACTGCTAACACCCAGATGATGAGAGATAACGGTACAATGGATAAATTCCCTGAAGTGGTTGCTGCTATGAAAGAAGTTGTTGAAAAGGGCGGTTTTGCAACAAGTGTTACCCCTGTTTCACAGTTCTATTTCCAACAGGCTTATTCAAATGTTATGTTTGGTAAATGGAATAAAATTACAGAAGGCTACGGCAAAATGGTTCTTGGCTATTTTGGTAAAACTCCGTGTGAACCTGATAGCGAGCTTGTTAAAATGGCATCAGAACAGCTTGGTTTGCAGCCTACGACTGAATTAGTTGTTGATCTTAATGATAAAGACCCGAATAAAGGTATTGAAGCAGCAAAGAAAATGCTTAAAGAAGCAAATTTGGAAGAAACAGAAGAAAATATCTTTATAGCAGCCGCTTGCAAGGAAAAAGGCATTATGTTCCTTCAAGGCAAAGGGCAAATCGGGGTTAGAAAAAATGCCGATGTTAAACAATGCTCTGTTGCAGGTGAGAAGCCTGAAGGGTACACTGTTTCTGTTAATAATAAAAAATATTCCGTTAGAATTGAAGGTGAAAAAGCCGTTGTTAACGGTAAGACTTATGATATCAGTGTTAAAGAAGGCATTGAAGCTAAAGCCGGTGTTTCAAATTCTGATGCAACACCGATTAAAGCCGCACTTCCCGGTGCCGTGCTTAAAATTAACGTAACAGAAGGTGACAGTATTGAAGAAGGCGATGTGCTTTTAGTTTTAGAGGCTATGAAAATGGAAACTGAAATCAAATCTCCAAAAGCCGGCGTTGTTGCTTCAATTGATGTAAGTGTTGGTGACCAGGTTAAAAACGGTCAGGTTATGGTAACTTTGGGTTAATAGGAGGCAAAAGATATGAATTTAACTGAAAGTTTACAAAGCTTGTGGCAATCAACCGGTATAGCCAATATGATTTTGGCGCCAAACCCTGAGCTGTCGGGTGCAGAACAATTTTTATACCAATATGGTTCGCCTATTATGATTATTGTGTGCCTGTTTCTTTTATGGCTTGGTATTAAAAAACAATTTGAACCTCTTTTGCTTGTTCCTATAGCATTTGGCGGTTTATTATCAAATATTCCTCTTGCAGGAATAGCGGAACCTACCGGATTTTTGGGTATAATCTATGAAGCCGGTATCCACCAGGGGATTTTTCCTCTTATAATCTTTATGGGTGTAGGGGCTATGACAGATTTTGGGCCTTTACTTGCAAACCCTAAAACTGCATTGCTTGGCGGTGCTGCACAGTTTGGTATCTTTGGTGCCTTAATGCTTGCACTTTGTGTATTTGGTTTTACGATGCCACAGGCAGCATCAATCGGTATCATAGGCGGAGCCGACGGTCCGACATCAATTTATGTAACATCTAAACTTGCTCCTGAATTACTTGGTGCCATTGCGGTTGCTGCATATTCTTACATGGCGCTTGTTCCTGTAATTCAGCCGCCTATAATGAAACTGTTAACTACAAAGGCTGAACGTGTTATAGAAATGACACAGCTCAGAGAGGTTTCCCAAAGGGAAAAGATTGTGTTCCCGCTTTTGGTGCTTGGACTTTGTATTTTACTTCTGCCTGATGCTTGTCCTCTTATCGGCGCACTTGCATTTGGCAACTTATGTAAAGAATCAGGTGTGGTTGAAAGGCTGTCCAAAACCCTTCAAAATGAACTTATCAACATAGTTACGATATTTTTAGGATTATCTGTAGGTTCGAAGTTATCAGCCTCTCAATTCTTAACTATTCAAACACTGTTTATTTTGATTTTAGGTATTGTGGCATTTGGTCTTGCAACCGCTATGGGTGTAATATTCGGTAAGATTATGAATAAATGCTCCAAAACACCTATCAACCCGCTCATTGGGGCTGCCGGTGTTTCTGCGGTGCCAATGGCTGCAAGGGTTGTAAACAAAGTTGGTTTAGAATACAACCAAAACAATTACCTTTTAATGCATGCTATGGGGCCAAACGTAGCAGGTGTTATTGGTTCTGCTGTTGCAGCCGGTGTATTACTTGCACTTTGTCACTAATAATTCGGATAAAATATAAAATGCGGGGTTTATTGCCCCGTATTTTTGTTCAGATGTGCTTTGTGTAACATTTTGTCACAAAATACTGCAATATCAGCAATTTTCAGGCTTTATTATTTTATAATTATCAGACACGTATTTAGTAAGGAAGTATTAACAGAATTTATGAATATAACAGGTATATCATTTAAGGGTACATATCCGATATTGTGTAAAAATACTAGTCAAGCAGACAGATTAACAAAGGCGATAAACGGAATTTCCGGCAACATTGAAGCCATCAAGCGCAGCGGTAAAGACGTGCTTATTATAGAATCTGCCAAAGGTAAGCATTCAAAGAAAATAATCCACTGCCTTGAAGATTGTACTGAAGGATACGATAAAAGCGGGCGTAATAGAGCTGCAGAGGCATATTATAAGGCCTGCAGATATAAACAGACTTATGATGCACAGATGCCAAAAAAAGTTGATGCATATAGGTAATCTGTCACTTAACTTAGAGTTAACTCAATCTTGTAAAATAAAACTTTGGTGATTGATATTAAGCAGAGGTAAGTTATGCAGGATAAGAAAGTTTTAACGGCATATTTTTCGTGGGGCGGTAATACAAAATTTATAGCTGAAAAAATACAATCAACAATTGGCGGAGATATCTTCAGAATTGAAACAGCGGTTCCATATCCTGCCGATTATAATGAAACAGCTTACGGTGTGGCTAAAAAACAGCATGAAGAAAACATTAAACCCGCGTTAAAAGAAAACAAGGATGTTTCTAGCCATGATATTGTTTTTGTAGGAACCCCGGCATGGTGGTATACAATGGCGCCTGTCGTAAAGACGTTTTTATCGGAAAATAATTTTGAAGGCAAGATTATTGTTCCTTTTATAACCCATGGCGGAGGCGGGAAATATACAATTGCGGATGATATGGGTAAACTTGCAAAGGGCTCAAAAGTTTTAGCTCCTTTTGTAGTTTATGAAAGAGGAAATTTGCAAACTGATAATGAACTTGAAAAATGGCTGCAAACAATCATTAATTGGTAAAAGTTTCAGGGTCAATCAGTTTAAGGTTCAATCATTACAATCTTGTTTGTCATTTATTTTCATAAAGAATGCCAACGGAATAGAAATAAATGCAAGCAATGCAAATGTTGCAAATACATCCACATAAGACATCATTCTTGCCTGGGTTATCATTTGCGTGTAAAGATATGCGTTTGCCTTAACTTGTGCAAAGCTGTGCGAAGCTCCCATTGAAAAGGTATGAATAAGCCCTGCCATTTTTTGCTGAAATATAAGGTTGAAGTTTGAAAGGTTATCAACAAGGTGATTTTGATGAATTTGTGAATGTCTTGCAACAATTGTGGATGAAATTGAAACAACAACTGCCGCACCTACGGTTTTGCAAAAATTATGCAAACTGGCACCGTTTGCAAGTTGGTCTTTTGGAAGAGTGCCCAATGCCAGTGCTGAAATCGGTATAAAGGTTAAAATAACGCCAAATCCCAATAGTACATTTGGCATTGCAACATAGAAAAATGATACGGCAAGGTTGACATTTGTAAACATAAATGTTGCAGCCCCAAGAAAGAAAAACCCGACAGCTATTAATAATCTGCTATCATAAATTTTCATCAGAGGTGTTATAAAGGCAATCATTACAAGACAGGAAATAACCCGTGGCGCCATTGAATATCCGCTTAAAAGTGCAGTGTATCCTAAAATGTTTTGTAAAAATTGCGGGGCTAAAAACATTGTTGTAAATACCACCATAGTTACAATTGTTGATATTACTGTGCCTATAAAGAAATTTCTATCCTTAAAAAGCCTTACCTTCATAAAGGAATTTTTATTTTCTATTTCCCAAACAATTAAAAATGACAGCAAAACAAGAGAAATTCCGCTTAGCCAACAAATCCAGGGACAATCAAACCAATTGTACTGCTGCCCTTTGTCTAAAACAATCTGCATTGTTAAAAGCCACAATATCAGTGCCGTCATACCTACAAAATCTACATGGTGTTTTTCTTTTGCTGGTTTTGTGTTTTCAATACATTTGTTTATCAATAAGATTGATATAATTCCGACAGGAATATTGACAGAATAAATATAATGCCAGTTAAAATTGTCGACAAGAAAGCCGCCAAAAGAAGGTCCCAGTATTGCAAATACCATAACCGCAAGCCCGAAAAGCGTCATTGCAAACCCTTTTTTTTCGGGCGGGAATGCAGAAAGCAATATAGTTTGTGACATAGGGGTCATTGGCCCTCCGCCTATCCCCTGAACCAAACGCCCTAAAACCATTATGTTCAAGGAGGGTGCTATTGTGCAAATTAATGCGCCAAGGGTGAAGATTGTGATACTTATTTTTATAAAGCGTTTTCTTCCAAGTAAATGTTCAAGCCAGCCTGTCAACATAATAAGACAAGCATTTGCCACCATATAAGATGTGACAATCCATTTTGCTTCATCCGCCGTTGCTGCAAAATATCCGGAAATATGCGGTATGGCAACATTTGTGGCCGTTGTTGCCAAGGCTGAAAATGATGTTGGCATGAGAATGGCAATTGCAATAAGCCATATCGGGGCCTTATTTTTTATTGTTGTTTCGTTTGTCATTTTTAATTATTTTTTAAAATTATTTTACCTTTACGGTTGGAACTACAGACATCCCGGGTATTATATTGTATCCTTCAATGTTATCTGTAAACAGTATTTTTACAGGAATTCTTTGAACTATTTTTACGTAACTGCCAACAGCGTTTTCAGGAGGGAAGAGGCTTGCCTTTGCACCTGATACCATTTGAAGACTGTCCACAATTCCTTTAAATTTTTTGCCGCCATATGCGTCAACTTTTATTGTAACGGGCTGTCCTTTTTTCATATTTGCAATTTGGGTTTCTTTGAAATTAGCTACCACCCATACATCATCTGGTACTATTGAAAAAAGAGGTTGTGCGATTTGGACATAATTTCCTTTTTCGACATTTTTATTGGTTATCCTGCCGGTTTCTGAGGCATAGATTTTTGTGTAGGATAAATTTATTTTATCCTGCTCCACCTCTGCTTCAAGCCTTTTAATTAAAGCTGAAATTTCATTATATTTGGTTTTTGAAGAATTATTGTTGGTTTTTGCGGCAGTCAGATTGTTTTTACTAGTATCAAACTCTTGCTTTGACGATATTCCTTTATTTAACATTTGACTGTATCTGTCGTAATCCTTTTTTGCAAAGTCAAGTTCTGAATTAGTTTTTATAATTTCATTTTTAGCCCCTGCAAGCATAGCACGTGCCTCTGTTAATTTTGCTTTTGTTTGCTTTAGTTTGATTTCATAATCAACAGGGTCAATTTCAAGCAGTAAATCACCCTTTTTTACTTCCTGATTGTCTTCAATGTATAATTTTACAACAGGGCCGAATATCCTTGGTGAAACAGAAATTATATGTCCTTCGACAAAAGCGTCATCGGTTGATTTATAGTATATTGAATTTATTGAAACAATGAGTCCGAAAATTAAAAGAATTAATGCTGTTAAGGCTGGAATTATTACGCGTTTTTTTTCGTATATATGTCTTTTTGTTTCATCTGCCATATTGTTTTCCTTATATTTGTAGTGTTACTTTGTTTCTTGCATTTTCATAAATCTTGCCAAGTGTATTGAGGGTGATTTCAAGCTCTTCTTCACTTATTCCATGTATTAAAATATTTCTGAGCTCTATTGCAATAGGGAGCATTGCATCCCTTAATTCCTTTCCTTTTTTTGTTACAAGTATTTTGTATACTCTTCTTCCCTGGGATGCTTCAAGCTTTTTAATAAGTTCTTTTTCTTCTAATATTTTGATAATTCTTGCAATATTTCCTCTGTCTTTTAGTGTTATTTCGGCAATTTGTCTTTGGTATAGTTCTCCGTTTTCTACAACTAAATCCAGTACTAAAAATTGTTCCGGAGTAATTTTAAATTTTTTTTCCGTAAAGGTTTGAGATGACAGAGCACGTGATACAACACCTGTGTTGTAAATGCTTGCACTTATTCTTCTTCCGAATTTTATTGCACACATAATACTTCCCGGTTGCCTTTTTATTTTTCTTGTGATGTAATCATATCACAAGAAATTTTTATGGGAAGTATTTTTAATGCAAAAGTTTTTTATAATATTGTTTTTTATTGTTATGTTTAATCTTCCGGTGTTTTCAAGCGAATATAATATAAAATATATAAATTTGGAATGGTGGGAAAATTTTCAGGATAAAAATTTAGAAACCAATCTGTTAACGCTCTATGAAAAAAATTATGATTTAAAAAACGCTGCACTTAAGATTAAAGAAAATGAACAAATAGTAAAAATGCAGTTTGCACAGGAATTGCCGTTTATATCTTTTGACGGTTCGCTATCAAGGGCATTTCAGGGGGCAAGGGAGCAATTTGGAGATATGTCTATTCCAAAATATTCCCAATATAATTATAACCTTCCGATAACTGCAGGGTACGAGATTGATATTTGGGGTAAAAACAAACTTTTAACAAAAAGTAAAAAGGAACAACTTGAAATTATTAAACAATTGGAGCGTGCTACATACATTTCCCTGACATCGGATTTTGCAGCGGATTATTTTAACCTTATAAAGGCGGATGAGATTATTGAAATTCAGCATGAACTCATTGAAATTCAGCAGGAAATTTTATCTAAGATTAAAGATAAATATAAGGCAGGGCTTTGTGTAATAAATGATGTTTTGATACAGGAAAAGATTTTATCAAGCCTGCAAGAAGAATTGAATTTGCACCTTCAGGCGCGTGAAATTTTAGTGGGCAGCTTAAGAGTCTATCTTGCAGATTCAAAGATTGAGATACCAAGAGTCGGGTATGAAAATATTAGGTTAATAAATGATATTCCGTTAGAATTAGATAGTGATATAGTTAATTTCCGCCCGGATTATTTAATAGAAGAAACCAATTTAAAAAGGCTCGGTTTTGATATCAGGGCTGCCAAAAGAGAGTTTTTACCAACATTTACAATATTTGGACAGATAGGTTTAAATGCTTACCATTTAAGGTCTTTATTTAATTCGCCTTCGCAATTTTTTACGGCAGGGATTTTACCTTCGCTAGATTTGTTTTCGGGCGGAAGGAAAAGAGCTTTTTTAAAAATGAAAAAATATCAGTACGAACAAGTACTTAATGATTATCAAAAAACTTTTCTTGTTGGGGTAAAAGAGGTAAATTCCGGGCTTATTGAGTATAAAACTGCACTGAAAAATTATGAAGAGGTGGCAGAAAAATTAAAGGTAGAGGCAAAGCTTTACAATTTTGCTAAAGATAAAGAGGCCATAGGCGCTGCAAGCAGGCTTGATACGCTTTTTGCAAAAGAGATATATTTTGCAGCCAGGAAAGAAGAAGTATCAAGTAAAATTAATTCAATAGTTTCTGCTATTGGACTTTATAAAGTAACGGGCGGAGTCAATTTGTATAAAATTGAAAAACTGTAACTTCTTTATGATTGGACTTGTTGGCAAACAAAAGACAAAATAAAAAGATGCGGTTTATTTTATCAAACGAATGCATAACAACTATAAATAAACCGCATCTTTTATACTTGGTTGCGGAGACAGGATTTGAACCTATGACCTTCGGGTTATGAGGATAGCCTCGGGTCTTCCTGCCTGTAATGATTTTTCACGATTTACCACTATTTGGCACGAGTTTTTATGAGAATTTATTCACTTTCACTAGATTAATTAAAACTCTTTAACTTCATGTGCTGTGAAATGTGTTGTTATTTGAAACATTAATTTTTTGTTAATTTTTTATCTAAATTTAAAAATGTGAAATAAAATATAGTTCTATAATGGAATTTAGACTGTATTGCGAGAAGCAGGAGGAATGAATGGCTGATTTTAAATTAAAAATTAATTTGGGTGAAACTTCTATCGAATTAGAAGGCGAAGGCACTCTGGTAAAAGAAATTTTAAACGACTTAAAAGAGACTGGTTTAGGCATTTTAGCTAAGGTGTCTACTAATCAAAACGATAAAGCAAGCTCTATAGATAATTGCAATATTGAAAATAATGCAATTATAAATGCGGAAGAAACATCAACTGAAAGCTCAGAATATCCTAGCTTAAACGATTTAATGTATAATGGCAGTATTAAGAGCGAGTCAGATAGAATTATTGTTTTTATTCATTATTTATCTTCTTTTGGGCAAAATGTTGTTAGCGAAATTGCCATAAAGGAAAATTATCAAGGGTTTAATTTGTGGAAAAAAGCACGCAGTAATTTTAAGACTAATATTAAAAAATTAATACGAGCCAAGAAAATATCTTCCGCCGATAATGGGTATATACTAACGCAAAAAGGCAGAGATGATGCTGATGCAATAATATTTGGTAAGCCAAGAGAAAAAGAAGTTAAAAAAGATAAAGCAAATAAAAGTGCCAAAAATAATTTTACAAATTATCAAAACGTTGAATTGAATTTAACACGTGAAGACAAAGCAGGGCTTATACAATTGTACGTAAATAAAGAAAGTTTAAATACTGTGGATAAAGTTTTACTTGCAAGCCATTGGTACAAAAGCAATAGACAAGAAAATATAATTAATAAAGATATTGTGTTTACCTTGCTGAGAAACGCAAATGTTAGCATAACATTTAGCATACAAGATGCACTAGGTAATGCTAAAAAGAAAAATTATTATTCTAAAACCGGAAAAGCTGGTGAGTATGAATTTTCTTATTTGGGTGAAGATTATGTAGCCAATAAACTTTTGACATAGGAGTAATAAGTGGAAGATTTAGAACTGTTTTATCATAAAATACCACAAGAAGATAAAGAAACTGGCTCTGTAATATCATACTTTGTGCATTATTGTGAAGAAAAATCAAACGCAGTAACACCTGTTTTGGTGAAATCCTGCTATGATAACTTGTCTTTAAAACCATATTCAAATATTGCTTCATATATGAGTTCAAAATCAAAAGGTAAATCGCCAATATTTTTAAAAAATAAAAACGGCACTTATAGATTATCTCGTAAAGCAAAAGAAGAAATTGCCTTAAAACTAAATGATGTTATACAGCTTCCTGCAACCGATAATTTGGTTCCAATGAGTATTTTTGATAATACTCGCCAATATATTGTTTCTATTGCAGAACAAATGTGCAAATGTTATGATTATGGGTTATATGATGCCTGTCTTGTTATGATGAGAAAGCTTGTTGAAGCTGTAATAATTGAATGTTTTGAGCGGTATGGTGTAGCTGACGAAATAAAAAAAGATGGGCATTATGTATTTTTAA
This sequence comes from uncultured Vampirovibrio sp., assembly GCA_910577395.1. Taxonomy (GTDB): domain Bacteria; phylum Cyanobacteriota; class Vampirovibrionia; order Gastranaerophilales; family Gastranaerophilaceae; genus MGBC122484. Next base: position 104,126 of record CAJTLG010000002.1, on the reverse strand, counting down.
GTGAATTAATTCCTGCATTTATAGAATCAAAACATTGGACGGCAGGAAGAAATATAACCAATAATATTTCAAAGGTAAAAAAATGGGGAGATACAAGTGCCCACGCAAGAAGATATATAGCTAAAAAAAGCGACTTTAATGAATTTAAATCCGAATTGAGGATTATTCTACAAGATATAATACTACTTATAGATTATCCTAATTGGAATTTAGAAAAGAAAACCAAAAAGGTTTCATAATTTATGTGTATATCTCCTCCAGCTTCTCCAACTCCTGTTCGGCGAAGTCAGGGATAACATGCCCGTAGATGTCGTGAGTTATTGTAATACTGGCATGTCCTAAAAGTCTTGATACAACAATGGGCTTCATTCCGCTTTCTAAGGCTCTTGTTGCAAAGGTATGTCGCATAGCGTGAACATTTCTGTGAGGTATATCAAGTTTCTTCTGTATTCTGCTGAAAGCATCTAAAAAAGTTCCGGCATCTGTAAAATATCCATCTTCTCTTGGAAATACGAGATTAAATTTGTAATAATCTTTGCCGAGTTTCTTTTTTAAAAGGTTTTGCACTTGTTTATATTCTGTTAAATCAGCCATTAATTTTGGCAATACTTTAATTGTTCGGGTTGATGTATCGGTTTTTGTATTGTACACAAATCCTAATATTGTTTTACTATCTGCTTTATAACTGAAATTTTTATTTCTTTGCACCTGTTTATTGATTCTTACCGTGTTGTTATCAAAATTTACACAATCCCATGTCAAACCCAATAATTCACCCGCTCTTAAACCTGTATAAAAATCAAATTTTATAGCCATGCCGTAATAATGGTTTTTGCACTCTGCAATAATTTTTTCTTGTTCATCTCTTGTAAATACTTCAACCTCTTTTTTGCCTTCGCGCCTTAATTTCACATTCAACAAAGGGTTTCTGATAATTAACCCTTCTTTTAAGGCATAGTGTATGGCGCTGCTTATTACAAGGTGAATATTTTCAACCGTTTTTGGTGCAAGTCCGCCCTTGCCTGCTAATCTTCCGTGCGAATAAAGGAAATTGTAAAAATCTTGTATGTGCTTACTTGTTAAATTTGTAAATGTAATATCGCCAATTTGTGGTTTAATGTGTCGCCTTATTATCATTTCATAGCTTTGGCTTGTTGAAACCCTCAACCCGTGGATAGCGCAATCATAAAACCATTTGTCGAAAAATTCACCTACTTTTAAACTTTTTGTGCTAACATCAATACCTGCTTGATGTTTTGACATTAAATCTTTCAACAGTGTTCTTGCTTCACGTTCTGTTGTCGCTCTGCAGGTTCTAAAAATTCTGTTTCCTTTTGAATTTATACCAATTTCAAACTTGCCAATCCATTTACCGCTTCTTGTTTCTTTATATATACAGCCTTCGCCGTTACTTCTTCTTTTTGCCATTATGCAGCCTCTCTTTCCTGTTTTACGAAATTGTAGAAAGTATTTGTTTTTAAATTCAGCAATTCACAAGCTTTTTTGGCTGTAATTTTGCGTGTAGTCCACTCATTGTATACTTCTTGCCAGTTATCAGGTTTTGTTATTTTCTTTCTGCCCTTGTATTTACCCTCTTTTTTGGCTACAGCTATACCGTCTTTTTGCCTTTCTAAAAGGTTTGCACGTTCAAATTCATAAATTGCACCCAGCATTGTAACCATTAATTTACCGCTTGGCGTGCTTGTATCAAGCTTTTCCTTGTGGCTAATAAGTTTTACGCCTTTTTCTTCTAATTTTTCTATAATCCACAATAAATCTTTTGTACTGCGGGCAAGCCTTGAAAAATCTTTAACATAAACGGTGTCACCGTTTCTAACATAATCAATCATTTCTAAAAGTTTCGGACGGGCTGTATTTTTACCGCTGATTTTTTCTTCAAAATACTTGTCAATCTTGTATTGTTCTAAAATTTTAAATTGGCTTTCCGTATTTTGTTCCAGTGTGCTTACTCTGATATAAGCGACATTTTGAACCTTAACTTTTTCTTCTTCCATTTTTACCTCCTTTGGACTTTTGCATTATTGGATATTGATGTTTTAAAGTAAAGACTTCTGCAAACATCTTTTTAAAAATTAAAAAATCCACCCTAAACAAATACATTTCAAATGCTTGAGATGTTTTGTTTTAGACCATAACCTATTTAAAGACATTTCTTAATCAAGTTCTGTTAAACTGATGATTTTTATACATGCATTCTTTGAATGAATATTGCAAGCCGTATCTTTTACATCTAAATATATGTATTTTCTGTTTTTCTTATCCTGATTAATCATTCAATGCGTTTATATAAATGATGACAACAAATAACTAATTTGATTTTGAAAGGCTGGCATTTGTGCTGATAAACTCCTAAATTTAAGCCTTCATCCTTGCGCTTGTTGGCTTTTAACCTAATTAATACCAGCCATTGGCAAAATACAAATTTTATATATTTTTAATAATCATATTAAAAATATAACTATGGATTATTCTATCTATTTGCTAATTGTATTAATATGTAAATTACATATGTATTTTTACAATCGCTGTATTTAGCCTACAGGATATCTAAAGATAGCATCTTTTCTGTTATTTGCGTGAAAATAAATATCATCCTCTTGCTTTGTTGAAATTCGTGTCATCTTTTTAAAATCAATCGGAATAATATTTGTAAAATCCTTGACGTATCTTAATGTTCCGGATTGCCTTACTACATATTGAAAATAATATAAAGGGTTCGTATTTGTTATATCGTATGCCCTGGAAGTTCCTTTTCCGTATTTTCTTGTAATGCTTTCAACAAGTTTGTTTGAAATAATTTTTTCTTGTTTGGTGTAGGCAATTATAATATGAAGGTGAGGCTGAACAGTTTCAGGTGGTGCAAAAAGTACACGTTTTGAAACAGCTTTTCGTTTCGGACGACCTTTTTTGCCATTATGAAACATAACATATTCGCCAAAACGCAAGCTTAATTGACTTACTGCAAATAAACAAGAGAATGGCAATTCTGTTCTTTTTGCAAATCTGTCCATTATCATTTTTAGGCGGTTAGCTTCTTTTATTGCGTCTTCCATACTGTCAAATTTAACCGAATGTTCTACATTTATAAACCTAATATCCATACTGCTATCTCCTTTCTTTGTCTTTCTGTCAGTCTTAGTTTGCCGGAATTTTTAAGTGCCCATTTTTTGTATTCCTTATATATTAGATATTTTCGTCCTATATTGTCTTCCTTTATAAGGCTGTTAAAGGTTTTATCTCTATCGAGCCATTGTTTTAATTTTGCGTTTGAATATATGCAAACAAGCCTTGATAGTGCATAGAGTATCTGGTGATAACCTATTCTGTCATTATTCTTAACATCTTTTGAAAATATCCAAACCACCTCTTTATCCGTATTTGAAATGCTAAATAAATTCATTGGATTATCGTGAAGTTCAATTTTGCCTTTGTAATACGGGTCATAATTGCGGCTGAAATTTTTATGTGTTCTGTGGTAATAATTTTCATTTATCATAGTGTTATTACCTTTCCCGTATTTCTCATAATCCATTCGTTAAAATCGTTTGCAACTATGTATTTCTTCCCTCCTATTTGTATGACGGGAAAATCTTCAAGTCTGCATAGTTTGTAGACAGTGTTTATGCCAATGTCAAAAGTTTTTGAAAATTCTTTGACTGTAAATAAATTGGCATAAAGTCTACCGCTGCAATTTTGACGGATGTCCTCCATAGTATCCAGCATTCTAAATCTGTTGGGTGGCAGTCTATCTTTCATATTTCTATCCTTTATATTTGCGCTCCGCAATTTACTATCACTAAAAACGCCTACAGAAAGGCATAAGTATGCATCCGAATATTTAACCAAATATCAGTGAGCGCAAAATTCCTTTACTTAAAATCTTTCTGTGGTGAAGGCTTCTGTTTTAAACCCAGGCATAAAGCCAAAAACTGCTGGGGAGTATTTAAGTAAGGGAAATACTCAAAATCTGTTATTTGGTTGTCAAGGGTCAATTGTGTTCACAGTTTAACAGGCATTGAAAAAAATCTCAACGGGGTTTATACCCGAAGGTTTTGTGAAAATAAATCGACAAATCAGTGGTGATGATATGTTCGATGTAAATGAAAGTTTTACATAACTTCACAATTTACATACAATTTTTGTATGTAACCGTATAAAAGAGTCCTTAATTCTCTGTATAAAATTTAGATTTTAATGTGTCTAAAATAAAATCATATTAAAGTGTTCGATGTTATCAGAGTTTTATTTTGTTTTTATTCCACCAAAGGCTGTATACTCTGCAAGAATAGATTTATTTTTAGAATTTCTTATTTTTGTTGAATACAAATATTCACTGGCTTCGTATTGCTCGTTTGTTTTTAGTTGTACATATAAAACCGCAAGTTTAAAAGTATCTTCTTTGACATCATAATTGAAGCCATACCAAATATCGGGGCTAATATAAAAATCATATATTCTTGCATTTAGTGATTTATTTTCTAAAAAATCAATTTTATAAAATGTTCTTTTTATAACAGGTTCAATTTCTTTGAGCTTTTTTTGTCTTTCTTTTATTTTAGCTTCATATTTCTCTCTTTCTTCTTTTTGATGTTTTTCTTCTGCTTCAATTTTCCTTTTATTGTTTTCTGTTTTTATATTTTCTAAGACGGTATTTATATGTGCAATCTTTTTATTTAATTCTTCATCATCCGGTTTTGCAAGTTCAGCTTTCTTATAAAAATTTAGAGCTGTTGCATATTCTTTTGAGGTATATTTTTCATCTCCAAGTTTTAAATAGTAATGATATCCGACATTTTCGACTAATGTTTTACTATTTTTATAATTTCCCAATTCTTCAAGCTTGCCCATTGCGACCGTCCAGTTTTCTTCCTTGACTGCTTTTTGTGCCTCTAAATATAAGTTTTCCTTATAATGCTGGGCTAAGATAATAGTTCCACAGGTTGTTGCAATAAGTATTATGACTATTGCTATTAATATGTATTTTTCTTTACTCATATATTGTGTTCCTTAAATATTTACATTTCCTTTAGAAAATAGCTCAATGGTGTAAAATCAAATATAATAAGCTAATTAACTAATATATAAATTATAATACCTATATTTTATCTTGTAAATAAAATATAAAATCATTTAATTTAAAATACCTAAATTTTATCATATTCCGCCCCGAATTATAATTGAAAGCGAGGTAGGATATGCAACAATTACAGCCAAACGAGCCGTTTTATCAAATAAGCCAAGCCGCTAAACTTTTGGGTATTACAAGCGACAGACTGAGAACTTATGAAGAAGAAGGTTTAATTAAACCATATAGAACAAAACATTCTAAAGACGGCAAAAGATTATTCAGTCCTAATGATATTGAATGGCTTACCATGATAAGAGATTTAATAAAGTTAGGTGTTTCAATTCCGACAATTAGAATACTTTTAATTGCAAAGTTCCCCGCAAATTCAACTATATTGAAAGAAAAAGATTTAGAAATTATAGAATTACTGAAAAAATTAAAATCTCATGTGGTTTATCTAGCATTGTTTAAATAATCTGTTATTTTATACCTCGCCACCCTAAAGCATTTCATCATTCGCCCGAGAATGGTTTCATTTTAAAAAATTTTGGCAGGGTTTTTACACCTGAGAAAAATTCTACAACCGAAATCTTACGTCCGGCTACACGAAACTATTTTTAAATTGTGAGAGGGGCTATATGGGGTGATTATTTTTTCTAGAGGCTTTTATGCCTTTGGAAAATGTTTTCATTAAAAAGTTTCTTTTTGCATCTGCAAGAATTGAAGACTCTGCTATTATAAAGTCTGATGCACTTATTGTTAATTCATTAAATATTTTAAAAGCATGAGAGTTGAGTTTTTTATAATTAGGTATGATATAAGCTACAAATTGAGCAAAATATACAGCGTAAGTAATTTGTGTTTCTATTCTTGTTTTCATTATGTAATGCACATTGGTAAAATCGTTTGGCTTATCTTCTGTTAAAACAATAACCTTAAATAGATTATCATTTTCTATATTTCCTTTTAATATTTCTAATGCAATATCCTCATATCTTCCTAAATTAACAACGCCATTAAAACCACCCTTAGAAACCGAAGCTCTCCATATTAAAGCAATAAAGAATTTTCTTATTTTATCATAATCAAATTCTTCTTTTTTATAATGATATGCCTTAACGCCATTCCGCTCTGTTTTTTGCTTTTTAGTATCAATATTTAATAATAGCTTATATGCTTCATTGTCATATTGTCCGAGAATATTGTCGCAATCACTGCACAAAATCTCTTTATCGTAAAAACCACATTGCCAGTTTTTGTAAGTTCCGTCTTTGTGTATACCTCGATAAACTCCACTAGAATCTTTTATATAAAATCTACGTGGCAAGACATGTGCTTTGATTAAAACTTTATTCTGTTTGCAATAACTACAGTATCCCATAGTCTAATTATACATAAATCTAATTCTAATTGTTACATTACTTATTCAGTTAGGGTGAGGGTTCCAGTTCATTTTATTCTATTGTGTTGTAAAATGTGTTGTTTTTTATAAAAAATTGGCTTTTAGGGTTTGCCTAAAAGCCAATAATATCAATTGGTTGCGGAGACAGGATTTGAACCTATGACCTTCGGGTTATGAGCCCGACGAGCTACCAGACTGCTCCACTCCGCGATATTCGATTTTCAATTGGCAAAAGCGCCAATCACATTTATATTATTAAACGCTGAAAATAAAATTTCAAGTGTTAAAATTTGATTTAGTTTGCATTGTTTTGTTTACCGTGTTTTTGTATTATTTCTTGAATCTTTTAATATTGAGCCGATGATGTTTATTGCCGGTATAATAATCTTTATCCATACCAGAAAAGAATAGTATAACCTTCTTAATCTTTTTTCAATAAAATACGGTGTGAAAAATATAAGAAAATTAAAAAATAATTTGCTTATTATAGTATAGATTGTTATGGTTGGCCTATAAAGCGGTTGCTCTGTGCGTAAAAGTATATATCTTATCAACAATAGATAATGCGTATATTTAAAACTATTTTTAAAAAAATCTATGTATCCTTTTGTTTTTTCGTCAAATTTTTCAGTAAGCGAAATAAGTTTATCAAATGTTTCCATTAATATTTCATATTCAGACCTTGTGAATATTACTGCAATATTATTATTTAATTTTCTAATTTCTTTAATATGGCGTATTATTTCATTTTTTTTATCGGTAGAGACATTAGCTTTACCAATAATATTTGGAATTTTCTGCATTAATTCCTTAAAGGGTATAAACCACTCTTCTTTAATAATTTTATTTATAGAAAAAAATTCATTTCTTTTATTAATTAGCCATTGTTGATAGGTTATATACATAACACAGATTGTGACAATAAAAGATAAGGTAAATTTTATTATATCTAAAATCAGTTTATTGTTTTCAATTACTATCATGGTTCTCCTTTTAAGGTTTATATAGATTTTAATGGCTGTACAAATATTAAATCATTTTGGGTCATTGCCTTCAAGTTTTAAGCAGGTTTCGTTAACATATTTTCATACTGTATCAAGTAAAATGGTCTTTATGCTAAAATAATCTTTATCATGTGGAATAAAAAGAAACTATACGCAGCTGTTTTTTTGACAGTTTTCGGGATATGTCTTTTTGGCTTTATATGGTCTTGGATAGTAACAAAAGATATAAGGACCAATTCAGTATCAGAGGCTGTGAAATCACGGCGTATAGTGGTTGGCAATCTTGTTCTTACTGAAACCAAAGATGAGCAGGTATATTGGGAATTGTACGCTAAAAAAGGCAGCTATGATGCAACTTCGGGAGTGGTTATTCTTGAAGATGCCATGGGTAATTTCTATAATAAAGAAAATCAGGTTGTTTTGAGTGTAGAATCCGCAAAAGGTACATATAAAGAAGACGAAAAGATGATTACGCTTGAGGGGGATACATTAATTGTTGCAAAAGAAGGCTATTCTATCCGGGCGGATAAAATAATATGGAAGGGCAGGGAGGAAGATATTACAGCCTCAGGAAATGTTGTGGTAAGAAGCAATGAGCAATTCTTTTCAACAAGTGATAGGGCGATTTTTAGTTATGATTTTACAAATTTCAGAATTGAAGGCAACTGCAAAACTGCCGTGTATGACCCGAAACATAAGCCCCATGAGGGAAAAACCGGAAAAAGCCCTTTTGATTTAAGCTTAGGAGCAAAAAAATGAAAAAAATAAATTTGACAGTGAATATATTTATAGCAGCTTTTATGTTTACCGTACCTTTTTTTACGGCCGGGATATCTGATGCTGCAGGCGTTGTAATCGAGGCTGCCAATCAAAATATAAATGTTGATAAAAACAAAGGGTTTTTCAATGGCGATGTAAAGGTGACAATCGGGGATGTTGTGGTTAAAAGTCCAAGGGCAGAGCTTGATTTAGAGCCTAAATCAAAAAAACCTTCACTTGCCGTTTTCTTTGATAATCCTTATGCTTTTCAGGAAAAAGACAATAAAAAGCACGAAATTAAGGCAAACATTATGAAGGTTTCCCTTATAAACAAAACTCTTCGTGCGGAAGGTAATACCCAGTCTATTATGATGAAAGACAGACAGCCTCTTATAACAATTAATTCAGACAGTCAGGAATATAATACCGTTACAAAATTAATGAGGGCGGACGGTTCTGTTATTGTGCATTATCAGGATGTTGAAACATTTTCAAATTCTGCAAGTGCAATTATTGATAAAGGCGGGGAAATTCAAAATCTTAAATTAACCGGTAATGTGGTTATGAAAGAAAAAAGCAATGTTATAAAAGGTAATAAGTTTGAATATAAACCCTCCTTGCAGGAATATCAAATATCAGGTAACACAAGTACGGATGTCACGTTTGAGGACGGTTCAAGGTTGTATGTAGAGGCCAGATATCAGCAATATAACAGAAATTCAAATAATATAATTGCAGGCGGTAATGTAAAAATTAAATATAAGGATTATCTTGCAACCGGTCCTAAGGCACAGGTTTTTATTGATAAAACTACCCAAAAACCAAACAAGGTTGTGTTTACGGGAAGGTCTAAAATTACACAAAATTTAAACACGGTTGAGGCTGATGTTATAACAATGACAATGAACCCAAAAGAATTTAATGCTGTCGGGAATGTAAAAACAAGCATTTCAGGCGGCAGCGGTGATGATGATATGGAGATTATGCCCTAATTATGAGTATTACGTTAGAAAATAAACAATGTTTAATGGCGGGGGACGGGCTTTTGCCCGTTAAAATGGCGCAGGCTGCAAAAGAAAACGGATTTGAAGTGGTTGCAATTTCGCTATCCCCGGATAATCAAAAAGAACTTGAAAAATACTGTGCAAAGGTGTTGCCCTTTGGTTTTGGGCAGGCAAACAGTATAAAACAAGCCTTGATTGATGAAGGTATTAAGCAGCTGACATTTCTTGGCAAGGTTTCAAAAACAATGCTTTTGAAAAGGCCAAAGCTTGAACCCCTTGCTATAGAATACTTAAAAGAGGCGCCAAAGCTTAATGACGATGCCATTATGCTAAAAATTGTAAAAGAAATGGAAGATATAGGAATTACAATTTTAGACCAAACCATTTTTATAAAAAGCCTTATGGTGCAAAAGGGCGTTATGACAAAAACCCAGCCTGATGAAACACAAAAGCTTGATGTAGAGTACGGTTTTAAAATAGCAAAAGAAATGGGCAAGCTTGATATCGGGCAGTCTGTTGTTATGAAGGATAAAATGATTATGGCGGTTGAGGCAATAGAGGGTACCGATAAGTGCATAAAACGCGGTGCAAAGCTTGCAAGGAGCGGCAAAGCTGTTGTCGTAAAGGTTGCAAAACCCAATCAGGATAAGCGTTTTGATATTCCTACCGTAGGGCTTAAAACTTTAAGGGTTATGAAACACTACGGGGCTTCTGTTTTAGCGCTTGAAGCCAATGAAACAATTATTGTGAACCAGCCTGAAATGGTTAAATACGCAGATAAGCACAATATGGTGATAATGGCGGTATAATAAATGTTTCAAGGTGTAAAAAAAGTTTTTTTTATCACGGGAGAGCCATCGGGGGATAAGCACGCAAGCGGGGTTGTAAGGGAACTTTTGGCCCTTAATCCTGATATTGAAATAGAGGCCGTAGGCGGGCAAAACCTTAAAAAAGCCGGTGCAAAGTTGTTTTCTGACCATTCAAAAATGGGTGCTGTGGGGCTTACGCCAAAGACTGTTATTGAACATTTAACGTTCGGTATCAGGCTTGTAAATTATCTAAAAAATGAATTTAAGCCTGATATTGTGGTATTGGTGGATTATGGGGCATTTAATCTTTCTGTTTCAAAACACCTTAAAAAAGCAGGCATTAAAACTTTTTATTTTATACCTCCGCAGATTTGGGCCTCAAGAAAATGGCGTTTGAAAACTGTTAAAAAGAATATAGACAAGGTTTTAACCATTTTTCCATTTGAAAAAGAAATGTATGATAAGGCAGGTATAGAAAATATCTATGTCGGGCACCCGCTTGTAAAAGAATTACCTCCAAAGGCAGATAGGGCAGAGTTTTTTGTGCGCCACGGGTTGGACCCGAAAAAGAAGCTTGTATCCGTGTTTCCCGGGTCAAGGATGTTTGAGATTAAATTTTTATTCAATATTTTTCTAAAGGCCGTTAAAATTATTGAAAAATCAAGGGATGATGTGCAGTTTGTTTTTTCACATGCAACGAATTTAAAGCCTGATGCATTCAAATGTGATTACAAGATTGTTAACGGTGAAAATCAGGAGCTTTTAAGTGTTTCTGATGCCTTAATTTTAGCTTCGGGCACGGTTGCATTAGAGGCGGCGCTTTATAAAACCCCTATGGTTATTGCATATAAAGGACCCTTGTTTTTCTATCTTGTTTATTTGCTTGTGCGTTCAATTAAAAAGGCTTGCCTTGTAAATATTATTACGGGTAAAGATATTGTGCCGGAATTCCTTATGTATAGGGCAAAGCCGGAGCTTATAGCGGATGAAATTTTAAATATTTTGAATAACGAAAAGGTGCAAATGTTTCAGCGGAGCGGGTTTGATGAAACTGAAAAACTGCTTTCTTCAAAACACTGTGTAGAAGAGGCTGCACAAGTTATATATACAGAACTTTCGGGGGATAAATAAATGGCAAATATTATTACACTTTCAAGAATTTTTATGATTTTTATTGTTGCTGCTCTTTTGTTTTGGGGCACTCAGGTTTCAATGATATCCGCACTTGTTTTGACAGGTTTTGTTATGTGGTTTGACGGGCTTGACGGGTATGTTGCGCGTAAATTCAACGAAACATCAAAACTAGGTGCCGTACTTGATATTATGGGTGATAGAATAGTTGAAAATGTGTTTTGGGTAACATTTTGCGCCTTGGGGTGGATAAATGTTGCCATTCCTATAATTGTACTCACCCGCGGTATTGTGACTGATTCACTTCGCTCTCTTGCCCTTGCACAAGGGTTTACCGCCTTTGGCGAAAAAACTATGATGCAGGGTAAAATCGCTAAATTTATTGTTGCATCTAATTTTTCAAGGTTCACATACGCTGTATGCAAAGCTGTAGCTTTTGTATTTTTAATAGCAGGGCATTTGGGATTGGGCACCGACCACAGCTTGTATACTATCGGTCTTATTTGTACCTATATTTCAGTAGCATTTTGTGTTTTAAGGGGTCTGCCCGTTATAATTGAATCTAAAAGGTTTTTTGAAGAATAATGCAAAATAAGGCTGCATACCTTAATATTGTTATGTTTGAACCTGAAATTCCGCAAAATACGGGGAATGTGGCTCGTCTATGCGCGTGTACGGGCGCAAAACTCTGGCTTATCGGGCGTCTTGGTTTTTCGATGAGTGATAAATATTTAAAAAGAAGCGGCCTTGATTATTGGGATAAGCTTGAGATTGAGCATATAATTGATTTTGAAGAATTTGAAAATATGTTTAGTGAAGGCGAATTTATAAAGAAAGTTCATCTCTTTACAACAAAATCCCAAAAATTATACACCGATGTAAAATATAATGAAGGGGATTTTTTAATCTTTGGGCCGGAAACCAGGGGGTTGCCTGAGGATATATTGAATAAGTATAATAATAATTGTGTCACAATACCAATGAATAGTGGCGCAAGGAGTTTAAACCTTTCAAACAGTATAGCTGTCGGCGCATATGAAGCTATCAGGCAGTTTGGCGGAATAAAAACGATATAAAAGGATATATCAATGTTTTTGAAGAAAAAAGAAATAAAAGAAATTGAAAGAAATATTATAACAATAACAAAGGAACAAGCAAGAAACCTGCTTCCTATAAGGTATTCTAATTCTAACAAGGGTACATACGGCTCTGTTTTGAATATTGCAGGCAGTGCAAATTACCCCGGTGCTGCACTTTTAAGTTCTGTATCGGCACTTAAGGCTGGTGCGGGGCTTGTATGTCTGGCATCAGAGGGCGGCACCATAGCGGCAGCTGCTTCAAATACACCCGATATAACCTTTTTGCAGATTGCTGATGCTGATAAGCGCACCGTTTCAAAGGATTCCATTAAATTTTTAAAAGACATTTCAAGATACAAAGCGGTATCTCTCGGGTGCGGCATGAGTATTGAAAAACCGGCTGTTGATTTTGTTTTAAAGTTTTTGAATAAAAATATAAAATCCGATAAACCTTTTATTATTGATGCGGATGCCATTAATGCTCTAAGTACGGCAAGCAGTATGCCTATTCCTGCAAATGCTGTTGTCACACCTCATCCGCTTGAATTATCAAGGCTTATGGATATGGATGTAGAGGAAATTCAATCAGACAGGTTGAGGGCGGCATGTATGGCTGCTGATTATCTAGGGTGCATTGTTGTTTTGAAGGGCAAGGAAACGGTTATAGCCGCCCCTATGGAGGCTGATGTCTATATTAATCCGACAGGAAATTCCGCACTTGCAAAGGGCGGAAGCGGGGATGTTTTAACAGGCATGATTACAGGTTTTGCGGCACAGGGGTTAAAATTAATTGAGGCTTGCATTTTAGCGGTTTACCTGCACGGGCGTGCCGGGGAACTTGCATCAAATGTGCTTAGTGAATACAGTGTGCTTGCATCAAATCTGATAAATTACATACCGGCCGCAATTAAGGATTTGCAAGGGTATTAATTATTAAAATAACAAAAATATTTATTCAGGTGTTTTATTTGTTTGCCGATTTGCAAAACGGTTAAAAAGAATAAGCGCCATGAAGGTTAATAATACATATCTGACGATTTTACAAAAACGCCCCGGTTCTAAGTCTACCCGGGTATTCATTTGTCGGGGGGGGGGGGGATTGTGCCGCCCAGCAGAAGTACTGAATGCGGTGACAGGTTTGAAATAGCGTCTTTTCTTGCATTTCGGGGTGTTAATCTTAAAAAAATAAATTCAAGGTTTCAATTGTCAAATTTTGATATAGAAGAAGGTAGAAAGCTTGTGATGCTTGATATTCAACGGATTGAAGATTTGTTTAAAAAAGACATTTTTTATATAGAACCTAATGGTGCAAACACTGCAAAATCTATGTATGATGGCGTTAAGGATTATTTGAATAGCGGGCATAATATTGATGCGCCGCTTATTGAATTATATAAAGCAGGCAACAGTATTTGTGTTGGTTTTATTGACGGAAGACACAGGTTTTCGGTATTGAGGGATATGGGTATGCGAAAAATGCCGTTTTCGCTTAATGAAAATTCTGCAAAACTTGCCGAAGAATACGGCTTTCTTGCATAAAGTTTAGGTTATTTTATTAAAAAACATTAAATAGTATAAAAAAAACGGCTTTCTTTTATTTTCTTTTTTTGAAAATTAAAGAGGTCGCCGTGATGGATAGAATTAGTATTACGGAGTTTATAGAGGAGTTTTATACCTCTATAATTCTTCTCAAGAAAAATATTTGCCTCGATTTTTCAAATTTTGTCAACTATTTTTACAAAACTTTACAAGATAGGCATAACAATGAGATTTTTCAATATGGCGCAAACTAGCTATAAACCGGCGTGTACACTTTCTTCAAGTGCATCTAATGCAAGCGGGTCGCCGGTTTCTGCAAGATATTTTTCATCAATCGGATTTGCAGGGTTAAATCCTAAGTCCTTAAACCTGGAAATCTGCCCTATTAGGCCGCCTTTGCCTTGCAAGGATGTGAAAACATTATCAAACCGCTTTCTTAAGGTATCAAATGCGGCAGAAATCTCTTCCAGCTTGTTTATTAACGCCTGGCACTTAGAATAAGCCGCCTGGCCGCTTTTCAGAATTTCTTTAACGTTGTCGTTTTGGTTCTTGCTCATCCAGGCGTAGTTTATGGTTCTTAGGGTTGCAAGAAGCGTGGAAGGCCCGGCTATTATGATGTTGCGCTTATTTGCCTCCTCGATAAGCTGATTATTAGCGTAAATAAGCCCCATACATGCTTCAAAAGGTATAAAAAGCAGCGTAAAATCAGGTGTATCAAGGCCTTCCAGGTTTGCGTACTTGTTTTCAAGCTCTTTAACCCTCTCTAGCGTGTTTTGATAAAATTCCTTTATGCAAGTGCCTGCCTCATCTTCGTTTTGGGCGTTTGTATAGTCTAAATAGCCTGCAATAGGGGCTTTAGAGTCTATTATAATATTCTTGTTTCCTTCCGTAAGGTATATAACCGCATCAGGATTGATTTTTCCGCCACCGGGGTTGTTTAAATCCCTAAAACCCGTTTGCAGCAGGTAATTACCCTTGATTGGGTCATCCTTTTTATTAACAAGCCCTGAAATCCTTAACATTTTTTCGAGCACCATTTCACCAAAAGAACCCCTGAATTTAGAATTAGTGCTCATTGCATTTGCAAGCTTTTCAGTTTGTGTGGTTATCAGCTTATTTTGGGCTGAAAGGTAGTCTATTTGCTCTTTTAGGGTCTGTGTATTTTTAATGCCGGTGATATTATATTCTTCAATTTTGCCCTGAAATTCCCTTATTTTCTCTTTTAGGGGGTTTAGAAAAGTTTCAAGGTTTTTTCTGTTTTCTTCATCAAGTGATTTATTTTTTTCAAGCAGGGCCTGGTTTGCAAGGTTTGTGAATTCTTTTTTGATAAGCTCTGTATATTCTTCTTTTGATTTTGCGGAAGTTTCGTATGAATTTATTTTTTCCTGAAGTTTTATGTTTTCAATTTCAAGTTTTGAATTTTTGGATTTTAAAAATACAAATGCAACAAGAGCCCCTGTTATAAAGGCAAAAATCAATAAAATTACATTCATAAAACCTCCCTGCATTTAAAAAATGTGCCTGACGTGATTCGAACACGCGACCTTCGGCTTCGGAGACCAACACTCTATCCAACTGAGCTACAGGCACAAACGATATTTATAGTGTACCTAAAACAGTTGGATAGAGCAAATATTATATTTCGTCAGAGTTTTTGCTACAAATGACAAAGTACCTCTATATGTTTGCATATGGGCTTTTGTTAAATTTGTCGATACTTTTAGTTAAAAATGGAATTTAGCGGTTTTATCGTATATGTCAATAATATGAAAGAGGTAATTCAATGAATATTTCACCCGTGAGTTTCGGCGCATTGCATATTGTTGTAACCCCCGAACTTGAAAAATTTAAACGTACACTTGCAGAAAAACCACAGGCTTTTAAAGTTGTTAAGGATGCATTTGAGCAAATTAATAAAGGAACCGGCGACAGAGATGTGTATTTTAAAGTATATGAAGAAGACGGCTTGAGAAATTATATAGAGCTTTCTATGGATTTAACAGATGAAGAAACAAAAGCGTTAGACCATGAAATAAAGGATTCGTCAGGTACAAAAAAGGTGGATAAAATATGCAGTTGGCAAATGTTTAACGAATTCACTATACCTGAGAAGGTGGAACAACTTAGCACCAACTTTATGAATAAATTTAATAATGTAACAAAAAAAATCGATTGAAGAAAAAGGTGCTGCAGACAGTTTATTTGATGCTTATATGTAGAGCTGGAATTTTATCTAAAAAACTTTATTACTTACAGTTAAACCCCCAAAATACGGGGGTTTAACTGCATAATAGTGTTACAGCATCATTTTTCTTAATTCTTCGCCTGATTTTGGACTGAGGTACGCAGGTGCTATATCAAATACTGTTTTGCAACCTGTTTGTCCTTCTTTTGACATTTTGTAAGCTGCCCTTGCATAAGCTATAAGCACACTTGATGTAAATTCAGGGTTAGAATCAAGTTTCAGGTTGTATTCTATAATATGATTATTTTCTTTATTTAATCCGGTTTTTCCGCTTCTGAATACGAAACCGCCGTGCGGAATGCCCGAATGGTTTTTCTTTAATTCTTCTTCTGTTATAAAATGTACCGTTGTATCATAGTCTGCAAAATAGTTTGGCATATTAACAATTTCAGCCTCCACCTTTTTAGGGTCTGCACCTTCTTTTAAAACTACAAAACATTCACGGGTGTGTTTTTCACGGGTGGAAAGTTCAGGGTTTTTACCTGATTTCACAGCTTCCAGGGCTGCATCTGTCGGGATTGTGTATTGTTTAGCATCCTTTACGCCTTCAATTCTTCTGATTGCATCTGAATGCCCTTGGCTTACGCCTTTGCCCCAGAAAGTATAGTCGTTTCCGTCAGGCAAAATTGCATTAGCATACATTCTGTTTAAAGAAAACATCCCAGGGTCCCACCCTACGGATATTATCCCTATTTTGCCGCCTTCTTTTGCCGCCTTATCAACGTTTGCAAAGTGTTCGGGGATTTTAGCATGGGTATCAAAACTGTCTACAACATTAAACATTTTAGCATATTTCGGGGTTTGAACCGGTAAATCCGTTGCGCTCCCGCCGCAAAGTATTAAAACATCAATTTTATCTTTCCAGTTTTCAATTTCCGATATATTTAATACTTTTGCTGTTTTTGATGCAATATTCAGGCTCTCGGGGTTTCTTCTTGTAAAAACCGCTGAAAGCTCTATATCAGGGTTTTGTAAAACCGCTGCTTCAACGCCTCTGCCTAAATTTCCGTATCCTAAAATTCCTAGTTTCATATTTGTTAATGCCTCATATAATTTTTTACGTGTCAAATATAGCATAAAAAAAACTTTACTTCACTTTTAGAATATTTTTTTATATAATTTTGTTCCTCGGATAGTTATTGGTATTGGATAATGAAAGTTAATTCGATAAATTTTTATATAAATTCCGGTGCAATTAAGCCGTCAAAAGGTTCTAACAGTGTTGCTGCAGATAATACCATAAAGGCCGGTAACCCTTTTTATGATACCTTTTATAAGGTTGGGCCGGCTTTTGGGGCAAGCGAAACAAATACGGAAATACCAGAGCATATGAATGTATTTATGCAAGCGTACACAAAAGTGTATAATGCCGCATATAATGCAGGTGTTGCTGAGTTTAACGAAAATAATCTTTCTATGGATGATTTAGAGGGCAGGGTAGAAAGATTTGACAAAATCCAAAAGGAGAAGATGCAAAAATTTGCCGAAAGCGGTGAGATAAATTTTGATAAATATCTTGATATGGTGGCCCTTAAAGGGGAGGCTGATGCTGCAGTTTCCTGTTCCCGTGTTTCATCGGTTTTAATGCGCAGCGTGAATAACATATTAGGTAAAAAATCAAAGAGTGCAAAAACCGCCCTTAGGGCGCAAAATGTTATTGAAAAACAAAAGCAACTTGTTAAAAAAGCGGCAGAGCAAGAATATGCAGAGGTTTTTTCCCGTATATGCAACGATTTAAGAGAGTATCCTAAAGAAGGTTTAAAAAACAGGCTAAAATTATACAAAAACACATACGATGTTAATGTTTCTTTATATCTGCAAGCAGATAAGATTGCCCCAGAGGTATTATATGAATGTATAAAAGAAAAGGCAAAAACAGATGCTATTTTAAAATTGCTTGAATCTAAGCATCCAAGTAGTATCGCAGACGGGATTTAAACACAAGGGTCTGTATTATATCAGCCCTTGTGATTTCATAGCTTTTGCAATTTTTCTGAATGCTGCTATATTTGCGCCTGCAACATAATTGTTGCCAAGACCGTATACTTCTGCGGCTTTTTTGGTTTCAGCAAAAATGTTTGTCATAATGCCGTCAAGTTTTTTATCCACTTCATCAAAGCTCCAGAAATATCTCATAGAATTTTGGCACATTTCAAGTGCTGATGTTGCAACGCCGCCTGCATTTGCAGCTTTACCTGGGGCAACAAGTACATTGTTTTTAAGGAAATACTCTATTGCTTCATTTGTGCACGGCATATTAGCACCTTCACCAACAGCTTTTGCACCGTTTTCAACCAGTGCTTTTGCACCCGCAAGTGTTATGTCATTCTGTGTTGCACAAGGAAGTACAATATCAGCTTTAATTGTGTATACGGCAGGAATTTCACCGTTGTTTTCTTTGTATTCGGCATTCGGGCAATGGTTTAGATATTCTTTAATTCTTGCACGTTTCACTTCTTTTAATTCTTTTATAATATCAAGTTTTATGCCGTCTTTATCATAGATGCATCCGTTAGAATCGCTCATTGCTACGACCTTTGCGCCATAGCTTAAAGCTTTTTCGGCTGCATAAATTGCAACATTGCCGGAGCCTGAGATAATGACAGTGTTGCCGCTAAGGTTAAGACCGTTTGCTGCAAGCATTTCTCTCATAAAATAGATTAAACCGTAGCCTGTAGCCTCTTTTCTTGCTAAAGAGCCGCCGTAATCAAGCCCCTTACCTGTAAGCACGCCTGCTTCATAATTATTTTTAATACGTCTGTATTGACCGAACAGGAAACCTATTTCTCTTGCGCCAACGCCAATGTCGCCTGCCGGAACATCAACATCCTGGCCTATATGTTTTTGAAGTTCTGTCATAAAACTTTGGCAAAAACGCATAATTTCATTATCAGATTTTCCCTTGGGGTCAAAATCGCTGCCGCCTTTGCCGCCGCCAATAGGCAGGCAGGTAAGGGCGTTTTTAAATATTTGTTCAAAGCCTAAAAATTTCATAATGCTTTGATTTACGGTCGGGTGAAATCTTAATCCGCCCTTGTATGGCCCGAGTGTTCCGTTAAATTGAACCCTAAACCCTCTGTTTACTCTTGCTTTACCATTATCGTCAATCCAGGGGACTCTAAAGGTAATTATTCTTTCCGGTTCAACCACTCTTTCAAGCAGGGCTAAATCTTTGTATTCTGTTTCATGTTTTAAAACAACAGGCTCAAGGGAAGATAAGACTTCTTTTACTGCCTGTAAAAATTCAGGCTCATTAGGGTTTTTAGCCATTGTTTTACTTATAACATCATTTAAATATTCAGATTTTGTTTGCGGGCTATCAAGAGTGCAAGAACTGTTCATAAAATTTTTCTCCATAATAATGTATTTTATGGAGAAATTGTACCATAAAAATAATTTCGTAATAATTAATAGTAATTTTTAAATGTTTTGTTAAACCCCAAGTCCGATTGGGACAACCGTGTTGTCTTTTCCGTGGGTGATTTTAGGGTCATATGCGTATGGAATATTGACCGTGGCTGCAAATTCCTTTAATATTTCATCTAAATATTTGCCGGCACCCATGAATTCCCCAAAGATTACACCTTTAATTTTGCTGCTTAGCGGCTTATTTCTTAAGATTTGTGTCAGCATTTTGTCTATTTTATAATCCGGTTCATTAATATCTTCAATAAATAATGTTATGTCCTTATCAGGTACGTATGTTTCAGCGGGTGCACCAAACATTGATACAATTGTTGCAAGGTTGCCGCCCCATAAAATTGTATTTTTTTGTATATTTCGGGTAAAGTCCGGCATGGTGTAGGCATTATTTTCAATAGCATTTTTGTAATTTTCGAATTCTGCCTTATTCATTTGGGGTATGCCGTTTATGGCCATTTTGGCGTGATATGTTATTTGATTTGTGTGTTTATATATTGATATTAAAAGTGCCGTTATGTCAGAGCTTCCGATAATTTTTTTAGGATTGTTTTTAATAATATTATAATCAATCTTATCAAGCAGTCTTAATGTACCGTATCCGCCCCTTGCTGCAATAATGGTATCAATTTCATGGTCAAGAAAGGCATTGTGCAAATCATTGAGGCGTGTATTGTCATTCCCTGCCATGTACCTAAGGTTTTTATAGCAGCCCGGGAATATTTTAACTTTCATGCCAAAATTTTCTAAAACGGATTTTATATAAGACAATTTTTCAATATCTTCTATATTGCCCGCAGGTGCTATAATTCCAATATTTTCCATAAAACTTATTTTATCATATAATGTCTTTATGAGTGAAAAATATTTGCCGTTATTTAGAAAATACCGTCCGCAGTCTTTTAAAGATGTGGTAGGGCAAGAAAGCCTTGTTAAGGCACTTTCAAATGCTATTGAATTAAACAGAATTGCAAACGCTTATCTTTTTGCAGGCCCGAGAGGGACCGGGAAAACATCCTGTGCAAGGATTTTTGCAAAGTCACTAAATTGTGTAAACGGCCCGACATTGGAGCCTTGCCAAAAATGCCCGAGCTGTCTTGATATAACAAATGCATCAGGGCTTGATGTTATAGAGATAGATGCTGCCACAAACAGGGGGATTGATGATGCAAAGGAATTAATTGCGCAAACCCAGTATGCGCCGATGAACGGCAAATATAAAATATTTATTATAGATGAAGTTCATATGCTTTCAAACGAGGCATTTAATGCACTTTTGAAGACTTTTGAAGAACCGCCCGCTAATGTTATTTTTATCCTTGCAACTACCGAGCCGCATAAGGTTATAGAAACAATAGTATCAAGGTGCCAAAGGTTTGATTTAAGGCGTATTACAACAGAGGATATTACTAAGCGCTTAAGAGAAATTTCTGATATAGAAAATATAAAAATAACAAATGATGCACTTTTTACAATTGCAAAAAATGTATCAGGGGGGTTAAGGGATTCGCTTGCTTTGCTTGACCAGGTGAGCATTTTAGGCGCAAGGGAAGAGATTACAAAAGAAGATATTGAAAGCCTGCTTGGCAAAGTGACATTTGATGTTGCGTTTAATTTTTTAAATAAAATAATCTCAAAAGATGTGCAGGATGCGATTTTTAGCCTTAATGAAGTATATAACAAAGGTTTAGAGCCGAAGAATTTTTGTGAAAACTTTATTGAATTTCTAAGAAATCTTGTTTTTGCAATGTCTTCTGCAGATGATAAAAATACGTTAAAATTTACCAATTTTAATTCTAATGATATTGAAAAAATTAAAGCTGCAGGTTTTGATAAAGTTTCAATTTTTAATATTTTAGAAAAGGTTATCGAATATTATAAAGAAATTCGTTTCACAACCAATCCTTATCTTTGGGCAGAGCTTATGGTGATAAACCTTTGCAAGGAAAATGCACATATTGCCATGCCGGCACAAAGATCCGTTGTGTCTGATGTACAGATAAAAACCATGCCTGATGCGGTTAGGTCTGTACAATCCGAAACACATAAGCTGCAGTCCGTAAATTCTGAACCTGAAAACAGCATTGTAAAAGATGTGTTAAAAGAGATAGAAATACCCGAAATGCCCAATGTGCCAACAGAGCCTGTTGTTTCTGAAGTTAATCAGCAAGCGGAGTTTGAAATAGTTGATACTTCGCCGCAAGAGATTAAAATGCCTGATGTACCAACTGTTGAGCCTAATTTTGCAGAAAATGCAGTTAATAAAACTAGTCTTAATTCAAATGCCGGGCTTGACCCTGCATCTGCGTGGGCTAATGTTTTAAATGCAGTTGAATCTGTTCCTGCAAAGTTTTTCTATTCAGGTGTCGGCAAGCTTGTAAGTGTTGAAAACAAGAAAGTGACACTTGGGTTTGTGAATGAAAATGCTATAAATCAGGCAAAATCCGAATCAAAATTTAAACATCTTTCAAAAGCCTTAAAAGATGTTCTTGGTGAAGATTATACGGCGGAATTTATACTTATTACCGAAAATGTTAAGGTGATGGATGTTAAATTAAATGCCAAAATTCAAACTCCGCAAAAACCTAATTATGTAAAAGAACTTCCCGGAGAAGAAAATTTTGAGCCGGTTAAAAATCAGGTGCAATCGGTACCCAAACCGGAATCGCCGACGGAAGAAAAGCCTGCCGAAAACAAGGAGGCCGACTCTTCTGTAAATTATGGCCGCAAAACAAAAGAAATGTTAGAGGCCTTTAATGGCAGAGTGCTTGATTAATAAAACTTATAAAACTTGAAACGAAAGTTTGTTTTTTATATTATAGCTGTAAATGGTCTTTTATACCTAAAGAAAGAGTTTATTTTAGAGATTTATGGCTAAAACTTTTACAGAAACAAAAACCCACGAAGTCACAGTCGATGTTGTGATTTTAACCATTGTAAAAAATACTCTTAAGGTGCTTTTGTTAAAAAGGGCTAATGAACCTTTCAGGGGCAGGTGGGCAATACCCGGAGGTTTTATAAGATTATCCGAAAACCTTGACGATGCGGCACTTCGTGTATTAAAAGAAAAAACCAACGTACAAAATATTTACTTAGAACAGTTATATACCTTTGGCGACCCGCTCCGTTACCCGAATACCAGGGTTATCACCTGTGCGTATTTTGCGCTGCTTCGCGCGGAAGATATTGATGTAAAAATTATGGATGAATCACAGGTTGCAGAGATTGAATGGCATTCTGTTGAAAATCTGCCGCCTTTGGCATTTGACCACAAAGAAATTATTGAATACAGCCTTAAAAGGACACGCGAACGTTTAGAGCTTTGTCCTGTGGCATTTCAGCTGCTTCCAAAGAAATTTACACTTACAGAATTACAAAAATCATACGAGCTTATTCTTAAAAAAGATTTGGATAAAAGAAACTTCAGAAAGAAAATGCTTGCTACAAATATGCTGATTGATTTAAACGAGTGTTCAAAAACCGGTTCAAAGCGTCCTGCGGCATTATATTCTTTTGATACGATTACACTTGATTCAAAGCGCGGTCATTTCTTTTCATAGATTTTATAAAAGTTTTTTTACCCAATCTAAAAGGATATTGATATCATAAGGTTTTGGCAAGTATAAATCTGCACCCATTGATAAAATATTCTTTTTATCCTGAATTGTGGTTGAAAATATTATTTTAGGGGTTTTGATATTTAGTTGTTCCTTTATTTGATTAAGCGCCGTTAACCCTTGTTTTTTATGTTCATTGCCATAATCCAGTATCAGGATATCAGGTTCAAAATTTATAAATTCATCTTTAAAATTTTTATAATCGCTGCAGACTTTTGTTTTAAGCCCCTGCATTTTTAACGTCACTTCAAGCAGGCAATTTAGTGCGCTGTCTTCTTCCATTATCATTACTCTATTTTTGGGGCTTATATTTGAAACTTTTCCGTATAGTTTTGGCCTGTCTATCATATAGCATGAATTTTTTGAAGTTTTGCACAATTTAAGCACATTAAACAGCAGGCTTAAAGCCTGTTTTTCATTTTCAAATTTATCATCAGTAATTTCAATTATTGCAACAGAAAGTTTCATTAAAGGAATTTTTTTTTCCTGTATGCTTTCTGAAGAATAGAGCATAAAATTATTTTTATAATCAAATTCCGAATAAAATTTTTCAAGTACACTGTCAAATGCAAAGGTTAAGAATTTTGCAATTTTTTCAGCTTTTGCAAATTGCGTAATTAATAAAAATTCTTTGTTTGAATAGTGTCCTGCAGTGTCTTCTTTTTGCATGGTTGAATTTATTATGGCGCCAAGTGTTTGCAAAACCTTTTCATAGGCTATTTCACCATATATTTCTTTATAAAAATTTATGCCTGAAATATTTATCAGCATAACGGCTTTTTTGTCGCCATTTTTAATATTGCGTTTCAGTGCTTTTATGGTGATTTTATTATCTATAAAATTTGTTATCGGGTTTGTGGAATTTTCAAGATATCTTCTTATGTGTGCATTTATTCTTGCGCTGAATTCTTTTGATTGAATTGATTCATCCAAAAAATCATCAGCGCCTGCTTCAAGTGCGTTAAGCTTGTCATCAATTGCATCGGATTTTGAAATTGCAATTATAACCGGTCTGTAATTATATGTTAAAACCCTTATTTTTCTTATAAAATCACTCAAGATATCATTGATAGTGTCTGAAATAATTATTATTTCGGGTTCGGTATTTTTTATTGCAAAAATAGCTTCGTCAAGTTTTGCAAAAATTTTTACATCACAAGAAAGTGCCTCTACAAGTTTTTTATGTTTAATGGAAAGTTCTTTTCTGTTTGATAAAATAAAAACTTCAGGGTTATACATAATTTTCACCCCCGATTTTTTTTGCAATAGTTTCAGAGTCTAAAACCGGTATATAGATTAAAAATTCTGTAAACATAGGGTCGTTGGATGAATTTATTTCAATTTTTCCGTTCATTTTCTCAATTAATGTTTTTGCAATATAAAGCCCAAGCCCGCTTCCCTGGTGGGATGATGTCAGATAATTATCTATTCTGTAAAATTTTTCAAATACCTTTTCTTTTTCTTCCTGTTTAATATAAGAGCCATAGTTTTTAATGCGCACTATGTTATAATCTCCCCTGTTTTCGATTTTTATTTCAACAGGTGTACCTTGGGCAGAATATTTACATGCATTTTCTATAACATTTACAAAAATTTGTTCAAGTTTGTCTTTATCTGCCATTGAATTAAGGATTTTTGAAGATGATATATTAAATTTTCTGTCTTTGTAGCTGATTTTCAAGATATCAACTACATTATTAATAAGGTTTAAAAGATTAATTTCTTTTAAAATGATATCAATATCAGAATTTATTTTTGCAATATTTAAAACATTTTCAACAAGATTTATCAATCTGTCTGATTGTTCAAGAATTATATTTAAAAACTTTTTTTTACTTGTATCATCAAGGACCGCCCAGTTATCAAGCATAGTTTTGGAAAAACCTTTAATGCTTGTAAGAGGGGTTCTTATCTCGTGAGAGAGGGTAGAGATAAATTCATCCTTGATTTTTTCATTTTTCATTTTTTGATTATACAATGAATTCTTTTATTATCTCAAATAGTTCATTTAGCCTTTGTTTGTTATTCAGATAAAAATATCCTGTAATGACTTCAAGTGCTGTAGCGTGCCTGTGGATGTCGGGTTTGTGCTTTTTGTTTACCGTGAGGGCAAGGTTTCTTGCGCGGCGGAAAATTTCTTTTTCTTCATCGTTTAATAATTTTTCATAAACAATTTCTGCCATTTTTGCCTGAAAATCGGCATTTACATATGATGTAGTCATTTTATGCATAATGTTTGGAGATTTTGTTTTGAAAATAACAATTTCCCTTATAAACAGTTCATAAACCGTATCGCCAAGGTGTGCATATCTTTTTAAATCAAAGCTTTCCATACGGGGCTATTTTAACATAAATTCCGGTGTTATTTGGTCTTTCTTGTAATATTTTGTAATATTTAATATAAGATTCAGGTTTTACGGGCAATTTTTAAAGATAAAAATACTTTATTTGTGTATAAGGAAGTTTATTTTAGGAGAAACGAGGAAAATGGCGGTTAACGGAGTAAATTCATACGTATCGGATGCGATTAAATATATAAACGGTATGCCTGTTGTCCAAAATGGTGCAAGTATCACAAAAGATACTGTTGATGCCGTAAAATCTACACCAAGTTTTACTATTTTTGAAATGGCACCAAAAGTTTACAATGGTGCAAGATATGGTTTGAACTCTGCAGGTGTTGCAGGTTTTGGCGGTGCAATAAAATCTTTAAGTGATATGGGCGGCCTTGTAGATGATACAATGCAGCTTCAAAAAGGTTTAAAAGGCGCATCAATGAATTATGATGCACTAACCGCAATATACAAGGCTAAAAGTGCAACGGGTGTTGCGGGTTCCGAGGCTGCAAATTTAGCGGATAATGCGATACAACTTGCAAAAAAAGGTTTGGCTGCGGGCGATAAAGAACTTATAGAGCAAGCGGGCGTGCAGGCGCAAAAAGCGGCAGATGTGGCAAAAACAGCTGCAAAAGAGGCAAAACCCGGATTGTTTACAAAATTAAAAAATTTCTTTAAAACAGGTGTAAGGGAAAGCGCAGATGATGTTGCAAAAGCTGTGGTAAATTCAGCGGATGATGTGGCTGCGGGCGCAGCCGATATCGCAGGCGGTGCCGCAAAAACAGGCATGCTTGGAAAAATAGGAAAAGCATGTAAAAAATCCGGTGCCGGTGTTATGGCTGCAATAGACGGTGTTATAGAACTATTTACAAATGTTATACCTGCATTCCAGGCGGGTGGTGCAAAATCAGGTGTAAAACAGCTTGGAAAATCAACAGTTAAAGTTGCAGCGTCAACCGGAGGTTTTGTTGCGGGTTCGGCTGCAGGTAAGGCTATCGGTGCTGCAATTGGCAGTATATTCCCGGGTGCCGGTACAGTGATTGGCGGTATGGTAGGCGGTTTCTTGGGCGGTTTAATAGGCTCATCACTTGCAAAAGGTGCAACCGATAAAATAGTTGGCAAAAGCGAAGTGGAAAAACTCCAGGAAGAGCAGATAGAAGAACAAGCTGCAATGATATCAGGCGATACCGCCTCTATGAATGAGATTAATGCTTATGTTCAAACTATGATACAGCAGGATATGGCAGATGATGGTAAACTTACCGAAGACAGTCAAAAGATGCTTGAATATCTGCAATCCGGTACATTGAATAATGCATATGATTTGTATACAAATACTGGGACGACAGGCAGCACCGGTCTTGATGAGCTTATTGCAAGGGTGCAGACAGGCGATACATCGGTTTATAATGTACCTGATGATGTTTTAAATGCAAGTGCAAATTCTTCAAACCTTTCATTTTCAGGTGGTTATGCGAATAATTATACAAACTTCGGGTATACAAATCCCTATGTTGCAGGTGCAAGCAATGAAGTTATAAATTATTTTGGGTAAAATTATTATCCAAGGGCACTTTCAAATGCAATAAGGTCTTCGTACGGAACGCCCGCCTCTGAAAGCTCCTCGGCACTAAGGCCAAAAAGTGTGATTAAATTATCAGCTTCAGCTTTATTTGTGTTTTTGTGATTTAGTATATTAAAAACCTTACTTACGGCACTTTCCCGTGTCATATAAAGGCTTGAATTAGTTTTATGAAGTATACGTTTTTTTGCTTTTCCCATAATGTCTATCATGATAGAAGGGATGAAAAAAGTAAATAATTTGTAAATGTTTTGTAAGTATGTTTAAGCTTTGTAACTATTATCTAAACGTGCCTGCCCGGTGTATATTTGGTGCGGTTAACAGCCTAAAATTTCTCCCAGTTCTTTTTGGAATGGCGAAATTTTTGCAAGTTTATTTATTATATGCGGCAAGGTTTGAATTACCTGTATAATTTCATTTTCTGTTGTATACCGGCTTAAAGAAAACCTTATACTGCCATGCAGAGATGTAAACGGTACGCCCATAGCGCGCAATACGTGGCTTGGCTCCAGAC
The DNA here is from genome assembly GCA_910577395.1 of uncultured Vampirovibrio sp. Taxonomy (GTDB): domain Bacteria; phylum Cyanobacteriota; class Vampirovibrionia; order Gastranaerophilales; family Gastranaerophilaceae; genus MGBC122484. The sequence continues at coordinate 76,596 of CAJTLG010000002.1, read as the reverse complement.
TTCCTGATGTGCAGGCAGATCCTGATGAGGCGCAAATGCCTTCATCATTAAGGTGCAGCAGGATTAATTCGCCTTCAATGTATAAAAAACCAATGTTTGTAGTGTTTGGCACACGGTTTTTTGCCGTAGAATTAAGCCTTGCATTTTTAATTTTGGTTAAAATACCTTCTTCAAGGGTATCTCTGAGTTTTTTAACACGGGTAAGTTCATCTTCCATGTTTTCTGTTGCAAGTTCTGCGGCGCGCGCCATACCCACGATATAAGGTACATTTTCAGTGCCGGCCCTTTTGCCTTTTTCCTGGTGACCGCCAACAATCAGCGGGGAAACCATAGTGCCTGATTTTATATATAATGCGCCAATACCCTTGGGTCCGTGGAATTTGTGTGCAGAAATCCCCATAAAATCAATTTTTGTGTCTTTGACATTAATCGGAATTTTTCCCGCAGCTTGTACGGCATCCACAAAAATCTTTGTATCCGGGTTAATTTCTTTTACTTTTTGGGCTATTTCTTCAACGGGGAAAATTGCCCCTGTTTCATTGTTTGCATACATAACGGATACTATGGCGGTATCTTTGTCTACTTTTGATAGCAATTCATTTACATCAAGGTCTCCGTTTGAATCAACACCAATATAATCAGCTTTGTACCCTTTTTTTTCCAAATCCTTGTAAAGGTTTAAAACACAGGGGTGCTCCACTTTTGTGGTGATTATGTGCTTTTTATGAGGTGCAAGCTCTAAAGTTCCTTTGATTGCCATATTGGCACTTTCAGAGCCGCAGGATGTGAAGATTATTTCTTTAGCATCTTTTGCGCCAAGAAAATCTTTTATCGTTTCCCTTGATTTTCTTACGGCAGTGTTTGCCTTGTGGGCTAAATCATATATAGATGAAGGGTTTCCGTAGTTTTCGCAAAAATACGGCATCATAGTTTCTGCTACTTTTTCATCTACCCTTGTTGTTGCATTGTTATCCAGATAAATTATGCTCATCTAATCTTATTCCACTTCTATAATATTTATCGCTTCGTCAACATGTTCTCTTAACTGTTTCTGTACGAAATTTTTTAATGTGAGGTTAGAATTTCTGCACCCTTTGCAGGTTCCTGTAAGTCTTACGTAAACATCTTTTCCTTCTACATTTACAAGTTCTATGCCACCGCAATCTTTCGTTAATTCAGGTAAGATAGTTTTTTCGATTACACTGTTAACCTTTAAAATAAACTGTACGGCATTAAGTTCTTTTGGGGTATTTTTGGCCTCCATATTATAAGTGTTAATTATTGCCTGAATGTTCCCTTTACATCTTCCGCATGCGCCGCCTGCGTAAGTCAAAGATGTAATATCTTCAACGGTTTTGGCCCCATTATGCTCTATTGCTTCTTTAATTGTTTTTTCTGAAATTGAAAAACAATTGCAAATGATTTTATCTTTTGAAACAGGTGTTTTTGTAATATTATCACCGTCTTTATCACCTTCAAAATTTTTAAGAGCATCTTCAAGCGCCTCATGGCCCATAACGGAACAGTGCATTTTTTCAGGCGGCAGCCCGCCAAGCATATCGGCTATTTCTTTGTTTGTGATTTTTTTGGCCTCTTCAACGGTTTTCCCTTTAACCATTTCTGTCAATATGCTTGATGAGGCAACAGCAGAGCCGCAGCCGAATGTTTGAAATTTAGCGTCCGTTATTATACCATTTTTTATTTTTAAATATAGTTTTAGCGCATCCCCGCAGGCAAGTGCGCCTGCTTCACCTATAGCGTCAGCATCTTCAATAGAACCAACGTTTTTTGGGTTTTTATAGTGTTCTTTTACGATATCGGAATATTCCCACATAGTTTTTGCCTTTTTAAATTTTTACAACCAAGATTATAAATCAAAAATACTACTTGTATAGGGTTTAAAAGCATAAAATTTGCTTAATAATAATTGTATAATGGAAGATTTATTTAAAAATTCCCTTTTAGGACAATTAACGGAATTTGGCGTAAAAACAAATACCGGTTTTGACCCGCTTAGAAACGGGGTAAATCCGCTTGCGATAAACCTTGACGGGGCGGATATAAATAATTCCCCTTTTGTTGACAACCCGATTAAAAAAGAAGCTGTACAAAATACGGTAAGCAAAGCAACGGTGCAAAAACGTCTTAACGATTTTGATTTTGATATATTGCAATCAAGTGCCCTTAAAAAGGCAGGGGAAGAGTTTCAAGGCAGCAATATCTTGGGGAGGTTCTTGCATAAATATTTTCCAAGAATACATAAAAGATTTTTAGTGCAGAGGGCTCTAAATAAGCTTAACGGCCTGAATGATAATGTGAAAGAACTTGTTTCAAAGAAAATTCCTTACGGTGAATCAAAACAAAGATATGATGCACTTATTGAATATTTAAGCAGTGCAAATACAATCCATGCAAAACTTGTAAAAAAAATATAACAAAACCTTTTAAACAATTTTATCCAGTTTCTCGCCCATTCCTTTTTGGACGAATTTTTTAAGACCCCTGAAATTTAAAGAACTGTTTCTTGAAACGGCAAGAGAACGTTCATAGCAATATTTTAATTTGCTTTGAATAAAATCGTTGGAATTATCGCCCCCGTCACGCTTTGTGGTGATTGTAGGGCCTAAAGCTACAGCGCTTATTCCGTTTGTTGCGTTAATTCTTGTCATCTTTCAGTTTGTTTCCATGCTTTAATAATGGTTTTGTACAGCCTGTTTTAAAAGCCTTGTGCTATACATGTTAATAAAAAAATCTAATAAGTCAAAATTTACTTTTTCTGTTGCTGCTTTTGAAATATTTTACAAAATTTTACAAATATTTTGGTTTGTTACCGGCCCCGCGTATTTAGTATACAGAGTTCTTTTCTTCTTTTGTTTTTTACCTTTTTAGCCCACAGAAGTGTTTTGAATCTGAGTATTAAAATAAAACCGCGGATACATTCATCCGTTGCCATGCCAATCCAAATTCCGATAAGACCCATATCCATTACTATGCCAAAAATATATCCAAGCCCTACACCAAAAGTCCAGGCAGAAAATACACACATATATGCAGGAAATTTTACATCTTCAACGGAGATAAGGCATCTTACCATAACAATATTTATTGAACGCCCGATTTCAAGAAAAAATTCTACGAATATTATTTTCTTTCCAAGCGCCAATATTTCAGGATTTTTAGTGAATATACCAAAAACATTGTCACTGAATATATACAGTAAAAGTGTAATAAATAAAGATATGGTCATTGATACGGCAAGGGTGGCCCATATTCTTTTATTTGCAAGTTTAAGGTTGTTTGAACCAATTAAATAACTTACTACAATCTGGGATGCTTGTGATATTGCAATGGAATATATATAGGCAAAGTTTGCAAGTATGCTGCAGTATACTTTTGTTGTAATTACCATTGTTCCGAAATAATTTACAAACTTCATTATTACTGCCTGGGATAGATTATAGGATAATTCTTCGGCACCTGAAGGTATGCCGATATGGAGCAGGTTTTTTACAGTAGAAAACGAAAAGGGATTTAAATATTTTTTTGAAATTTTGATTTTTGTTTTTGTATTGAAGATGCAGATTAATAAAATAAGTCCGATAAATCTGCTTGCAATTGTCGAAATGGCAGCACCTGTGACCCCAAGCGGAGGGATTGTATACATACCGTTTATCAGGATGAAATTGCCCGCTATATTAACGATATTCATAAATATGGCAGCAAGCATGACATTTTTCATAAAGCCGTAGCTTCGAAGTGCTGCCGCGTATGTCATATAAAATCCTTGAACAATTGTGAATGCACCCACTATAAAAAGATAAGCTTTTGTTTCATTAAAAATATTTTGCGGTACCTGCATCCAATTAAATATAAGTCCTGCAAAGGCAAATATAGTGATTGTTATCAGAATACTTATAAATGTCAGCATGACAATTGAGGCGTTAAAAACTTCCGAAATTTTTCCTGAATTTTTTGAGCCCAGATATCTTGAAATCAAGACGGTGGTGGATACGCTCATAACACTCAAAATAATGATAACAAGATTTATTATTATGTTGGCATTTCCGATTGCGCCTACATATATTTCATTAAAATGTCCAATCATTATTTGGTCGATATTGCCTACAAACATCTGTAAAAGCAATTCTATAAAAATCGGGACGGACATTTTAAATATTAGTGAATTAGAGTTTTTTGCTTCTGCAATATTCATATGTTGTTAATATGCTTTGTGGAAAACTGTTTTGCTAAATAATTATACAACAATTTAAAAAATATAACGGGCGTATGTTTTTCTTTGTTTAGAATATAATATAACCATGATGATAAAAGATTTTTTTGTAAATATTGTAAACGAGGCTGCTAAGAGGGCTATTTCGGATAAAAAATTGGGACAGGCTGAAAATATAAACGTAGGCTTTATTTGTGAAAAACCTAAAAATCCGGAATTTGGTGATTTTAGCGTTAATGTTTCTTCTCTTGCACGGGATGCAAAAATGGCGCCGCCAATGATTGCAAATGCAATAATTGAATATATAAATCCGGACGGATTTAATGTAAATGTTGCGGCAGGGTTTATAAATTTTAAGCTTGAAGAAAATTTCTTAAAAAAAGTCGTTGAAGAAATTATTGCCGATAAAGAAAGCTACGGCAAAGCTGATTTTGGAAATCTGGGCAAAGGGCAAAAGGTAAATATTGAATATGTAAGTGCAAACCCGACAGGGCCTTTTCATATAGGCCATGGCAGGTGGGCGGCACTGGGGTCTTCGCTTGCGGAAGTTATGAAGGCAACAGGGTATGATGTTTATCAGGAATTTTATATAAATGATGCCGGAAACCAAATAAACAAACTTGCACTTTCCCTGGAGCTTAGGGTTAAGGAATTGAAAGGCGAAAAAGTCGAATGGCCGGAAGATGCCTATAAGGGCGATTATTTAATTGATTGTGCCAAAAGATATGTTGAAAGCGCCACAGATGAATCTTATGGCGAATTTGCCAAAAAGGATATGCTTAGACTTCAAAAAGAGCTTTTAGAAAAATTCGGGACAAATTTTGATTGTTTCTTTTCTGAAACTTCACTATACAAAAACAACGAAGTTGAAAATTGCATAAATGCTCTTGATAAAGCCGGAAAATTGTATGAAAAAGATGGCGCACTTTGGTTTAGGACAACGGATTATACTGATGACCAGGATAGAGTGCTTAAAAAAACAGACGGTTCAAATACTTATCTTACAGCAGATATTGCATACCATAAGAATAAATTTGACAGAGGGTTTGAATATCTTATAAATATTTGGGGTGCAGACCACCACGGGTATATACCTAGGATGAAGGCTGCAATAGATGCTCTTGGATACGACAGTAATAATTTGGAAGTGCTGCTTGGACAGCTTGTGAATATTATTCAGGACGGTGCGGCTGTCAGAATGGGCAAAAGAAAAAAAATGGTGACCCTGGATGAGCTTGTGGATGAGGTGGGGGTTGATGCCACAAGGTTTTGGATGTTGATGAGGAGCATTGATACTACGCTTGATTTTGATGTTGACCTTGCAAAACAGAAAAATGACCAAAACCCGGTATTTTATGTACAATATGCCCATGCCAGAGCTTGCTCAATTTTAAGAAAAGCAGCAGAAACAAGGATTGATACAGAAAGCGGGGAAAGCCTGCCTCCTTATATTGATGCAAACGAGCTTAAAGAGGTGATATCAGGCGATACGCCTATTGGCAGGCTGTATGATGACGGGGATGAAAAATCAATTGAAGCTACAAGGAAACTCATTCTTCGTTTGGAAGAGTTTAAAAATACGGTAGAAGGAGCATCAAGGCTTCGCGCGCCGTACTTATTATGTAAATATGCATCAAATTTGGCGTATGATTTTCATCATTTTTATAATTTTACACGTGTGCTTTCGGATGATAAAGAATTGACAAAAAGCCGCCTGACACTTGTATTTGCGGTTAAAATGGTGTTGGCGCTTGTGTTTAAATTATTAAAAATCAGTGCGCCAGAAAAAATGTAGTTGATTTTGATTTTTGTCTATGGTAATTTAGAACTTGCGCGGGCTGCTAGCTCAGGTGGCCTTAGAAAGCGAAAGCTTTCTAAAAATCAATAAAGCACCTTGGTGCGCGTTGGTACTGAGAATGCGCGGGCTGCTAGCTCAGGTGGTTAGAGCGCACCCCTGATAAGGGTGAGGTCGGAGGTTCGAGTCCTCTGCGGCCCAGTTTAAAAGGCTTATCCGAACACTATCGGATGAGCCTTTTAAAATAGAAATCGGCAAGTCTACAATCTCGTTATCAGCGTAATTATAGGCTATTGTTATAACATCTTGATGAAGTACAACAGCGTTTACAAGTGTTTCAATTATATATTTTTTATAATCGTCTGTCCGGCTATCGCCATTTTTAAATTGTTCAAGCCAGAATATTACTTGTTCTTTTGCAACCTTTGGGGCATGGATTTTATGGGTTTCAAGTTTTATTTCGCTTTCTAATTGTGCCTGTCTTACTTCCAGCTCCAATAAGCGCTCTCTTGTTGTATCTGTAATTATACCTTGCTCTATAGCGTTCATTATGTTTTTAATACTTTTTTGAGTATTTTTTAATTCGCTTTGTGCAACTTTTAGCATGGAATCATCAATATTTTTTTCCTGGAGCTGTACGATCCATTGACCTATTTTTTCTGTAAGGTTTCTATTATCTAATATAGCGCGCGTAGCCTCAACAATAGCATTTTCTAACCAATCCTTTTTAACGGATTTTGTTTTGCAGCCTTTTTTATGCTTTTTGTTTGTGCACGTGTAATAGTAATGTGTTACACCGTTTCTGCTGGTGCCACTATCGCCAATTAAAGCTCCGCCGCAATTTCCGTCAAATGCTTTTCCGGATAATAAAAATATTACATCATCATCCGGTTTCTTTTTAGATTTTTTATGTCTGTTACTTTCCATTCTCTTTTGTGCTCTTTCAAATAGTTCCTTTGTTACTATTGCTGGTACGGTATCCTCGCTGTGTATCGCCTCTAAATCCGGATCCTTGCTTTCAAAATCATAAACGCCCATATATTTAGGGTTATGTAATATACATGGTAGAGAGTTTTTACCAAACTCACCGCCGGTTGATGTTCTAATCCCTCTTTTGTTTAAATCATTACATATATCGCGCGCCTTTTCACCGGCGGCATATCGGGTAAAAATTTCTCTAACAATTACAGATCTTTCCTCGTCTATGATGTACTTGTTATTTTCATCCAACTTATAGCCATAAGGTAATCTACCGCCTAAAAACTTGCCTTGTAATGCGTTGTCATATTGCCCCCGTAATACCTTTTGCTTTAATTCTTCCGAATAATATTCATCAAAAGCCTCCATAAATCTTTCAAAGATAACGCCCTCCGGCCCTTGTGGTATACTCATTTTTGAGTAAATTACTTTTACACCGAATTTTTTTAACTTATGTTTATGTACAACTGCGTCATAGGTATTACGCGCAAATCTATTGGTCTGATAGCATATAATATATTTAAAAAGCCCTTTTTCCGCGTCTTTTAGCATTTGTAAAAATTGTGGACGGTTATCCGTTTTCCCACTTATACAGCGGTCAATATAATCATGAATCACCGTTAAATTTTTTTGTTTTGCTAAACGGTGATTTTCCCTTAATTGACCTGTTATACTTTCTTCCCTTTGATCTGGACCAGGTGAAAATCTATTATAGGTAACAGCGGTTTCCATATTACAAATATACCTCAAACAGAAATTTTATTATGGTTTTTTAGCCATTTTTCGTAATCTTCTTTAACACCAGGCTTTTTAAAAAAGTCCTCTACTAAAGGTAAAAACGCCCTTGCAATAAATTCTTGATCCAGTTTTCCTATTTTGTCAACTTTGATTATATCCCTCTTGTTATCCATTATTTTAAGCTCAATTGTTTTTTATGTTCGACATGTTCAAATCAAGCCGCTAAAAAGCGGCGGCTTGATTATCTTTTAAAATTATTTTCTATAATTGTTCGACATCCGTACTCTGCAATTAGTACAGCGTCGCAGGTATCCAGAGTTAAATTTAATTCCGGAAATTTCTTTTGCGCAATTTCTTTTAGCGCTTTTTTCTTATCGCGGTAATCCATACCTCGTACTCGTAATTTTAACCCGACTTGCCACTTTGCCGGCAATACTTCCTCGTACGGTATTCCTAAAGCGGTCAAAATCCCTAGCCACATTCCAAAATTTTTACCAAAGGAAAAGGCGGAGGCCTTGCCGTCGCGAGGCATTGAGTGGACCTCCTCAATATATGCTTTTATTTGCATACCGCAAATTTTACATATTTCCTTTTCATTTTGTATAATCCCAGCAATATCGTGCGGCGTAAGTTTATTAAAAGCATAGGCATCCACATACTGTTCGTGGGACGTATCTCGGAAACAAAACCCGCCATGTGCTCCTGGATCAATACCTAAAACTCTTACCATAATTTTAAGCCCTCCAAGAGGCTTTTTAACCAATTTTTCTTTTCTTGTTTAAAATGTACCTGTAAAAGAACTTTACCACCGTTATTTTTAATTTCTACGCCGTTAGATTTAAGATTTTTATATTTTTCAACTTCATCAATATACGATTTCAAAAACGCGCTAACATTTTCTTCATGAAAAGGCGTGTAAAATTCTTGCGCAATCATTTTAGTAATGATGTATTCCGGAAAACGCATAATAAAATCAACATGCTCCGATACCATATATAAATAGATTCCGTCATCAAAATGCTTATAGTTTAAAACAGACAGAAGTCTTATGGATATACATTGTAGAGGTTTCATTGAATAAAGCATAAAAATATGTTTTTGGATTCTTTCAAAAATTAATGCCTCGATTTTATTGCCGTCTTTTGAGTTATATATTTCTTTGATTGCCATATTGGCCCCTTTCTTTCTTTGTTAAATGCCACTTGCCACATAGCGGACACCCATATACATAAAGAGTTACACCTCTTTCCTGTTTTATATCCGCTGCAACTTTTTCAGCTATGCGCTTTGAGCGATAAGCCTTTTTGCGCAAACAACTACGCCACATTTTTTCAGCCAATTTCCCCATTTACCCCCCGCGCTCAATTAAAGCGTCAAGATCGTTTTTTACTTGTTTTGCAAGTTTTTGCAAATTTACAGCTAAACCAAAAGCGATAGAATTATCGCGCAAATCAATATCGACATTTTCATAACGTTTTTCATTTATTGTTATACGCTCTACAGAGCCCTGTATTGCTAATGCTTGCGATATTAACCCATTTACATCTGCTGCAATGTTTTCTAGTTTACGCTGTTTTACCGTAATTTCCATTTTTACCTCTTTTCTTCTGTTTTTACTGTGTTCGACAAATTTATTTTCTGTATCTATTTCCACGCCAGCCCTCTGCTTTTACCGGGCAGCCGTCGGCCCATTCCGGGGTTGTTGCGAGTATCGTTTCAAATTCTTGCACACTTCCGGTGCCTTTTAATACGTTTGCTACAACCTCGTCATGTACTGTCATAGCGGACTTATAACCTTTTTTCTCTAAATTAAGCATGCCGTAGGCCATTAGATCTCTGGCTGTTCCTTGTACGATATTTTCTGCAATCATGCCGCCGTAGGTATGCTGACGCTCCCACTTTTTTGTTAGAGAATTAACAGCCATAAAGGTCAATTGCTCTTTAATTTCACCCCATTTTGTTTCAATAGGTTTGATGATTGGATCGCAATAAGCTATACAACGCCCAGACGGTAATCTACAATATAGGAAATGCCCTTGGACTTTCCATTTAATTAAGCCCTCTGTAATCAAACGCCCCGACTCTCTAACTGCTTTTATGGCCGCACGTTCCTGGGAATACCAAAAGGCCACTACCTCTGGGTATGTTGAGCGGTATGTATCGACAGTTAATTTAGCCATGGCCTCTGATATTTCCATACCAGTTAATAGCTTTACATGTTCTTTAAATCTTGCGGCTCCCATTTGATAACCACAGCCTAGGACGCACGTTTTTCCTAATTGGCGCTCGTCTTTATCTTTTTTAGATATTTTTCTTTTATAAATCTCGGACGCCATAAGACAATAAATATCCTCACCGTTTACAAAAGCATTTAGACCAGCTTTACATTGCGCGACCCAAAAAAGAACGCGCGCCTCAATTGCGGAAAAATCCGCAGCGATTAAGTCGTTACCCTCATCCGCTATTAAAAGACCTCTTAACGCTGCGCTTATCGCGTCAACGACATTAGGATAAATTAACTTAAAAGCCTCATAGTTATTTGTTTTTAAGGTTTCTATAACAGTATCGACGTCATATTCTTTACTGCCACGTGGGAAATTCTGTACTTGAATACCTGCACCGGCCCAGCGACCTGTTGAGGCCCCATGGTAGACCAATATATCGCGGACTTTTTCATCCTCGCACATACACGTTTTAATGGTTTCGAGTTTTGAGGTTGAAGATTTACCAGCTTGTTGTCTTATCTCTAATATCCTACGTATTTTTGAATCTGTGCATTTTTTTAAATATTCTTTAACAACGGCAGCGTTAATATTTGGTAATTCTTTTTTATCTACAAAATCCTGTAAATATGCGGTGAGTTTTTTAACTTCGCTGGCCTTGTTTACCAATCCGCCAGTTATGTTGCATAACTCATTATTTAATTCGTCTTTAAATCTTTGTGCAAAATCTATCGCAATATCAAGTGCTGCGGTGTCTATTCTTATTCCGCGAGAATTGATAGTCTGGTCAAGTTTCCATATTTCACGTTCAATAGGATTTAACGGTGGTAATGCCTCATCTATTGCAGACTCCACAACAACGTCCTGGACGCAATAGTCATACAAAGTTTTAAAATCTTCGACGTCATTGTACCATATTGTAGGATCTTTTTTACTTGGTTTTTTAGGCCGGGACAATTTCATCATAACACGTTTACCGGTTTCGTCTTTATTTACTGATAAATGTAGCGCTATTGCACAATTTCCCAACGCTCTCGGCAGCGCGTGTGTTGCTGCTTTTGACGCTGTACATTCCCAGCGATTAAAGTCTTTCAATTCTGGAAATCCAAAAGAACGGGCTAAAACATTATTCCACATGCAATATTCAAACATTGCATTATGCGCCTCAAATCTAACTTCCGGATCTTTTGCAAAATTTATCAAAGAACTTATAGACAATATCGGTATTTTGCATGGGCCAACATACTCAGTCATGACATTATAGTCAAACTGGTTTTCAAAATCCTCCTTTGTAATTATATCCTCTTTAATTGTTTCCTTTGTTTTCTCATCAATAACCCGGTAACATAAGCATAGGACGGTAGTGGAGGGGTCCATGCTATAACGCCATGGCCCCACATCAACTACACTTATTTTGCTACGGGTTTCAAAGTCTAAATGAACTTTTACCACGTAACACCTCCGCTAAACGCCGATTCCTAAAATATCGTCAGTATCGGTAGTTTGCTCGGAAGCTCCGGCAAATGCGGCAAAATCACTCTCTGCTGTTGCTCTTGAAGTAAGTGGCTCGCCGTCTTTTACTTTCATAAGGTTTTGTAAACCAAAAGCTACACCCTTACCACCCCCTTTATCGTAGGCGTAGGCGGTTAATGTTGCTCTCATATAACAACCGCTATATACTTCTTTCGGATCAATAATTGGCTGTATTTGAGCGTCAACAACCCCCGGAGGCGCCAGCAAAGTTTTAGCATTGGCGATAATTTTATCCTCATCCTCTGGGTATTTATCAAGATCGCTTTCGTTACCATTTTTTAGAGGCATTTTTAAACCTTTTGGCGGGTTTGTACCCCATTTATTTCTGATAGCCTCCTGTATGATTTTCTTTAAATCGGTAAAATCTTCGTCTTTATCGAAAATCATTTTAATAGAGTATTCATCTTTTCCAGATTGTTCGTTTTTTCTTGGTGTGAATACATTTACAAAACTTGCCCTAAATATAGGCGTTACTACTTTTACAGTTCCATTTGCCATGTCTGTTTTCTCCTTTTTTCTGTTTTACTGTGTTCGACAAATTAAATACCTAATGACTCTAACGTATTAACGTTTTGAAAATCCGTTATGGCACTCGGTAATTGTTTTTCCCGCAAATCGTCCTCACGTACAAGTTTTAATTCACCCTCCGGTTTAAAACTATATACGCTTACGACTTCTATTGCGGATTTTTTCGCGGCACCTTTAAATAATTTTTCAACCTGTGCCGGGGTTTTTAGGCTACTGGTATATAGGTCGTCGTGAGTTAAACCCAATTCCATTTCTAACATTGGGGCTACATCTTCGTCTGTGCCGTTCCATTTTCTATGGGCTTTACCGCTGCGAACGAGTTTATAGCCGTCAATATTTCCGCCATTATCCAATACTTTAAATGCGTACGCTTTGACCTGTGCTATATAGTTCTCTAGCAAATCTGCGTTATCTAAAAATAGCTTTAATTCTTCTTTACTTAATTGATCTGGAGTTTTTAAAATATTTTTTTCCGGAGCTTGCGCAAAGTCAATTTTTGCTACTTCGTAAGATTTATCGCGCATTGCTGGACAAATCATTTTAGCATTACAGAATCGGCACCATTTACCTGTTTTAGTGATTGCGTTTGGATTTCTCGTTTCTGCTATATGTTTGCGCAATTCCTTTTTAAATTGTGCAACATATTCCGGTGTAGTTATCCAACGTCTAACAGGCCCTTGCGGATGTTGCGCGCGAGGTTGAATAATAACCAATTCAATGCTTTTAAATTTCATTAAGTTATCACCAGCTGCGCCGATTGCATAATAAAGCATTTGTTTATTTTCCTGGGCCTCTACTGCAATTCCTTGACCGTATTTGAAGTCATACACAATAAGAGTTTCGCCAGGTCTGTATATAGAGGCGTCATTAGTCCCACGGGCCTCTGTGTCAACATCTTTTAACTCAAACCCTTTTTCAATATTAACCCAATTTTGGTAAGGTCTTTCCTGGGTTTTCTTATCCCAATGCTGCCATGAGTCTTTGCCCTCCACCTCCAGGCTACCGCGTAGGGTGCAGCCGATACGTTTTATATCTTCAAGGATAGTATCGACATAGAGATTTACCGCGTCGGCCATTTCTTCCGTTACAGTAAATTGCATATCGTCGCCCTCGATTGGCTCCCCTATCATGTATGTAGCGTCCCATTGAGCATTATAAGCGATTTTATTGGTTAATACGTGTTCACATAACCAATGCGCCGCTGTGCCCTCTGCTGCGTAACGTGTAGTATCCGCCGGAGGGAGCTTTGCGCACAATGCGCAGCTCCCCGGACAATTCCACCACCGTTCACATGTTGACGCCCCAACTGTACTGTGTCCGTTCGGTGCCATTTATACCGCCTTTAACTCATTGATAATTGTGGTAAAGTTCTTTTCCTCTACTTCTGGGACCGTATTATAGCCGTATTTCGTAAGTATTTCCTTACATTTAGTAACGCCCTCGGCTTGTGTAGGGAATTTCTTTACGCATTGTTGAAACGCTACACGTACATCTTCAAGAGTGTGTTTTGTTTCTTCTTGTGGAGCGGCGCCGCCCAATAAATCGTCTAACCCGTTGCTTACGTCAACATCCGGCACAATTTCCGCCTCAACAACTGGGACCGGCTCTACTGCCCCTGCTTTAGCGGCCGGAGCTTTCTTTTTAGCCGGAGCTTTCTTTTTAAGTTCTTCCTCCGGTGTTTTTGACTCCGCAACTTCTGGAGCATTAGAGCAGTTGCACTCGCATTTACCGGATGCCGTCAAAATTCCGGCGATACCCTCTAAAGCTGTTGCGATTCTGTTTAGTTCGATTTCGATTGTCATGTCGTTTTCCTCCTTTTCTTCTGTTTTACTTGTGTTCGACAATAATCGGGTAATTACTTTACCTTTTTTTATAACTGTTTGTAATATATTATCCTCTAGCGTTTGCGGTGTAACCAGATAATGAGCGACTACGGGCTTGTTTTGCCCCATTCTGCGCACTCTATCTCTGGCCTGGTCCATATTACCGGGCACCCAGTCTATTTCTGCAAAAACTATGTTACTTGATACTTTTTGTAAACCGTCAACCCCAAACCCGGCAGCGGTAAATTGGCCTAAAAATATTCTGCTGTTTTTATCTTTTACAAATAGATCCACTTCCATTTGTTTAAGTTTTGCACCCATTCCGCCCTGGACGCAACGAACGCCATAACCGGCAAAATGTTTGCGTATACTATTTATAACGTCTGTGTGATATGCAAAAATTACAATCTTGTTTTCTGTTTGTAATAGGTTTTCAATGTATTCATAAACTTGCGATAATTTTGCAAGGCCTAATTTTCTTCTAACCGTTGCTTGAACGCCCAGGCCGCTATTAGGTGAATATTCGTTAATATTTTCCTCTAGCTCGTTTTCTTCATCTAAAACCTTTTTTATTTCTGGTGTTAGTTCTAATTCAATTGTTTTTTCAATAAGCGGGGGCAATTCTGCCAAAACATCCTCTTTTAAACGTCGAAGCATAAAAGGTTTAATGCGTTCCGCTAATTCCTCAATATTGGACGCGCCTTTGTCGTTAAGATTTCCGTATTGCTCCCGGTATGCTCCGCAAAAATGTACCGCATAATCTTCATAAGCTGTATATGGCTCTATGCAATCTGGCGCCAATACTTTAAGCATAATATAAAAATCTTTCGGTCTATTTCGTACCGGTGTGCCTGTTAGCGCATAAACTCGTTGCGCTGTTCTTACAAGGCCATTATTACTATAAACGCATTTTGAGCGTTTAGCGTCCATGTTTGATAAATTATGCGCCTCATCTAAAATAATAACGTCATAATCCAACTTTCTTAATTGTTTTTTAATATCCTCATAAATGATTAAATCGTAATTTACTATAATGATATTAGCGCTTGGATCTATTTTATCAGTAGTTTTAAAAATTATTTGATATTTAAAGTTTTTACTTACAAATGATTTTATTTCACGTTCCCAGTTAATTTTCAAAGAGGCAAGCGTAAGAATAAGCGCACGTTTAGGGTTAAGACGGTCAATAACTCCGGCCGCCTGTGCTGTTTTACCCAGCCCCATATCATCCGCTAATAAAGCGGTTTTTCTGTTTAACATAAATTCTACGCCTTTTTTTTGAAATTGTTTTAACTGTTTCATCTGTTATAATCCTAATTCTGCTAAATCGCAGCTTTTAAATTTGTATCCGTTTACTGTTTTATTGTATTTTTTATGGTGGAATTTTCCTTTTTCCCAGCCTAATTCTTTAACCATAATTTGCGCTACACGGTTTAATTCTCTATTTGTCATACGGCTTACAGAGATTCCGATACATTCCTCCAATATCTCTTTACCGGTTACAACGTCCCTATGCTTGCCTGTTTCAATGTCTACGCGTAATAACCAATCCTGTATAGGCTCTATCCAGGCGTCTTTTTGTCTGCGTCGTTCTGTTTCCTCATTTGCAATACGCGCAATATTTCCCTCTAAATACAATTTTTCACCTCTAAAATATCTGCTTTGCGCCTCCGCCAATAACTGATTACGAACAGCTTTTAAGCCCTCAAAATCAACTTTTTTACAAGTTACTGGCCAGAAACGTCTGTTACCTGTTGTATCTTTTAAATATCCGCTACCCTCCTCCGGGTTAATAGTCCCGATAAAAATACTTTGACGTGGATAGTCCTCTGCATTTCGACGGTAAGCAAGTCTTACGCGATCCGTTGTTTTTGATAAGAAAGATTTTAATTTATCAGTATCGACTTTGCGGCTACATACCATTTCTGACACTTCAATTATCCAATTTCCGCGCATTGCGTCTATTGTATCCTTATCGTTATCAGTAATTCCTATATCGCCGTACCATTCACCGCCTAAAATGCTTATGAGCGTACTTTTTCCAATACCTTGCTCGCCCTCTAAAACAAGCATTGTATCAAACTTAATCCCCGGATTGATTACACGGGCCACCGCACCTAGTAAGACTTTTGCGCTTACTGCTCTTGTATAGACATTATCATCTACTCCGGCGTAATCTATAAGCCATGTATCGAGGCGGGGTGTTCCGTCCCATTCAAGAGTTTTAAGAAAATCCCTAACCGGGTGAAATCTAAATTTTTCAGCCGCAATAATAGCCGCCTCTTGGCATAATTGTGTAGAAACGTTGAAACATCTTACGCGACTTAACCAATATTTAAAGTTTACAGCGTCGGAATCAGTCCAGGCGCCTAATTTTTTCCCGTTGTGCCACGGTGCCGGTTTTACAAAAGTTATATCGTTAGTAAAATCGTTATATTTCAAAATCCCTAATAGCGGGTATTCTTTGCATAAAAGATAGTTTACAGCATTTCTTATTGTAGGTTTTAATTCGTCATTTTTGGTTACATCCCAACGTAATTCTTCCTCATGTTCGCCAATTGTATCCTCATCTATACTAAATTGTTTAAAATCGTTTTCAGCTGTGTTTTTACCGATTTTATCAATATTATATGTATATGCGTTATCGACTTTCTTTTTTAAATCTTCCAACTCCCACACCGGTATACAACGGGGATTCCAGTGTTCTGCCATAAGCTCAAAAGTCTTTTGTGCTGATAATGCAAAATCTCGCCCTCTGCAAGCCGTTTTAAAAGTTAAGGTATCGCCGCCTTGTCCCTCTATTGCAGCTGGAGCACTTTGTAAATATTTAATGTAGCGTAGTATGTTTTGATCGCTATCATTAAAAGCAATGGGGTTTTTATCAAGCTCAATGTCAGCCCGTCGTATTGCTTGTATTAAAGCGTTCGGGGCCTGGACCGGTGCAAAAGGTTTATTTAATAATTTATATTCTTTTCCTGTTTCTGGGTGAATACATCCAGCGCCAACAACCTGTTGACCAAAAGATTTAAACTCAATTCCTGGATATTCTTTTAATGCGTTTCTAATAGGTATGTCCGCGGGTTTTTTAAAATATATATGCAGCCCATTTCCTCCAGTTTTAACAATAAAAGTGTTATTAAAGGAAATTCCTAAATCTTTTGCAAACTGTTCAATGACATTTGCACCCTCCGGAAAGCGTCGAGGATCCACGTCGACAATTAAATCATCAGCGCGCAAAACTACGCCGTAATTTTCCTCTATATCCTCCGCACTTAAAAAGGGATTGTATTCAGTTTTTACCCAATTTTTATTAAGAGGTATTTTGCCGTTAAGCGGTGTTAAAGTATAGCCCGCGTCTACGTACCCCGTAATTAAATTGTTTCTATCACACTCTCTCATTTACAGCTTGACCTACATATTTATTGGATTTTAACCCAACCTTGTCCACTTCTTCTGGATTGAAATACCATATTTCATCAACCCATTTTACCGCCGGGACTTTACCAGTCCTTGCATAATGGCTCCACATAGCTTGCGTACCGCCTTTTTGCTTTGCCATTTCCGCGGAAGTGAGATGTAGGACACCGTTAAAAACTCGTGCCATAATGTCCTCCGAAAAGTATTAAATTGTGTTCGACAAAAGAGGCTTATCGCCTCATATAACTATTATCTACGAAAATTAACGCGTGTCAATAGCTTTAATAAAAATTTACAGTTTTAAAGGGACTACATATAGAATATCCGGGCCGTTAAGCTCTGGGGACTTTTTAGCCTGTTCCCTTGCCATTTCGTCCATTTGTTGAGCACTCCATAACGGGCGCCTGTTAGATTCTTTTAAAATCTCTAAATGTTCGTCTTGTTCTGCCTTTTGTGTTTTTTCATTCTTAATCTGATTGCTTATAAAACCTTGTATAATTTCACTTTGAGATTGCGCAGCTGCATACATCGGTGAAATCATAAAGCAAAAAATAATTAAAATGTTAAAGATTTTCATATATCTATTATTTACTCCTTTACTTGATTTTTCAAGTGGTATGTTACTAATCGTAAACCGGATCCGGAAATCCGGCCCACGCCTCCAGCTCGTTTTCTCGTTCCAATGCTATAGCTTGCGCTATATCTTCTTTTATTGTTTCTAAAGATTCTAATAGCGCCCCTTGTGTAGACACCTCTAATAACCATTGCAAATATGAGGGATCTTCTGTTAATACAGTTTCAATAATTTCGCCCTTATATTTTCCAAACAGTAATGCGGTATGCAATGCGTCCCATTTTTTAAAATTGTCCATAATTACCTCCCGTATTTTTCTCTGTAGCATTTTTCACATAGATATGGTGAGTGGTATGTTATAGCTACGTTGCTTTCGTCAACATAGCTATATAAATCATTTGTTTTAAGGCCGCATTGTTCGCATTTGCCTTTATGTCGGCGGCCTCTTAAATACTTTTTAGGCATTTTATAATATCTAACCATTACTCTTTCCCCTCATACTTTTTACCTAGAAACGCATTTGTTTTAAACTGACCGCCTCCAAAGAAATTCCATGTATAAGCGATTTCAGCTGCGCGTTTTGAAAATATAGCTATCATAATTTTTTGACTCGCTTTTAGATCCTCTTGCTCTTGGCCTGGAATTATAAAACCAATTTTTTTAGGCAAAAAAGCAAAGCAACAGTGCGGATTTTTAATTATACATTCTTGATAATATTTAGTTTCGCACCTATCTGCTGGTAATACCGCATATATTTCGGTTTCTATGGATTTAGATTTTGCAACTTGATCAACGGCACGCCTTACCCATTTTTCTGCGTATTTAAAAGGCGGGTTAAGAAAACAACTACCAATCCAGGGGAGTTTTAAACCGTCGTCTATGCCGTCAATATAATGTCTAATTGCGGGGATATTTTCCTCGCTACAACAAACATCAATATCAAACGCGGCTCTATTTGCAAAAGCTAACATGTTGTTATACACGCTTGGTGGTGTCTTATAGTCGTTTCGTTCCGATGTATAGTTTTTTTGTGCCATAATGCCTACTCCTTTATTTTTTAACTAATTAACTTTTTAAATACGGATAGGAGGGGACAATACAAACGCCCCTAACGATTTTTTAGACCGTTGGGGGCGCCGTCGCTCCTCTATACTATTTTGCGTATAATTTTAAACTTCTAATATTTCTATATTTAGTTTTTTAAATAATCCTCTAATTGCATACGCGGATTTTATTACTTCCAATTTAAAATTATTTATTTGTATTTCTATCGTTCCTGGTTTAATTATTTCCGTACCGAAAAAACTATCTATTTTTTTGTTTCCCACGGCTTTACATAATCATCATAACCGCGGCGGATATATCCAAAATTTCTTTTATACTCTTTTGAATATCTATAGGTTATTATATCCGCCCTATGCTGTTTATTAAGCATTAAATCGGCTCCGGCCTTGTTTACCTCTTTTAATATTGTATCGGCTATTATTGCCAATTGCGCAAAATTAAAACCATGGGCCCTCTTGGGTATTTCTTTATAAATATACATTTATAATATTTCCTCCTCTATAGCTTGTAATAAATGTAGGTAATTGTCATTTAATTTGTTGTAATTTATTGTTAGCGTTGAAACAACAATAAGTAAAATAACAATAATAAAATTTTTCATAAAAGCCTCGCTTTCTATTTTGTTTCTGTGTTCGACATCCGGACGCCCTGGGGGCGTTTCGTCTTAATTCTCAAAGACTCATCAGCGGATTTATAACAATATGTTTTTAATTTTTTCTATGCTTATTGTTTTTGCTCCCCTGGTCCATGCTTTACGTTTGGGGGACCATTTAAACCCGTTTTGTTTTAATCGGGTTCTAATTTCAACATCCGGGATATTGTCAAAATAAATATTGTATCTAATTCCGACATCATCAAAAGAAACGCGGCCACCGTCAAAAATAAAGTCTGTATCTTTTTTAATCTCTTTTGTGCGCTGTGCTAATAATATTTGATTTTCTAATCTTTTAATATTTGCTAAATTATTTGTTAATTTATAGCCCGTAAAATTAGCTTTTAATCGCGGGTAATTCCTTTTTACAAAATCTATATGCTTTTTCATATCTGGCGGTAGTTCGTCATAGGCTAAAGCGCCTTTATTGTATTTTTTCATTATTTCATGACGATTTTTTAAAATTTTGACTTGCTCCTCCCATTCCTGGATTTTTTCGGCCTCGGTTTTTTTAGCGCGGGTAATTCTTATTAGCATTTTTTCTACATTTTTAGTATAATCACATAATTTTTGTAAATGGTTATGCGCTATATTATTTCTTTTTTCCATTTTTGCAACTGGGAATTTTGCCGGCCCTGTAATTGCTGCGCTTGCACATCTTGATTCAGCGCATAAATATTTCATAGTTAAATCGTAATGCTTTTTTAAAATTCTTTCACTATCGACGCCGTATTTATCGCATAGATTTTTAATTTCGTTTTGCTCTGTTTCAAAATCTTGCGCATACCTTTTTAATCTTTCGTGGGGGTCAAAACTTACCCAATAAAAAGCATTTGTTTTTAAAATGTTTTCTTTTCTTTCTTGCAATAATGCTTGCATTTTGTCCTCACTTTCTTTTTATGTTCGACATCCGGACGCCCTGGGGGTGTTTCGTCTTAATTCTCAAAGACTCATCAGCGGATTTATAACCCAATTTTGTTTACTTTATTTAATAGTTCGTTTATTTGCTCATCTGAAAATTGCCACATATCCCGTAAATACTCTTTAAGTGCGTAATCACCAAAAAAGTTTCTGTCCACATTTCGCCATAGGCGCAAATGTTTAAATAATATTTATCTTTTAATCTGTCGTAATCTAGTGTAAATTCTTTTGTTGCTGCCCCGCTCTTAATTTCAAAAATTTTTGACATTTTGTCCCCCTTTTTTAATCTTTAATATATTGGCTTATAACTTCTTTATGAAATTGTCTGATAAGATACCCAGTTTCGTTATCTGATAACTTTCTTTTTAATGTTTCCTCCGCGTTTTCAATTTCTAAAGAATCGTCATGATTTAATTCTAAATCCCACGCTAGGCGCTTTTTAGTATAGCCAAAATATCTATCTTTCCAAGCGTCTAAATGACTTTCGGCCATACCCTCTAAATTGTTTCTTAAATAATTTTTTAAATCTTTTTTAATTCTCATAGTACCTCACTTTCGTTTTTTTATGTTCGACTTATACCGGACGCGGACCGGGGAACGTGTCCGCGTTTCGTCTTAATTCTCAAAGACTCATCAGCAGTATTTTCTTATATCTGTTTTTATGCCGTTATAACCTCGGCCAATGAAATATGATGTTATACCCGCGGCGTATGTTATAGCCGTTATTTTAGTTTTAAATGTTGCCGCCTCGACCTCTTTTCCGTTAGTGCCTATAATAAAAACTTTAAACATTTTTACCCCCTGTATACTTTTTAATATTTACCATGTCGCGTTTAAATAATCTTTTTAGAAAATCCGCGGCCGCTTTCTCATTCACTCTTGAAAATTCGTCTAAAATATCAAGCGTTAAATGGTTTATGTCATATTCTTTTATTAAAATTTCTCTTAATTTTTCCATTTTAAGCCGCCTTTCTTGTTTTCTTTTCTGCTTTCTTTTCGATTTTTCCAGCGTCCAGGATTTTATTAGCCGCTGTAATACATTTCTGCGCGCTTATTTCCGGGAATTTTTGACCACTTAACCAATTTTGTATGTAGTTGCGGGCATGTTCTAAACCGTCTAAACCTAAAGAGGCCATTACTAAATAATTTGTCATTTCTGCCTCGGCCTCCATAATAGAGCGGTCCATTATAGCGTTGCTTTCTATTTCCTCAACGTGCCCCAAAATTTTATGCGCGATTTCGTGAATTGCTGTTTTTATCGGGAAAGCTGCAAGGGGGTTTATTGCTATACCGTTTTTATTTGCGTACCCTTGCGCATTACCATTTACGCTATTAAATTTTATTTGTTTGATTTTAAGGGTTTTAAGCGCCATTTTAACATTCCATTCAAGAACATCATTTTCAAGTTTTTTATTCATGTTCTTTTTATCTGTTTTATATTCTTTTGTTTGAGATAAAGCGAACCAATAATTCTTGGGTAAAAAGATTTTGCGCTGGCCTGTAACTTTTATTTCGCCGGTTTCCTCATCCTCTTTTTTGATGTTAATTAGCATAGGCATTAAAAGCGCAATTGCTTTTTCGCCTTTTTTAACGCTGCGGCCGTATTCTTGCCACTGTTTAAATGTTTTTATTGGTGATATTTCTATCCCGCGCGCTGCTAACTGGTACATTGCAAGCATTGAATTATTAAGGCTAAAACGGTGAAATGCGCGGTAAGCTGCTAAAGCTTTGCCCGGCTCCGTTAATGCCTGGTTGATTAAATCCATTGCTTTGATTTTGTCTAAATTGTTTGTCATTGTGTCCTCACTTTCTGTTTTTTCTGTTCGACAATTATTTTTTGTAATAACTAATATTTTTTACTTTATCGGTCCGGGCCAATTGCATTAAATAATTTTTTATCAATTCCCCGGCCTCAATAACCTTTTTATCTGTGTCGGTTATTATCTGGATTTGATAACCGGAAACGCTTTTTAATAGTTCTTTTTGGTTTATTTTTTGCATTTCGTTTAATCCTTATATTAAGATTTTAAACTGTTATATTAAATTTGTCAAGTGTTGTGTTAAACTTTTATGTTACATTTCTTAATATAACGCTTGATTTTTTTAATATAATAGTTTAATATAAAATTGTTACAGTATGAAAAAAAAGCAAGAAAGTGAGGTATTTATGACAAAACCGGTCGTAAATAAAGACGCTGCGCGAGTCATTGAAAATCAGATACGCGGATATATTGCCGCGTCTGGTCTGACCATGTCGGACCTTGCCGCGCTAATAGTAGAAAAATGCAAGCGCCCGGAGAGTGTCCAGGGTTTATCACAAAAATTTAAACGCGGTACAATTAAATATGTTGAAGTTTTAGAAATTGCTGAGCTATTAGGCTACGAAATAGACTGGAAAAAAGCGGGGAAATAGTCCCCGCTTAATATTTGAAAGTGAGAATTTTTAAGTTATATTAAATTTTCAAGGTACGAAAAAACGCCCTACTGCCGGCGGCTGTGGGCGCTTTGCTTTTCTTTATTGCCTTAATCCTCGTAAATTATCCTTAATCATGATTGATTTTTTTAATTTTATAGATTAAGATGTATGTAACCACGAAAAGCGTTAAGTTTGGCATGTTGCCTCACTTTTTGTTTTTTGTGTTCGACAAAAATATTAGGCGCATTGCTATGCTTTGCGCCTTTCCCTTTGGTTTAGCCGCCAGCGTTAAAAATATTTAATTGTTTTCTGTGTTCGACTATGAATAAATAAGCAAAAAGCGCGCCAATAAGCAAAAAATCGGATTAAGACCGGTTTCACTCATCAACGCGCTTTTTTATATCTATCCTGGCCCGATTGGTTACGGATTGCGCCAGTGTCAATATGCGGTTAATAACCTTTTATTTATTCATTTTGCTTAATTATAATTTACGCGCTTTGATATGTCAATAGGGTAAAACATAATAGTTAAGTTATATTAAATTATTTGAAACAGTTTTTAATCTTACAACCTTACATATATATTTTAACGGGCATGTGTAAGGGTATTTAATTATTAAAATTTATTAAGATGTGTAAGGCGCGGCCGTTATAAATCTTACATATTAAAAGGGGTAAGGCGTGCCGGATATGTAATAAGATATGTAAGGCGTAAAACTCAATAAAATAAATAGTTTTAAATGGTTTCTTACATATCTTACATTAAAAAGTTAATAATAATATTTATAAAATAGTGGTTTTTAAGAGCTTTTTAAATTTTATGCGTACAAAATTTTTTAAATTTTAGATGTAAGATAGGTAATGCGTTTTTTATTTTATAAATTTTTCAGCGGCTTTACATTTTTTACAAAATATGTTATAAAAGATGTAAGATTTATAAAATGCTTTATTAAGCGCTTTTGTTTTTTATGCGAAAGTGTTACATAATATTTATTATCGTTACCTATCGAAACGATATAATATTTGCCTGTAATTCTTTCATAGCTTGATTTTACTTTTTAGCATTTTTCATTTTATTACATATCATGTTAAGTATTGCCCAGATACGCAAATAGCGTTAATGACTTTATAAGCTAATGACCGCGCGACTTTGCGCCATTTTTAGGTTTATGCACTTGAAAAAATGCCGGAGGCTTGACCTTTTGCTATTGAAAAATGCCGTAAGCGTTAGGGGTCCCCCTCTTTTTAACCCCCATAGCAACCCCGTGGCCCCCGCGCCTCTACAGGGGAGGGGCCCCGCTGTTTATTAACTACCTATCAAATTTAGCCTCTTAAATTTTTTAATGATTCAAAAAAAATACAAAAAAAATTTTTCAACTATGTATATTTACGAGGATTTACGAAACTCAAATAAACTTTATAAAAGATTGATAAATAAGGTTTACGGCGTTTATAATGATAGTAAGAATTTTGTCGAACACAAAAACGGAGGCGCCCTCTGTTGGTTTAAAAACAATAGGGCGCCTTTTAGTAAAAAGGAGATCTCAAATGTCGAACAAACAGAAAAAAGGCGTAAGGTATTCCTTTGCCGGACAGTATTACACAGGCTCAAAGGATACCGCGGAGCAAGTAAAAAACTTTTCGTTAGATGTAGTTTTTCCGGCCGCAACACCTAAAGCCTTATCATTATTTAAAACCGGTTTAAACCGTACTAATGACGCTTTGTATAGGATGATGATTGCAAAGTATCCGGATTTTAAACGTGTAAGGACTCAAACAATTACCAATGTTGTGGACTTATCCGGAGCTGAAACAGCGCCTACGTCAATTGCTACTATGAACACAAACCAGTTAAAATCTTACATTAAAAAACAAGAATTGGGTATTGATGTAGCAGTTTATGAGGGTGATATTACCCGATTACGTGAGGCAATTATTCGCGCAGAAGAAGATCCGGAGGGCTTTAAGGAAATTTATAAGTCTGATGTAGAGGCCTATGAATTTAATAAGTCTTTAAATGATTTAAACGATATTCCAGAAAACAACGCAGAACAAGACGGAAATAGCGAAAAAGATACCGCCAATGACGAAACAGAGGAGGAAGTCGACGCCGCTGATCTTTTGGGATTAGAGGGCGCAGACGCTAATAATGGGGACTAATGCACCAATAGCAAAAGCCGCAATTATTAAATGGGTTAATGGCATGCCGGAACCGGCTTACAAAGACATTAACCCTTCTTCTGTTAAACAATTGGCAACAACGGCTTTATCCTTACCGTATGAGGGTGAATATAACGAAGAATTAGGCATGAATATTATTGAGGCACGTTTTGAGGGGATGTCTAATGCGGAAGTTATGTGGGTAAGAATGGCGGAGCGCGCAGCGCAAGGCGATTTAGACGCCGCTAAAATTTTACTTGATAGGGTACTGGGTAAACCGAAACAAAGTGTTGAAAGTACATCAATGAGTCTTACTTATCCAGAATATCTGGAGCTTATGGCTAAAAAGGACGGTTGTAATAAATGAGTGAATTAAGCGGAACAGCTTTAAGGATACATGAAAGATTAACAAACGATTTCGCGTATTTTGCGAAACATTGTTTGTCTGTTCTTGATAAATCCGGGAAGTTAGTGCCGTTTGAATTAAATAAGGCTCAAGCATATATACACACTAAAGCGCAAGAGCAATTACGCAGAACTGGGCGCGTTCGTTTAATAATTCCGAAAGCGCGACAGGGCGGCGTTAGTACGTACGTATCTGGACGTTTTTATCATAAAAATAATAGATTAAATAACCGTCTTACTTTTATTCTTTCGCACCAAGCAAAAACAACGGACAAACTTTTTGATATGGCGGAAAGATACCATAATAATTGCCCGGACGCAATTAAACCTAAAGTTGTTGTTGATAACTCACGACAATTAGTATTTGAAAACGGTAGCGAGTACGCGGTAGGTACAGCGGGTAGCGGGGATGTAGGTAGAGGGTTTACAGCTCATCAATTACATTTATCCGAGGCCGCTTTTTTTGATAAAACAGACGAGATAGATACGGGGCTTATACAAGCTGTATCGGATGAGG
Source organism: uncultured Vampirovibrio sp. (assembly GCA_910577395.1). Lineage (GTDB taxonomy): Bacteria > Cyanobacteriota > Vampirovibrionia > Gastranaerophilales > Gastranaerophilaceae > MGBC122484. The sequence goes on along the minus strand of CAJTLG010000002.1, from coordinate 50,621 downwards.
CTGGCACCGAGATTTTTGTAGAATCTACCGGGAACGGCATTGGTAATTGGTTTTATCAAACTTGTATGGACGCTATTAAGGGGATTGGCGATTTTGAGTGTGTATTTATTCCGTGGTTTTGGATGGATGAATACAGGCGGGAATTGCCGGAAAATTTTGTTATAACTCCAGAGGAACAGGAATACAAGGAGCGTTTTAAACTTGATGATGAGCAGGTATATTGGCGTCGCAAAAAGATAGAAAATTTAAAAAGTGAATGGAAATTTAAGCAAGAATATCCGGCAACGATTGATGAGTGTTTCCAAACATCCGGGGATCCGCTTATTAGCGCAGAAAAATTACAAGACGCAAGAACTCGAAAAATGCCGGCTAATCCAATGGCTCCTCTCATTATGGGGGTAGATCCAAAGGGCAGCGGTAAAGATGAAGCCGGCATTGTTTTTAGACGGGGTGATATTATCCAAGGATATAAAATTTATCGTGATGAAATGGATCCAATGAGATTCGCCGGTATTTGTATGCGACTTATTGATACTTTAGGTGTTGATAAAATGTTTATTGACAACGGTTATGGGTATCAGATAGCAAGCCGTATGTGGGAGTGTGGATACAGAGATAAAGTACAAACAGTAGATTTTTCTGAGGGACCGATTGAGGATGATAAATATTTGAATAAACGTGCAGAAATGGGCCTAACTTTTAAATATTGGGTTGAGGAAGGGAATAAATCTGTACCAGACACAGACCAATTTTATACAGATTGCTTATGTGTTCCGCGAGAAATTGAAACATCAAATAATAAATTTAAACTTGTATCAAAAGATGATATTAGAAAAGTTTATGGGCGTTCGCCTACACTGTTTGACGCAACGATTTTAACTTTTGCGTACCCTGTAAGAAAAGCTAATGGGGAAACACAAAACAGGTATAGAAAAGTTGAAGATAACAGCAGAGGCAAAGGGCCTCTAAAAACAATTAGTAAACGTAATAAATTTAGAAAAGATAAACAGGAGGTATCAGTATGGCACCCTTAATTCCAGTTTTTGTAGCAGTTGGTACAGCATTAGGGGCTTCCGCGGGTACAGCGGCAGTAGTTGGTGGTGTAGCAACCGCGGTAGGTGCCGCAGCTGTTGTCGGCGGTACAGCAGCTGTAGCGCATAGTATGGGGAAAGCAAAAGGTGCGCAAAAAGCGGCCAGCGCTATGCAGCAAAACGGTATGGGCGGAGCGTCCGCAACAGACGGCGCAAGCTCTGAATCATCAAACGAAACAGGCACTAATAAAACCCGCTCAATGGCATTGTACAGTAATGGCTCCAGCGGATTGTTAGGAAACGCAACAGTGGGTCGCAGATCATTATTAGCAAGCTAAAAGAGAGGAGGTGCGACATGGCAAATGCTAGAATTGATAATATTTTTAACCGATTTAAAACTTTGAAAACAAATAAACAAAGTTTAAAAGGGTTATATAGTCTTATAAGTGAATATGTCTATAATCGAAAATTCGACGGGCATGGCGTACCTAATGCGGGAATTTTTGCGGATGAGGATATTTTCGATAATACAGCGCAACGCGCTAATGGGATTATGGCTAATGTTATGGTTAATAATATATGGCCGAATGGCCCTAGGACTTTTTCTGTTGGCCGCACGTGGGACACGCCGGATACAGAAGAAATAAAAAGCTATTTTGAATATGTCAACGCTCAAATGTATTCAGTCATGGACAATACGAGGGCCGGATTACAAACAGCTCTTGATGAATATATGACAGATCAAGGCGCATACGGCATAAGCGGTATTTACGTAGAAGAAAAAGACGAAGATACTACAGTCCCTATAAGATATAAGGCCTGGAGCATTAAAGATATGTACGTGGACGAGGGCCCGGACGGATTTATTGACACTATTTTTTCAGAGTTAGAAATGACTGTGAGAAATGCTGTAAAAATATATGGTTACGAAAATTTACCGGCAAATGCGCGTAAAGATTTTAATAACGGACAAGTTGAGAATAAAATTAAAATCTTGCATGTTATAGAGCCGAGAATTGATAGAAATCCTAGAAAACAGGGCGTTAAGGATATGCCTATCGCGTCAATACATATAGAAATAGGGACGCGTAAAATTCTTAAAGAAAGCGGTATTGAGGAAATGCCAATTTTTGTAGGTAGGTTTTCAAAAGTCCCAGGCGAAATTTATGGACGCTCCCCGGCCATGGTTGCAATGGCGGATATTCTTGAAATTAACGCCGTAAGAGAGGCGATAATGATTGCTACAGAAAAGCAATTGGATCCACCAATGGCGGTATATGACGACGGAGCTTTAGGGGGCGGGAATATAGATACTTCTGCCGGCGGTATTACGGTTTTCTCTGTTACAGGACGATTAAATACAGGTAAACCGATAGAGCCGCTTTATACAGTTGGGGAGTTGCAAAGTTCATACACACATATTGATACATTAAAAGAAACTATCAATAATCATTTTTATCTGGATCGTCTTTTGGATTTTAACAATGAAACCCGCATGACGTTAGGGGAGGCGCAATTGAGGAACGCGTTAAGGGGCCAGTCTTTAGGTGCTTTTTATGCACGCCAAGAAAATGAAGTTATTACGCCTACAATACAAAGAACTTTAAATATTCTAATGAAACGCGGTAGATTAGGGGTTGTATCCGGAAGTCGCGACGATTTTGAATTATTAGCAAAAGGAATACAACCGGTTTATATCCCGGACGCTATCGTACAAAAAATTATAAGGGGGGAAGATTTTTACGAATTAACGTATTTATCACCAGCTAAAAGGACTATGCAATCGGAGGAATTACGCGGCATAATCGAAACCGCTAATTTTGCGGTGGGTGTTTCGCCAGTTAATCCGGAAATTTTGGATAATGTGGATTTCGATAAACTGATTAGCAGAGTTGCAAAATTAAGCGGTGCGCCAATGGATCTAATTAAATCCAGCGTAACCGTTAAAAAGATTAGGGACGCAAGAGTACAGCAACAACAGCAACTTGCGCAAATGGAAATGGCGCGACAACAAAGCGAAATTGGCAGAAATGTTGCGCAAATGAACGCAATGCAACAATCGGAGGTAGCATAAAATGACAGAAAAAACGAAAGAAACAAAAAACGCACAAAGCGTTGAATATGAAAAATTACGCCGTGCGTTTAATGGAATCGCAAAAACTGAACACGGTAAAACGGTATTACGTTATCTAAAACGTGATTGCGGTTTTGCAAAAACCTCTCTTGTGATGAATCCGCAGGCATGTGATATTAACCCAATCGGATCTATTTACAATGAGGCTCGAAAAGACGTTTACCACAGAATAAGACAATTTATTGATGTGGAATTTTTGAAACAGATTGAATATGAGGAGGACAAAAATGTTTAAAAAAGGAATTGCGGCAATAGGACCATGTTATTTTGCAGATAATGACGGTCAAGACGGAACAGGTAGCGGCGGAGTTACATCCGATATGCTAAATGGCGGAGGCGCTGGAGGAACTGGCGGCGGAACAAATAATAACGACGGTGGTACCGGAGGAACTGGTGGGGATTTTGATTTTGAGGCTTTTAAAAGCGAATACGGAAAAAACTACGCCGATAAAGGTTTTATGCAAGAATTGACTACCCCGGAAAAAATGTTTGAAAAAATAAACAACATGGAGTCAATGATAGGTAAAAAATCTTTAGTCCCTGGGGAAAATGCTACAGAACAGGAGTGGACTGAATTTAGGGGGCGTGTAGGTTTAAAATCGGCGGATGATTACCAATTGGACAATTCTAGCTTGCCGGATAATGTGAAAAACTTACATAACGCAGACGTTGAGGGCAAAATTAAAAAAATGTTCTATGACGCTGGGGTAACGCCTTATCAAGCTAAAATCATAAACCAACGCTATGATGAAATAATGCTTGAATCACACAAAGAGCTTATAGACCAAGTTGCAGAACAGCAAAAACAACAGCAGTTATCAGATGTTGATTTTGATAATATAGCAAATGAAACCTGGGGCAATGACAGGGAAAATGTGCAAAATGTAGCTAAAGCATTGATACAAGAATTTACCCCTGAAACATTAAAACCGCATTTACAGAATATGGATAATAAAAATCTTATAATCATGGCCAGTGTATTAAAGGGAGTATCTGATAAATACATCTCGCAAGACGATTTGAGTGCATTAAGAAATAATACAAAAGGTGCACAAAACCCGCAAACATTAAGACAAGAGGCCCAGAAAGAATTAGCAAAATTATCCAGTATGGATCCATTTGATCCTGGTTATGAGGCTCAAAAACAAAAAGTACAGGATTTATATAGTAATTTTTCGTCTGTAAATCAGAAAAAATAGGTAACATACTTCTATGATAACAACACGTCGGGCATACTGGCGTGTTGTTTTTATTTGTTTAACGCATATTTACGCATGTTTACGGAACTATAAAAAAGTTTGTAAACCCTTGTAATTTTTTTTAAAAAAGTAAATAATTAAATCAGTGGGTAGCCTTTATGGTCCACTTGATGATAATAATCTTATCCGGGTACATCACCGTATAAATGTAGGTTACGTCCGTTACGCGGGTAGCGTTTACCGAAATGTCGAACACAAAACAAAATAATGAGGTAAAAAAAATGGGCGAATCCATAGATAACGCTTTAATTACGCAATTTTTAGATACTGTGCATATTCAATCACAACAAAGGAAAGCCAGACTACGTCCTTACGTAACTGTAATCCCTATGAAAGGTGATAACGCAGCATACGACGGTATCGGAACAGTTGAAGCAAGAGAAATTAAAGGCAGAGTACAGCCAGTACAATTTACAGACATTGAACATTTAAGACGTAAGATTGCACGCAGAAGATTTGAAGTAACAATCCCGGTCGATAGTGCCGACGTTAGGGGTATGTTGACAAATCCTACTAACCAATACGCGCAAGCTATCGTTATGGGTATCGAAAGACGTTTTGATAGATTATGCGTTGAGGCAATGTTTTCAGATGTTCTCACAGGGCGTAACTTTGATGATAGAATCACCGCAGCAGAGGACGGTGTTCTTACAGTCGACGCTACAAGCGGCTTGACTTATGAAAAGTTGCTTGAAATCAAACAGAATTTCATTGACGCAGATGTCGGTAATGATATGCCGGAAAAATTTGTTTTAGGTATTGCCGGTGATGAGCATACGGATTTAATGTCAGAAACAAAATTGGTATCCGGGGATTACTCTCGCAGCTATGTAATTGATAAAGGCGAAATCCAAAACGCTGTTGGTTTTGACATTATCAAATACGCCGGCAAGGCTAAAAAGCCTATGCTTGAAGTAAACTCATCCAATGTACGTTCTTGTTTTGCAGCGTCTACAAGGGGTATCGTGGTTGGTGTTTCTCTCACTCCGAAATTTGATGTTTCAGAGAGAAAAGATTACTACGAAACACACCAAGTACAGATGATTGTCGAAATGGGCGCAGTCCGTACAGAGGGCAAGTTAGTACAAAAAGTATTAACAACAGCAACAGCCGCTTAATCGCGGCTTTTGCCTTGTTGTTTTTTATAACAGGAGAAACAAAATGACAGAATCAACACCTACAACAACACCTACAACAACATCCGTAAAGGATGTATATGTTAATGAGAGGATTGCACAAGATAAATTGGCGGAATCTGTAAATGTATCCGGAAACAAAACAGTTACCATGATACAAAAAGTTGCATTTAATACAGAAGATACAGCAAATACAATTTACAGACTATTTAAAGCCGGTGCAAACTTAATCCCTGTATCTGTAAAAGTGATTACAGAGGCAATTACTGCGGCCACTGCTGACCTGGGAATTTACGAGGAGGGCATTGGCGGAAAAGTTTACGACGCTGACGCATTAGGTGCGGCCGTATCTTTTGCTACAGCTGCCGGCGTCGGGACTCCAGTAAACGGGTTAAATGCTTTAACTGTTGAAACTTACGGTAAAAAAGTTTATGAGCTTGCTGGCCATAATGTTGGCGACAAAGACGCCGGTTACGATATAGCTCTTACTTTAAAAACCGCAGCTACGAAAGCCGGTACAGCTATTATCGTTGCGGACTTTGTTCAAGGTTAAACATTGCGAAGTATGATAAAGTCAAAAGGCGCGCTAATAGTGCGCCTTTTTCTAAAGAGGACCTATGGCACAGACAGAAGTTGAAATATGCAATTTAGCATTAGATAAATTGGGACAATGCGCGGATATTGGTAATATCAATAATCCTACGACAGAAAACGAAAAAGTATGCGCTCGGTGGTATACGGATACCCTGGAATACTTATTAAGGCGCTACGTTTGGAATTTTGCAATAACGCGCAAAAGTATCCCACGCGATAAATTGGCAACTCCGGAATTTGATTTTACTGACGCGTATAAATTACCGTCGGATTTTGTGCGCTTATTAGCAATAAATGGACGCGAGGATCTTAACGCCTTGCAATATGATTTGGCCGGTGGGTATATTTTGCTTAATTCTAACGGTGCTGATTCACTAAAATTAAAATATATCAGTAGAGTAACTGATGTTAAAAAATTCGATAGCGGCTTTAAACATCTTTTAGTTTGCTATTTAGCAGCAAACATGGCATATCGTTTTACGCAAAAACAAACGGTAATGGAAAGATTATACAAAGAAATTGAGTTGGAGGAGGCTAAAATAGTATCAATTGACGGACAGGAAAAGCCGCCAATACGTATTCAGCGATCAAAATATGGCCGTGCAAGACGTAGAACTGGATACTCTCAATCAGAATTTCGCCCGGTAGTATGGGCGAAAGATGAAGAAAAGGAGGGCGAATAATCCCATGCCATTGGTAAATGATACTTTAAGAAATTTTGTAGGGGGCGAATTATGCCCCTCTGTTCGTGCACGTGGCGATATTAAAGTATACGCTAATGGCTGTGAAAGATTAGAGAATTTTGTATTAGAAACCACAGGACCAGTAAAATATAGAACTGGAACAAGATTTGTAAATCCAACGCGCCGTAATTCTTTAGGGCGTTTTATCCCTTTTCAGTTTTCAGATAAGCAAGCATATTTAATAGAAGTTACACCGGGTTATTTCCGATTTTATAAAGATGGCGGTATTATTGTCCATGATAACAAGGATATTACAGGCATAACCGCAGCTAATCCAGCTGTTGTAACTTGTAATGGTCATGGATTTTCTAATGAGGATGAAGTTTTTATCAATTCCGTAAAAGGTATGAATTTATTAAATGGAAAATCATACATTGTTAAAAACGTTACCACAAATACATTTGAGTTATACAACGACGAAAACGAGCCGATTGATACAACGGAAATGCTTTATATATCGGGTGGTATTTTAAATAAGATTGTCGAAGTTGCTACGCCGTATAAAGATGTAGAAAATCTATCGGATGAGGAAATAATGGACTATTTGCGAAAAATACAATACTCGCAAAATACCGATACCATGTATATCGTACATCCTGGCTATCCGCCAAGAAAATTAACAAGAACGTCGCATACTAATTGGACGTTTAACACTTTTTCACGTACAGCGGATTATATGACCGAAAAGGGCAAATATCCGGGCGCCGTTGCATTTGACGGAGCCGGACGTTTGATATATTCCGCTTTTGAAAATGAACCCGATTTAGTGCTTATGAGTCGCGGTCCGGATTCTAAAACCGGAAATACCCGATATGACGATTTTACAACGGGCACACTTGCTAACGACGCAATAAAGCTATATATCTCATCCGCAGACGGCAAGGTTATCGTAGTTAAATGGCTTGCTGTAAATAACAGATATTTTCTTGTTGGAACGGAAAGCGGATTATTAAGATTGGTACCGTCTGACGGTTATGATAACGCGTTTAGCGCGGAAACATTACCGATAGTTAGGCCGGTTGATTCTTATGGCTGCGAGGGTATTAAACCAATCCCTAAAGGCAATTTGCTTTTTTATTTGCAAAAAGGCAGCTTGATTTTGCGTTGTTTGGAATATGATTTGGTTTACGATTCCTATAAATCTGTTGATAAAAATTTAATAGCAGATACCATAACAATCGGCGGATGTCGTGAGATAGCATTTCAGCAAGGACGTCCGGATATTCTTTGGATCCCTAAAAAGAATGGGGTTTTATTAGGATTAACATATCATGAAACAGAGGACGTAGCTGGTTGGCACAGAACGCATATAGGGGGAAATGGCGCAAAAGTTATTAGCTCTGGTATTATGCCACGCCCTAACGTATTTGATCAACTTTGGTTAATAGTTGAAAGACACATAAACGGAAAAATAAAAAGATATGTTGAATATATAACAGATTTTGAGGAATTTGTTACTCCAGAAGATTTTTACACAAATGAAAATTCCAAAGAGCAAGATACAGAGCGTTATTATAACGATATGTTTGAACGTCAAAAGCTAGAAAGCCATTTGGATTGCTGTATGTCCTACGACGGTAGCGAAATGGGTAAAAATGCAAAAGCCACAATATCAATAGGTGATATAGTAGAAAATTTGGCTGTATTTACATCTGATGTTGATATTTTTAGCCAAGAGGATTTAGACCGTCAAATATGGCGTTTGCATGAAAATGGGGTTGGTAGTGGTAGAGCTGCCATTGTGGAATATATCGACGCAAAAAATGTAAAATGTAAAATCTTAAAAAGTTTTGACATAACTACATTGAAACCTGGAATATGGACGCTAACAACAGATGATATAAGCGGATTAGAGCATTTAGAGGGTGAAACTGTAAGAATTGTAACGGACGGTGCATTACACTCTGATAGAGTTATAAAAAATGGAAAAATTAAACTCGATACCCAGGCGGATGTCGTTCATATCGGTTACGGCTATCGGGGTTTAATAAAGACAATGAATTTAAACATTGGCGGAACGTCCGGAAGTGCGCAAAATAAACCGCGTAATGTAAAAAAAGTTGTTTTTGAATTTCTTAATTCTTTAGGTGCAAAATTTGGGACAAGTCTTTATAAACTGGTCAAGTTGGATTTTAGGGGTGTAGATAGCAGAATAAACCGCCCAGCCCCCTTATATAGTGGTCCAAAAGAAATTATTTTTGATGATAATACAGCAAATAGAAAACACGCATATATTGTACAGGACAGTCCGCTACCGTGTACTATACAAGCGTTGGACGTTTATATGGAGGTTGTAGATGACTAAAGTGATACCTTTTAAGGCGGAGCATGTGGAATGTATGAATATCCGCAAATACGAACGTGAAACCGTCTACAATATGCCGGATTTTCAAAAAGCATTAAAAGATTGGGAAAATCGAAATACAACAGGAACAATAATACATGACGGGCGTATACTTGCTATATTTGGCTTTTTTGAATTATGGCCGGGGGTTTGCGAGGTCTTTATGCTGCCGTCAGAGTATTTAGCAGAATACCCGGCCGCGTTTGCACGTTGTGTTAAAAGGACGTTAGAGTCCGGAGCATTTAATAGCTTTCACAGAGTCCAGTTAAGAGCCATTGATGATAAATTACATAATCGTTTTAATACTTTTCTGGGTTTTGAAAAAGAGGGTATTTTAAAAAAATATGACTCCCAGGGTAACGATTTTATTATGTGGGCGAGGGTGAAGTAATGGCAACAGGAGCATTAGTAGCATTTACAGCATTATCGGCTGGGATGTCGATTGTAAAAGGTATCCAAGCAAATTCAGCATATACCGATCAAGGCATTGCTATGATGAAACAAGCGCAAATTGCGCAATCTGAAAATGCGTACGCCGTAAAACAAAAACAGCGCGAAATAGACAAAGCCGCGGCGCGTCAAGTAATGGCTATGTCTAAAAACGGCATGTATACCGACGCTGGCTCACCATTAGAGATTTTGTATGAAACAATGACGTTGGGGCAGGAAGAAGTAGACGCTTTGAAACGTCAAGGCGCGGCCCAGGTTGATATGTTTAAAACTAATGCAAAAACGGCGTTTAATACAGGTCGTAGTGAATTATTAGGCGGTGCGTCGAGTGCATTGGCTAGTGTTGGCACAATGTTTATGGCTGGGAAAGCAAACGGATTATTTAACGGTGGCGGGGGCGCAGGCGCAAAAATGAGCGGAACACCTACAGGCTGGTCCCCTAGTGTTACTGCTGGAACGGCTACAAGCCCCGCGGGATATTCTGGAACATTACCTAAAATTTCATTTTAAAGGAGGCAAAAGTGGCGAGAGTAAACACATATGTACAAGATAAATTAGCGTCCTCATTAGGGTATGTCCCTAATATGGATGTATCTGGTGCAAATTTAGCCGGAAAAATCGGCCAGGATTCCGGGCAATTGGCCAGCGCTGCAATGACACTCGCTGTACAAAAAGAAAAAGATGTGAAAGCGAAACGGGATAGATTAGAAAACATCAACAACACATTAACCGCTTACGAACGCTCAACCGAGGCGGAAACTAAAATGTGGGAAATGATTGATAAAAACAAAGAAAAATATATTACTGATCCTAAAAGCGGTATGGAAGTTATCCGTGAGGAGGGTGGTGCATTAATACGTCAATATATAGACGACGCTAAAAGCAATCCCGCCGTAGCTGAAAAAATGGCTGGTATTTTAACAAACAGCTTTAGAGGAAAATTAAGTGAAGTAAACAGCTGGGCCACAGCACAGGACACGGCCAATGCTAAAGTTAAAATTGAAAACACAGTAAATCAACTTTATACACAAGCAGCGGGGACGAATGATTTTTCGAGAGTCCTGGAAATGATTAACGCATTTGTACCAGAATTTGACGGAAACGGAAATCCTATAAAAGAAATGGATTTTAATAACTTAATCAATTTTACATACGGCGCTAAAGGACCGGAATATATAGAAAAAATAAAGTCGGGTCTTGCAGAGTCTTATGTATTAGGGGCGTTGGACAGAGGTGAATACAACACGGTTAAAGAGATTTTGAATGCTGGGACTTTTGATAAATACATGGATCCGGAAACAAAACACAAATATCATAATATGGCTAATAGCCTTATCAAAGCGGAAGAACGACAAGAGCGTATGGACAATATGATGTCAATATTTGACATTAAACAAAATGCGGTAATTAAAGCCTCTAATGGTGAATATAAAATTTCCGACGCAATAGCTGATAATAAAAAGATTGAGGCATTAGGTGGAAAACCTACTACAATGATAACCAATTTAGGTGTACAAGGTGAGAAAAAAATTGCAAAACAGGAATATGAAGTTAAGCGTCAAAACGCAATAAAAACAATTACCGAAGAATTTGGAAAAATAACTAAAAAAGGTAAAATTGATCCGGAATTACAATTAAAGGATATTATTGAATTTCAAAACCTTATTGAAGCAAATAAAGCATATTTGACCAATGCAGAATATAAAAGTTATATGACAAAGGTTAATGAGCCAAAAGTAAAACGTATTCGCAAAATGGGGAAAAATATTATAGGTATGCCGCACGGTGAAATGGCCGGTAAAGATACTTATAGTAAATCCTACCTTGCTATTTACAATTTTGCTGAAAAAGCATACGCCGGCAAAGATAATCGCTTTAACGCAATAAACAATATGATTACCGATTATGTGAAATACGCAGAACAATTGGAAAATAAACAAGGGCGGGAATTAACTCAACAACAGGCTCAAAATTTATGTAATAAAGTCATTGCAGATCAACGCCGTCGCACCAATCCAAGTTTAAATAATATCCCGGAAAGCGGGCGTATCATGAAAGATAAAAACGGACGTACTGTTAAAATGTACCCTAATGGCAGATATGAAATTTTAAAATAAGAGGATTATATGGAAAATAACGAGTTTGATTTTGAAAATGTTGATTTACAGGAAATGCAAGCGCAAACAGGCGCTTTACCCTCAATGCCGGAAACACAGCCGGAGTATAACGAAAATGTATACGACAATGCCTCATCTGAAAATCAAACAGCTGCATATAGTGAAGATAATAATGGCAATGTGCAAAATTTTGACGATACAATAGACTGGGGGAGCTTACAGCCCGTGGATGAGGACGGGTATAGAAATCCACAAGAGCCAGATTTTGATAGTCTAAAACCTTATGACGTTACAGATAAACCGGCCTCTATATGGGATGAAATGAGTGTTAAATACGATATGGGTAATTTAACGCAATACAGAGCGGGATTAGCGCGTGATGTTATGCGCGGCAAATTAACAGTTGAGGAGGCGTCTGGCATGACAGCCGGCCGACATCAAGAAATTTTAAACAAGTACGGCATAACAAAAACACCGGAGTTCTCATTTGCTAAATTTAAACAACAACCTTTAAGAACTGTTTTTGGGGAGGCTGTCCAAATGTTGCCGTTCTATTGGGCCGGTACAAAAAAGGGATTAGCGGCGTCAACTGTAACAGTTCCGATAGCAATTGGTAAAAATGTGGGTATAGGTGCCGCAGCTGGCTCTGTAGCGCCTGGAGCGGGTAATGCTGTTGGCGGTGGGGCTGGGATAGTTACAGGGTTTATAGAGGGTATCAATAACGGAATGTTGATTGGTACATTTTTGGAATCCATGGAAGTCGAGGGTGGCAATTTATACTTAGATATGCGCGAAAAGGGCATTGACCATAATACAGCTATGGTAACATCTTTGGCGGGTGGACTTCTGGACGGTTTATTAGAAACCGCTAGTTTTGGCGTTGTTACGGCACCGATAAAAGGCGCAGCGAAAAAAGCCGCTGCGAAAATGCTTTGGGATAGTATGAAAAAGTCCCCAGCTATGCAAAAAACCGTTAAAGGCGCTTTGACAAAATGCGTTACGGAATATTTTAAACGCGTTGGTATGGAAACAACAACAGAAATGGTCCAGGATGTTGTTAATAATACCATGACGTTGCTTGCAGCACAGGCCGCAAGCGTCGATAGCGCAAAACCTACCGCAGAAGATTGGAAAAACATTGTAACGCAGACGGGTCCGCAAACCATGGCGGCAATGCTAGTAATGAGTGCTTTTGGGACGCCGTTTGATGTAATGAATGCAAATGTAGGAAGTGTTAAAAATAATGGCGGTAGTGAAATCGGGACTAAAGCAGAAATACAGCAAAATATGGAAAATCTGGCCGAGGGTAAAGTTGTAGAAACCGGCGGACAAGTTTTGCAAGGATCTATTACCATGTATGATTCGTCTGGAGGTGTCGCGTTTGATACTGCCGCAGAGGCAGATATGATAACGGAGCTTGAAACTTCTTTAACTGAAAGCCAGGAAAATATTGAAGAATATACAAAAACCTTAACGCAGCTTGAAAAGAAACAAAATCTAACAACAGAAGAAACAGAATACGCACAAAGATTAAAGGAATCTATTAAGTACGAAACAGATTACCAACAGCTTGTAAGGGAGGAAATTGCTAAAACATCTGAAAAAATGAGTAAATCGGATGATATACAAACACGCAAAAAAGAACTCACAGAAAAAGGTAAAAAGGAAAAATTAAGCGCTGAAGAATTACAAGAACTCAATAATATATGGATTGAAGAAGAAAAAGCAAAAGGCGAAAACGATATTGCTGAAAAAACGAAAAAGGCAAGAGGCCGGGAGCTTGATAGAGAAGTTAAAAATTTAGACAGGGAAATCGAAAAAGTTAATAAAAAAGAAGATACGGCCAGAGATAATCGAAATAAAATCGAGGCTCAACAGGACGAAAACAACAAAAAAATTTCCGATCTTGAAAAAGAAAATAAAGAAATTGAAAAGGCGTTGGCTAAAACAGATATTGAGGCGGATGTAGCTGAAATGGAAACAACATTAAAGAAAAATCGAGAACAGATAAACGATTTAAAGAAAAATAACAAAGCTCTTGAAAAACAACGTCAAAAATTAAATAAAGAAATTGAAAGCGCGATATTAGAATCGGATAACCTTGCGCAGCAAAGAAACGTCCTTAATGACGAAAGATCAAAATTAAGCGAGGGTATATTAAACGAAAATGGCAAAATAGATATGACCGCTGGAGGATACAAAAACGCGCAATTAAGCGCTTTAAAATCAAAGTTAAAAGCTATGCAAGAGGGCATTAGACGCGGTGCAAGAATGACGCGGCGCGAGATTAGGGATGTTCAAAATACAGCTATAGGTCTTATTAAAAATTCCGGGATGTCTGATAAAGATAAAACAAAATACCTTACAACCATAAGGGATTTAAACAGTCTGGATAAATTTAACAAAGCCTTGCCGGAATTACTTAACAAAATATCCGACATGGAGGATAGACATAATAAAAAGCAATTACACCAATATATAGGGAAACTTTTAAAACAAGCTAAACCTAAAAAAGGTGGTAAAACCCCGGTCGGAAAATTCAACGCCGATATTCAAAGAATTTTAGATAATATAACAGAGGCCTCTAAATTAAACCAGGATGAGGCAAATTTACGCATTGAAAATATTTTTGATAATGCTGGCGAAAACGCTTTAACTGATGAACAGACAGAACAAGTAAGAATATTATTTAATTTTAGCGATTTAAAAAATAAGTCAGTGTCAGAACTATTACGCGCAGCGCGTTCTATCCGTATGCTTATAGAGGACGGAAAAATTGCCGGCGAGTTTAGAGAGGCCACTAAAAAAGAACATAAAGAAAAAATATTAAAAGAGGCTAAAGAGTCAATAATAGGCGAAGTTAAACCGACAGGCAATAGGAAACTTGATTTTAAAAATGAAATAAAACAAGTAATACGTACAATGGGAAAGAGTTTTGAAACCTGGAACGGTTTAATGAACATTGCCAGTATGCACGATAAAAACCGTACATTGGCAAAACTGTTGGATGTTTTCCCGTCCAAAATGAAACGCATTAGCGGCGAAATGACACAATTTGATAAATTCGCTCGTAAAGCTATGAACGCATTAAATTGCAAAAATGAGCGTGATTTTAATACAAGGGTTAAACAAGACACGATAATACAAGATGTTGGGTATTATACTGATAGGGACGGTAATAAGGTTTTATTGCAAGTTAGCAAAGCCGAGGCCAGAAAACTCTATATGGAAATGCTGGATCCAACATTAGAAAACACGTTAAAAGATTCTAATAAATACACTTTCATTGATGAGATCGAGGGCAAGGCCGGCAATTCTAACAATGATGTTTTGGATAAACTTTTTAGCGCACATGTTACGCAAGACAAAATGTTTTCAATTGTTGATAAATCAACACAGCAATTATTAGAGGAGTTTTTAACCGAGGAAGATAAGGCGCTTATAGATGTTCAGTTTGAATTTTATCGCGAATATCATAAAAGATTAAATAATTTTTACCGCGAAAAATACGGTATAGATATGCCCTATAATGATTTTTATAGTCCAATTGCGCGTCAAATAGACGGCAGCGACAGGACTGGCGATTGGATTAACCAATCAACATATCAAAAAAGTATGACGCCAAGTAATTTTATCAATCGTAAATCGAATGATAAACCCCTTGCTTTTCTTAACGATATAGCTGTAATGCAACAGCATATATCAAATAGTGAGCATTTTATGGCTATGGACGCTTTTGTAACAGACGCAAATAATATTTTTGGAAATTATGAGGTGCGAGAAATCATACGGGATAAATATGGCAAAAAATTCTTGCAAATAATTGACCAGCATTTAAAAGATATTATGAATGACGGCGTACAAGCCACTCGCCCAGAATTGGGTATAATTTCAAAAATGCGTAATCTGTTCACATCATCCGCTCTCGGCGGTAAAGTTAAAATCGCTATCACACAGCTTACTGCGATTGGCGTTTTTGCGGACGCAATACCTATTACAGATTTTTCAAAAGGCCTTACAGATTTTATTTTACATCCGGTAGAGGCTACAAAAATTTTAAGTGAATCGTATTTTTTAAAAGATCGCGCGAATAGTATTAACATGGAAATTAAAGATATTGTAAGATCACAAGAGTATCAAGCTATTACGCGATATAAAGATTTTAGGCAATATTTGTATTTCTTTACCCAGTTGGGGGATAAATGGAGTATAATTGCCGGAGGCTGGACTGTTTATAAATCTGTTTTCGATAAAACCGGGGACAGAGGTGCCGCCATGGAGGCCTTTGAACGTGCCGCAGATAAATACCAGCAATCTGGGCACATAGATAATTTAAGCGCATGGCAAAGGGGCGGCCCATTTGCTAAAGCGTGTGTAATGTTTATGTCTGACCAAATGCGACAAATGCAAAGAGAAATACACGCTATAAGGGACGCTATCATATATAAAGATTCAGAGCACATTAAGGCCGCTGCAAAAGCCGTGGTAATCATGCATTTTATATTACCTAATTTAGTGCAATTCATAATGAACGGTTTTGCCTGGGATGATGAGGACCAATTAAAAGCCACAATACTGGGCCCTTTTACAGCAACGGCGATTTTCGGGCAAATGCTTTCTATGGGATTATCCGAGGCCTTAAAATGGTGGGGCGCCTCTACTGATAATGAAAATTTAAAGGATATAGACGCCTTTGAAAGTTTAGATTTGAATATCTTTGGACCATTTAATAAGTTGCGCGAAAATGTGTCAAAAATACTCGATAAAAAGTATAAAGACGATATTACAAGCGAAGATCTTGCAGAATTTTGGTTAAAAATGGGTAAGGATGTGGTTGGCCCTTATACAGGTTTACCTATAAAATATGCAGCGGATGTAATACAAAAATACCCAGAATATAGGGACGAGGGCCAGATTATAAATCAAGCTAAATTATTGCTTGGTGTAAGCCCGTATGTGATAGAAGAAAAAGGCAATAAGGAGGATTAGTAATGGCAGTTACCGATAACAATAATAGATTTTTGACTGATTGCAGCACAGTGATCGAGCATGAATTTAGTTTTAAAATTTTTAAGGCTACCGATTTAGTAGTATCCTTAGTTAATAATATTACAGAAGAAGAAACAGAGCTGGAATTACATAAGGATTACGAGGTCGAAATAAGCCGTATCAAAGACGGTGGAGTAGTTATTTTATCAGAGGTTCATCCAGGTTTTAGCGTCCATGGTGTTAGGACTATAGATTTAATCCAACCGGAGGAAGTACCCACAGAGGGGCATTTCCCGGAAAAAACAATTGAGGACGCATTGGATAGAGGCTGTATGATAGATCAACAGCAACAAGAACAGATAGACCGCGCTTTAAAAGTCCCAGGTGTTTCTGGGTTTACTGGTGTTCAAGTGGATTTACCAGTGCCAAAGGCGGAAAATGTATTAGCCTGGGATAGTACAGGCAAAAGGTTGGTAAATTATGATGTAAAACAAGAAATTGCGAATTTTAAAAGTGATGTAAATACGGCTATTACGACTTTTGAGGGTGCTGTAAATAGTGAAATTACACAAGCGAAAACCGATTTTGCGAAACAGATTACGACTTTTGAGGGTGAAGTCCAAACAGAGATAACCAATTTTGAAAATGAAATAAATGAAAAGATTACAGAAGTTACAGAGGCGGCCGGAAAAATTAACGAATTGGAGGAGGCTGTACAAACCGCTGTAGATAAAGCGGATATTGCTACTCAAAAAGCTACGGCCGCAGAAAGCTCCGCAACAGCGGCAGCAGCGCAAGCCGACCGCGCGGAAGATATAGCAGACGAAATGGAGACAAAGTATGAGGATATTAAGGCGTTTAAAAACTCTTTCCCGTCAGCTGTAAATCTTACAACATGGGCGCGCTTAAATGACGGTGAGATATATAACATACCTTTTGATGATGTAAAAGCAGATACAAATAGATTTATCCAGTTTGAAAATACGACAGATAGGCGCTCATTACGTTTCAAAAAAAATACATTTATAAAATTAGAAACAGAAAGCGATACGCGTCATTTAACACTATGGCAAGATAAAGTTATTAATGTAGAGGATTATTTAGATACCGGTGAAACATTAATAAACGGCAAGGATTACAGTATTTTTCTTGTTCCTGGTGAGGAAAGCCCTGTTGATATTAAAATCTCTTTAAACAAAACAGCCCCTACGGGTTACGATACTGTTAATACAAGACGTATAGGCGGTTTTCATACGGAGTGTGCAGATGTTGGTACAATTTCAGCAGATCACCCTATGAATGGCTGGCTGGCTGGCGATATTATTCCGGCAAGTGTTTGGACTCTATGGCATAGGCCATTGGTGGCCAGCCCGTCCGGTGCTTATTATATAGAAAGCAGGGACGCTTGGAGTACAATATATTGCCAATCTGGTACAATGCAAAATACAGTATTTGAATATCAAGGCTCTACAACTCGCTCTCGTACAGCCTGGGATCACGAAGTGGATTTTGGTTTAGTTGGTTGGGAGTTTCCTACCAGTATTGATTTCACAATGTCAGAATTGGGCGTAATTCCACTTAAAGCCGTTAGCGGAAAAGCTGAATCATCATGTGTTAAGGCTGGTGGTTGGAAAAATGAGAACAACATACGTATGGTAAATAACTACGGCGGTGAGTCTTGCTGTGGTGGCCTTTGGATGATTTTGCAAGAATACGGACCTTGCGGGGGATCTGGTTGGGCTACAAGCGGTAGCAATACGCTAACATCACCGCGTCAATATGGATCTATAAATCGTCTGCTGGGCGGCGGCGGTTGGGATAACTCCGGTTATGCTGGCCCCTCCTCTCGTGATGGCGCTGACTCGGCTTTGTCCGCGAGCACGATTGTCAGCGCGCGCGGTTGGAGCCGTCCCCTCCGTAGCAGACAATAAATAAATTTATAAGTAAAGGAAGTTAAAAAATGTACTATCTAAAGGTTATAGACCTATTCGGGCGTCTGATAGGCGGCGGCAATTGGAATAACTCCGGTTATGCTGGCCCCTCCTCTCGTAATGGCAATAACTCGGCTTTGAACACGAACACGAATGTCAGCGCGCGCGGTTGGATACGTAATGCAGCAAACAGCTGCGGACGGCTGGGCCTATATCCTTTCCTGGTCCGCCAGGAAAAACACACGACAAAAAAGCCCTTTGTTAGTAGGGCAACCGAAAGTAAGGGGCTTTTACCATGAAAAGATATGGCAATCTGTGGGAAAAATTTATAACAATGGAAAATATGCGCGACGCGTTCAATAAAGCTAAAAAAGGTCGTGGGAGAAATAGCCACGTGCGAAAAATTTTAGATAAACAACGCAATAATGAAACACGCGCGCAGTATTTAATAAGACGCGAAAAGCGTATTAAACGCTATTTACAACACTTAATTTATATCCTTGAAAGCGGTAAATTTTCTACAAGTGAATATACGTTGAGAGATATTAAAGATCCAAAACCTAGAACTCTTTATATATTACCGCTTTATCCGGATAGGATTGTACAACACGCATTAGTAAATGTATTAAGACCAATATGGGAAAAACAATTTATACATGATAGTTACGCTTGTAGAAAAGGAAAAGGGCAGCACAAATGTTCTAATCGTGTTTGGCATTACGTAAAGCATTACAAATACTGTGCGCTAATTGATATTAAAAAATTCTATCCGAGTATCCCGCATGAGGAAATGTATGCGGTAGTTGAAAAGAAGATTAAGGATAAAAAAATACTCGCGTTAATAAAAGATATAATTTTCTCAATAGGAGGCGGCAAAAATATACCTATTGGCAATTTAACAAGTCAATGGCTGGGTAATTTATATTTGAACGAATTAGACCAATATGTCGCGCACGTTTTAAAGATTAAAGCTGTGCCGCGATATATGGATGATAAAGCCTTTTTTAGTGACGATAAAAAGGAATTAAGAGAAAAAGTAGATTTAGCAGAAAAATTTATTACTGAAAAATTAAAACTCCGGTTAAGCAAAAAAATTATTTTGCGCTGTGATCACGGGGTCCCTTTTATTGGTTATAGGCATTTCCCGGAATATGTATTATTGAAGAAACGTACAGCAAAAAGAATACGCCGGAAACTTCCAAAAATGCCGGAAAGATTGAATAAAAAACGTATTACACTTATTCAATATGCGTCGACATTATCGTCATTTAATGGCTGGGCCAGCTTTGGGAATACTTATAATTTTCGTAGAAAAATTGGCCTAGATGTCGCATTTGAAAGCGCTAGAAAACAAATAAAGGAGGTAAAAATGCGCGGATTCCCAAAATATACAGATATTGCAACAAAATATGATGTTGAAAATTTAAAAAACATTTTTCCAAATGAAACCAGGGCTTTTTTAGAATCGTTAAAAGCTGACCGATTTATCTGGATAGATAGCGGGGCAATCCCGGTCGGTGAGTCTGGCATAAATGATGATACGCATAAGGTTGTTGAGGTAACAAACACTAATCAAGATTTATCGGATGAAGTTGATACAAAAGAACTCCACCAATTAGAAAAAGTCGAAGATCCTAACGCCAGAGTATTCCGCATGGGCTATACTTTAGAGCAAATAGATTGGCTTATAGAGAGCTTGTCGTAGTCCTTTGAAATCCGGGGGCGTAATTTTTTATGCCCCGTTTCCTTTACATTACTTAAATAATGTAAACTTTTATAGCGTTACATATTGCATTTTTAAGGATTATAGCGCATAATAGAAGTGTCGAACACAATTAAATATTTTAGGTAAAACGCCAGTGGATTTTGAGAAGATAAAGGGTTATATGCCGTATATTATTCTGACCGTATTTGCATTTTTTGTACAATACCATTTTTTTGTTACACCAAAAGAATTAGCGGAAACAAGACGCGAGATAATGGTAGAAGTTAAAGCAGAATACGCGTCAAAAAAGGATACTGATTTTTTACGCGAACAGTTTAGCGATATGAAAACAAAAATAGATAAGATATACGATAAAATGCTGGGGAGTGATAAAAAATGACACAAATTACTGTTCCAATTAAAAACTTTACAAAAGAAGAACTAACATGCCGTTGCGGTTGTGGACGATATAATTACGATACGGAGTTTTTAATTAGGCTCCAGGCATTTAGATATATGTTAAATATTGGTTTAATTGTTACTGGCCCCGGACGTTGCAAAAAGCATAACGCAAGTCCGGCAGTGTGCGGAGTTGCTAATTCTTTACATATTTGTGAGGGAAAAGCCGCAACAGCCGCAGACGTAACAAATTCTAACTGTGAAAATATTTATAAAAAGGCTTGCGCGTCCGGTTTATTTAACGAGGTAATCTGGTACAAAAAGAAAAATTTTGTACATTTAGGCTTGGATCGCAACCAAAAAGGCAATTATTTTCAAATAAAACCATAGGAGGAGATCATGGTAAACACACTAAAATTTTTAAAAGAAACGGTTTTGCCGATTCTTGCTTTTTCAAAACCGTATGTAACAAAGGTGATAGAGGAAAAAGTTATTCCAGCTGCAAAAACTTGGATCTATACAAGTTTGCAAAAGAAAAAAGACAAAGCGGTTTCACGCTTACTTGTTCTTGCTGCAAAGTATAAAAACGAAACAGACGAAACAAAGAAAAAAGCGCATAAAATCGGTTTAGATTTAGGGGTAGAGGCGCTAGAGGCTATCGGTAAAAGTATGGTAGACGCAGCGCAAAAAATCAAAAGCGAGTTGTAAGTTTGCTTGTAACTTTTTTAGGCCGTCGAATTACCGACGGCCTTTTTTAATTTTAAGCTGCAAGTTTAAATGAATAATATATTACCCGGTGCTTTATGTCAATGTCAATCGTAGAGCCTTTTTTGCGTGTTCGAGTGATGTTTTGTAAAGTCCATATTTAAATTAAGAGGCTATCAAGCCTCTTTTTTAGTGGCCTTAGGATTAGATTGGCGCAGATTGCAAAGATTTTGCACCCAGGGTTACGGGCAACATATTAATTTTGGCGTTCCATATAATCATTATAATCCTGCATAAGCTCATTAAGGCGTTCTTTTAATTCCTGGGCTTGGGGGTCATTTTTATCAAGCATATTTATTTGAAACTCTAAATCCTGATTTTCCAACCATTCATTATAGTTTTGTTGTATATCCTCAAGTATATCTTTCATATAATCCATATCTTCTGACAGATTTTTTAGCGTGTTTTCATTTTTTTTAACCGTTCTTTGTATATCGCGCGCATCATATTTAATGTCAGCTGTATCGCGTTTAATGTTTGATATGTTGAAAAATGATGTAGCTGCCAACGCAATTAATGCCGGCCAATAATACCAAGACGCCGATTCACCTTTCTGTTTTTTATTGGGTCTTTTTTCTTTTTTCTTATTCCCTTTTGTAATTGGCGTTTCTTTGTTAAAATATTCATACCCAGATTCATTGTGGATACGCTCTAATTTTTCAGCAGTGGGCCGCGAAGAAGTCTTACAACCATTTTTTGTTTTAGATACGCTTATAAGTTGCAATTCTTTTTCTTTCTGATTTTGGTCCCAATTCCCTCTGAATGTGAATGTATCAGATAAGGTTTTGTCTGCCCGGTATCCTTAATAACTGAGGTTTTTGTGCATGCGTAATTATTAAAGCTGTTCAAGCATAAATTTATTTTCATTGTTTAATACCAGATATGGTTATTTCTTATAAAATTTGCATCTTAACAAACCATATGAGTTTAAAAATTTGCAGATAACATGTTTCATTTTCATAACCAACCGAAGAATAATAAATTTATTTGACAGGCGGATGTTTGACAGTATAGTTTCCCAATTGACAATATTTCCTGTCCAATATTCATTTTCGGATGTTTTGTCTCCGGGGTGTGTGTCATCAGCAGTATAGTCAATAATTTCAATGTTTTTAAGACTAAATTTTTCAATTATCCCCCTGGTATCCGCCTTGTGCCGTATGTTTATAAGGGTAATTTTTTTACCCGGGTAAATATTTGCAAATTCTTTTAAAAATATTTTAAAATCTTCAATCGTTTCATCTCTGCAGGATAAAAATAAGATGCTTTCGGACATTTTAATAAAGCGGTGCATTTTTTCAAATCTTCTTTTTAAAAGCTTTAAAAAACGGGGTTTGAATTTTTCAATCGGAATATCAAGCGGAAAATGGTGCATTGAAACCACTTTATTTTTTATATCCCTAATATATCTGTGAGTTTTTTTAGACCCCTTTATATGTTCAGGGTTTATTTCTTTAGTATTTACAAAATACGTGGCAAAATTTTCTTTAAACAATGCGGCTATTGAATTCAGGCTGTCTGTTATCATCCAATCAAGAGGCCCTGCAAAAGAAAAGAGCTTAAATTTCTTAAGATAAAATGTCGGTTTGCAATTATTCCCAAGAGAAAGGGCCAAATCAAACTCTTTATTCATTTGGTTTATTCTACCGTTACTGATTTTGCAAGGTTTCTTGGTTGGTCGACATCTTTTCCTAAATATTCAGATATATGATAAGCTAAAAGCTGCAGCACCACGATATTTAAGGCAGGCGACACCATATCTGAAATTTCAGGAATTATAACAAGGTCGTCAAAAAGATTTATGTGTTTTTCATCAATAAAGTTTGTTACCCCGATAAGCCTTGCCTGCCTTGCTTTTGCCTCTTCGCAGTTTGATAAAACCTTATCGAAAACTATACCCTTATTTAAAATTGCAAGCACCGGCATGGTTTCATCCAACATTGCAATAGGCCCATGCTTCAGTTCCCCTGCGGGATATCCCGTTGCATTAATATAGCTTATTTCTTTTAGTTTCAGGGCTCCTTCAAGGGCGGACGGGTAGTTTATTCCGCGTGCTATAAAGATAAAATCTTTTGATGAAGAATATTTTTTTGCAATTTCTTTGATATTTTTTGTATCATTTAAAACAATTTCAAGCTTGCTTGGCAGGGTCAAAAGTTCTTTTTTAAGCTCTTTTAATTTACTGTTGCCGGTTTTGCCCGTGGTTTCGGCAAGATATATCGCAAGGGCGTATATGCTTATTAATTGTGCCATATATGATTTTGTAGCGGCAACAGATACCTCTATTCCCGCATTTATAAGCAGCAGACTGTCTGCAAGTCTTGCCATGGCGCTATCTTTACGGTTTGTGATTATCAAAATGTGAGATTTATTTTCCTTTGCCTGCTTTATTGCAGTAATTGTATCCGCTGTTTCGCCTGATTGTGAAATACCTATTACAAGCGTGTTTTCATCAGCAATGGTGTTTCTGTAGATATATTCGCTTGAGGCCTCCACATCAACAGGGATTTTAGTTAATTCTTCAATTACATATTTACCCACAAGCCCTGCGTGCAGTGATGTTCCGCAGGCGATAATCTGAATTCTGTTTATTTTTGAAAGCTTTTCGCCGCTTAATTTAACATCATCCAAAAGCACCGCCTTATCTTCATTTTGGATTTTATCAACAAGCACATTTCTTACAACATCGGGCTGTTCGTGGATTTCTTTTAACATAAAATGTTTATAGCCCATTTTTGAAAGCGCAACAGGTTCAAAAGGCAGGTTTTCCACTTTGTTTGAAATTAAATCACCTGTTTCATTGTAGATTTTTACAGAATCTGCCTTAACTTCCGCCACCTGATTGTCGCTTACATAGATTGCTTTTTTTGTGTATTCAATGATGGCGGGAATATCAGATGCTATAAAATTTTCTCCTTCACCCGTACCTATAATAAGGGGGGCGTTTTTCCTTGCGGCAATAATTTTATCCGGCATGGATTTATGCATAACACAAAAGGCATAGGCGCCTTTCAGTTTTTTAACGGCACTTTGCACGGCTTTTAGCAGGTCTTTTTTGTTATCAAATTCATGGGCTATTAAATGTGCCGCAACTTCTGTATCTGTTTGAGATTTAAACCTACAGCCCTTTTGTTCAAGTTCCGGTTTTAAATCTTTGTAATTTTCAATTATGCCGTTGTGCACAATTATTAAGCTGCCGCAATTACAGGTGTGCGGGTGTGCGTTAACCTCTGTAGGGAGGCCGTGGGTTGCCCACCTGGTATGGCCGATACCGGCTGTAGTGCTGATATTTTCTTCTTTTTCGCGGGAAATTATTTCTTTTAGGTTGTTTAATTTACCGGAAGCCTTGTAAATATGTGCGTCATTTTTGGATACAAGAGCAATTCCTGCTGAATCGTATCCTCTGTATTCAAGATGCGATAAGCCTTTTAAAATTATATCGACTGCTCTTTTTTTACCTATATATCCTACAATTCCGCACATATTCCGGTTTTCCTCTAAATCCTCTTCTTAATCTCTTAATTTTATTATGCAATATTTTTATTTGCAAATTAAGATTTGATAAAGATGCCGCATTTTAAGGCTGTCAGGCATTTTCCTGTTCAAATTTTTTCATAAATTCAACAAGCGCCTGAACGCCTTCAATCGGCATGGCATTGTAGATTGAGGCTCTCATACCGCCAACACTTCTGTGGCCTTTTAGCTGAACAAGCCCTGCTGCAGCGGCTTGTGCTATGAATTTTTTGTCCATTTCTTCATCGCCTGTTATAAAAGGAACATTCATTAAAGACCTTGAACCCTTTTCCACGGTGCCTTTGAAGAGTTTTGAATTATCAAGAAAATTGTATAAAATTGCCGCTTTCTTTTCGTTGATTTCTTTCATTTTTTCAAGGCCGCCAAGTTTTTTAAGCCATTTGAATACAAGCCCGCAAATGTAGATACCGTAAGCCGGGGGGGTATTATAGAGGCTGTCGTTATCAGCATGGGTTTTGTATTTCAACATTGTGGGGCACCAGGCGGGGAGGTCTTCCCTTATAAGGTCTTCACGGATTATAATTACCTGAACGCCGGCAGGGCCTACGTTTTTCTGTACGCCTGCGTGAATAAGCCCGTATTTAGTGATATCTACAGGTTCAGATAAGAAACAGCTTGACATATCTGACACAAGAACTTTGCCCTTGGTGTTTGGCAGGGTTTGAAACTTTGTGCCGTATATTGTATTATTTTCGCAAATGTAGACATAGTCTGCATTTTCAGAGATTGGCAAATCGGAACAATCAGGGATATAAGAAAATGTTTTATCTTCAGATGTTGCAATTTTGTTTATTTTCCCGTATTTTTGGGCTTCCTGATATGCTTTTTTTGCCCACTGGCCTGTTACAATATAGTCTGCAACGCCTGTGCCGTCTGATTTTAGGAGGTTAATCGGTACCATTGAAAATTGAAGGTGGGCGCCGCCTTGCATAAATAAAACTTTGTAATTATCGGGAATATTTAACAAATCCCTAAGGTCTTTTTCGGCTGTTTTTATTATATTATCATAGGTTTTAGACCTGTGGGACATCTCCATAACAGACATTCCGGAGTTTTGATAGTTCATCATCTCGTCTGCTGCCTGCTTTAGCACCTCTTCCGGTAAAACTGCCGGCCCTGCTGAAAAATTGTAAACTCTGCCATATTCTCTTACCATTTTTATACTCCTTTTTGTTATTTTATTTTATATTTTAGCTCTTCCGGTTTAAAAATGCCATATTCCGTTATAATGCCTGTTATCAGGGCATTATCGGTAACATCAAAGCTTGGATTTATTATTTTTACGCCCTCGGCGCAAATTCTTTTTCCGTTCACCATTGTTACTTCTTCTTCATCCCGAAGTTCAATTATAATGTCATTTCCGGTCTTTATTGATAAATCTATTGTGGATTTTGGTGCGGCAACATAAAACGGTATATTGTAGTATTTGGCGGCAATTGCGACAGTTGATGTGCCTATTTTATTTGCCGTATCGCCGTTTGCGGCAATTCTGTCCGCCCCCACAACCACAATGTCTATCATTTTATTTCGCATAAAATAGCTGCACATGCCGTCTGTAAGCAGGGTTACCGGAATTCCGTCCTGTACCAGTTCAAAAGTTGTAATTTTTGCTCCTTGGCCTCTCGGGCGGGTTTCATCAGCATATACCTGGATTGAGGGGTCTTTTGCAAAAGCACTTCTAACTACACCAAGGGCTGTTCCGTACCCTACAGTAGCCAGAGCCCCTGCGTTACAATGGGTTAGGATGCCTGCACCCTTTGGAACTACCTCTGCGCCGTAGTTTCCGATTTTTTTATTTATTTCTATATCTTCATTTTCAAGCTTTATTGCGTTATTTATTAAGTTAGTGCAAACCGTTGCAAGAGGCAGCTTTTTAGAATTTTCAATAACCTTTTTCTGCTCTCCTATTGCCCATGACAAGTTTACGGCAGTCGGACGTGAGGAATTAAGGTAGTTTAGGCCTTCTTCAAGTTCGTTAAAAAACAAACTTCTTTGATTTTTGTCTAAATTTTTATCTTCAATTGTGCGGTCATTTTTCCATAAATCCTCTACGGGCGCATATTTTGAGAGGAGTTCAAGCGCGAAAAGCGCGCAGCCGTGGGCTCCTGCTATACCTATAGCCGGTGCACCGCGCACTATCATTGTTTTTATTGCGTTGTACATGGATTTTAGTGTTTTTATTTCAACTTTTTCAAACGCGTATGGAATTTTTGTCTGGTCAACCATAAGGGAATGTCCGCCTGATGCGGTTTTTACCCATTCTATAGTTTTTATTTTAGAGTGAAATTCGCTCATAATCTTTATTTTGCTCCTCTTTAAATTTGAAATCGCAATATATAACAGTGTTTTACCCGTTTTTGTGCAAATACAAAAATTGCACTTTTTAACAAATTTTACCCGAAAAATAAGCGAAAAATGAGCATAAAAAATGTGCTTGTTACAAATATTAACCTTAATTTTGACGGAATTGTTTCAGTAAAAATCCTATAAGCAGGCCGCCTGCGGTGTTTGTGATAAAGAAAATTAACGCAACGGCGGCAACTAATACGCCTGCAAGGAAAAAATTCAGGTAATTTATTGCATAGGCGTAATAGTTTTTAAAGAAAAAATTGATTAAAACAACAAGCGGAGAAAAAATTATAAGGTATGAAAAACAGCTCACAGTGCCTATTATGCCTCCATAAAGTGCATAGTCTTTCATCTCGTCGATATCAAGTTCTTTTTTAAAATTCATAAAACCAAATACAATGACCGCACTAAGGAAGGGCAATACAAAAAGGCTGATTATTGGCATGATGTTTGGAATGAGCGCCGGAATAGCAAGCCCTGCGCCCATTATAGCACTATACACGCAGGCTTTTTGTAACGTATTCGTTTCATTTTTCATATTATTTTTTACCTCTTTTTGTTTTTATTTTTTCTTTCGCAAATTTTTTATAAATTCAGGTTTCTTGCGTGGCAAATGCCTATGGCTATTGAATCTACGGTATCATCGAGTTTTGTATTTTTATTTAGTGTGACAAATTTTTCAACCATAGCCCGCACTTCGTCCTTTGTGGCTCTGCCGTGGCCTGTCAAAACCTGTTTTATCACAAGTGGTGTGTATTCTGCGGTTTTAATTCCTGATTTTTCAAGTGCTGCAAGGATTACGCCGCGTGCCTCCAATACAGGGATAATAGTTTTTTGATTTTTAAAGAAAAAAATCTGTTCAATTGAGGCTGCATCAGGGTTATAGGCTTTACAGATTTCTGTTATGTCATCAAAAATTTCAACAAGTCTTTTTGGAGTCGGCATGGATTTATCTGTTTGTATACTGCCTGAATGCAGCAATATATAACCGTTTTGGCTTGCTTCAATAACGCTGTAGCCCGTTATTCCTATGCCCGGGTCTATTCCTAATATTTTCATGAAGGTTATTATACCATATTTTATCAAAAATTAAAACCGTGAAAAGCCTTGCTGTATAAGGAAAAATGGGCAAAATAAAATGCGATTTGTAAACAAACCGCATAAGTCAAGAAAGGAATGGTTAGACTATTAACAGTTCATATTATTACATAAATAATATTACTATGCAAATTACTTAATAAATTTTTACGTTTCTACACATAACTGCATAGTATACAAAATGTTGAGTAGCGTGGCACCCTTGCGAAGGGTTCAAAAATACTTTAAAATGTAAATATGGATTGTGTTTTTGATAAAAATTCATTGATTATTGACGGCAGAAGAGTATTTATTCGAAGCGGCGCAATGCACTATTTTCGTACATTTGGGAAGAAGGAATGGCTGGATAGGCTTTCAAAACTAAAAGCAGGCGGGTATAATGCCGTAGATTTGTATTTTTGTTGGAGTTTTCATTCTATAAAACCTGATACGTACGATTTTTCGGATTATAAAAATATACGGGAATTATTAAGTATAGCAAGGGATTTAGGGCTTTTTGTAATTGCCCGCCCCGGCCCTTATATTAATGGTGAAATATCAGCAGGAGGTATCCCCTATTGGCTTTTAAAGGATAAAACGGCAATTATCAGGAACCGCAAAGAAGGGGATTATATATATTCAAAATCCTATATGGGCGCTTTAAAGGGTTGGTATGGGGCGCTTTTACCCATTATAAAAGGATTTGATAATGTTATTTTAATTCAGGTGGAAAATGAGTATTCTACAAACGGCGGTGAAACGGAATATATTGAAGAATTAGCCCAAATTGTGCGTGATAGCGGGATTAAGGCGCCTATTTTTCATAATGATGCCTATATAGCAGGGCTTTACAGTGATGTTGTTGATGCTTATGCGTGTGACATATATCCTTATATAAATCCTGCAAACTCTTGGAAGGAAAGTCTTTACGCCTTTGATACCCTTGATAATCTTGAAGATATTGTGCGCGGGTTTAATGAAAAATCGCCACTTTTTGTGGCTGAAATGCAGGCCGGGTGGTACGACAAG
This sequence comes from uncultured Vampirovibrio sp., assembly GCA_910577395.1. GTDB lineage: Bacteria > Cyanobacteriota > Vampirovibrionia > Gastranaerophilales > Gastranaerophilaceae > MGBC122484. The sequence goes on along the minus strand of CAJTLG010000002.1, from coordinate 21,035 downwards.
TGGCTTGGGGAAGGATATGAAAATATCAGGCGTGACCTTGGTTTTGTACATATCAACATTATGACAAAGACCGCAATAGCAAACGGGGTAACGGTTTTCAACCATTATATGGCAGTTGGCGGTACCAATATCCTTGATATGGCGGCGGATGAAGTATATACAAGCTATGATTTTGCAGCCCCAATCAGTGAATTTGGCGAAATCAGGGACAATTTTAAAAAGGCGAAAGCCATTAATTATTTTCTTGAAAGTTTTGATTTAACCGTAACAGAGCCAATTTCATCCGAAATTGAAGTGCCTGCGGATTGTTTTGTAAAATTAAGAAAAGATAAGATAAATGGCTGTGTGTGGCGGTTTTTGAGGAATTTAAATCCCTGTGAAACATATATAGACGGGGCTTGTGTCGGGGCATATGATATGAAAGTATTGCCTTCTTGTTTAAGGCTTAATGCTGTAACTATTGTGTCATCCGGCTTAGAGGTGTTTGCACGTGTAGCGTGTGAAAAAAGTGAAACAATATTTTTTATAAAGGATGATAAAAATAATGTTGTCGTAGAAGATGAAACCGGCCGCAGGATAACAATTTCCGGTAATGTAGAAAATTTCTTTGAAATGAATTTTGAAGGAGCCTTCGGTAAAACAAAATTTATATTTATTTCAAGAAAAATTTCTAACGAAACCTGGAAACTTAACGATAAATTGATTTTTGGGGCAAGCTTTGTGTACCCCGACGGCAGAATTGCATTTAATGACGAGCGCACAGTTAAAATATACACCCCTCAAAATGGCTACAGCGAGAGGCTTTGTGTGCCGAAACTTGATAAAAAGAAAATAAAACTCACAAATTTTGATGTTTCTTTTGCTGCCCCTGAAATTGAGCCGGGGTACGATTATTCAGGGTGGAAAAGTGTTAAACACAACGATGATTTTTCTCTTGCCGATTCTTTTAATTCTGATGTGTACTCTGAATTTGTATGGTATAAGGGGCAAATTTCAGATAAGGCAACAGAGATTGCAATTTCTGCGCGGCATATTTTTGCAATATATATAAACGGGCAGGAACTTTTAAACAGAAACAGTTATAAATATGATAATTTAAAGCAGGTGGATGAGCATCTTAGTATTGCAATCATGCCGGAATTGCTGCATAGCGGGCAAAATGAAGTGACGGTGCTTGTGCAAAATCTCGGGTTTGATAAAGGATTTACAAACGATATAAATTCCCCCAGGGGGCTCATTTATTTTAAAACTGACACCAATGAAAAGATTGATTGGAAAATACGCGGCCGCATAATGCCGGACGGGCTAAATAAAAGACCTGTTAAGGATAATCAGGCGCCGTATCTTGCGATGCTTGAAAAATCATTTAAAATCCCTGATGAATATCTTGGGGGTAATGTTTTTGCACCTTTTGTCCTTGATATGAATAAAACTCCTTTTCGCCGTGCTACAATATTTTTAAATGATGTAAAAATCGGAAGGTTTATAAGGAATAATTCTCCGCAGGAAAAATTTTATCTTCCGCCCCATTTTTTAAAACCTGAAAGTGAGGGTGAAAACACGCTTAAAATCATAGTTTGGGAAAAAAGCCACAGAATAAAATCCGTGTTTGATTATAAAAATTACCTTGAAAATGTATTAATTAAAGTTGAAAATTATAAAGTGTGGGAATTAATTTAGTTTTTAATTAAAGTTTTCACCGGTTTTTGCCGATAATATTAATACTTTATAAGCAACTCAAGGAGACAAAATTATGGCGGTACTTCCTGATTTTTTAATTAAACGTGTGTACAAAAAAGGCTCTTTAAGAGAGAGTGAAAATGTTGTGGAATTTGACCTGAAGAATGTTTTAGGCCCAGGAGTAATTTCAGGGTTAGAATGTATTCAAATAAATGATTACATTTTCCCAAAAGAAACTATAAGCTTTGTAACGCAGGGGATTGAGCTTTTAGCGACCAAAGTGGATGAGGTTAATCCAATTCATTTCAGGCTTAATCAAGAGGGCACAATGAAACTTTCAAAAACCGTAAAGTGCCTGAAAGAAGGGTTGAATAAGATTATTTTAGAGATTATGAACCCTGAGGCGGGAAAGCTTAAAATTGTGCTGACAGATACGATTTAGGGGCTTAAAAGTTTTTGTAACTTCTCTTTTAATTCCGGATATTTGTAACGAAGGGAGTGACGAAGCCCTTTATCAACCGTTAGAATTCCAAAATTAAATGTTTTGTAATCTTTTTAACACCCTTCTTATACAAATATCCCTCCATTTCAAGGGAAACTGGTTTTTGATTTTTATCTATCCTTTAGTATTGTATATACCCCCCTGCACTTTGGGCTTGCAAAATTTAAATGTTGGTTTTATAATGTTAAGCGCTAAAGTTAATTTAGGAATTTGTAATGGCAAAATTAATTGAAAGATTTATCCGACGTATGCTGTTTAATAGAAACAAGGAATGCTATGCCTTCGTCTTTATTAAAAACAGATAAATATGTTTTAAAAGATTTTGAAAATAGCCTTCCTTGAAAAAAGGGAGGCTATTTTAGTTAATTTTATTTACATTTCATTTAAAAAATAGCAATTTATACCGTTCACGCACGTTAGAAAATAAGTAAAAGGAATTAATTTATGAAAATAAACCAAAAGCGAGCAAAGGCACTTTATCAAAGGTTGAGAAACCTTATTTGGGGATTGTAATTTTAATAAGGAATCAATGGTAAAATGTCTCTATCAAGCATAACAACTAATATACTTTCATCTTTAGGAAATAATTCGGGCTCTGTAATTCCTATAGCAACGAAAGATTTAATACAAAATCAGGTAATAGTAGCACAGTATGCAAAAGAAGGCGGTAAATATGACGCCTTTGAAAAGTTTATAGAAGAAAACGGAACGAGCGCTGTTTGGCTTGGCGGTTTGCCTTTAATTAAGAAATTAATAGACAAAACTGTATACAAAGCCTTTAAAATCAGCCCGGATGTTGATATAAGAAAATTAAAAACAGATACTCCGGACAGTATTGAATTTGCCCTTGAAAAATTAAAAGAACAAGGTAAAGAGGGTGGCGGGCAGTTTAACACCCTTAAAAATGTTTTAGACAATAAAGGTCTTGCAAAAAAGCTTTTTGCAGGCAAGTTTTTTGGTGCAACAGCTATTACTATGGCGGCACTTACAGGACTTATAATTTTTAAACAAAAAAATACCGAAAAAAAAGTTAAGCAAAAAATCAGACTTGAGATGCTTGAGGCAGATGCGCTTAAAAAACAGGTTTCGCAATCAAGCGTGACACAAATGTTTAGGGCAAAGCTCAATGCCGATAAAGAGCCCAAAACCTCTAATGATGTTTCATTCAAGGGTGCAATGGGCAATCCGCTTTCTGCTTTTATGTATAACCCTGTTTTAAACCAATTCTTGCTTGATATAGGCATTACCGGGCTTCGGGGTACCAGTGCAAGGGATGGCGAAAGAAAGGGCGTATTAATTAAAGAGGCGTTTGAAATAGCTTTCCTTTATCCGCTTGCCGTGCCTATTCAAAAAGGTTTTGATTTACTTTTTGGTAAATTATTCAATAAGGAAACCGGTTTAGATTACAGTGTTCTTGCTTCAGACAGGTTTGAAAAATCTGCTGCTGACGGTTCAATAAAATCCGCCTTTAATAAACTGGGCGAAGAAATCGATATTGCAAAAATCGGCAAAGACGCTAATATTGATAAAAAAGTTCTTAACTTTATTTATGATAACCCTGAAAATCCGATTGTTAAATTTTTGAAAGATGCCGGGGATGTTCAAACCATGAAAGGCAGCAAGGATGAAATTAATTCTTTAGCCTTTATTGATTTAAAATCTGTAAATAAAAATATTAAAAAACTCGGTAAAACCGTTGAAACCATGGATGCTAAAGGTGTTCTTGGCAATGCGGATATGATATCAAAATACCTGAAAGGCGCAAAAGCGGCCAAAGGCCTTTCAATTGCCTCTGCTATTGCTTTTGGTATATGGGCTATGGGTGTACTGCAAACTAAGGTGGTGCTGAAAGCCAGAAAAGATGACACCGGTAGCACTGAAAATAAAGCCATAATAAATCTTGAAAATAAAATCAGACACCAAATGGCTTTTGAAGGAATAAAACAGGCGGATTTAAAGTAAGGCAATTATATCGGCGAAACCGGCTTATACCTCAATAAAAAGCTTTCTGCCCACTATGTTTGGTTTTCCGTTGTAATAGCCTGCAAAGTAGCCGCCGGAAACAGGTGTATTTTTGGCATAGTTTTCAGAGCTGCCAAAACTTTGGTTCATAAACGGATTTAAATTGCTGCTTTGGGCAAACGGGTTATTGTAGCTCGAAGGTTTGGCGCTGACCTTTGCGGCAGCCGTTGTATTTGTGGATGTTAAAGATTTTGTGATTAGCGATACTAAATTTGTAAACATTTAAACGACCTTAATTTTCCTAAAAAACCTGCAGAATATTTAATGATAAAAAAATATAAGTCATGTTTTATTATCGTATTAAGGCATAAAATGTTAAGAAGTTTTTATTAAATATACTCTGTTTGGTCTACAAATTGACAAAACTTAATAATTTTATTGTTAAATTTTTTTGGTTTGTGATATATTTTTTATTAGAATAACTGTTTAATAATATTTTATTTTATATAAAAAACAAAATAAAACCCTATAAAGGCTTAAAGCTTTATTTTTTACGTTTACTAAGTTTGAGGTATGGGAAAATAGAATCTATATTTTTACTATATATACTAATACTGATTTTAGCGCTTGTTGCGATAGTTTCTGTTATTTTATGTACAAGGCAGAAAACAAAGCTTGATTTTCTTCGTGAAAATGCCGAAAAAATGAGTGATGAATTCAAGCAAAAAGAAGAATATATCAAAAAAGAAGCTATTGTAGCAGCAAGAGAGCAAGTGCACGCCGACAGGCAAAAGCTTGATGACGAAATAAGGCAAAGAAGGGCTGAAATTAATCGTCTTGAAAGTTCTCTTTCAAAAAGGGAAGACAGCCTTGAAGATAAAGTTCAAAAAATTACCGATAAAGAATTTGAATTAAACAAAAAATATGATGAACTTCTTGATAAAGAAGATTATCTTGCTGATTTAGTTGCAAAACAGCTTGGCGAGCTTGAAAAAGTTTCTTCCATGAGCAGGGAAGAGGCTAAAAATATGCTGCTTGAACAAATAAAGCAGGAGCTTGCACAAGAGCAAATTCAGTTAATCAGAGAGAATGAACAGAAAATAAAAGAAACTGCCGATGAAAAAGCAAGGGAGATTTTATCCCAAGCCATGCAGAAATGTGTAATTGACCAGGTTATTGAAAGTACCGTTTCTGTTGTTTCTCTTCCTAATGATGAGATGAAAGGCAGAATTATCGGCCGTGAAGGCAGAAACATAAGAACCCTCGAAACACTTACAGGTGTTGACCTTATTATTGATGACACGCCGGAGGCTGTTGTATTGTCATCTTTTGACCCGGTAAGGCGTGAAGTTGCAAAATTAACTATTGAAAAACTTATACAAGACGGGCGTATTCACCCTGTAAGAATTGAAGAAGTTTTTGAAAAATCGAAAAAAGAAATTGAAAACAAAATGAGGCAGGAAGGCGAAAAAGCCGCTCTTGACCTTGGAATTATGAACCTTAACAGAGAGCTTACCAGGACTCTTGGACGCTTATATTATAGAACAAGTTACGGACAAAATGTTTTAAGACATTCAATTGAAGTTGCACAAATAGCCGGCATGTTGGCTGTGGAGCTCGGTGCAAATGTTTCTGAGGCCAGGCGCGCAGGTTTGCTGCATGATATCGGCAAAGCTGTGGACCATGACCAGGAAGGCACGCATATTCAATTGGGTGTTGAGCTTGCCAGACGCTACGGCGAAAGGGAAGAAATTGTCCACGCTATTGAAGCGCACCATGATGACGTTGCAGCGAATACACTTGTTGCGGCGTTAGTCAAGATTGCAGATTCTGTTTCTGCTGGCAGACCGGGTGCAAGGCGCGATACACTTGAAATCTATATTAAACGCCTCAAAAAGCTTGAAGAAATTGCAAACAGCTATGAGGGTATTAAGCAGTCTTTTGCGGTTCAGGCGGGACGTGAAGTTAGGGTTGTAGTTCAGCCTAATGTGTTCAACGACGCTGCTGCCGCAAAGCTTGCCCGCGACATTGTAAAACGCATTGAGGATGAACTTGAATATCCCGGCCAAATCCGTGTAACGGTTGTTCGGGAGGCGAGAGTTACCGAAATAGCGAAATAAACAAATGTCTGAAACAATCAAAGTTCTTTTTTTGGGTGACCTTGTCGGACGCCCCGGAAGAGAGGCAACCAGGAATTTTTTGCAGGGCACAAAGGCTGATGAAAACCGTGCACCTGGTGATATAGATGCCTGTGGGCAAATTCAGGGGTGCGCTCCAGGATATGATTTTATTATTGCAAATGTTGAAAATGCATCCCATGGCTTTGGCCTGACAAAGAAAAATCATGACGAGCTTATATCGTATGGCATTGATTGCATGACATCCGGCAACCATATATGGGATAAAAAAGATATCTATACATTTATTGATGACAGCAGTGTTTTAATCCGTCCTTTAAATTATCATAAAACCGCACGCGGAGTTGGGTATAGGATATTTAACAATAAGATTATTGTAATTAATTTGCTCGGTAAAACTTTTATGCAGCCTGTTATATGTCCTTTTCAAGCGCTTTATGATGTTATGGTTGAACTTCAAAATGACATTGGTTTAGAAGATAAAATTATAATTGTTGATTTTCATGCCGAAGCCACTGCTGAAAAGATCTGTTTTGCAAATTTTGCAAAATCATTAGGGGTAAGTGCTGTTTTTGGTACACATACGCATGTACAGACTGCTGATGAAAGGGTTATCGATACTGATTTTAATAATGAGGAAGAATTTAAATATTTTCCTAAAGAAGAAAACGATTGTGTTTTAAAGCCAAAAGATACCCTTGCATACATTAGTGATGTCGGTTTCTGCGGGGCGGGAAAAAGTGTAATAGGTATGGAATATTTTGGCTCTTTAAAAAGGCTTGTTTCTTCTATTCCTGAAAGATTTGATGTGGCAACTTCAGATGTAAGGCAAATTAATGCCGTTGAAGTTGAGTTTGATGAAAAGAGCGGGGCTGCTCTGAAAATCGGCAGAATAAATTTTAATTATAAAGTTACAAGGAGCATTGGCGCATGAAGATAGATTTGCATATTCATACGACATATTCTGACGGTACGTTTTCACCCGAAATGATTGTGGATACAGCACTTGATTGCGGTCTTGATGTTATTGCACTTACAGACCATGACAATGTGCTATCTCATAAAATTGCAAATGATTATGTTAAAAATAATAATATCAGGCTTGAAATAATCCCCGGTGTTGAAATAAATACAATTTATAAGGGGTATGAAGTTCACATCCTCGGGTATTTTATGGATACGGATAATGCTGATTTCAAAAATCTTATGAAAAGTCAGCAAGAGGCAAGGGTTAAACAGACAAATGAAATTATTGCCTTGCTTTCGAAAAAGGCCGGGATAAAGTTAAAGTTTGAAGATATTAAATCCCTTGTTGCAGAAGGCGGCAGTATAGGCAGGCCCCATATAGCGCGTGCTATCACCAATGCGGGCGGTGTTAATAATGTTATGGAGGCTTATGCAAAATATATAAATGATTCTTCAAGCGTTTATGTACAAAGAAAAACCGTATCCCCGCATGATGCGTGTGAAATAATCTATGATGCCGGGGGAATTCCTGTTTTTGCTCATCCTATTGATGTTGAAATATCAGATGAACTTGCAAAAGAGCTTGTAAGTTATGGTTTGAGGGGAATAGAGGCATACCACAGAAAACATTCGCCAGCCGTTGTTGAGCATTATTCGTCTTTAGCTGAAAAATACGGGCTTATTATAACAGGCGGGTCAGATTTCCATGCGCCCTCCGTAAACCACGGCTCCATATTAATGGGCAAAAACTTTGTACCATCCTGGGTTTACGAAGAGCTTGTCAAGGAAAAAAAGCGTTTAGAGATGTTGTAAGGTTTTGTGCGGGTACCTGATATAGGCAAATCTGCCAGCAGTGGGAAATCTATCAGAATTGGTGCTTGGAGCATCAATAGATTTTTCGGTTCTTTTCTAAATTTTTCGTATTCACCAAGTAAATCGAATTTTTTTTATGCGGCTTTTTAATATAATGCACCCCGAATTTGTAAAGTTTCTTTAAGTAAATATTTGTAAAGTATGCGCCGCAAAAAGATTATAAGTACCCCGTGCAATGGTACGATAATATCTATGGCAGCATTTATTGATAAAGTTAAAATTAAAATTGAATCCGGCAAGGGCGGAAATGGCGCCGTTGCCTGGAGAAGGGAAAAATTTGTAGACAAAGGCGGCCCTGCAGGCGGGGACGGGGGCAAGGGCGGAAGTATTTATTTTGTTGCAGATGAAAATATGTCCACATTGCTTGATTTTACTTATAAATCTGTTTACAGGGCAGAAGACGGTGAAAACGGACAAAATAAAAATTGTCACGGTAAAAACGGTAAAGATATTTTCTTAAAAACGCCTGTAGGTGTTATTGTAAGGGATTTAAAAAGCGGGAAAATTATTGCCGATTTAAATGAAAATGAAAAAACAATTCTTGTTGCAAAAGGCGGCAGGGGCGGCAGGGGTAATGCCAGATTTGCAACGGCCCAAAAAAGAGCGCCCCAGTTTTGTGAGCCAGGAGAAGCATCTGTTGAAAGGGAATTAGAGCTAGAATTAAGGCTTATTGCAGATGTAGGGCTTCTTGGTATGCCAAATGCCGGCAAATCCAGTTTTATATCAAAAATTTCATCGGCACGACCAAAAATTGCCGATTATCCTTTTACAACACTTGTGCCCAATCTTGGAGTTGTAAAGAAGCCTTCAGGTGATGGATTTGTGGTTGCTGATATACCTGGTATCATTGAAGGGGCACACAAGGGAACTGGCCTTGGGTTTGAATTTTTAAAGCATGTTCAAAGGTGCAGGTTTTTAATTCATGTTGTAGATATTTCAAATGAAAATGCAATTGAAAATTACAATAAAATTAATGATGAATTGAAAAAATACAGCGAAGGGCTTTCTTCTCTTTATCAGGTTGTAATGTTAAATAAAACGGATATTCTTGATGATAATTATGTTAAGGATATGAAAAAAAACTTTAAGAAATTTAACAATGATGTATATGCTGTTTCGTGCGCTACAGGGCAAGGTATAGAAGAATTTTTAAATCATCTTTACAAAAAAGTTGACGAGATACCGCACCCTGAAAATCCTTTAAACATAGAGTATGATGACGGATTTGACGATAATGATGATAGCAATTATACAGTTGTTAAGCTTAACAAAAATACATTTTTGGTAGATGGTGGTAAAATAAGAAGATTGGCGGGAGTTACCGATATTCGTAATACACAGCAAATGCGAAGGCTTGCCAATATACTGGATTCAATGGGAGTATATCAGGAATTAAAAAAGCTCGGACTCAAGGAATATGATACAATAATGGTGGCTCACATTGAAACATCGTACATTGGAGATTATCAGTAATTTTAAATCGGTCATACATTTGGTGGATTTATTAATAATCATGGTGACAAATCTGCTTAAATGTATGATATTAATTAGTAAGTATACCGAAATAGTATACAATAGAGTTTAGTGTAGTAGAGTAATAGAGTTGAAAGATTTCAATGTATTTTGAAGACGAAAAAGAAAATATGACGGAAACAGAAGCTTTTGACAATCTTGATTTAGATATGGAAAGCGACAATAAAACCGTTACATGGGACGACCTATTGGATGACGATGCCGACATTGATTTAAGCAATGTTAAAAAAGATGATAGTACCGTTGACGTGGGTCTTTTGGATAGCGCTGACGAGGATTTATCACTGTTGAGTGATGATGAAGTTGTGGATATCAGGCCGCAAACCGGTATGCCAAAAAGAGACGCTTTTGATGTGTTTGGTGGTTCCGGCTTGCCAAGAGATACATATGCGCAAGAAACTCAGGTCGGTGATACTATCACTCCTGATTTAACAAACAGGCGTTCTGCAAGAGCTCAGGCTGCAATAGATAGCGGCGAAGATGATGATATTTATTTTGAGCCAAGAAAAGCTCAAAAATCATCAGGTTTTCTTCCTGTGTTGCTTGGAATTATGGTTGCAGTTATATTTATCGGCGGAGCGGTTTATTTGTTTATGACTTACGGTAAATCTGTTGCCGGTCTTGATGCAAGCAGTCTTTTGAACGGCAATAAACCTCAGGAAGAAGCTCCTGTTTTGCCGGATGAAAATGCTGATAAACCTGTAATTGATATTAATGCTCCTGCTGAAACAAGTGTTGCAGGCGGAGAAGAAAATAAAACAGAAGAGTCTAAAAAAGAAGAACAAAAACTGGTTACTTTTGCTATACAGAATGGTGGCAGAATTAATCCGTTCGTTCCTCCAAGTGGTTTTGACAGTTCTAAGTACACTACTGTTTCTAATTACGAAATTCTTTCTCCTCCGGAAGCTCTTCCAGATCCTGAGGTGACAGAAGAAGTTAAAAAACTTATGGAAATTACTGTTACTGGTATTTTGTTTGATGATGTAAAACCTTCTGCTATTGTTAATGTAAATAATTCTGATTATTATGTTCAAATTGGCGATAAGGTAGATGAATATCAAGTGGTTGCAATAAATAGTCAATATGTGGCCATTAAGAACGGAACAAATATTTATAAAGCCCAGGTTGGCGAAAGCTTTAGCTCTAAGACACCGGTTAGCGGTATGGCGCAAAAGCAAACTTCCGGAAAATTTGCCGGAGCACGACAATACACATCTGCATCAGATGTTGAGGTTAGTACGAAAGAAGAATACTAATTAAGGAAAAGAAAATTAATCTAGGAGTTAGAATAAAATGTTAACACACAAGAAAAGAAAACTATTTAGAAACATTACGCTTTTTGCGCTTGCTCTGTCTTTAGTGCAAACTTGCTGGGCGGGTTTCATCAGCGAACAAAAAGACGGCTTAGCTGTTAAAAATGAGCTTTTAAGCATGAATACAGATGATACTCAGTTATCTGAAGAATCGCCTGAGCTTGCACTTAAGCAGATGATTGACAGCGGTGCTGCAAATATGACATTAAATATTAACAGCCCCGAGGCCAGAAATACCACCACTAAAGTGAAGCTTGACGGTAGCGTTTCAATTACTGATTCGCCAAACAAAATTACTCTTTCTTTAAGAGATTCTAATGTGCGTCAGGTTTTAAGGATGTTTGCTGATAAAGCCGGAATAAATGTTGTTTTCCATAATTCCGTTGAAGGTGAAGTGACCCTTGATTTGGTTGATGTAACTCTGAATGATGCTTTCTTGCTTGTAATGAAATCTTCCGAGCTTACTTACGTTAAGGACGGCAAAAATCTTATTATTTCATCGATTGAGGCTTCAAAAGAATTAGGTATTGGCAAACAAAGTTTAACGGTTATTCCTATTAAATATGTTGAGGCACCTGCCGTTGCAAACTTCCTGAATGCAAATGTTTTTGCTTCCAAACTTTCAGGTATATCAAATAAGCAGGTTGTTGCCTCCAACCCACGTACAAATGAAATATTAGTGTTTGGTTCTGATAATGATGCTGTGCTTGCAGAAAAGGTTGTAGCACAGCTTGATAAAAAACCAATGGTTAATATATTTAAAGTAAATCATACTACGCCAAAACAAATGGCGGCACTTCTTTGTGATACTATGATGCCTTCTACAAACTCTTTAGATAACCAAGGTAATGCAACTCAATCATCAGACAGCCAAATTGATGACGGTGATACTGAAAATGATGCAGAACAAGATGAAATTCAAGCCGTAAAACTTGGCGGTGGATTTATTGCCTGTCGTGCAACCGCTGTTGATACTACAGGTGGCGTAACAGGCGGTAATGTTAATATGGACGGAACAACCATGGTGCCTTTCCAGACCGTTCCTTTGACAATTACTTTCTCTCCGGACCTTGGTTTAGTTACCGTATATGGCGGTTCACTTGAACAGGTACAGGTAATTAAAGAGTTTATTAACAAAAATGATATTAAGCAGCCAATGGCATATATTGAACTTGCAGTTATTGAGCTTAATGAAAAAGGTTCAAAAGAATTTGAGAATGAATGGAATTTGTGGACACCTTTCTTGAGCGTTGGTTTCTCTCCTAACAATGGTGTAACGACTAACCCAAAATACCCGGTTGTATTTGGTCCCGATGCTGCAGGCAACAATAAATATTCCGGAAGTTCGGTTCTTGCGTATAAATTAAAATATCTGATTTCAAACGGTAAAGGCAGAGTGCTTACTAATCCTAAGCTAATGGTAACAAACGGTCAAAAATCACTTATCAATTTGACTTCAGATTATATTAAAACCACAAGCAGTGAAATGAACACAGGCTCTTATACAGATACACCGATTGTTACAAAGACTTATGAAATCGGTAGTGATGAAGGTTTAAAAATAGAATTGATACCATTCATAAGCCAAGACGGTTATGTATCATTAAATATGACACCTGAATTCTCAACACAGAAGGAACAAGTTCCTGATGTAGATGCTAACGGTAATAGTATTGTTGCAGCTACATTGCTCCAAAGACGTAATCTGAAATTAAATAACCTAAGAGTAAAAGACGGTGAAACCCTTGTTATAGCAGGTCTTATCAAAGAAAGCGAACAGCAGACCGTAAGCAAAGTTCCTGTCCTTGGTGATTTACCTCTTCTGGGTGTGTTCTTTAGAAATTCTAAGAACGAAAAAGTAAAAGAAGAATTGGTAATTATGGTTACGCCGCACATTGTATATTCTGAAGAACAAGCAAAAGAAATCAAGGCAATGGATCTGTAAAAACTGACTAATGAATGTATGGCAGGGCTTTTAAAAAAGGTCTTGCCATACAAATTATAAATATCCCCCTTTAATCTAGAAATTGTAAAGCTGATAGAATTTATGAAAAACGAATTACTTGTAAAACTTATAAATAAAATTAATTTTGATTATGCAAATCATTTTGAACTTGCCGTAGCTAATGAGTTGTCATTTGTACCTATTAATATGCAAGGTGGTGCTTTTTTTGCGGCTGTATCTGCCTCTTCCGATAAGGCGAAGGTTTCTGAATATATTAAATCTATTTTTGATGTCAGAGTTGAATTTATCTTTCTTTCAGAAAGTAATTTCAAAGTTTTATTTGATGAGTTTTTAAAAGTTTTTAATTCTAAATATTCAGACATTCATTTAAATACAATCCCTGTTGACAAACAACAAGTTGAAACAGATGAGTTTAGCGGGTTTGAGCATGTGCCGCAAGAAGGTGCAGATATATTAAGTATTGATGCAGATTCTGTTAATTTAGATGCTCTGGACGATGTAGATCTTTCAATGGATGCCATGCAGAGTACTTTGCACCAGGAGAAAACAGTTGCAACACAAACGGTTCAAACTATTGCTAAACCGGAAACGGAAAAAATAATTCAGCCAAGACCGCTTGTCCAGGATGATGAGGTTGATTTAACTATTGATGATGAAGATGATACTTCAGAAATTGTTGATGTGCCTAAAAAAAGGCCCGTTGTACCTGCAAAGCCTGTTTTGGCGAATGTATCCAGAAAAAATGTTAAACCTATAAGCGCTGTTAAATCACCAGGTACTAAAAAAATTGGTGAGATTTTAATGGAAGAAGGGCTTTTGAATGAAAAGCAGCTTCAAATGGCGCTAGCAGAGGCAAAAGTTCTTGATGTACCGCTCGGTTCTGTGCTTGTAAAACTTGGTTTTGTTACAATAAAGCAATTAAAAGAGGCATTAGGTGCACAAATGGGTTTGAAGTTAGCATCTGCTGACCAGCTTAAAGCGCTACCTACTGCTATTTCGGTACTACCGGAAGATTTCGTCAGGGTTAACAGAGTTATTCCGCTTTCTATGACAGATAAAACCCTTGTTGTCGGTATGGTTAATCCAAAAGATGTGAAAGTAATTGATGAAATTGTATATCAAACCGGGTTAAAGCCTACAATTATGATGATTACTCACTTTGAGTATGAAAACTTTGTTCAGACTTATTATCATACCGATAGGCAAGAGACGGACAAAATTATAGAGCAAATTGAAAAAGAAAAACTTGATATTGCAAACGAAGATACTCTTTGGGAGCAAGTTGAAAGAGAAATACAGGATACTACTGGTACTGTTTCTAAATTTGCAAATAAAATCATAACTTCAGCCATTGACCAAAAAGCTTCAGATATTCATATCGAACCAAGAACCTTGGGTTATGTGGTAAGATACAGAATAGATGGCGCTTTAAGGGAAGTTTTGAAAATTCCTCAAAAGGTTGAAAGTGCTGTTATTTCAAGATTTAAGGTTTTGGCACGTATGAACATTGCAGAGCACAGGCGTGCACAGGACGGTAGCTTTACAATTAAGTATAAAAAAATGCAATTTGATTTCCGTATCAATACTCTTCCGGTAAACGGCAGAGAGAAAATGGTAATCAGGGTATTAGCTCCTGCTGTTACTTCCAAAGCTGATATGGGAAATGATATTCAAATTGACGGAGCATCAAAAGAAGACCTTGAAAAAATTGAATATTTAATATCTGAACCTAACGGTATTTTGCTTACATCCGGTCCTACAGGTTCAGGTAAAACAACCACTCTTTATGCCCTTTTAAGGTCGCTAAATAAAGAAGATGTCAATATTACAACGATTGAAGACCCTGTTGAAATTAAACTTGAAGGCGTGAATCAATCTTCTGTTAATCCTAAGGCAGGTATAACGTTTGCCTCTTCTTTAAGGGCAATATTAAGGCAAGACCCTGACGTTATTCTTGTTGGTGAGATTCGTGACTTTGAAACGCTTGAAGTTGCAATTTCGGCTTCACTGACAGGTCACCTTGTATTAAGTACGGTGCATACTAATTCTGCATCTGCAACTGTTACAAGACTTATTGAGATGGGCGCAAAAGATTATCTTGTATCTTCAACATTAAATGGTGTTCTTGCACAAAGGCTTGTAAGAAAACTTTGTCCTGACTGCAAAGAGGCATATAAGCCCACTTTGGAGGATGCAAAGAAAGTGCTTACTGACCCTCTTGAAATTCAGGAATTTATGAAACAAACTATTTACAGGGCCAGGGGCTGCGAATTTTGTGGAAATACCGGATACAAAGGCAGAACTGCTGCGTTAGAAATTTTGGTTGTAAATAATGACTTAAAGAAACTTATAGCACAGCGCGCCCATGATGTAGAAATTGAAGAATATGCCGTAAAACATGGTATGAAAACATTGGATAGAGCGTGTCTTGAACATATAAAAAATGGTATTACTTCTATTGAAGAATTTGTTAGAATTTTAGGATTGGCTGGTGAATAATGCCCTTATTTGCATATATAGCGTTAAAAAATAATAAAACTATTGTCAGAGGTAAGATTGAGGCTGATGATATTAAATCTGCCCGTGAAGGTATAAAGAAAATTGGTCTTTTGCCGACCAAAATTATTGACGAATCTAATAAGAATGCTTCCGAGCAAGTAATTAAGCTTGCAAAAGCTAATCTTAAGCCTATGAACCTTAAGGATAAGATTGAATTTACTTCTACTTTGCAAATATTAACCGCAACCGGTATTCCGATTATTGAAACTTTGGTATTTATGGAAAATAACGCCGAAGCTACAACAATTAGGGATATTGCATATGAATTAAGAAGAAACATCATTGCGGGTTCTACACTTGCAGAAACGCTTGAAAAATACAGAACGCTATTTGGCAGGGTTTATGTCGGCTTGGTTAAAGCCGGGGAAGATTCCGGAGAATTGGATAAAACCTTAGCCAGAATGTTAGAATTACTTAAAAAACAAGATGCAATTAAATCTAAAGTTATTGGTGCACTTGTTTATCCTTGTTTTGTATTAGTGTTGGCTGCAGTTGTTGTAACGATAATGCTTATGTTTGTATTCCCGGCATTTGAGGCTATGTTTGACAACCTTGGGCGTGAACTGCCTCTTGCAACGCAATTATGTATTGAGCTTGGTAACTTTATGAGGCAGTTTTGGTATATATTGCTTGGCGGCCTTATACTTACCGGTTTTGGTGTCAAAAAACTTTTCACCACGGAAACTTCAAGAAGAGTTATAGACAGATATGTATTACAGGTGCCGATGCTTTCGGATTTGATGAAGTATGCAAACTATTCAAACTTTCTAGCTGTGTTGCAGGTTGCATACGATGCGGGTATTCCTATTGTGGATTGTTTATATCTTTCTAACCTTACTATGGATAACGTAGTATTAAAACAGGCAGTTTTAGGTGCTGCAGCAAAGGTGCAACAAGGTATTCACTTATCAACAGCTTTAAGAAGTACAAAACAAATCCCGAATATGATGTTATTTATGATTGCAACAGGTGAACAATCCGGTCGTTTGGGTGAAATGCTTTACCATTGTACAACATTCATTGACAGAAAACTTGATGATATTATAGATAAATTTACTAAACTGGTTGAGCCTGCATTGTTAATATTTATCGGTGGTGTGGTTCTGTTCCTTGCTCTGTCATTGTATATGCCTCTGTTTGCTGCATATCAACAATAAAGATGCAAAAAAGATTTTTAGAATTCCTCCGTTCTTATTTTGGCGGGGGAATTTTTGTTGGCAAAAATATTTATTTTTGGTTTTTTTATCTGTTACCCTGTTAATTTTAAGAAGGAACGGTTGAAATTATGAGAATAGCTAACATTGCATCTTGTGGCGGTTTGCAAAGACAAGTTTTTAATAGCACTAATTTTTTGGGCAGAAATAGTAAAGCTGTTGAATGTTTGCTAGATATTTCCGGCGATTATACAGAAACACGACGCGTTTCTGAAATTTCAGATGTAGGGTTAAGATTTGAGGAAGAAGGAAAAATATTTTTCAATATTGCTAATAAAGAATATCAGGATGCTAAGAAAATCTTAGATAATGTTATAGAATTTTCTAAGAAATATGAAATTGGAGAAAAAAGTCCACATAATAATAAATCTCAGGATAAAGAAAATATAAGAGTATTTTCTTGTCATGCAGCCTGCGTTTCATCGGGTGATAAGTATTCCGTAAAAGATATTTATGACACAATCATAGAGCAATACAATCAGGACGGAAACTTGGAAAGGCAAGTACGGTTTTCAAAACTTTTACCCATACCAACAGATATTGAATATAATTTGCAAAGATGTACAGAAATGCCATATGTAAAATCTATAAAAGAATACGATAAAAACGGTAATATAAAAAGAATAATTGAAGGCAATCCAAATAAAAGAAATGAAATTAAAACTATAGAACTTTTCAACGAGGACGGCAGTAAAAAGGCGAAAATCAATTTTTCTGACGGCAAGGCTAAATACTGTCAAAAAGGCGATTTTATTATAACCGGTAATCTTTTAAGATGCCCTGTTATGTTTTTATATGACAATAACGGTAAACTTGCAGAGGTGCAAAGAAATCTTACCTATGAAGGTTATCACATTATAAACGGCGATACATTTAAATATGATAACGGCTCATATTGTGGTTACGAAAAACGCACATCCTGTGAAGATAGGTAGTTTACAAACATTCTCTAAGTGATTTTTCAATTACGTTGAATATCTTGTTTAGGCTATCTTCTGATATGCAATATGGCGGCATAACATATACCGTGTTTCCAAGCGGGCGGAGCAAAATATCATTGTTCCTGTAGTATCCATATAGCTTTATCCCTATGTTTGAAATGTAATCATTACCTTCGTTTTGAACATCAAATGCAAAAATATTCCCTAAAATTCTTACATTTTTTGCAGGCAGGTTTTTAAAACGCGGGATTTGATTTTTATAAAAATCATTAATCCTTTTAACATCAGCTAAAATGTCATTGTTTTTCCATATTTCAAGATTAGCATTTGCCGCAGCGCATGCTATCGGGTTTGCAGTGTAGGATGAAGAATGGAAAAACATCTTTGCTTTATCGTTTGATAAGTATGCATCATATATTTCTTTTTTGCAAACCGTTGCAGCAAGCGGGATAGACCCACCTGTTAACCCTTTTGAAAGACATATAATATCAGGGATGATATTTGTTTGGTTAAATGCAAACATTGTGCCCGTTCTGCCAAAGCCTGTCATTACCTCATCCAGGGCAAAAATTACTCCGTATTCTTTTGATAGTTTGTACAATTCTTCGATTACAAAGGGTTTATAAAAAAGCATCCCGCCGGAGCCTAAAACTAGCGGTTCAAGGATTATTGCGCCGATTTTATCCCCTTCTTTTTTAAGCAGGTTTTTGTATGCCTTTATGGTTTCTTCTTCTTCGCCCTCTTTGGGGTATGGTATTCTTTCAACATCAAACAGCATGTTAACGTATGGCGCATTGAATACGCTCTTTGCACCTGATGACATGCCGCCAAAAGTATCCCCGTGGTAAGAATGTTCCATGGCAACAATTTTACTTCTGCTGCTACCGTGGTTATAATGATACCCGACAGCCATTTTTAATGCTACTTCAACACTAGTGGAGCCTGAATCGGAAAAGAAAATATGCGTATAATCTGCAGGTAAAAAGCTGCCTAAATTTTTGGCAACACTTTTTGAAGGCTCGTGTACAAAGCCTGCGAATATTATCTGGTGCAGTTTATCTGCCTCTTTTTTAATGGCAGTAGATATTTCAGGGTTTTTATGGCCAAGTGTATTTACCCACCAGGATGATATTCCGTCAATTATTTTTCTGCCGGATTTTGTGATTAAAAATTCCTTTTCAGATGTTTCAATTTCAATTATATCTTCGTTTAACCCATGTTGGGTGAAAGGGTGCCATATTTCCATAAAAGTTTTCTCCTCCGATGTTTTTATGGTACTATAAAGGTGCTTTAATTTAAATTAGTTTAGGAGGAATTTAAGATATGGCAAGAAAACCTATTATTGCAGGAAACTGGAAAATGCACAACAACAGTGCGGCTTCAAAAGAATTAATCAAAGGTATCAGGGCAAATGTGGATAGTTTAGATATAGCAAAACTTCCTGAAATTGTTGTGGCGCCTGTATTTACATCATTACATGCGGTTAATGAAGAAATATGCCACTGTGGCTGCGGTAGAATTAAACTTGCTGCACAAAATGTATACTACGAGTCAAAAGGTGCTTTCACGGGCGAAATTGCTATTGATATGTTAAAAGATTTTGAAATGTCTTATATTATTATCGGACACTCTGAAAGACGCCAGTATTTTGGTGAAACAGATGAAATGATTAACAAAAAGGCAAAAGTTATCCTTGATAACGGTATTGTTCCTATTATCTGCTGCGGTGAAACCTTGGAGCAAAGAGAACAAGGCGTTACCGACGCGCATATTGAAAAACAAATTACAGAGGCCTTAAAAGGTTTAAGTGCAGATGAGGTTGCAAAATCAGTTATAGCATACGAACCTATCTGGGCTATAGGTACAGGTAAAACCTGTGATTCAACAGAGGCTAACAGAGTAATTAAACACATAAGAAATGTCGTTGAAAAGGTTTCATCCAAAGCTGCTGCTGATGCTATCAGGATTTTATACGGCGGTTCCGTTAAGCCTGAAACAATTGCAGAGCAAATGGCACAATCTGATATAGACGGTGCGCTTGTTGGCGGTGCAAGCCTTAAGGCTGATAGTTTCGCTGAAATCGTAAAAGGTGCTATGGCAAAATAACTTTTGCAGGTACTAAAATAGAATAAAAATTAAAAGCCTCTTATTTTTTAAGGGGCTTTTTTACAGGTTTGGATTTTTTCTTAAGCTCTATCTCATACCCAAGCATTTCGGCTATTTTATCTACTTCATTATATCTTATTGTGCCTGTATTCATCCTGTTTAAAAATGAAGTTATTGAAATTTCTTCTCCCGTATATGCGGATAAACGTCTTACGAGTTCCGAAGAATTAATTCCTTCTTTTGCGGCAAGTATATTTAAAACTTTCTTTACGTCCATTCCTCAATGGTATATTTTGCTTGCATTTTTTGCAAAGAGTGTTATAATTTGTATATATAATGAAAGTTTGTATATATAATGAATAAATATTTACAAAAATATAAAAAACTACATTATCAAAAAATCTGCGCCAAATTTACTGGTCGTCGTTTTTTTCAAATGTTATTTTATACCCTAACATTTTAGCTATTTGCTCTACTTCATTATAGTGTATGGTGCCATTCCTTAATCTGTTAGAGAAAGAGTGTGTCGAATATTCCTTGCCGGAATATTTTGAAAATCTCCTGACAAGCTCTGCGACACTTATGTTTTCCTGTGCTGCAAATATTTTAATAGTTCTGCTTACATCCATTTTTTTATTTTAATTTTTCTGTTGACATGCGGGCAAATTATGCTAGCATGTAATTTATACATTACTAATTATTATATAATTACCTTATTAACTTATGTATTACCTAATATGACAATATATTTACAAAAAAGGAATTATTATGAATAAAAACATGCTCTTTGGTATAAAAGCCTTCTCCCTTGTTGAAATGCTCATGGCATTATTGGTAGCATCATTGTTGTTGGCTGCCCTTGCACCTGTAATGACAAGAAAATTTGGAGATAATGTTAATGTTTCAGGTCTTGGCGGTGCAATAAAAGCACCCTCTGATATGCAATGCTATCCATATACAGATGCAAACCCGACTGTTAAAATTCCTCTTAACAATGTATATTATGCAAACTTCATAATAGCATCAGCAGGAGGTGGGGGAGCAGGTGCAACATCTGAAACAATAATAAATAATCAATCATTAGATATTCAAAGCACAGATACATCCAATGCAACAAATACCATTGCAATTACAGAGGATATGGATGATTTTGAAATAGAACTTATGACAGGCGGAGGCGGAGGAGCCGGAGGAGGGGCAGCTGTACATAGCAGTGCAACATGTACAGGTGGTGCCTCTGTTGATAAATGTGAATGTATGGGGCAAAAGTACGACAGTGTGA
>CAJTLG010000001.1 GCA_910577395.1 uncultured Vampirovibrio sp. | reverse complement strand
TGCAGGCAGCTATGATGATACAGGAAATATATTTACACGATTATTCAGCCAAGGTAATTTTACAGGGTATAAAGGATTAGAGGGCAAGGCAGGAGGAAGCGGAGATGCCGCTAATTACAAAGAAGGAACAAGAAGTGCCGGAGGCAGAGGCGGAACAAGCGGTACAGGTGAAAAAGGAAAGTGCGGAGGTTTGTATAACGAAGCAGGGGTATGTTCCAGTGTAAATATTATTGATGATAAGAATAATATAGAGGAGCCAAATCAAAACAGCCTGAATGGGCAAGGATTTAGCGGGGGTGATATTAATATCCCGACAAAAGACAGTATAGTAGAGGCTAATCCCAAGTTTGGCAAAGCAGGTGCAGGCGGAGGGGGAGGTGCCTGGTATATAGGGAAAGACCCGGGTAAAGGCGGAAACGGACAAGGCGGGTATGTATGTATATATTGGGATAAGTTGGAGTAAAATTTTAACGATGAACAACTTTTCGGGGCGCGTTTAGTAACCTTCGCGCTCCTTTTTTTTATATGTTTAAAATCACTTTAAAAGCTCTAAAATATCAATATTTAAAGCTGCAGCAATTTTATGCAGCCTTTCAAGACTTGGGGTTCTTTTACCTTTTTCAATTCTGTAAATATAATCTTCGCTTGCGGATGATGCAATACTGAGCTGCACCTGAGTAAGACCGGCAGCCTTTCTGTATTTCACAATATTTTTACAAATCTTTTCTTTTAAATACTTAAAATCACTTGCCATAAGTTAATTTTAATGGTAATCTCTAGATAATTACTCGGACAATTTGGACTGTTAAAAAGAGGAATTATGTTAACTGAAACAGACAAACTAATTGAAAATGCGGAAGATATTTTGACCACGGGAAGAATAATTTATAACATTTGCAAAACAGATAACTGCGAAACGGCAATAAAAATCAGACCGCTTGCTGAATTAATAAGCAAAAAAGCGGATAAACTTTGTATAAAAATTGCACAAAATATCAAAAAATAAGGGTTATCCCCGATATTTTGCACCCTGACAAGTATTTCTTTCCCAAAGAATTCTATCTATTTTATTCATTGTTTCAAATTTATTTCTCGCCCAAAGAGGTGCAATAAGCGTTGTTGAAAGCCCACTGCCCCCGACACGATGGATTGTAGTTTTTGGCGGGAGGATTTCAATAATATCGCACACCAAATTACAGTATTCATCCTCTGACAAGAGCTGAATTGGGCTTTTAGAATGAATTTTTGCAAGCGGAGTATTTTGAAGTACAGTAAGGGCGTGAATTTTCACCCCCTCGACACCCATATTTGATAGTATACGAGCAGTTTTAAGCATATCTTTAGGTGTTTCCCCGGGCAGGCCAAGAATTATATGCACGCAAACATTGATACCGGCCTCTTTTGCAAGAATATAAGCTTTTTCAAAACATTTAAAATCGTGCCCCCTGTTTATAAGCTTTAAAGTCTTATCATGAGCGGTTTGTAAGCCTAATTCAAGCCAAGGGTTTTTATAGGATGATATAAGGTTTAACTTATCTTTATCAACACAATCCGGACGTGTACCTATTGAAATACCAACCACACGCGGGTCTGTAAAGGCACCGTCATAGACACTTTTTAATTTTTCAAGCGGCGCATAGGTATTAGAAAAAGCCTGAAAATAAGCTAAAAACAGCTCCGCCTTAAAACGCTTAGGCAAATTATTAATTGCGGTTTGCACCTGTTCTTCAACAGAAAGCAAGGAAGAGTGAGCTTTAGAAAAACTGCCGGATTCATCACAAAAAATACATCCGCCTGATGATATTGTACCGTCACGATTTGGGCACGAAAAACCGGCATCAAGAGTTATTTTATAAACCTTTTTGCCGAATTTTTTATATAAATAGTTACTGAATGTAAAATAGCGTTTATCCTGCCCCGGCTGACACCCCGCGGCAGAAGATTGCGCGCTATTCTTCAACGTCATCACTTTGTTGCGGCGGATAAATGTAGTGTTCGCCACATTTCGGGCAAACAACTTCTTGCTGTTTGTCGTCACTTAATACAACAACTTCAAAAAGCTCTCTACAGCTAGAGTTTTGACATCTGATAGCCCAAGTCGGTCTTACAATTCTTGCCATAAAATAAAATCCTCGTATAAAATTCAGATACAAATATACTATAATAATATTCAAAAAATGGCAATAAAGTTGTGGTATAATAAGTAAACGTAACAGAAGAACAGGATAACAAGAAGATATGAAAATTTTGATTTCAAACGATGACGGCATAACAGCTTTAGGCATTAAGGCCCTTATGACAAGATTAAGCAAAGAGCATGATGTATATGTTGTGGCACCGGATAGGGAAAGAAGTGCTGCAGGACATTCTTTAACCCTTCATACGCCAATCAGAGTGGAAGAGCTTGAATCAAAATTCGGTGCAAGACGTGTTTGGGTAACATCAGGCACGCCCGGCGACTGTGTAAAACTGGGCCTTACAGAGCTTTTAGATGAAAACAATAAACCGGACCTTGTAATTTCAGGTATAAACCACGGGCCAAACCTTGGCATAGATATCTTATACTCAGGCACCGTAAGCTGTGCTATGGAAGGCGCAATGCTTGATTATCCAAGTATCGCGGTAAGCCTTGCAAGTATGAGCTGCGACCCTGTATATTTCGATGTTACAGCTGATTTTATTGCAAAATTCCTTCCGAGGATTGAAAAGATTAAATTTCCTGAAAAAACAATCCTTAATATCAATACACCTGCCCTTGAAGAAATGGATATTGCAGGGGTGGAAATTACAAAGCTGGGTTCAAAAATGTTCACCGATGAATACGAAAAAAGAATTGACCCAAGGGGCAAGGTTTATTATTGGATGGCGGGTGAACTTACCACGAAGCACGAAGAGGATGGCACAGATATAAGCGCTGTAAGGGCTAATAGAATTTCAATCACGCCCGTAACTTTTGAGATGACTCATAAGGCTATTATGGCAGAACTTGAGAGCGAATTTTGCAAAGACGGTATCTGCGATTGGTATGGTTACGGCGCAAAACAGATAGGATAAACCAATGAAAAGAGCGTATATTAGCGTATTTGACAAGACAAACATTGTCGAATTTACAAAAAAGCTAACTGCAGCAGGATACGAAATTGTATCAACAGGCGGCACATATGATTATTTAATAAAAAATAGCATAAAGGCTATTGAAAGCACTGATATTACAGGCTTTAGAGAATTAATTGGCGGAAAAGTAAAATCCCTGCACCCAAAAATTTTTGCAGGAATACTTGCCGATTTAAAGGAGCGCGAAGAGCTTGTAAAAGATGACATCCGGGCTTTTGATTTAATTTGCGTAAATCTTTATCCTTTTAGTGATTACAAAAGAAAAGACGCAGATATCGAAACGCTTGTTAAAAATATTGATATAGGCGGGGTTGCACTGCTTCGTGCGGGGGCAAAAAATTATGAAAATATAACCGTAATAACCGACATTCAAGATTATGATATCGATTTAAATAACATCAGTTTAGAATTACGACAAGACCTTGCCTTAAAAGCATTTCAAACAACATCAAAATATGATTTTGAAATTTGGAATGAATTTAATGCACGGTTTAATGAAATCAAAACCGACACCCTGCCTGAAAATGAAACATTTTATTTAAACAAAATTAAAGATTTAAGATACGGCGAAAACCCGCATCAAAAGGCAGCATTATACAGTTATGAAAACCAATTGAAATATGAATTTTTAAACGGCAAAGAATTTTCATATAATAATATTTTGGATGCAACAGCGGCACTCAATATTGCGGCAGAATTTTATGATGTAAATGCAGCCGTTATTATAAAACATACGAACCCTTGCGGTGTAGCCCTTGGCAAGACATTGAAAGAGGCTTGGGAAAAAGCACTTGATTGCGACCCATTGAGCGCCTTTGGCGGAATTGTTGCATTTACGGGCAAAGTAGATTTAGAGATTGCAAAACTTTTAACTGCAATGTTTTTAGAGGTAGTTATTGCACCTGATTACACGGATGAGGCTATTGAAGAGCTTAAAAAGAAGAAAAACCTGCGTGTTGTAAAATTAATCACACCTCTTTTGGAATATCCGAATTTTGTGCAAAAAGAGGTTAAATTAACCCCGTTTGGCGCGCTTGTTCAGGAAAAGGATATTAAAGAGTTAGACCCTGAAACATTTAAGACAGTCACAAAAGAAAAACCTACCCAAGAAATGATTGAAGATATGGTATTTGCATTTAAGGTTGCAAAACATTTAAAATCAAATGCGATTGTGATTGCTAAAGATTTGAGAACCATAGGGCTTTGCGGCGGGCAAACAAGCAGAGTTGGTGCTGTTGAAATTGCACTTAAAAGAGTATGCGACAGTGCAAAGGATGCCGTTATTGCAAGTGACGGGTTTTTTCCTGCTGTTGATAATATTGAAGTTGCGGCACAGGAAAGAATTGCAGGCATTATCCAACCGGGCGGCAGCATAAAAGACCCCGAAGTGATAAAATTAGCTGATAAATTAAATATGGTAATGATTACAACAGGAATCAGACACTTTAGGCACTAGGATAAAAAATGGCAGACACAGCATTAACAGCAAATAAAAAAGCGATATTCGGGCTTTCCATGGGGCATTTTATGGTGGATTTATACGCATCCGCCTTAATTCCCTTATACCCTTTTTTAACATCAAAACTTGGTATTAAATTGTCCACAATAAGTCTTATTATAGCATGCGGGCATTTATTCTCATCTATGATGCAGCCTCTTTTTGGTTTTATAGCAGACAAAATGCGCCACAGAACATTTATGGTGTGGGGGCTTTTAATGGGGGCCGTGTTTATACCGCTAACTGTTGCCGCCAATAAGGCCATATTTATGGCACTTTGTTTGCTTATCGGGATGTGCGGAAATGCGCTTTTTCACCCGCAGGTAACAAGCCTTGTAAATACATTCAATTATAATAACCCCGACCTTTCAAAATACATGGGTGCCTTTATGGGGCTTGGCACAATAGGATACGCTCTTGGACCGGTTATGTCATCAACACTTGTTGAGTATTTTGGGGTATACTCACTTTCATATGTGACTATTTTAGGAGTTTTAACTGCCGTTATTCTTTATTTTCAGGTGCCAAAAATACCCCCTTCAACCATAAATAAAAGTAAAGAAAATTTCTTTAAGATAATGAAAGAAATTTTAAAGAAAAAAACCTATCTTTCGCTTATATGGATTGCGGTTGTAAAATCAGGCGTAAGTATAAGTTTTGGCACATATGCGCCGTTTATTTTTAAGGAAAAAGGTTTTACTTTAAGCCAAATCGGGATTATTATTTCATTATTTTTTATCCTTAGCGGGATATCCATGCTTACAAGCTCTAAAATTGAAAAACGTATAGGGGCTGAAAACATTATCAGACTTTCATTCTGGACCATATTACCGCTTGTGATGCTATTTATGCTGACCATTGATAAATTCCCTGCCCTGGCCGTTGCTATATTTGTTTTAACGGGATATTTTACTTTTCTTTCAGTATCCGTAGCCATAGTGGCTGCACAAAACCTTATGAAGGAGCACAAAGGGGTAATTTCAGGCGTTATGCAGGGGTTTAGCTGGGGCCTTGGGGCATTGAGCCTTGCACCCCTTGGGTATATAGCAGAAATTATAGGTGTCGAAAAGATTTTAATTATAATGGCACTGCTTGCGTTCCTTACCGGATGTTTCGGCATTACAAAAGACTTAAAACAAGTGTTTAAAGAATGTGTGTAACAAAACCTTAAACTGTACCGCGCTACCGGTTATCCCGGTTTTATTAAGAAATATTAAGCCATAATTCATCCTAAAAGGCAATTTTTGGAAACAAAAATACTTTATTAAATCAGGAAAAGGGATATTAATTTAGATAGGGAGATACAAGGATTATGGCTATAGGTGCAAAAGACAGAATTGATGCAATGCTTGTTAAGAAATATGCAATGCAAAAGGTTGATAACCCGATTATACAAACATCAATGATTGACCCTGAAAAAATGTATGAGGCAATGAATGATTATGCGCAAATGCATTTAAGCATGTTAAGCATTCAACAGAAACTTAAAAGTACTTGCATAAGCGCAATATCAGGAAGTATACAATACACAAAAACAAGAAGCTTAAAATCAAGAAGGCCGCAGCCATCTACCCCGGCCGCAGTAGCAAGCTAGGCCTAAAAGAAAGATTTATGGTACAATTGGCGGTATGGTAAAAATTGTTTTAGCCTCAAATTCGCCAAGAAGAAAAGAAATCTTAAAACTTGGGAATATAGATTTCACAACAGCAAAATCAAATTATACAGAGCCTGCGCCTGAAATTTATCAGGAAAGCATTATAAAAAAGAACTCTCTTAATAAAGCCCTGAATATTGCAAAAGGGATAGATTATCCTGCAATAGTTATAGGGGCAGATACAATGGTAATCCTCGAAGAAGGTAATAATAGTGTGTGTTTATTAAAGCCTGAAAGCAAAACTCAGGCTTTTTTAATGCTTGAAAAATTATCCGGTCGCACCCATAAGGTGGTTACATCAATTTCACTTGTTGAGTGTCTCGGTAATTTTTGCACAGGAAAATGTTTGACAGAAACAGAAGAAACATATGTTACATTTAGAGAACTTTCGGATAGCGAAATTAAAGAATATATTGAAAAGTTTAACCCCCTTGATAAGGCGGGGAGTTATGGCATACAGAATTTTATAACGGCAGATGAGGCTGCAAATCCGCCCGAAAGCAGCTTTATTAAAGAGATTAAAGGAGATTATTATAATGTTATGGGGATATCAATTGATAAACTTAAAGATATGTTAAACCGTTTTAAATATTGTTAAGAAATATTAAGCACATTATTGATTTTATAGCAAGAAAAATCATTTTTGTGTGTTTATATATATAGGAAGTGTAAGTTATTAAATAGAGAAGGTAATAAATTATGGCAATTGATTCAGTAAATTCAGCAGCACCAATCATTACGGGCGCAACAATTGGCGCAGCTGTAGGTGGCGCAGCTACTTGGAAAGGCGCACCTGTGGTTGCAAAGAAGTTTGCGGAAGCACAGGATACTTTTGTCAGAAATGCGGCAAAGAATTATGTTGAAAAAAATTCCTTAACTTATAACAAGCTCATGCAAGAAGCTGCAAGCAAGGAAAGCATTGAAGCTTTTGCAAAAAATAATAATTTGGATGTTAAGGCAGCATACAAAAAAATAAGCAGCAGCGCAAGAGCAATATTTAAAGCACCCGCAAAAGGCGAGGCACTCAAAGAATTTATCGGCAAGCACAAAATCCTAAACAAAGTTGTTGAATTTACCAAAACCCACAAAAAATCAACAATTGCTATCGGTGCTGCAGCAGTTGCGGTAGTAGGTGGCATAATCGGCAAGGTTATTGCAGATAAAAAAGCTGAATAATAAAAAATAATTGCATTACGAAATATAAGATGCGCAGGTTTTCAACAAGCTTGCGCATTTGTTGTATGTGTAGTTTAATTGAAATATAAGGAGAAAGGGCAAAATCTAAAATGCTGGAGATTTTCAAAACTCAGGAAGATAAATCCCTAAAAACCTTGAGTCTGAATGATGCAAAGTCAGGTTCATGGTTTAATATGACTGCCCCAAGTTTGGAAGAAATTCAGAAAGTTTCAATAGTTTTAGATTTAGATGAAAGTTTTTTAAGAAATTCTCTGGACGCCGATGAAAGGTCGCGTATTGAATATGAAGACGGAAATTTGCTTGTAATCACCAATATACCGTTTATGGATGAAGAAGGTAATTTCGATACTCTGCCCTTAGGTATAATCTTTACACCGGAGAGTATTATTACGGTAAGCTCAATGGAAAATAAGATTATAAGCTCATTTTCACAAGAAACATCTATGTATTTTGATACAAGAAATAAAACAAACTTTATGTTAAATATCTTATTTAGGGCAGCAAAGTTTTATTTAAGATATTTAAACATTATAAATAAACATTCCGAACGGATTGAAGATTCACTTAAAAAAACCACTAGCAATAAAGCACTTTTCCAACTTATGGAAGTGCAAAAATCGCTTGTTTATTTTACAACCGCACTTAAAGACAACCAAATAGTGCTGCAAAAGATTTTAAGGATTGCAAATTCACCAAATATGCAAAATATGCAGTCAAATGTACTAAAATTTAGTGAAGATGACATTGATTTGCTTGAAGATGTAATTATTGAAAACAAGCAGGCTGTTGAAATGGTTGAAATGCACAGAACCATTCTGGAAAGCATGATGGACGGTTTTGCATCAATTATAAGTAACAATGTAAATGTTATTATGAAATTTTTGGCTGCAATTACAATTATCCTTTCAATCCCCACTATGATAGGAAGTTTTTGGGGAATGAATGTACCTGTACCCTTTGGCACTAACCCTTGGGGATTTATGATAATTATCATACTATCGGTGATTGCTGCTGCAGGAGCTGCAATATTTTTCAATAAAAAGGGTATGTTCTAATACTTTTTAATCCCCGGAGTGATAAAATTCAAGGATTTTATCAGCAGGGATTACTATATCGTAAAAGATACCGATTTTCTTCGGTCATTTAAGCCGTGTTTTACAGTTTATTTAGAACACCATATAAACTCTTTGTTTTAAAGTGCACAGCGCATATAATGCCACAGTACATTGAAAATCAAACGGTGTACCAGCATCCCAAGATGTTATCTGGCCGGTAAGTGTAAGGGCGCCTATGCTGACACCTGCTACCCGTATATTGTATGGGCAGGCACACCTACCACAAGTGGTCAGTATGCCGCACAAGAGCTTAACAAAGGCGGTTTTGACTATAAGGGCTGCAATAATACCGGTACTTGCCAGAGTACTCGTGCCTTTACGGTGCGCTGTGTTTTTGGATATAGAGAGCAAAAGCCGTATTCCAGGGGCACTTGGAAAAAGCAAACAACCAGAACAACACAATGGAAAAGCAGAATAATTGAACCAGTTTATGACAATAAAATGACAACAAATTCGGTGAAATACCCACAAGAGCCCTGCATACAGCTTGCAGCTGTGTAACCAGTCACAAAGTCTTACCGGTGCCCCGCGGTGCATGTATATCAACAGTATGTGTAAGGGCGCCTCGCATGACAGACTCTCAAGCATTGACACCTGCCATGAGGGCTATATGTGGGCGTCTACCAGGTCGGGAGGGCACTATTGGTCCATGGTTTTGTATGATACCTCACCCATACTTAACGCATACCCTGGTACTCTTGCCTTTTCGGTGCGCTGTGTCGCTGGACATAGGCTGCTGCATACAGCTTGCAGCTGTGTGACCACACGACAAGTGCAAGTATAGGTGCCCCGCGGTGCTACTATTTGGGCGGTAAGTGTAAGGGCGCCAGTGCCGGTACCGGTCTAGCTGATCGCTGCTACCCGGAGCATGTATGGTCTGGCACATATGTATCTGGTAAGTATCGGGTTTTAGTGCTACGCGCAGGCAGGTTTTACGAGCTCTCGTCGTACTCACCCTTTGCGCCCACAGGGTCCTTTTCGGTGCGCTGTGTCCCTGGATATAGTTTAAGTACAGACACATGAAACTGTGTAGCCGAGCAGCAGGAGCGAGTACCGGAGCACCGCGGTGCTATCAGCTAGGCAAGTGTGTGGGCGCCGCATCTAACTACTGCCACCCGTACCATATGTGGTCAGGCAGTGGCTATGGACAGTTACGTTTTGGAGATGGCACAGTCACTGTAAGTTATATGAATAGCAGCACCTATGCCTTTTCGGTGCGCTGTGTCCTGGGTATAGGAATATTCTGTATCATTTTTATGCATTTTCCCGCCTGCAGGTATTTCACGCTGCTTGAGCACGCATACTACGACGGACATTGATACATACACGAACATTAACCCAACATTTGCTGTTGTGTTTCACTTTGGCTTACGCGTTTTTACCGCAGCAGTTTTTATATTTCAAACCACTACCACAAGGACACTTGTCATTTCTGCCAATTTTATTTTCAGGCCGAATAGCACCTTCGCCTGCCCTTTCAATATCCGCCTCATTGTTTGTAGAATTTTTAAGCGCCTTGGTAAGCTCTGTTTCAATTCCTTCATTAGAAGATTGCACACCAAGGAGTGAAGAAATAGGCGCGTCACTCAGGGCTAAATCGGCCACCTGCCCATCCTCTTGCCCCACAATTTGGACACCAAATTTCACCCTCATAAGGTGTCTTACGGTTTCTGATTGGATATCAGACATCATAGAATTAAACAAATTGAATGCACCTTTTTTATATTCAATGAGTGGGTCTTTTTGCCCGTATGCCACAAGACCGATACTGTCTTTTAAATCATCAATATTCGCAAGGTGGTCAATCCATTTAGCGTCAATTACCTGCAACAATACATCTCTTTCAAGGGCACGAATGACATTATCGTCAGAAAATACATCCTGCCTTGGCTCACCAAGATTATATCTTTCAATCACGGCATTAAAATTATCCACGGTGATTTTTTCATGGTTCCTGTAGGCCTCTTTAGTAAGATTTTTAAGGTGCGATGACATATCGTTAAACCTGAAATTTTTAATATCATCTACAACAAGTGTATTTAATTGCGGAAAGACAGACTTAATTTCATTAACAAGCATATTTAATTCATTCGGCACATACTCGGCAGGAGACATATCAGGTGAAATATACTGTTTTAATATTTTATCCACTTCTTTTTCAATCATATAAACAATATCGGAATTTAAATTTTTAGCATTTAAAACCTTTTTCCTTTGAGCATAGAATTTTTCCCTTTGAATATTGATAACATCATCATATTCAAGCACGCTTTTTCTTATATCAAAATAGTGCACTTCAACTTTCTTTTGTGCAGATTCAATTTGACGGGAAATCAGAGGGGAATTTATCACCATATCATCACTCATAAACTGCGCTATAACATTTCCGCCAAATTTTCTCATCAGGTCATCTTCAAGTGATAAGAAAAACTTTGTAGACCCGGGGTCGCCCTGTCTTGCAGCACGCCCTCTTAACTGATTATCAATACGGCGCGATTCGTGCCTTTCTGTCCCGATAACGTGCAATCCGCCAAGCTCTATAACCTTTTTATGCTCTTCCTCAGTTATATTACGTGCACGGGCAAGAGCCTCCTCTTTTTTGATTTCATAATCCGGACTCTCGGGGGTAATGCCCATAGAATCAAGTTCTTCTTTGGCAAGGTATTCAGGGTTCCCGCCAAGCAGGATATCTGTACCACGACCGGCCATATTGGTTGCAATAGTTACGGCACCCACACGACCTGCCTGCGCTATAATATATGCCTCTTTTTGGTGGTGTTTTGCATTCAATACGTTATGCTTTACACCTACCTGATTTAAAAGAGATGATATAAGCTCGGATTTTTCAATACTAATAGTGCCAACCAATACAGGGCGGCCAATTTTTGACATGCGGACAATTTCTTCCACAACTTCCTTGTATTTTACTGTTTGTTTATTAAATATAGCATCTGCCTCGTTAATCCTGATATCGGGCTTATTTGTAGGAATAGCGGTTACTGGCAGATTGTATATTTTGCCAAATTCAGCCTCTTCTGTCATAGCGGTACCCGTCATACCTGAAAGTTTAGGATACAATCTAAATAGGTTTTGGAATGTAATGCTTGCAAGGGTTTGGGTTTCATCTTGTATCGGAACACCTTCTTTAGCCTCAATTGCCTGATGAAGCCCGTCAGACCAACGACGGCCCTGCATTAAGCGGCCGGTAAATTCATCCACAATCATAATCTCGTTATCGCGGACAACATAATCGGTATCCCTGGTGAATAATTCTTTTGCCTTTAGTGCCTGCAGCAGATGATGAGCATATTGGGTTTGAATATCAAATAAATCATCCACACCCAAAATGGCTTGCGCCTTATCAATCCCATCTTCTGTGAAGATAATATTTTTATTTTTTTCATCCACTTCATAGTGGGTAATTTTTTCAAGCTGCGGAGCAACTTTGGCCATTAATCTATAGGTATCGGCCGATTTTTCAAGACGGCCGGAGATTATAAGCGGAGTTCTTGCTTCATCAATAAGAATACTGTCCACTTCATCAATAATTGCATAATTATAAGGTCTTTGACAAAGTGCAGAAGTACTTGTTGCCATATTATCCCTTAAATAATCAAACCCAAATTCGTTATTGGTACCATAGGTAATATCACAGGCATAGGCCGCTTTTTTCTTTTCAAAATTAAAACTGTCTGTTGATAATATTACACCAACAGTAAGACCAAGAAATTCAAAAATCTTTCCCATCCAGTCACGGTCACGCTGTGCAAGATAATCATTTACGGTAATTATATGAACACCTTTTCCTGTAAGAGCATTTAAATAAGCGGGCAATGTGGCAACAAGGGTTTTGCCTTCACCTGTTCTCATCTCTGCAATATGCCCCTCATGGAGGAATATACCGCCGATTAACTGTACATCAAAATGCCGCATATTTAAAACGCGTCTGCCAGCTTCCCTAACAACCGCAAAAGCCTCTGGCAAGATTTTATCAAGAACGGCTTTTTCAAGGGCGCGGTCTGTTTTATAATCAGGGCTTGTTTCTCTTTCAGATAATATTTTTTTAAATTCCGTCGTTTTTGCACGAAGTTCATCATCTGAAAATTTAGAATACTCTTCTTCAAGATGATTTATATGTTCAACCACAGGCATGACCTTTGCAATTTTACGGTCATTCGGGTCTTTAAAAACTTTAAGCAATACATCAACTAAGCCCATTAATTTCTCCCCTAATATATGTATTTTATTATCCTAAATAATATCATAAACATAAGCAATATTTTTAAGGCAAATTGACTAAAATGTTTCAGCGGGTAGAATTAGTATAATTGGGAAGTTTTTAAAAGGAGGAGAATATTTTGGAACATTTGCACCAAATAGTACAGCAAAACGCCATAATGATAAGTGCAATAATACTTATTGTGGCATATATTTTTATTGCCTGGGAAAAAATTTCAAAAGTGACAGTAGCACTTCTTGGTGCATGTGCCACTTTGTTTTTAGGACTTTTAAGCTCTGATAAAACACCTGAAACATTAGGGCAATATTTTATTAATTATATCGATTTTAATGTAATATTTTTACTTGTTTCAATGATGATAATTGTGCATATTTGCGCAAGAAGCGGTATGTTTAAATGGATGGCAAATGAAATGTTAAAGCTTACAAAAGGTAAGCCGAAACTTGTTTTGTGCGCCCTTGCTATATTTACTGCAGTTGCAAGCGCATTTTTAGATAATGTCACAACAGTTATTCTTGTTATGCCGATAACATTTGTTGCATGTAAAAAGCTTGATTTAGACCCTATACCTTTCCTTATAACAGAAATTTTATGTTCTAATATCGGCGGTACAGCAACATTAATCGGTGACCCTCCAAATATTATTATAGGTTCTGCTGCAGGGTTCAGCTTTATGGACTTTGTAAAAGAATTAACGGACATTGTTGCATTGATTTTATTTGTAACAATCGGCATTTTAATTTTCTTATTTAGAAAACAATTAAAAAGCACACCTGAAAAAATGGAAATGGTGGCTGCAATTGATAATTCAAGAAGTATTTTACACAAAGGCCTTGCTATACGCTCAGGCGTTGTGCTTGCTCTTGTAATTTTAGGCTTTGTAACACACGATATTACACATATCCCTACATATTTAATTGCAATGATTGGTGCAGCCATACTGATGATATTTGAAAAACCTTCTAAGCTTTTGGTAAGTGTAGAGTGGAATACAATTTTCTTCTTTATAGGTTTATTTATCATAATTGGCGGATTAGAGGCTGCAGGCGGTATTGACCTTATGGCAAAATGGCTGCTCAAGGTAACTGAAGGCTCTCAAGCTGCTACCAGCATGATTATCCTTTGGGCATCAGGTATCTTATCAGGTATTATTGACAACATCCCCTACACCGCAACAATGGCACCAATGCTTGCCACTATACAAAGTATTGAAGGAGCTGAATACACACATCCCCTGTGGTGGTGTTTATCATTGGGTGCATGCCTTGGCGGAAACATGACAATAATAGGTGCGGCGGCAAATGTTATCGTATCCGAAACCGCACACAAAAACGGTTGCCCGATATCATTTGGCAGATTTTTAAAATACGGCTTTTCAATAACAATGTTGGCACTTTTAATAAGTACCGCATATATCTACCTTAGATTTTTAAGATAAAATGATAATTTCAGACGACGACAGCAAAAAAAACACCCCCAAAAACGGGGAAAGTAATATTCAAAAACTGCCTCCAAAATCAAAAGCACGGGCTAAAGATTTAGAGGCAGTTTCAAATGAATTTGATGAAACGTATGAAAAAACAATACGCCCTAAAAGCTTTAATGAGTATATCGGACAAACATCTTTAAAAGAAACATTAAAAATTTCAATTGAGGCCGCTAAAAGGCGAAATGTACCACTTGACCACCTTTTATTCTACGGGCCGCCGGGGCTTGGAAAAACAACGCTTGCGGGAATAATAGCCGAGGAATACGGTGTAGATATTAAAATAACCTCTGCACCGGCTCTGGAACGTCCAAGGGATATTATAGGAATTTTAATGAGCCTCAAAGGCGGGGAAATTTTATTTATAGATGAAATACACCGTTTAAACAAAGTGGCGGAAGAAATTCTTTACCCCGCAATGGAAGATTTTTCTTTGGACCTTACCACAGGAAAAAGTCAGACGGTAAAAACGATGAGGGTGCCTGTGCAAAAATTTACTCTTATAGGTGCCACAACAAAGGCGGGCGCTCTTTCGGGCCCATTAAGGGATAGGTTTGGTATAATTCACAGGCTTGAATTTTATAAACCGGAAGAATTGCAGCAGATAGTAAAAAGAAGTGCAAAAATTTTAAATGTTGAGATTGACGAAAATGGTGCTCTTGAAATAGCCTTAAGGTCACGCGCCACACCAAGGATAGCAAACAGGCTAATTAAAAGAGCAAGTGACTATGCAATAGTTAAGGGGGATGGAAAAATAACCAAGGAAATTGCAAATCTTGCCCTTAATAATTTAAACATTGATGATTTTGGACTTGATAATACAGATAGAGCACTGTTAAAGCTGATTATAGAAAAATATTCAGGAGGCCCGGTTGGTATTGAAACACTTGCTGTTGCACTTGGGGAAGATATCAGAACCATTGAAGATGTTTATGAACCTTATTTATTACAATCAGGGCTTTTAATGAGAACATTAAGAGGCAGAACTGTTACAAAATCTGCATATAAACACCTTGGATATGACATCCCCGGCAACTTTAACAACGGGCAACTCGGATTATTTGAATAGACAAAAAATTAAAAATCAGACAATTCTCTTAAAAAAACATTTGCGCGTGCCATTATTTTTTCCCTGGACTGCGCAACGTCAGTAAATGAAATTTGAAGATAATCCAACACATCCGGACTAACAGTTGATGATTCAGGATTGATTGCAACAATTCTATCCGCTAAATAAACAAAACCCGCCGCAAAAGGAATGGTGGCTGCCTTGGGCGCATGGTGAAATTTTATGGTGTCTACAAGAATAGCCGGCATTTTCCATTTTTTACACAATAGTGCACCAAGTTCAGAATGAGTAACCCCAAATTTTTCATTCTCCAATTTTAACAACATTTCATAATTGCCGTTAGCGGTTTTATGAACATTTTCATATTCACTTCCGTATTTTGATTTTAAAACAACTTGTCCAATATCATGTAAAAACCCTAAAATAAAAGCATCATCAGGATTTATTGTTTTATACTGTTCTGCCAAAAACTCACATGCGGTAGCACAAAAAACAGAATGACGAAATAAATCGGCCGGGCCTTCACTATCGTATAGCTTTTGTAAAACAAGTGCTATTATTATATTTTTAACCTTCATTGCACCAAGCGACATAAGAGCTTTATTTATTGAAGAAAGATGCTTGGAAGATGTAGAAGAAAAGTAGGCAGAATTAACAAGCTTGAAAGTTTTACTTGCAAGAATAGTATCCTGCATTAAAAGTCTTGATAAAGCGCGCGTATCAGCCTGCGGAGCGCGGAGTGCATCCAACGCTTTACTCATAGGCTCGGAAAGCGGAGGCAAATAATCATTATAGTGTTCTGCTATAGTGTCAAAATCTTCCTGCATACTAAACCTGCAGATGCTTTTTAATACTCATAAGGCTGCCGCCGGATGAGAAAATTACTCCGACCAAAATTACCGAAAGGACAACCAAGCCTTGTGCAAAAGAAAATACAGGAATTACAAAAAATTCATGTACTTTTTGCAAATACCCTTGGGCAAGATTTATAGGAATAACCGCAAGCAAGGCGCCAGTAAAGCCATATATTGCACCCTGAAGAACAAGCGGGCATTTAATATACCAATTACTTACACCCATAAGACGCATAATCTCAATTTCATCTTTTCTTGATTGAATAACAAGCTGAATTGTATTGTTAATAATTGTTATTGTAAGCAAAGATGCAATCACCATAACAACAAGAGTCACGGTATGACTTACCTTATTTAATGTCTCTACTTTTTGAGCAAGCTCCTTGGCGTACCCAAGCTCCTGGATATCAGGCAGTTTTTTAACAGATGCCATTATGCTATCTATATTTTTTATACTATCCACCTGAACATGAAGAGTGTCCGGCAAGGGGTTATCAACATCCGGCACATCTATTTCGCGCCTAAAATCATTCCAGGATTTATCTTTTGAAATAAATGTCACTTTTTTTACATGGTCAAATTTTTTAATCTGATTTATCGTACCATTAATATCGGCTTGAGGTTCAAGATACACACTGACCTGTAAACTTCCGCCTATTTCATCAACAATACTTGAAAGAGAAAGCGTAAATCTGAATATAACACCAAACAACGTTAAAATCGCCGCCATAGTGGTAACAATAGCAATATTAATAAGAAAATCGGTCTGACGGATACCCTTGAATGTTTCAATAAGAATACGATAAGCTATTCTCATCTCGGTAAGCCAGTCTTTAGGTATATGAGATTTAACTTTTTGTTTTAATCTGTTTCTGGTTGAGCCGTTAGTCATAAGTTCCCGCCTGTACGTCTTTAATAATCTGTCCTTTTTCAAGTGTGATTACACGTTTTCTGAAATGGTTTACAATAGCATGGTCGTGTGTAGACACTAAAATTGTAATCCCCCTCTGGTTAACCTGCTCTAATATTTGCATAACCTCCATGGAATTTTTAGGGTCAAGATTTCCCGTAGGTTCGTCTGCAATCAAAAGCGGAGGACCGTTTACAATAGCACGCGCAATAGAAACCCTTTGCTGTTCACCACCGGAAAGCTCGGTCGGTTTTGACCTTGCTTTATCTTCAAGGCCGACAACCTTAAGGGCACCGTACACCCTTGCTTCGATTTCTTTTGATGAAATACCCATAGTTCTAATTACATATGCAATATTATCGTATACGGTGTGGTTTTGGAGCAGCTTGTAATCCTGGAAAACTATCCCCATGCAACGCCTTAAGTTCGGTATTTTGTTTGGATGAAGATTTGCAATGTTAATCCCTCCAACCAAAACCTGGCCCCTGGTGGGCTTTTCTTCCATGTACAGAAGTTTCATCAAGGTAGACTTGCCTGCACCGGATGAACCCACAAGAAAGACAAATTCGCCCGGATTAATGTGTAAATTCACATTATAAAGGGCAAATTTATTTTTATACTGTTTAATTACATCTCTTAAAACAATCATTTATTTTTTCCAAATTTACTTATTTAAAAACTTTTTAATTTTTGTGTACAGTTTTTCAGCAGTCAAGCCGTACTCTTCCATTAAGACACGCTGCTCACCGCTTTGGCCGAAAGTATCATTAGTACCGATTCTTAATACCTTTGTCGGTAGATTTTCTGAAAGTGTTTCGCAAACTACAGAACCGACTCCGCCAATTATGCTGTGATTTTCAATTGTAATAACCCTGCCTGTTTTTTTTGCACTGTTTATTAAATCATTTTTTGCAAGAAATGGTTTCAAAACAGGGGTATGGAGCAATTCAGCTTTAATGCCTTCCTTTTCCAACAGTTTAGCTGCATTTATTGCCTCAATAAGAGTTTCCCCGTTTGTCACAATTGTAACATCAGACCCTTCTGTTATTTTAATTGCGGCGGAAGGATTAATCTTATAGTTATTTTCATCGAATACGGTTTTTAGATTTGTTCTTGAAACTCTGATATAAACAGGACCGTTAACCTCAAGCGCATATTTAACGGCCTCTTTTACTTCGTTGTAATCAGAAGGTACAATTACTGTCATATCAGGAATAGAACGCATAAAAGAAACATCTTCAAGTGCCTGATGAGAGGCGCCGTCCTCCCCTACGGTAATACCGCCATGGGTTGCAACAATTTTTACATTCAATTTTGGATAACAAATCGAATTTCTAATTTGGTCAAGACATCTTGCGGTTGCAAACATTGCAAAAGTGCTTACAAACGGTATTTTCCCGGCAATTGCAAGCCCTGCAGCCGTTGTCATCATATCCTGTTCAGCAATGCCGGAATTAAAAAACCTGTCAGGAAACTCTTTTGCAAACATACAGGTTTGTGTTGAGCAGCTTAAATCCGCATCCAGGACAACTATATCCTTATTTGTCTTTCCAAGCTCCACAAGGGTTTCACCATATGCAGCCCGCGGAGACTTAACTTCATCTATATTTTTTAATAAAGAACCATTAATTCCCATAATTAATTTAATTCCTCCAAAGCTGCACAAAGCTCGGTTTCTTTTGGCGCTTTTCCATGCCAAGCGGCATTATTTTCCATAAATGAAATACCTTTGCCTTTTATTGTATTTGCAATAACAGCATATGGTTTACAAGCTTTTTTGGCTTGTAAGAGTACCTCCGTCAGTTCATTTTCAGAATGCCCGTCAACTGTTCTTACTTCAAAACCGAACGCCTCAAGCTTTTTATCAAGCATGCCAAGCGACTTAACATCATCACAAGAGCCGTCTATTTGAAGTCTGTTTTTGTCGATTATTGCAACAATATTGTCAAGCTTTCTGTGAGAAATGCCCATTAATGCTTCCCAAACACTGCCTTCCTGTAATTCACCGTCACCAAGGAGAACAAATACCTTTGCAGGATTTTTATCAAGCTTAAGCGCCAATGCAATACCTGCAGCCATTGAAAGCCCTTGCCCAAGAGAGCCGGTAGAGGCCTCAATTCCTTCAAGTCCGTATCTGGCAGACGGGTGCCCTTGCAGCCTCGAACCAAACTTTCTGAATGTTAAAAGTTCTTCAGTATCAAAAAAACCTGAGCGTGCAAGTATACTGTAAAGACAAGCACTTGCATGACCTTTTGAAAGGATAAATCTGTCCCTTTTATCAAAATCAGGTGATTTCTTCCATTCAGACGGGACAAACATAATTTTTTTATATAATACGGTAAGTATTTCAACACAAGACAAAGAGCCGCCAGGATGACCTGATTTAGCCTTACAAATCATATTAAGAATATCTTTTCTGACACTCTTTGTGAACTCTTCAAAATTAAACATATGTTCTCTCACCTCTTGAACACTTCCATTATACTGTGAAAAAGGAATAATGGCAAAGCAGGAAATATTCTTTTAAATCTTTCAGGCTGCTTGATTGTCCTATAGAGCCATTCAATACCAAGTGTTCTAAAAATTGGCGGCGCCTGCTTTACAGAGCCGGATAATACATCAAATGTACCGCCAAGGCCTATTGAAACAGAACCTTGTATTGCATTTTTAATTTTTTCGTTAAAAAATTCCTGCTTTGGTGCACCAAGTGCACTAAAAATAATATTTGCACCTGACTTTTTAATCTCATCAATTATTTTATTTTCATCTTGAAAATACCCGTCACGCGCATATACAATATTCAACCCGGGATACTTATTTTTTAAAACATTAACAAGCTTTGTATTAATTTCCGGTTTCGCCCCAACAAGTGCTATCTTGAAAGAATGCTTTGATGACAGTTCAATCAGGCTTTGTGCAAAATCTACACCCCTTATCTGTTCTTGCTCTATGCCCTTAAACTTAAGCGCCAGTTTAATCCCAACGCCGTCAGGCACAACAAGTTCCGCATTATTTAAAACTTCTTTAAATTCGGAATTTTTTTTAGCCGCCTCAATCATTTCAGGATTAATTGTTACAATTTGAATACCTTCCCCGTTATCAAGTGAAAGTTTAACAAAATCTAAGGCATCAGAATATTTTAAAAGGTTGACTTTAAATCCCTGAATTTTTGTGCTTTTCATCATAAACAATATAATAGCATAAAACTTTTAAAGAATTGACTTTATAACATTATTTTATACAATTAAGTAAGGTAGAAACAGGGGTAAAACCCTGATTAGAAGATAAATTCAAGGCAGAATTATTATGGAAAATGAAAAAAGAAACATTGGTGTAATTGGTTGCGGCATATGGGGAAGAAACATTGTAAGAAATTTCTACAACCTTAATACCCTTAATACCGTTTGCGATATCGACAAAGACAATATTGAAATGATTAAAAAGAATTACCCAAGCGTTAATGTAACGGATAATTTTGAAGATTTACTTAAAAATGAAGATATTGAGGCAATTTGCGTTATTACGCCAAGCCACACACATTTTAAAATTGCAAAAAAAGTTTTAGAGGCAGGAAAACATGTATATATTGAAAAACCTGTTTCAACTATTGCAAACGAAGTTTCAGAATTAAAGGCGCTTGCTGATTCAAAGGGGCTAATATTAATGGTTGGACACCTTTTACTATATCATCCTGCGGTCAACAGACTTCAGATGCTGATATCAGAAGGAGTGCTTGGAAAAATTAAATATGTACAAAGTGACAGATTGAATATAAATTATTTTAAAAACGACAGAAGTGTTATGTGGGATTTAGCACCCCATGATGTTTCAATGATAGCGCATATCCTTGGCAAAGAGCCGGTCAAAGTTTTAAGTGCAACCGGTTGTTGCAGTGAAGATGACAATATTTATGATATTACACATCTTACAATTGAATTTGAAGAAGGCATAACAGCCCATGTTTCAGATAGTTGGATACATCCGCAAAAACGCGTAAGTTTGCTTGTTCGCGGTGAAAAAGCTACTGCAATTTTAGATGATACATTAATGGAAAATAAATTACAGGTATTTGACAACAAAACACCTGCGCAAAAAAGTATTGAAATATTTGATTACCTTGAAATAGAACCACTAAAGCTTGAATGCCAGCATTTTATTAATTGTATAAAAACAGGCAAAACCCCAAGGTCTGACGGTGAAAACGGATATATTATAACCAAAATACTTGAAGATGCAGAAGAAAAGCTTTTAGATTCTTCCAGAAGAAAAAAACTTGATAATGTAGACTTTGCACTTTCGAGGTCTAAAAAGTAAAATTTAATTAAATTTAGGATATTGTTTACCGGCCACATAAAAGATTAAAAGCGGCCGGTAAAATTTTACATATTTTTTTACATATTTTACATACAAAAAGACGTCCCGGGTGGAGGGTGGAACGCCTTTTTGCTCTATTCGAGATTAGTATCAGAGCTATTTTTGCAAACTTTGACGGGGTGGTGGAGGTGTCAAAGTCTACAGAACTCTGAACTTAGAAAATACCGGTTAGGCATTGGCGGTGATAA
This sequence comes from uncultured Vampirovibrio sp., assembly GCA_910577395.1. Lineage (GTDB taxonomy): Bacteria > Cyanobacteriota > Vampirovibrionia > Gastranaerophilales > Gastranaerophilaceae > MGBC122484. The sequence goes on along the minus strand of CAJTLG010000001.1, from coordinate 308,753 downwards.
CCGGTACCCTCAATAAGTATTATAGCAATCTAATTATTTTTTTCAAGAAATTTTTATCAAATATTAACCGCCAAGCTTTTTAGCCTTCTCGGCCGTACGTTTTATGGTCTTGAATAATATTTCATCGATATTTGAATTGTTTAATACATTATTACCAACTTCGGTGCAGCCACCGGGTGTTGTAACTGCACGAATAAGCTCTTCCGGGGTATCAGGTGTTTCAAACATCATTTTTGCAGAACCTAGCGCAGTTTGAGCAGAAAGCCTTAGTGCGGTTGCATAATCAAGACCAAGGAGTTTGCCGGCATGGGCAATTTTTTCAATGATATAATAATAAAATGCAGGCCCGGAGCCCGATATAGCAGTTACTATATCAATATCTTTTTCTTCAATATAAATTGCTTTGCCAAGTTTTGAAAACATGTTATAAACAAACTCTGCATCATAATCATGGGCATAAGCACCCTTGCAAACGGCACTCATGCCTTCAGCAATAAGTGCCGGGGTATTTGGCATGACCCTTACAACGCGTGTATTTGGAAGAGCATTTTCGTAAACCTTTAAACTTACACCCGCAAGGATTGAAATTATAAGATGGTTCCTAACTTTATCTTTTATTTCATCAAGTACCTCTTTAACCACAAAAGGTTTTGTTGCAAGCAACACAACAGATGATTTTGCCATAAGTTCTACTATATCGGAAACCGTTTCAATACCAAGATTTTTAGAAGCATATTTTGCAGTATCTTTATTAACGTCATATCCAAGAATATTTTCACGCGGCATAAATCCACTAGTTATAATGCCGTTGATAATAGCTGATGCCATTCTGCCAAGGCCGATAAAACCTATCTTTTGTCCGGTCATTTGTTCTGTAATTTTATCCATAATATAATCATTCTCCTTGTACTATGCTTGACAGCTAGATATGTCTAATCTATTATATTTCATACTGATAATAGAAAAATGTCAAGGAGAAAATAAATGCGTCGCACACTTGAAGGCACAAAAAGAAAAAGACAGAAAGTAAGCGGTTTTAGAGCAAGAATGGCAACACCGGAAGGTCAAAAAACTCTTAACAGAAGACGCTCTAAAGGTCGTCACTCATTAGCAATAACAGCTAAAAAACGTGCTTAAAAAAGAGTTTAGATTAAAAAAAGGCTCATCTTTTAAGGCAACCTATTCGCAAAAAAGGATTGTCTCGGATGAGTTTTTTGTATTATATGGTGGCAAGAACAAGGAAAATGCTGATATACCCACAAAGACAGGTTTTGTTGTAAGTAAAAAAATACACAAACGTGCTGTTAAAAGAAATAAAATAAAACGCCTTGCAAGAGAGGCTTTACGGCTTGCCATAAAAGAAAACTCAATAGAAAAATATAATTCTTTTCAAAGTTTAATATATGTTGCAAAGGAAAACAGTTTGGATTTGGATTTTAGAACCGCCCAAACAAGTGTTACAAAACTTATAAATAAATTAGCAAACAAATTTCTTTAGGAGTATTATAAGTTCATAATGAATAGCTTACTTGAAGATTTTTCTATACATAAAGATAAAATTCAAAAGCCAAATTTTGAAACCCGCATGGGTAGAGAATTCCTTGCGTTTTATTTAAAAACAAAGTTTAAGCAAATAATTAATTGGGACAAAAAGACAGGGCAAAATCTTTTCTTGCACATTAAAGATGATTTTATAGAAAAGTTTTTAAACAGGCTGATAAACGAACCGAAGCAAAGAATTTTAATCGGAATAACAGGTGAATCCGCCTCGGGGAAATCTACAATATGCGAAGAAATTCTAAAAAACACTAAAAGACTTGATTTACCGGTAAGCATTTTAAGTACAGATACTTATTTTAATGATATATCAGAGTTAATTAAAAAATATGGCGATTTTGATAAATTAAGAGATGCGGGATACGATGTTGATGCGCCCGAAAATTTTCAACTCGACTTAATGGGAAAAAATCTTGCAGATTTAAAAAACGGAAATGATATTCTTGCACCAAAATATCTTATAAACGGTACCGGCATCAGCATACCAAACGGACTTCCTGTTAAAAGCAACAAAATTATTGTCGTTGAAGGAATGTCTACCGTATTTGAGCCCGTTAAAAATCTTTTCGATATAAGGATTTATGTTGAAACAGATAATAAAATAAGAAAAAAACGCTTTATAGGACGTGCAAAATCCAGAAATCAAGATAAAGAAAATGCACAAAGGCACTGGGAATATGTTTTAAAAGCCGGCGAAAAATACGTACAGCCCGCTAAAAATGAATGTGATATTATAGCTAGCGGAGAATGCGATTTAGAGTATTTTGCAAAACTGCTTGAATATATAAATCTTGCAACTAACAGCTTTCTTGATGAATAAAAATAAGCAAGGTCAGTTTTAAGAAAAATATTTTATAACATCCTCAATTAACAGTTTAACAGCCCTTTGCAGAGTTTCATAATCGGAATTATTATCTATTTTATAATTCCAACCCGCATAGTTATCAAGGGCAATTTCAGTTAAATCATTTTCATTTGTAATAATTCCCCTTGTACGCCTTGTTTCAGCACTTGCCTCAACTCTAATCATGAAGGCATTATTTGCCTTGAAAACATCAAGTTCGTGCTCAAGCCGCAAATCCGGAACAATGATATCCGAATCCATATCCAATATAACATTCAGCCAGTAATCAGGGTCTTGCTTTCTTCCCCAGTCACCAAGTTCTATTAAACCCGTACGGTGAGTTCCTTTATCTGCCTCAATCTCTTCATAGGTAAGATTGTTTTGTTTGCCGTACATTATTTTAATAGCATCACCAATACCAATTCTTTTAAATGTCGGCAATTCATCCAATAAAAGCTTTGCTACCGTATCCTTCCCGGAGTATTGTTTGCCGGATATTACAATAAGTTTTTTCATAGCTAAATTATATAATAAAAAACCGCAAATATAATTTGCGGTTTATATAAACTTTCTCCATAAAGTCCGTAGCCGTTAAGCCGATAATTATTAATACCTACACACCGTTCAGGGTTTGGTTTTCACTTACATTTATATAAAAAAATTTCAGTATATACAAATTGCAAAAAATATATATACTGTTACAAATCTTAATATTTTAAAACAAAAAAGGCAATTTTTGAAAACAAATTTTCTTTATTAAAGTGTAGAGATTAAAATCAAGACCACACGAGAGATTAACTAAACTTTAGGAGAGTACAACTATGGGCTGGGTAACATTATCACTCAGAAAAATGGCGTTAAAGCAAAGGATTTCAAACCTTGAATATCGCTTAGTCCAATTGAGCCAAGAGCAGCAATCATTAGCAAACAGCTCTTCATATGCTCAAAGAGAACTTGGCATGATTCAAAATCAAAAGACTTCCCAATTAAGCCTTAACAGAATGAACCTTCTAAAACAAGCAAGAAACAACTACAGCGCCAACTCTTCTGATGACTCTACAAATTCACAACAAAGCTATTTGAATTTACAAACTGCATTAGATGAAATAAATTTAAATTATCAATTTGAACAAATGAATATGGAATCAATATTCCAAGCGCAGCAAGATTCTATGCTTCAGGAAATTAATAACAGGCAGCAACAGCTTGAGCTCGAGCAGGTTCAGGTGCAAGACCAACTTGCAGCAGCAAGAGCCGAAGAAGAACAGCTTTCAGAGGCGGTAAGCCAAGACATCAAAAATGATGCTATCAAGCTTGTTTAATAAGAATTAATAAATAATTAAAATCGGATAGGGATAATAGGTTTATAGTATGCCTTTAAAGGGTGGCTGCGGCTTGCCTTTTAAAGGCTTTATTTTTTAAGGATATAAAAAACCGGGAAATTTTCCCGGTCAAACAATAGCAAATACGGCATTAATAAGTAGATGCAAACAATATCTTAAATGTTCCCGTTAGCAAGATGTTTTTGTTTAAAGTATAATGACTTTTATGCAAAAAGTTATAGAAAAAATCAAAGGGCTAAATATAAAGGTCTTGGATAAACAAGAAGATATTTACCCTTACGCATTTGATACCGCACCGTTAAAAGATGAGATAGCCCTGCCTGTTTGCGTTGTCTTTCCTGCATCAACAGAAAACGTCAGGGATATAATAAAAATAGCAGCCGAATACGGTTTAAATATCATACCAAGGGGAGCTGCAACATGTCATACATCAGGGTGTAAGCCAAATAATAAAAGTATAGTTTTACACCTTTCGCTTATGGATAAAATTATTGAATTAAATAAAGAAGATTTAACAATAAAGGTGCAACCATACGTGACAATAGGGCATCTAAATAAAGAGGCTGAAAAAAACGGGCTCTTTTTCCCGCCGGACCCTTCTAATCTTGCAGTTTCAACCGCAGGAGGTGCTGTGGCACTATCTTCAGGAGGCCCAAGGGCTTTTAAGTATGGTACAACAAAAGATTATGTTATAAATTTAAAAGTTGTGCTGCCAACAGGGGAAATTATTGAAACAGGCTCTAATGTTGCAAAAAATGTAACAGGATATAATTTAACACAGCTTTTTACAGGCTCGGAAGGCACGCTTGGTGTTATTACAGAAATCACATTTAAGCTTATACCAAAACCGGAAAAAAGACTTGTAACTTTTGCATATTTTGACTCAATAGTTGATGCGGCAAAGGGTGTTAATAATGTGATAAATGCACTAATAGTACCTTCAACACTTGATTTATTAGATAAGAATACGCTCCAAACAATTGAAAAGTTTAACCCAACAGGAATTATAGAAGATAAAGAAGCGGCACTTTTAATCGAAATAGACGGAAGTGAAGCTAAAATTAAAGAGGATAACAAAAAGCTATTTTCAATTTTAGAAAATTCAGGTGCAGTTAAAATAATTCAAAGCAATAATGAAGAAGAAAATGAAAACATATGGAAAGCAAGAAGAAGTGCATACGCGTGTGTTACAAAATTAAAACCAAATGTTGCAACCGAAGATGTTGTGGTTAATAAATCAAAAATTCTACCATTGATACAAGGTATTCGGGAAATTTGCTCAAAATACAATATAATGGTCTGCATTATGGGCCATGCGGGGGACGGAAATATCCACCCGAATTTTGCACTGGATTTAAATAACGAAGAAGAAAAAAAGAACTTTGAAAAAGTGAAAACAGAATTATTTAAACTTGCAATAGACCTTGGCGGGAGTCTTTCCGGAGAACACGGTATAGGAAGTGAAAAAAAACCATATTTAAAAATGGCGCTTGACCCTGTTGCGTACAAATATATGGAAAAAATCAAGAAATTATTTGACCCTGACAATATTATGAACCCAAATAAGATGTTTTAGATATGAATATGACTATAGAAAAAATTAAAGAATATAAAAACTATGCAAGGCAGCTTATAGAGCTTTCTATTCCTATTATTTTAGGAAATGTGGGAAATATGCTGATTAATGTTGGTGACGTTATTGTTGCAGGCAGACATGGCACAGTGACCCTTGCCGCCATAAGTGTTGCATCCGCAATCTTTATGACCTTTTTAATTGCAGGTGTCGGCTTTATGGCAAGCATTTCACCTGTTATATCTAATCTTAGGGGCATGAGAATTCCTGCAAAAAACCTCTTCAGGGTAACAACATTTTATTCTCTCCTTATAGGATTGATATTTTTCACTTTAATAAGATTAATATTACCTATAATTCCAAATATAGGTCTTGCAGGCGATTTAGCATATTATGTAACCAAATATCTTGAAATTTCAAGTTGGGGGGCGTTTGCGGGATTATTATTTATGGCATTTAAAGAATTCCTGCAGGCATACGAAATTGTTATATTTCCAAACCTTATTGTTGTTGGTGCAATATTTTTAAATATATTTTTAAATATTGTTTTTGTATTTGGCTACCTTGGTTTCCCTGAACTTGGCGTTAAAGGTCTTGCTATTGCAAGCCTTATTGTAAGGTGGCTTATGGCGCTGATTTTATTTCTATACTGTATTCCTTTTTTAAAAGGCAAAACTCAAAAATACAAAAGTTATATTAAAGATTTAATTAAAACCGGCTGGCCTATTTCTCTTGCCTTATTTTTTGAATTTTTAGGATTTAACATTACAGCTATTCTCGTCGGAAAATTCACGGAAGTATACGCTGCCTGCCACAACATAATAGTAACAATGACAGGTACCACTTATATGATACCGTTATCTATATCCAATGCGGCAGCCATAAAGATTGGTTTTGCAAACGGAGAAAGAAATATTCAAAACATAAAAAGATACACTATAACAGGATATATTCTAATAATAGGTTATATGGCAACAAATATGGTGCTTTACGGGTTTTTTCCGCATCAATTACTTAAAATCTTTACAAAAGACCCGATTGTTGTACAAACTTGTTTACCTGTGCTTGGGATAGTGTTGTGTTTCTTGTTTTTTGACGGAATGCAATGCGCTTGTGTGGGCGCGCTTAAAGGACTTAAAGAAACAAAACCTATTATGTGGACAATGGCATTTGCATATCTTGTGGTAAGCATCCCATTTGGAAGTGTTCTTGCCTTCAAATATGGTATTGTGTTAAACGGTTTTTGGATTGGGCTTGCTTGCGGAATTTTTGTAGCTTGCATAATATCAAGTACAATACTTATAAGAAAAATTAAAAAACTTACGAAAGTATATTCTTAAAAATTTCAATATTTTTTTCAGGAGTTTCGCTATTCATGATTGCTCTTACAACAGCAATCCTGGAAACACCTGCCTGAACAACTTCATTAACATTATCCGGCTCGATTGAACCTATCGCAAAAAACGGAATATTAACATTTTCTTTTGCCCATTTAACATACTCCAAGCCAACGGGAATTCTGCCAGGTTTAGTCGGTGTTTTGAAGACAGGGCCTACACCAATATAATCAGCGCCTTCCTGCATGGCCCTTTTGGCATCATCGGGGCAGTGAGTCGAAATACCGATTATTGATTTTTCACCCAATATTTCACGCGCACAATGCAAACTAACGTCATCCTGCCCAAGATGAACACCGTCTGCATTTACCATTTTTGCTATATCAACTCTGTCATTCACTATAAACAACACATTAAAATTACTTGCAAGCTCTCTAATCCTTAAACCTAATTCTATAATTTCCCTTGCGGGGCGGTTTTTTTCACGAAGCTGGATAATGTCAACACCATTTTTAAGCGCAAGAGCAACCCTGTCTAAAAACTCATTATCAGAATTAAATTTATCAGAATTTGTAACAAGATAAAGCTTGCGATTTTCAAGCATATATTTCTTTATATTCATCTTTATTCCTTCAAACATTTCCTTTTCAATTGTGTAACTCTCATACCTGAACGTTTCCGGCAGATTAGCATATTCTGAAAGCATTCTTAAGGCTTGCTGCAATCTTTTTATATTTGATTTAAAAATATTTTCAATACTTAAATTTCTGTTATTTTTTGTAGGATTTTTAATAGATGTACCGACATCATTAACAGTATCTCTTGAACACAAAAGACTCTCATAGTCATTATCAAAAAAAGAACATATAAAGTGGCGCATATTTTTAAGTTTTTTTGATAATTGCATATCATTTAAAAAAAACCGGGAAATCTCCTCCAGTGCGCGCAAAGCTTCAGCTGCCCTGTTTATATTTGCATCAATAATTCTCTTCAAGTTATAAAATCCCAAATAATGCCACACTGATTATATAACAAAGAATGTGGATAATTAAGCAGAAATTGTTGATTATTAATCTATGAAACTAAAATTCAAAAATGTTACAACTGAAGAATTGATAAAAAAAGCGCAGGATAATGACCTTGAAGCGCTGGAAGAGCTTGTGCGAAGAGAAGAAAAAAATATCTTCGCGACACTTTACTATATGAATGCACGTTGCGACGAAGTTTCAGATTTAACCCAGGAAATATTACTTAAAGTTGCAAAGAATATAAAAAAATTAAAAAACCCGAAAACTTTTAAAGCCTGGCTCAACCAAATAACCATAAGACAGTTCTACGATTCTTTAAGAAAAAAACAGAGAGTACCCATTAATATTGTAAATATAGAAAGCGAACCGGAAGAAGACAAAAAGGAATTTGAAATACCAGATAATTCAAACACGCCGCATGAATGCATTTTAAATGACGAACTTGACCTTGTTATAAAAAAATCTATAGATAAATTAAAGGAGCCGTTCAAAATGGCAATCATAATGAGGGAAATACAAGGACTTACATATGATGAAATAGCGCGCGCTACAAATTCAAGCATAGGAACTGTCAAATCAAGAATAGCAAGGGCAAGATGTAAATTACAAGAATACATTAAACCATATATGTGCTAATTATAAAAAGGGAATAATAAAAATGCTAAAGGGAAATTTAACCTGCACAATAGTAGGAAAACTTTTAACACACTATGTTGAAGATAACCTGGATAATAAATGCAAAAATATGGTAAGCATACACCTTAGAAACTGCCCGCCCTGTATGGAAAAATACAGTATAGTAAAAAAACTTTTTAACGAGGCGGAAAGAAAAAGGAAGGTAATCAAAGCCAAAGAAAGAATGCAAGAAGAAATTTCATCCTACCTTGACGGCGAAATGAGCGAAGATGAAATAACAAGATTTGAGCAAAAATTATCTCTTGAACCTGAGTATGAAGAAAATCTTTTAAAAATAATGAAACTTAAAAAAATATTAAACAACTCTTTTTATAAAGCAAAATATAATTCAGACATAAGATTTTCAAAAAATGTAATTGAAGAGCTTAAAAAAACAAGCGGAATTAAAAATATATTGATTAACTTGTTTAAGTTCCCTTTTCAATAACTACACCGCTTTCTTTAAGAGCAGCTATGAAATTATCTGCCGCCATTTTTTGAACTTCTTGCGGAACAACCCTTAAAAGCTCAACTGTTTTAGAAAGCACCGGGTCAGCATCATACCAACGATTACCTAAAATCATAGGACGTACCATATCATAGAATCTGTCAACTGCCTCTTTTGAAACCTGCTCTTCAACTTTTTTCAAAAAATACTCAGCTTGAACTTTTAATTCATTCGGATAAGATTTTAAAAGTTCAATTACCTGCATCAACAGAGGATCATGGTCATACCATCTTTTATATGAGTGTACCATAGTGTCCTTTCAAATCTACAATACTATTTTGAAACAACAGGCTTATTGTTGTCAAGAGTTTCATAATCTTTGACATCATAGGGTATCCTTTGAACATTAACACCAAGCCCCTGAAGCTTTTCGGTAAATTTTTCATAGCCTCTGTCAATATGATGAAGATTTTTAACTTCCGTTTCACCTTTTGCCATAATAGCGGCCACAACAAGTGCAGCACCGGCTCTTAAATCTGTTGATTTTACGGAAGTGCCCACAAGAGTTTCTACCCCTTTAATTATCGCATGGTTTTTGGAAACTCTTATGTTTGCGCCCATTTTCCAGAGCTCGGATACATGCATAAACCTGTTCTCATAAAGACTTTCTGTTACAACACTAACCCCGTTTGCGGTAGATAACAGAGCCATAGCAAGAGCCTGTAAATCTGTAGGAAAACCCGGATACGGCTGTGTAATGAAATTCATAGCTTCTAAGCGCCTATCTGCAGAAACTTCCATAGCATATGGTTCCACCAGTCTGATTTTTGCACCCATTTCAAGAAGTTTTCCGGTAAAAATGGTTAAATGATTAGGGTAAACATTTCTTATAATACCTTTTCCGCGTGATGCAATAATGGCAGACATAAAAGTACCTGCCTCAATCCTATCCGGAATTGTAGCATATTCAACGCCGTGAAGTTCACTTTGTTTTACACCGCGCACAATAATTTCACTTGTGCCGGCACCTTCAATATTGGCACCCATTGCAATCAAAAAGTTAGCCAAATCAACTATTTCGGGTTCCTGCGCGGCATTTTGAATTCTTGTTGTACCTTCCGCAAGAACAGATGCCATCATAATATTTTCAGTGGCACCAACAGACGGTATATCAAAGCAAACATCATCCCCCGCAAGCTTCGCAGCCTTAGCATGGACATAGCCATTTTCAAGTTTACATTCACACCCAAGTGCCTGCAAACCCTTTATATGAAAATTTACACGCCTTTCGCCAATTTGACAGCCGCCGGGAAGGGCAACATAAGCCTCCTTCATTCTGCCAACGAGAGGCCCAAGCACAACAAAAGAAGCTCTCATTCTTGACACAAAAGCATCAGATGCCCTTATGCCGGTTAAATTAGTAGCATCAATTGTCAGAAATTTTTCTACTTTATTATATGTAACCTTGGCACCAAGTTCTTTCAGCACATCAACCATAATTTCAACATCGGAAAGTTCCGGCACATTTCTGATTACGGAAACATCCTCGCAAAGAAGGGCAGCAGCCATAAGTTTTAGTACAGCGTTCTTTGCTCCGCCGATTGAAACCTCACCATTAAGACGATCAAAACCTGAAATTACTAATTTTTCCTGCACTTTAGTCATGACATTATTGTAATACAAGAATAGATTAATTTACACTAATTTAATTAATGTAAATTACAATACTTTATTTAGTTAAGGGCAGGGTAGAAAAGACTTTTTGAACTTCCTCGCGGTCGTCAAAATGTATTGTTCTGTCACTTAAAATTTGATAGTCTTCATGACCCTTGCCGGCAACAATAACAACATCTTCGGGCGCTGCAATATTCTTAAGTAATTCAATGGCAAGATGCCTGTCCGGCTCAACAAAAACTGTTTTAGGATTTATTAATTTTAGACCTGAAAGAATATCTGTAATTATCTGCTGAGGGTCTTCGGAACGCGGATTGTCTGATGTAATAACCACTTTATCCGAAAGCGCCTGTGCAATTTTTCCCATTTTGGGGCGTTTTGTAGCATCTCTGTCACCGCCGCACCCGAAAAGACAAATTAAATTAGCATTTTTGGGTGTCAATTCTCTTGCAGCGCGTAAAATATTTTCAAGTCCATCCGGAGTATGAGCATAGTCAACAATTACCATTGGTTCAGAATTAACAATTTCAAAACGACCTGCAACTGAGCGCGTGCCCTCAAGTGCATTTTTACAGGTTTTCATACTAATGCCCATAGAAATCCCTACACCTATAGCGGCAAGAGCATTGTATACACTAAACATTCCGTTAAGATGAAGTTGAATTGTTTCTTTTTCTTCTCCGCAAACACAGGTAAATCTCACACCGCGCGAAGTAAATTCTATATCTTTCGCCATAAGCGAAGAATCTTTTTTAACCCCGTATGTCAAAACATTAACACCTTCGGGTACAGCCTCTAAAAATCTGTCAGCCCATTTGTCGTCATTATTTATTACCGCAAAAGAACCTTTTTCAAGCTCAGAAAATAACTTAGCCTTAGCTTTAAAATAATTTTCCATAGTTATATGAAAATCCAAATGGTCCTGTGTAAGATTTGTAAGTACGGCGCCAGAAAATCTGCAACCGCGCACTCTTGACTGCTCAAGTGCATGAGAACTTACCTCAGTTATAACATTTAAAATATCCTTTTTAAGAATAACAGACAACGTTCTTTGAAGCTCCGGCGCTTGCGGAGTCGTATGTTTTGCTTCAAGATAATCATCCGATGAAGAAAGTTTATACCCCAATGTACCAATAAGTGCACATCTTTTTTGGTCTTCTTCGACAATTTTTTGAACCAAATGCGTTACAGTAGTCTTACCGTTGGTACCTGTAATACCAACCAAATTAAGCTCATGTGACGGATTATGATAAAAACAACAAGCTAAATCCGCTATTTTTTTCTGGGTTGATTTCACTACAAGCTGCGGAATTTCTATATTTAAGGGCCTTTCAACCATAAGTGCAACCGCACCTTTTTCAAAGGCCATTTGGGCAAATTCATGTCCGTCAACATGCTCACCCTTAAGGCAAACAAAAATTTCATGACTGTTTATAGTTTTTGAATTATAGGAAATTCCTTTTATATCCACATCTTTATAATTTAAAACTTCATCAGGATTGATTGCCTTAATTATTTTTCCAAGTTCCATTATTTTATCCTCTGACAACAATTAATAATAAGCTATTCAATATTATTCTAAACCCAAAACACGCTTTTGTTAAATACTTGATAAAAATACACAAACATTTACAGACATACTATATATCAAGAGGCACTGCTCTATCCGGAGTTAAATTCATAATTTTAGCAAGTTCTGATGAAATATCTTTGAATATAGGGGCAGCAACCGTCGAGCCCCAAACGTCACCCTCGGCACTGTCAATTACAATGTATATTAAAATTTTAGGGTCCGATGCAGGCAAATAGCCCACCATTGAAGTGTACATCTTGTTTGTATAACCTATTCCGTTGTCCTTTGGACGCCGCGATGTACCGGTTTTTGCAGCCAGTCTGAAATCACGCATTTTAGCTATAGATTTACTTCTGTCAATAGATTCAACCAAAATATCTGTTAAATCTTTAGACATCTCAGGGGTCATAATGCGTCTTCTTATAATTTTTTCATCAGCCTCTTTTTTGGAATATTTAATAATATGCGGTGTTACCCACTCTCCACCGTTTGCGATAGCTGAAACTGCTGCAGCCATTTGAATTGCAGTAACCGAAGCACCGTATCCATACCCCATAGAGCCATGGGTTGCAGTATCCCAATTTTTAGGCTTTGGAAGAATGCCGGCAGATTCTGCCGGAAGGTCAATACCAGTTTTTTGACCAAAGTTAAACATCTCAAGAGTATCATAAAATTCCTGGTCATCCATTTCCTGCGCAACTTTCACACTTGCAACGTTACTTGAATGCTGAAAAAGATACACTAAATCAATAAGCCCCGGGGGCTTACCCTGAATATAATCATGGTTTTGAATTTCCCACCAACCAATTTTGATTTTGCCGGTATCAAGAATTTTAGAAAATTTATTAATTTTGCCGTTTATGAATGCTGATGCAACCGTGATAATCTTAAATGTAGACCCCGGGGGGTAAACATCAGTCAAAGCCCAGTTTTTCATTTCCAAAAGTGAATATTTTTGGTAATTATTAGGGTCATAATAAGGATATGCAGCAAGAGCAAGTATCTCACCGGAATGAGGGTCCATAACAATAACGGCACCACGTATGGCACGCGTTTTTTGCATTGACTTATAAAGATATTTTTCACAAATATGCTGAACGGCAGAATCAATTGTAAGAGTCAGCGTTTTACCTTTTATCGGGGCAGTTACATCCTCCGGACGGGTGGAAAGATTGTAAATCAAATCACCGCTTGGTGTTTTTTCGTATGTTATAGATTTATCCATATATTCAAGATAATCTTTTGCCACATATTCAATACCCGCCGCAACATCAGCATCAGAATTATAATAACCAAGTACATGGGATGCTAAAGAGCCCTGGGGGTACGCCCTTTTATTTTTAACCTCAAGTGAAACTTCCCTTAAGCGTAAAGCACGTATGGCCTCGGCAGCTTTTCTGGTTATACCTTTTTTTACCAGAATAACGCCGTCACCGGATGATAACGACTTAATTAAGCTGTTTTTATCACCGCCTAAATGCGGAAAAAGTTTATCAGCAAGCTCTTGCGGAGTGTAGTCATAATATTTAGGGTGTGCGTATAAATCAAAAGAAGTTTCATCCACAGCTAATTTAAAACCGTTTCTGTCAAGAATTTCTCCTCTTAAAACAAAAATTTTGGATGTTCTTTGAGTTTTGGCGCGTTCTTTATAGTGACGGATATCAAATATTTGAAGTAAAAATAAATATATTAAGAATAATACAGTAAATGCAAGGAAACAAAACTGTAAACAGCCAATTCTTCTGTCGAAATCCCTGTATTTATCTTTTTCCAAAATTCCCCCCAGTAAAAATTAAATTTAATTAATAGCCCATAGACCAACCAGGGACAGGAGAAACATTTCTGTTTTCATAATTAACATTTGGAAGACTAGCAGCAGATAATTCAATAACTTGTTTTGCAGTTTGAAGAATTTTTGTTCTTGCCACTTGCCTGTCTACATTTGAAAAAGACTGGAGTATATCCAAACGATGCTGCATATCCTCGTTTTCATAGTTTATAGCAAGAGTTTCCTTTCTTATTTGGTTAAGCTGGATTTCACCATTAATTACATAATAATAGCTAACCAAACAAACCATAACAAGAAGGGCGAGCATTCCGCATAAAAAATTATTAATTCTTGCTATAACCATTTCCTTGTAAGATTTTTCCTTAATAAAGTAACCGCTTATAATTTGATTTTGCCGGGCACCCTGATTGTCAATAGTCTTTGGGGAGGTTTTTCCAAGGTTAACCGGATTGGTTGCGCCTGAAGATTTTACAGATGACTTAAACCCAAGTGTCCTGCCTGCAACCGGCCGTTTTTGAGCCGCACTTTGCAGTGCTTTTTCCTGAATATTGGTGTTATTAAATGTCAACAAACTCAAAATCTATCTCTCCACTTTATCCAGATACCCTTTTTGCTATTCTCAATTTAGCACTTCTTGAGGGCGGATTTTTAAGAATTTCATCATTACTTGCCATTATTGGCTTTTTTGTAATGATATCAATAAGTTTTCCACCACATTCGCATTTTGGTTTGTTTCTATCACATCTACAATCTGAGGCAAACTTTCTAAAAGCAAGTTTTGTCAGACGGTCTTCAAGAGAATGAAAACTTATTACACTTATTATAGCACCAGCATCTAATAATGTAAGCACTTCGTTTAATGTATTTTCAAAATTTAACAACTCTGAATTTACTTCAATTCTTAATGCTTGGAAAACCCTTGTGGCAGGGTGAATTCTGCTTTTTATTTTTGGTGTAGAATTTACAATTAATTCACTTAATTGTAACGTTGTATTAAGCGGACGATTTTCGACAATTGCGTGTGCAATCCTCTTAGAGAAACGTTCTTCGCCATATTTAGAAAAAATTTCAACCAAATTATTTAAAGTGTATTTATTAACCACATCCCATGCTGAAAATTCCTGCTCTTGATTAAAACGCATGTCAAGTTTTGCATCTTTGATAAAACTAAACCCTCTTTCCTGTTTAGTCAACTGATGATAGGATGCCCCCAAATCAAATATTATGCCGCCGGTTATTTTTTCTATTCCTAAATTATTCAAATTCTCTTTTATATTTATGTAAGAATCTTTAATTATGCTGACATTTTTAAACCCGGCAAGCTTTTTTTTAGCAGCACAAATAGCATCTTCATCAACATCAAAAGATATAAGCCTGCCTTTATCAGAAAGACGAGAGGCGATAAGTGCACTATGCCCGGCCCCGCCAAGAGTTGCATCCACAAAAACTTTATCAGATAGAGTGCCGGCCGGAATAAGAGCGTCAACTGCCTCATTTAGCATAACCGTATAATGTTTGAATTCTTGTTCGTTTTTTGCAGGGGAATTATTCATAACCTAATAATACAACAAACAATTTTAATGCCGGTTAAATTGTGAAGTTAATTAAAAAATCTGTAATAAAACAATGCACGGATTGCCATAAGACCGTCTTTGTAAGTTATTTTTTTACCTTCATCATAGCTTCTTGCATTATATTTGATAGGCAGCTCTTTAATTTTAGCCCCTTGTTTTACAAGCTTTGCCGTGATTTCAGGCTCAAGGTCAAATTTGTTCGAATTTATTTTCATATTTTGAACAAATTCCCTTTTCATTGCCTTATAGCAGGTTTCCATATCCGTAATTTTGGTACCATAGATAACATTTGTTAAAAAAGTAAGAAACTTATTTGCAACATAGCTTAAAAACATAAAATCTTTAAACGGTGTGCCTAAAAATCTGGAACCATATGCAACATCAGCCTCGCCATCAATAATAAGTTTTAAAAGAGGAGCATAATCCGAAGGATTGTATTCTAAATCAGCATCCTGAATTATAACTATATCGCCGGTTGCAGCTTTAAAGCCTTCATAAACGGCAGAACCCTTTCCGCCGTTTTTTTCTTTATACACAACAGTGTATTTTTCTTCGTATTTTTTTAATATATCTCTGGTGGCATCAGTGGAACAATCATCTACAATAATAAGATTTTTCTTTAAGCCGCAAAAATCTGTATTATCTAAAATTTCTAAAATATTTTCAATTGTTTTTTCTTCATTATATACAGGTATAACTATATCAACAGTTTGCAATGTATCATCCTTTTGTTAATTACAAAATACAATTATGAGCATACCAGAGGAAATGCTGTTATGACAATTATATATAAGTTTCTTAACATTACAATCTGTGCAAATTAAAACCTTGGTGTTTCAACACTTGAAACACTTGACAATACGCTGCCTGTTTTAAAAAGAAAGGCGCCATTATAAACATAATCACTTTTGATGATTAAACCCGAAGGCGGGCAAGAAATTTTCATGGTAAGCATAGGTTTATTATTGATTTTGTCTGCAGATACAATTTCAACATAACTATTTGAATTTTTGAAATAATTTAACTCAATATTTTTTTTAAAATATTTTTTAGCTTTACTTTCAGTCATAGAAAGGATTTCCTGGTTTTGGATTTCAGAACAAACAATATCGGCATCATAAAGTACAAGATTTGCATTAATTTCATCATTAAATGTTTGCACGGCATTGTGCGCTTGATAATAAAAAGCACATTCCAAAATAAAAAACACCATAAATATAGCAACAATAAAGGTTATGCCAAATTCTATAATGCTTTGCGCCTTGATTTTTTTCATAGCAATTTTTTCTGTTTTAAATATTTATAGACTTTTTAAGTCTTGCAATAATTGTTTTTTTGTTAATTTCGGGATATATAAGATTTCCGTTATAAAAATCATTATACTCATTAATTATATTAATTGGAAGCATTTCACCCCTTTGAAGAGTTTCTGCAGCATGCAAAATAAAATCATCCTGAGTTTCTCTGTATAAAGGGTCTTTTTTTCTTATATCTTCATCAGCCGCATAATGCACTAAAATATGAAAACAAACATTAATGCTATCATCAGGGGTTGCTTTTGGTAGCTTTTTAAGTGCCTCAAGAACACTGACATTGCCCGCAAGGACACTGAAAAATAACTCGCCTGCTTTTTTTCTTTCTGCAATTATATCTTCTTCAGTAAATTCAGGTGCGGAAACTTTAGGCTCAACATACAAAAGCCTGTTTAATTTATCAACAATTTGCGATAAAAGTTTCAATATAACCTTTTAATGTAACCTTATACCCTAATAGCCGCCTGTGTTGCAATTTGAGATGCCATTTGCGCTAGTTTTGTCATATCCCCGTTGCAATATTGTGTGGCAATTTTCTTTAAAGATGTAGTTATTATATCACTGCTTGAATAAGCGGTTCTATAGTAAAATTTTTTACCTTGTTTAATTCTTAATAAAATTTCTTTCTCGTACAGCCTGTCCATAACGGTTTTTATGGTAGTATAGGCTCTTTTGGTAGAATTTGTATTATTTATATGCTCAAAAACATCTTTCACGGAATTTTTATAAATACCGGATTTTTCAAGTTCCCACAAAGAGTTTAAAATTACACTTTCAAGTGAGCCGTGTTTTAAATTCATAACTAACAAATCCCCTTTTATTAGCCTACTTTCCAAGGCATGATTTTATTACTACCATTATAACACTTCTAAATAAAAATAAAAGCATAAATTTTGATAAACATTGTAAAAAATTTTACAAAAATTAAAAAAATGGTGCTGAGGTTACAAAGAAACAGCACCAAAAAAAGTTGTTTTGTTATCGTAAATTAGGTATTACTCATTCTTCTTCCAATACACGCATACATACCCGGGCATCCCGTTTCCTCCTGCGCCGGAACCTAATTGCTTATTCCATGCACCTCCGCCTCCGCCTGCACCTGCCGTACCAAAAGAAGGGTTGCCGGATGTAAGATTTGCATATGTTGGTGTAATTATATGGTTATAGGTAAAGCCTTGTCCTTCTAAGGATGCCATATCTAATATTTCAGGTACTTCGCATACTCCTGTTTCTTTATACAATCCTCCACACCCTCCTTTTGTTCCGGTGCCGGATGTTCCTCCTTTTCCGCCCGTGCCTTTACCTTTTCCGTCGGTGCCGTTTGTGCCTGTTTTAATTACCCTGTTTTCCGGGGGTACTTTATTCAATACATCATCATTTACTAAACCTGCATCACCTTTTTTACCTCCTTCAGGATTAGCTATAGATGCACTTGCGGATTTTCCAAGGTTTCCTCCTTTTCCTCCGTTTACTCTGTATTCAGGCGTATTTAAACATTTAACATAGGAATCACCGCCATTTGCACCTTTTATTCCCTTTTGGCCGCCTTCGCCGCCTTTGCCCGTTACAAGGGAACAAGTTGTATTTGCCCCTACATTGATGTTTTTAATATATGCTACACTTCCTGCTCCTCCGCCTCCGCCTCCTGCTGCAGAATATTTTTCCTGATATGTTATCTCGGCAAATCCTCCTGAACCTGAACCACCGGAGCCGTCACTATATGATGTTTCTGATGTATACATACCTGTTCCTGCACCCCCTCCTGCACCGTATGAGCTTGCAGAATATCCTGATGTATGTGATGTAGTTCCTCCTGCACCTCCCCCTGAACCATTGTAGACTGAATTGGCGCCTCTTGGAGCAGTTCTTGCTGTACCATATGTTGTATATGTATTTGATGAACCGCTTGAGCCTGAATATCCGTTACTTCCCGTACATGCTATAGCAGCCCAGTTTAGAGTATTTGCATCATATTTATAGCATTTACCCCCGCTTCCGTATGAACCTGATGATGTTGTTGAGGCATCTGTTCCCCTGCCGCCTCCATATGCTGCTATACCATATATTTTCTTATTATTGTTATCATACACTTCTACATATGAATTAGAACCTGATACAGCGGAACTTCCCCCTTTACCCCCATGGCCTGCTTTTAATACTATCTTTCCTCCGCCTGTTTTTTGTGCTTCTCTTATATATTCTGATATATCTATATCTTTAGCGTATGCTCCGCTGCCTCCTGAGCCTCCACTTAGTGATTTATATGTTATTGTTTTTGTTGCCCCTTCTATGACACAGCGGACGCCAAATGCAAGAGTACTAGGGAAGGGCGCCCCTGTACGTATAGTCATTTTCCCATCAGCAAGCCATGCATCCCAATAACTGTTGCCAGAAGGCGTACCTGACCATATATGGCGCGGATAACAAGTGTTGGAGTAGCTCGTACTGGGGGCGGCACCTCTACATGTACCAGTAAAAATACAACGCGGGGCACCAGTGCTTGAGCCTGTTGTATGATTGCATAGTTGCAAGCCCGCAGTACCATTCCAGTTTAAAGTTCCTGGAGTTTTTGATGTTTTATTATCATTCACCAACCCGCTATTCTTCCATGCTGTTAATTCCGCATAACTTGGCAGCCTTCCTGTTGGCCCGCTTGAACCTTTAGGTTTCCAGTTTGCACATATTGTATTTGCAGCACTCCAATTGCACACAGTTCTGTGACATCCTGAATAATTTATACCGTTTGCACTTGTATCACACGTTCCTGCAGTCTTATACGTATTCCCGTTGTTACCATACCAACAGCAATTGGTATTTTTACTTGAACATGATGTATTCTTGTCCGCAGGTACAATTGTTACACTGCTTGGGATAGAGGGGCTTCCTGTCCTTCCTTCGCCGGGATTGTATTTGGATACACATATATCCTTTCCTCCGTTATTTGCTGCTGATATGTATACCCCAAAGGGTTCGCAATCTGATTGTTTTGTTGGTGCCCAGGCTCCGTCTTCACTTTTTGCAGAGTTACCTTTTCCGCCACCTCCTCCACCACCTACAAGATTTGTTATCTTAACATTTGTCATAGCATCTGTTATTGGTATAGTTTTTTCACTATATATGGCAGATGAAGTTGCTGAACTTGAACCTTGTATTGTTTCTTTTTTATCACTTGTATTTTCTATACTTGCTCCCGCTCCTCCGCCACCACCTGATGCTATCACAAAGTTTGCATAATATACTTTATTAAGTGTAATATTCCATGCGGGGTTAGTATCAGTGTAAGAATAACAGGTTAATGTTTCAGGGGAGCCGTCCATTCCTCCGCCATTACTTCCTGATACACTAATATTTTCATTAAATTTTCTTGTCATTACAGGAGCAAGTGCTGCCAAAAGAACTGATGCGACAAGGAGTGCCATAAGCATTTCGACGAGGGAGAAGGCAAGATGCCTTAATTGTGCACAAAAATGTGCACGAAAAAGTGAATGATTTTTCATAATTAACGTAACCTTTATTTAAGATAAACAATAGAATAAATTTATTTGAGGCTCCTGTGGGTATTTCGCACCGGTGTGCTCAATTATCCTACGTCGCCATAGAACGGTTTCAGAACACGGACTTTGCCCGCTGTTCTTTCACACTCTTAATTCTAGTTTACCGTTTTTTTTTTTTGTCAAGCTCAATCATCAACTTTGAGAGAGTTTTATTAATGCTTTTTGCTCCTGTGGGTGTTAGCCACTTGTTCGCTTCGCACCTTCGATTAGATTTGCAAAATTTATCATTTTATTTGTTATATGGTGCTCGCTCAAAAGGGGCTCACATCCTACGTCGCAAAGCCAAAACCTCGTCGCAAATTAATAAAAGTGTGGCAATCCAAATGCCATATATGTTTTTTTGAATTGCCACACCACAGATTGCGATAAAAGGTAAGAGTATGTAACTATTTTCTATGAAAGGTTTTTTTAAAAATATTAGACATTTCTTTTTCGGCGGCATTATCTTTAATCCTTCCAAAGACAAAACCTATATAGAGTATTACAGAAATAATACCTATAGAAAAAATAAAATAAACTAATTCTTCAAATTCAAACATGGTTTTCTACCCGATTGGCTAAGTGTAAAAATAATACCATATATATTATGATAAATCAATAATTTTTATCACAATATATATGGTTATTAATTTCAGGGTAATGTTTATTATTGAGGTATGGATTTAAGGAAACCGCTTGGCAATAAAATCAAATACTTTAGAAAACAAAAAGGGTTAACCCAGGAACAATTGGCTGAAAAAATAGGTATTGAAACAAATACTTTAAGCAATATTGAAACCGGAAAAAGCTTTATGTCTTTTAAAGTATTTCAAAAACTGCCCGATATCCTTGAGGTACAGCCATATGAGTTTTTTATCTATCCTGAATATATGACTGCATCACACAAAGAAGAATTAATTAAAAAGCTTAAAAAAATAAAAAATCCAAATACCTTATTCTTAATTGAAAAAATTCTTTATCACACAGATAGGGAAGAATTTTAGATTATTTCAGCATATTTTTACTTCTAAGTTTTTTATGATAAGTAATTGCAAAACGGTGCGCCTCATCCCTGATACGCTGAAAAAGATGAAGTGCGGGAGATTTGACAGGAAAAATAACAGGCTTTGAAATATTTGGCTTAAAGACTTCTTCTTCCCTTTTAGCAAGTGAAACAAGGTCAATATTTAAGTTGAATTCCGCCATAATGGCTGCCACACTTGAAAGCTGCCCCTTGCCACCGTCAATTATAATTAAATCGGGTGCCGCATCATCCCCGCTTACAATGCGTTTAAAACGACGGGATAAGACTTCACGCATACTTTTGAAATCATCAACTTCACCCTTTTTAATAGTGCGAAGCTTATATCGTCTGTAGCTTGATTTTTTAGGCATGCCATTTTCAAATACCACACGGCTTGCGACCGTATTTGTACCTTGAATATGCGAAATATCATAGCATTCAACCATGTGCGGAAATTTAGATAAGCCCAGTTTATCCTGAATATACGCGCCAACCTCATTATAATCATTTTGAAGCCGGGCAAACTCCTTTAATTTTAACTGTTCTATATTAAATTCCGCGTTTTTTTGCGCAAGCGCAAGGATTTCCTCTTCCTTTTTATTTTTTGGCAAAGAAAGCGTCACCTTAGCATCCCGCCTTGAAGAAAGCCACTTTTCATAAATTAATTTATCGTCGGGCAGGGCGGTAAGAATAATGGATTTCGGAATATCATTATCATTCAGGATTGAATAATATTCCCTCATTACCGCTTTTGAAACTTCCGCTAAATCTTCACTGAATTCACCGGAGTATTTTGAAAAATCAAAATCCTTTTTATTGATAAGGCGGCCTTCCCTGATTTCTAAAATACTTACAGAGTATAGGTTTCTCTCCTTTATTATGCCTATAAAATCCTGATTAATTTTAGAATTTTCAGAAACTATCTTCTGCTTTTCCATTGTCTTTTTAACATCAAGATAAGAATTTCTGTACCGTGCAGCCTTTTCAAATTCAAGATTGGCAGATGCCTTTTTCATCTCTTTTTCAAGAGCCTTTAAAAGCTCGTTTTGCCTGCCTGATAAAAACATTACGGCTTCATGCAGAATTTTTTTATAATCTTCAGGTGATATTATTTTTTGACAAGGTGCCGTGCACTGTCCTATATCATAATAAAGGCAAGGGCGGGATGTGAATTTAGGTGTTTTACACTTTTTAAGAGGAAAAATCTTTCCTAAAAGCTCCAAGGTTGCCCACATTGCCCTTGAATCGGTATATGGGCCGAAATATTTACCTTTTGCAGGATTTTTATTAGCTTTTCTTACAACGGTAATCCTCGGGTATTCTTCATCTGTCACGAGAAAATAAGGAAATTTTTTATCATCCTTTAAAAGGATATTATAGCGGGGTTTATACTTTTTAATAAGCTCTGCTTCAAGTATAAGTGCCTCAACCTCACTATCCACAACAATGCATTCTATACGGGCAATTTTTGGCACCATAACGTTTGTTTTAATTGTGCCGCCGGTCACAAAATAGCTTTTTACGCGGTTAAACAGATTTTTTGCCTTGCCAACGTATATCACCTCGCCTTTGGCATCATAATACTGATAACACCCCGGCAATTTGGGCATCATCTTCACCTGTTCAAGCACAAATTTTGAAACATTTTCTTTGGGCAATTTAAATCCTCTAACACCCTGTTAATCAGGCATAACAATAATTATATCATCTTTTGAAAAGTTCAGGGGGCACCCTAAATATTCAATTGTATATTCTGCTCCAAAAACAGGCGGCAAAATTTTATTTTTATTAATATTTGAAAAATGATTTAAGATTTTTCCGTTTCTGCCGATAAAAAGAGCGTTGAAAGGAATGAAACAAAAAAACGAATGTATCCACCCGGAATTCTTGAATACAAGGGCATTATATGGAATATGTTTTTGAAACATTAATCCAGAAAGTCTTTCAAAAAAAGAATTCATAAACCTTGCTTTATCAAAAATTACATCATTGTTTAACAAAACTTTACAAAATTTCATCACAACCCCCTTAAAAGATAGAAAAAGGCAAAAACTTTGATATAATTAAATCATAAAGCAAAGTGTCCTGTAAAGCAAAGCTATTTTATCCTTTTTACCCCGTTATCACCGGTTTATTAAATAAAAGAGGCACTAAATTATGGCAGAAAACACTATTCTGGAATTTAGAATTGATGAAACAAGTGTGCAGAGTGCTTGGCTCAAAACACTTTATGACCTTGCAGATGAGCTGAATTGCAGGTGTCAGACATTTTTTGAAGAAAAATATAACGCAGCAAGAAAATGTTTTGCACAGACAAGGATTGTAAAAATTATGGGCACCAGTTCTATGCTTGGGTGGCTAAAACTCAGAATGGAAAGATACGACCATTTCATTAATTCACTTAATGAATATGCCGAATTCTATTCTTCATCGCTTGATAACAGAGATGAAAATTAAATCCGGCATAAACAAAAATTTAATAACAAAGGTTCTTAAACAAGCTTAAATTCAACATTTAATACAGCGTTATTAGAATATTGAATTTGCGCCTCCTGAACTTTTGTTGAAAATTTTTCTTTTCCTACAGAAATTTCATATGTAGCATCTTTTGCATTTTTAAAAGCCATATTGAATTCATGCGCATTAATTTGAATACTTTTTGAATCCATACCTTTGCCGTAAATTGTTGCAGGCAAAAGGCCTTCACTTCTTAATTGGCGGGGGTTTTTATTTTCTGCCCTGTCTTCGGCTTTAAGTTTGATTGTTTCGCTCATTTTTTATCTCCCTAAAATTATTATTAGTATTGCATTTTCTTATTATATTTGTAAAATAGTAAAATGCAATTTAAAGTAAGAAGAATTTTAACAAGCCACATTAAAAAAGAAATTGAAAAAATAGGTTTTAGCCTGTCACATCTTGATTTTGGAGCATTAAAACACAAATTTTTAAATATTAAAATTTATGACCTAAAACCGGAAACTGCTACTATAATAAAACAGGCAGCACTTTCTGCCGGCGCAGATGCAGCTGTACATAGCGGCGTATTAGACCACAGTATTAAAAAAAGTGATTTAATTCTTTCAGGAACCATACAGGAGCTTTGCAGTATAGCTGAAAAACTTAAAAAACAGCAGTTTTCCGCCCCAAAAATCGCTGATGAAATTTTGTCGCAAATTAAAATATTTAAGCAAACCCCCGTAAAACCGCAAATAATGGGGATTTTAAATATAACAGAAAATTCCTTTTCAGACGGCGGCAAGTATCTTGACCCGAAAAAAGCTATAGAACATGCATACAAAATGTTGGATGAGGGTGCAGACATTATTGATATAGGTGCCGAAAGCACCCGCCCAGGGGCAGAACCCATAAACCCCGATATTGAAATAAACAGAATAACGCCTGTGATAAAAGAACTTGCAGGAAAATGCGGCGCAAAAATAAGCATAGATACAAGAAATTCCGGTACGGCAGCTGTTATGGCAGACCTTGGGGCGGATATTATAAATGATGTTTCGGGACTTTCTTATGACAAAAATATGGCAAAAACTATTGCAAAAACGGGTCTCAATGTGATTATTATGCATTCAAGAGGTATGCCTGATACAATGGATGAATTCTGCAGCTACAAAAACACTGTGGATGATGTTTATTTTGAACTTTTAAAAATGACAGAAAATGCACTTGATGCAGGGATTTTACCTGAAAAAATAACAATCGACCCGGGGTTTGGATTTGCAAAAAATATCGAACAGAATTTTGAAATTTTAATAAAAATTGAAGAATTTAAAAGTATGGGATACCCTTTGCTTTGCGGGGTTTCAAGAAAAAGATTTATAAAAAGCCTTGTGTCCGAAGAGTTTCAAAATCAAGATATACTTAAAACACTTGATGAAATTACAGCTCAGGCAAGTTTTTATTTTGGCACAAAAAATATTGACATAATAAGGGTGCACAATGTAGTCAAAACCAAACAGGCGCTTAGCCTAGCCGGAAAGCTTGTTTAAAATATCAGAAAACTTTTCAATAGGTTCAAAACGAAAACCGCAATCCGGCGCAAGCGTTCCGCCCATTTTAAGGATTTCTTCCATAGGGTAATCGCGGCAAATTTTAGCGCGTTTTTTATGCATTTTGCACATACTGGTTTCATTGTCCAGATTTTTGCAGGCAAAAAGCAGACCCACTTCATCTTTTCCGATTACCTCAAGGTCGAAATAAAATGTATGCAATGGTTTTAGGCTATTAAAAAGTTTTTCATCATCAATAAATTTTTTACCGTGTTTTACATAAATATTTTTGCAGCATTTGCCGCAACGGTTGCACTTGCCGGTTCTAAAGTATTTTCGCCCCAATATCTTGATGTAAAAAAATTTCTTTAAGTTTTGTAAAGCATCCTGTAATACACGATATTTACTAAAAAACTCAAAAATCATAAATCAAAATCCGAAAAATCCTGTTCTGCAGCATCTTCCAGTAATGCTGAAAAATCAGCACTATCAAGGTCTTTCAGGAAACCTTCATTTTGAATAAGTGCAAGAACAGCTTTTTCATCTTCAATTGAAACAGCCTTTTCAGCCTCCAGAGCGCGTTTTATGTCATCTTCGGTTATATATTCAACATCTTCAAGCACAAGGGAAGAAAATCTTTTAACATCCTCAAGCCTCTCGTAGCGCCTGATTGCATCCTCTAAAATTTCAATTTGCTGTTGGGTTATATTGATTTCAGGAACAGGATTGCAAATGTTTTGCGCAAAAGGACTCGTCACCCCGAGTGCATCCTTTAAAAGATAATCTATAGGGGTTCCGGGGGTATTTGTACCATGTATTTGTTGAGCATGATTTTGCATAATATTATTCTAACATTTTTATGGTATATTGGCTACAAAGAGAAAAAAATAAAAGAGGTATAAAAATGAATAATAACAGGGTTTTACTGTGTATTTTGGACGGTTGGGGAATTTCTGAAAACGCAAATTATAACGCCGTGAAAGCCGCTAATACACCGAATTATGACGATTTTATGAGCAATATGTCAGCAACAACAATCCATGCTGACGGGCTGAATGTCGGGCTGCCGGAGGGTCAAATGGGAAATTCCGAAGTCGGGCACTTGAACATAGGAGCCGGAAGGATTGTCTATCAAGAACTTACAAGGATTAATAAATCAATAGATGAGGGGGAATTCTTTAAAAATGAGGAATTCCTGCGTGCGATAGAGCACATAAAGGCTACTGACGGGGCTTTACACATCATGGGCCTTACATCATCCGGCGGTGTACATAGTTCAATGAAACATTTAGAGGCCCTAATCAAGCTTGCAGCCGACAATAGCGTGAAACGTGTTTACGTGCATACCTTCTTAGACGGGCGCGACACACCCCCAAGGAGTGCTGAAACCTTTGTGGGACAGGTAGAAGATGCGTTAAAAGCAAAAAATCTTCCTCCCGTTGCAAGTGTAATAGGCCGATACTACGCTATGGACAGGGATAACAGGTGGGAACGCGTGTCAAAGGCCTATGATTGCTTGGTTTTAGGGGAAGGCAAAAGAGCTAAAAGCGCGCTGGAAGCCATTAAGAGCTCGTACGAGAGCGATATAAGCGACGAATTCATTGAACCTTGGGTGATTGGCGGAGAAAGAATTAAAGACGGAGATTCTGTAATATTCTTCAATTACAGGCCTGACCGGGCAAGAGAGATTACAAGAGCGTTAACATCCGCTGACTTCAACGGTTTCGACCGTAAAGAAACACCTAAAAACCTTTATTATGTATGTATGACACAGTATGATGAAAGTTTTAATTTACCTGTTGCGTTTAAGCCGCAAAGGCTTGAAAACATCTTAGGGCAAGTGTTTGACGCCAATAATATTAAACAATTCAGAACAGCTGAAACCGAAAAATATGCACATATAACATTTTTCTTTAACGGCGGTGTGGAAGAACCCGGAAAGCTTGAAACCCGTAAGCTTGTAGCCTCTCCAAAAGTTGCAACATACGATATGAAGCCCGAAATGAGCGCTTATGAGGTTTGTGACAACGTTCTTGAGGCACTTGACAATGATGAGTACGGTTTTATACTTGTTAACTTCGCAAACCCTGATATGGTAGGGCATACGGGTGTCATGGATGCGGCAGTTAAGGCAGTTGAAGCTGTTGATATTTGTGTAGGTAAAATTGCCCAAAAAGCGCTTGAAAAGGGCGTTAAGATGATTATCACAGCAGACCACGGAAACGCAGAGTGGATGTACAACGAAGAAACCCACGCGCCACAAACCGCCCACACAACCAACATTGTGCCGTTTATTATTGTTGATAATAAAAAATACAATTTACGTAAAACCGGCGCATTGAGCGATATTGCACCCACAGTGCTTGAACTTGCAGGAATTAAACAACCTGTTGAAATGACCGGAAAATCGATGATAGAACACTAAACTACATATTATACGGCATTTTTACGGCGTATAAAAAATATACCAAATATTGAAACTAATAGCCCAAAGATACTTGCTATCAGGGCTATTGGCATATTTACAACATTTAAAACGCTATCTATTCTTATGTTTTCGATTATCATTCTGCCCACAGAATATAAACCAAGATAGCCAAAAAAGACAATGCCGGGCTTGTTTTGAGCCCATTTTCTAACAAAGAAAAATAAAATCAAAAATACACAAATATCCCAAATTGATTCATATAAAAAAGCCGGATGAAAATAACTGTAATCCGCATATTGAATAGGTCTTGAAATCGGCTCTATGTATAGTTTCCAGGGCAAATCACAAGGGCACCCAAAAGCTTCGGAGTTA
This sequence comes from uncultured Vampirovibrio sp., assembly GCA_910577395.1. Taxonomy (GTDB): domain Bacteria; phylum Cyanobacteriota; class Vampirovibrionia; order Gastranaerophilales; family Gastranaerophilaceae; genus MGBC122484. The sequence continues at coordinate 280,664 of CAJTLG010000001.1, read as the reverse complement.
AAGAAATTTCCCCACCTGCCTATCGCCTGGCCTATTACAAGGCCGTATGAAACTACATCTGCATAAGGCAAAAGGGCTGTTTTTTTGATTAATTTAAAATAAACAACACCTGCAATGATACCGCCCAAAATGGCTCCGTGGATTGCAATTCCGCCATGCCAAATTGCAGGAATTTCCGCAGGATGTTTTATATAGAAATCCAAATCCAAAATTACATAGTAAAGCCTTGCAAATACAATGGATACAATAATCAAAAAAGGAAGAAAATCCAAAAACATGTCTGTGTTTAAATTTTTATAATGTTTTTTTAGAATGCCCAGGGACACAAAAATGCCCGCCAACATGCCTAAAAACAGCATTATGCCGTAGTATCTTATATCATAACCAAACAAACTGAAAGCAACAGCAGCAGGCGCCTTAAATATCACCTTCCGCGCCTTCCTTCAAATAAATATCCTTGCTTTCTTCAAGTTCGTTTATATGTTCTTCAACCTCAGTTTTATCCTTAGGGCCATTGGCAATTTCCAGGTATTTTTTATATGCTTTTATGGCTTCATCAAGCTTATTTGCAGCATAAAGCGCATCTGATGCGTTTGCAAAAATCCCCGTACCAAAGGTTTCTTCGCCTTCTTTTTTATCTAAAAAGTCATTTTCCAATTCTTCAGAGGTTTGGAGTACGTTTTTCTTTAAAAGTTTTTTTGATGCCTCACCCTCAAGTGCAACACCCAGGGTATAGTAGGCATCAGCATTGCCGGAGTTTAACGTTAACGCTTGATTTAGCTGATTTATCGCACTTGCAAATTCTTCTTTATTGATATAGGCAACCGCAAGGTTATATCGGGTTTCAAATATACTGCCGTCAAGGTCTACACTTGATTCAAGCCTCTTTACGGCCTCATCATAGTCGCCTTTATCAAGATATTCTTTTGCCTTTGTATTTAATTCCTGAATTGCAAAATTATTTATACATGCGCTTGACATAACGCTTACAAACAAAGCTGCAAGAAAAATCAAAAGTCTTTTCATAAAGATTTCATCCCAAAGTCTTTTAAATTATGTTTATATTACCGTGAAATTCACATGAGTGCAACAATTATAAGATTAGTTTAGCCAGTTAAAACTTTTTACGAAATTATCAGCATTCAAATCACCAAGTATCCTAACGGCAAAAAGCCTAAATTCACTGGAACCGCCCGCAATATCAGGGATTTTATCAGTATTTTTAAACATCCCCTCTCTTGTATTTTTATCCATATTGCCGTTGTGGAACAGGTTTACAATTGAATTAACAGAAGCGTTACCAATAGGACCAAGCAGATTGGAAATCTTTGTTGACAACTTACCAAGAACTTCAAAATTACCTATATTGCTTGCAATATCATAGGTGCCGGTTGTGTAAATACTAAGGTTATCACCCCTTGAATAGAGATTGAGTTTATCAATTTTACCGTCTTCCACTACAAAATCACCCGAAATTTTCTTAAATTCGCCTGTTTTATATGGTATTAAAACTTCTATAACATTGTTTAAAGTAAAACCTAAAATACCGCTTTTAACAAGGTTACCCGCACGAAGCAGATATTCAAGCGAACCGAGTTTTGGCATTTTACCATCATGAATTGCAAAATCAACATTGGCCTCTACCTTGTTTATGCCGCCGGATGTATTTAATTCGCGGCCGCTAAGGGATATTTTACCGTTAGTTTTGCCAAAAATCATATTTTTAGCCCCAAGTATATCCGTAGCAAGAGTGTTGGCATCACACTCCTCAATTACCGAATTCACTGCATATTTTGTTGTATCAAATTCATAACTGCCGCTTGTTTTAATCTTTCCACCCGCAATATCAAAAACAAGGTCATCAAATACAAAAACCCCTTCTTTAGTGTGTTTAAAGGTACCGGAAAAATTCTTTGCCTTAATGTTGTTAAAATAAATTTCATCCGCCAAAAGTTTGCCGTTTTTAATCTCTAAATCCGAAGGTGAAAGTACAAACGCCTGTTTTGCGGCCGGGTCAGGTGATTTTTGTGATTTTGCATATTTTGAAAGCCCTTTGGTAAAGCTGTTTAAATCTATAACTCTGGAAGAAATTTCGGCATTATTTATAATAACAGGGAGTGTCGGTTTATTTATAATTTCTGCCGTTATTTTAACATCGGATTTCATGCCGGTACCCTCAAAAACGGCGTGAATAAGGTCATCATTCAATGTTAAATCAACATCACGAATTTGAGTTTCATAAAGAGGGATATCAATATTGCTAAATTTTACTTTGCCGCGAGCATTTGGCTTTGAAAGTATGCCGTTAAGCAGTATTTGGGCATTAAATGTACCTTGCTTTAATATTGATTTTTTAAATATGGAATTCAGCAGCCTGGCAGGTGCCGGATTTGGTGTCAAAACAGACAGATTATCCAATAATAAATTTTTGTCATCCGTTTTAATTGCCCCTGAAACCCTTAGCATCTCATAAGGTGTTTCTTTGACATTATTTTGAGAATTTATATATTTCAAATATTTAAGATTTTTTATATCAACCTCATCATTTTTAAAATCAATTCTTGCGCTGATTTCCCTTTTATTTGATGTATCACCAAGATTTGCACCCATGTAATATAAATCTGCACCCGGGTCTAAATTAAGCGTTGCAAAGGTTGTATAATTATCGGCCTGCCCGCGCAATCTGCCCTTTAGCATAAATTCACCTTTTGTTTTAAGCGGAAACTGCAACATGGGGTTTAAAAGCTTATCAAGGCTTTCTTCGTTAAGGTTTGTAGATACAAATACATTAAACTTTGGCTTTGACAATGTAAAATCATCTAAAATTGCATCCAAATAGACCGGCGTGTGACCATATGACATATTAAGCGCATTTAATCTTATCTGGTTATTTGAAAACCTTATATTTCCGCTGTTTAAATCTACCGGCAATTCTCTTTTTTTATCGTACAAGGAAACCTGATTAAAGCTTGTGCTGCCCTTAAAGCCCGAGCTGTTATAAATAAATTCACCGTTCAGACTCCCTTTGAAATCCGTATAATCATTCAGCACCTTTTTGATATTTTTATCATTGGAAAATGTTGATAAATCCCCAATCTTTGCAAACGGAAAGGACACAAGCTTAAAATTCAAATCAGGCAAAAATGTATCATCAAATATTTTATCAATTTCGCCGTTTGTAATAACATCAGCATCCCAAAGAACAGTGTTCAAATTTTTAAACAAGAGCTTTTGCCCCTGAAACTTAACATCACCGGAATTAAACTTGACATCGGATTCTTTGTAATTTAAACCTACAGCCCAACCGTTAAGATTAAATTTTTTCATATCAATTATATCAACACCGGGTTCCACACTTCCTTTTGCCCTGATATTTGCCGCAAATTTAAAATTAATTTTATTCAAAAAATCATAAAGTTCATCGCTTATTTTATTTTTAGACTGAAAACCTTCCTGGTTATCATAGAAAAATTTATACAAATCCCCTGAAGAGGCGGATTTTGTTTTAAATGTCAAATCAATAATTTGGGGTTGAAGTGCACGATTTTTTGATACGCTTGCATCAGGCTTTATGGTGCCTGTTAAATTAAACGGAGAAGAATAAACATCCGCATTTAAGTCAAGAGTTACAAAATCAGTAAAATCAAGTGTACCATTGATTTTAGATGCTTTTATTTCGGGGAAAATATCAATAGAGTTATTTTTAAATGTAATTGTACCTTTTGAATGCATATTATCATTGGGTTCAAAATTCATAGTATCGCCAGTCACAGGCTCAGCCTTGCCCCAAAGATGCATATTAAAATCAATATTTCCCTTCGGGTTAGTGTACGCATCCAGAAAGCTGCCGCCATTAAGGAGCGTGAGCAGCATATCGCTTGTTTTTACTATGTTTAAAGCCCTGCTTGCCTCTGCATCATAAATATTTACATATAAATCCAGATTACCATTAACATCAGAACTGCCGTCAATCTTAACCTTGGCACCTTCCGCAATCCCGGTTGTGTTATCAAAAATTATTTTTTTACCTTTAAATATAAGGTTTAAATTACCGTTATAAAGCTCTGTATTCAAACCTTGCAAAGAGGCTCTTCCGTTTTGCGTTTTAAAATAACCGTTAAGGTTTGCACTCTCTCTTGTCCCTTCTGTTTTAAGAGAAATTTCACCGTTCCCGGATACCTTCATAAAAGGCAAAGGCCCAAGCTGAAAACCAAAAATTTTATGGATTGGAATTAAAATCCTGTGCGCAAAAGCTATATCTACAGAAGGGGATGACTGTATATTAAATTTAGCAACCGGTAATTCTTTTATTTCCGTTTTCCCTTTAACAATCAGCTTTTGCCCCTCCGGACAATTGGCATCAACATCAATATCAACATCAGAACCCTTGAATGTTATTACGGCAGAAGAGGTTTTAGCATTTGACGGCCTTTCAAGCAAATATACATCATCAAGTTTAATATACCCGTACATATCAGGATAACGAAAACGTTCTTTTACCTTAAATTCACCATTTACAACGGCATTGGCATTATATTTTTTGAGGTTTGGAATGTAATCCTGTTGGAGTTTGAAAAAATAATCCGGTGTTGCAAGAAGTCCTTCATGAAGAGATGTATCTTTAATTTTCAGATTAATATCCGGGACAATACTGTTAAAGTTGATATTTTCTCCAAAAGTAAGTTTTGGAATGTTTTTAAGAACACCGTCAACAGAGATATTGATTTTATCTTTCTTAAAATTAAAATCGTCAATATATATTTCATCTTTTTTAAAGTGGGTTGTAAGCAAAATTGTGCTTTTATCTGAAATATTAATTATATTATCGTGATTATTTTTAAATATATTTGCATACAAATTTTTAATATCAAGCTTTAAAAATAATGCATTTTTCAAGGTTTTGGAAGGGGTGATTATAATATCGCCGTTACCTTTGAAACTTTTAATATTATTTGCCGAAATTTCTTTCAGGTAAGGCTCGAGGTAAGAAAAATCAATGTTTGCAATACTTAGCTCAAGTTTTAAATCTTCAAAATCAAGATTTTTATTTAGCGGAAATTTTAATTTTAAATCTACAGCATAAGGCGATACCCGCACTTTGTTGCCGCTAATAAGTTTTAAGCTGCCTTTTGTTTTTATATCAGCGGAAGTATCTAGGTCAAATTCTGTTGAAATCAAATCGCTGCCAAGAATTTCAGCACCTGTACCTAAAAATTTATCAGTATAATGAATAATATATTTATCCACAAGGAGGGAGGCATTTTTTGCGGATACTTTAAAAGAAAGGTTTTTATCGTTTTTAAAATATTTTAAAAAGTTAAACTCTCCGTCTTTTGCGCGCTCTAGGTTTATTTCAAGATTAGAGGATGTTATTTTTTTAAATTCAAGTTTTTTAAAGATAAGCGGAAAAATCTTGATTTTAGCATCAATATCTTTAATATAAAGCAACGTATTGTTGTTTGCATCAGGCATTAAAAACTTTACACTTGCCGATTTTAAATTTATACAGAAATCCTTTGTGGTGCTAATTTCAGGATTAGCTAAATCCAAAACAAGACCGGTATTTTTATTTACACTTTGTTTAATAAATTCCGGGTCCAAAAAAGAATTTACAAGTTTTCCCAAATTTGCATATAAAGTAATTACAAGTACAAAAGTAAGGCAAAATAAGATATTTAAAATTCTTAACAATATGCTTTTATTCATAAGAAAATTATAGAACACATACGTCATTTTTTGCAAAAAATGAAAAATAGCTTAAAATATACAATATGACGAGAAAAATTTTAATTACAATTTTAATATTAATCCTAAACTTGTTTAACAGAGGATTTTGTGCCGTTACATATGAAAACAGCACGGTAATTTCAAAAGGAGTAATGATACAGGCTTACCCTCTTAAAACAATTTCAACAGCAGCATTAAATGAAGGGGATTTTGTCTATTTTATAAATCCTTCCGATTTATGGGTATATGAAACAAACGTTTTACCTAAAGACACCTGTTTCAGAGGCTATATAGAAATGCTTAAAATGCCGGTAAAGGGTGTTAATGCAGCTATGGTAATAAGAATAACAGAGGCAATTTTACCCAACGGCAAAATTAAAAGATTGGAAGGAACGGTAACTCAAAACGGCAAAGGACAAATAGGCGGCAACCTTACACCGCCGGCTTCTTATAACAAAACAATACATCCAAGAGAAGGGATGTATTGGAAACAAGCAGGGGTTTTGCAATATGTACCAAGCGGGGAATATGAAATGGGGCTGCATGTCACACTTCCGACAAGTGACCCTGTGCATATTATGCTTGATTGCGATTATGACAGCAGCGAGGCAGAAATAAGCAAAGACGAAATGTTTAAATGGTAATTTGTGGTATAATACAGTCAAAATACAAAGAAAAGGGGAGGCAAAATTTTATGATTTCTATAAAAAAAACAGGAATGGCAATTTTATTTGCAGGTTTAATAATAAATATATCAGCTTGCGCTTTTGGAGCACCAAATTATAATTTCACTGCAGAACCGAAAAATGCAAGCTCAGGCGCACTTCAAGGACAGGTTGTTTATGTGCCTGCCGGCATAACTGCACCCGCAATTTTATCGAACGGATTGAGTTCTGAATATGCAACCGTAGGCATGCAGGTAAATGTAACTCTTCCGACCGCCATTACATACAACGGCAAAACAGTAGCACCCGCAGGGAGTGTATTAAACGGTACTGTTACAAAATGCAAAAAGGCAGGTATAGGAAACAGAAACGGCCAAATCCAGGTAATATTCAATAATCTCAGAACACCGCAAGGATACAGTATCGCAATAAATGCCGTGTTCAAAACTGATGATAATTCCGGCATTTTAAAAGGCGGCACAAAAATAGACAGTGCCAAGGATTATGGTAAAAACGCAGTACTTGGCGCCGGCAGCGGTGCTGCATTAGGTACAGCAATGGGGGCCCTTTCAGGAGGTTCTGTCGGCAAGGGAGCAATTTACGGCACTGCTATCGGCGGCGGTATTGGCGTTGCAAATGCTGTTAGACAAAAGGGTGAAAACGTTCAAATACCCGCAAATGTCACTCTTGACGTTTATTTTACCCAGCCAATCACAGTTTCTGCACCAAATATTTATAACTATTAAATTAGCGAATTGGGGTATTTTATTTATTAAAGATGTGTAATAAATAATAATCATAGATTTAAAATAACGGAACAATATGACACAATTAAGAAGTAAATTTGATTTTGAGGATTTAGGCGAACCAACGGACGGTGAAATAAAATCACTGCCTAATTCTTTTGATGACAATAAAGGCGAACTTTCTTTCATTAAATCAATAATCATATCTTTAATACTGCACCCTGCGTGTGTGCTTTTAATATGGCTGATTATAACCGTATTAACGCTTTTAGGGTTGGATTTTATGAAAGCCCAAAGGCCCGAATGGAAAAAGAAAGATTTAGAATTTGTAATCGTATCAAATGAAGCGGAGCCTATAAATAAAAATACAAAATACCGGTCTGACAGAAATTCAAGGGCGGGCGGTATCCATGACCCCAACAAAAGGGTTTCGGAGCCTTCTCCTTCCCCTTCTCCTGCGCCAAGTCCGGCACCGGCACCACCGGCACCGCAACCAAAGCCGCAGCCAAAACCGGCACCCGCACAGCCAAAACAGGTACAAAAACCAGTTCAAAAACCTGTTCAGCAGCCTGCACAAACTCCAAAACCTGTTCGGCCAAAACCGGCACCGCAAAAGCCGACCCAGGCACAGGCACCGGTGCAAAGACCTGTACATAAACCGACAGTTACGCCGCCAAAACCTTCTATGCCAAAACTTGCAACGGCACCAAAAAGCCCTTTTAGCGTAGCAGTACCAAAATCCGATGCACCTGTCGGGCCAAGACCGTCTTCAGGTACGGGCACTTCATCAGGAAACTTGGCATCCGGCGGAAACGGTACAGGAAAATCAGGCATGCCATCTCCCCAGCTTTCAACATCAAAAGGCACGGGCGGCGGAGCATCAGGTTCCAGAGGCGCAGCCTCAGGCAGGCCTGGCGGCACAGGCTCCAGAGGAACAGGATACGGTACGGGCTCAATGGGAAACCCCGGCCCCGGAAATCCTTCAGGTCCTCCTGGTATAGATGCAATAAAATCACCCAATTGGGGACCATATATGCGTGAACTTGAAAGACGCATAAAACAAAACTGGAACCCGCCAAAAGGCGATGCGTCAAAACGCGTGGTTGTGCTGTTCCAAATAGGCAGAGACGGCAGATTACTTTCAATAAAAATTGCCAAAGGTTCAGGTTCACCTGCTAACGATGCGGCTGCCAAGGCAGCGATTGAACTTACAGCACCATTTAAACCATTACCGCCTGAATTTAAAGGCAACAGTATAGATATAGAATTCACCTTTGACTATAACGTCCTTGGTGCAAGAAGCAGATAGAAAAACAATAAATAGAGATAAAGGATAAAATTATGGATTTATTATTTGAATCAATTAAGATGGATTGGCCGGTTTTAACACCTATATTCATCTGCTCAATTCTGGTTGTGGCAGTTGCCATAAAAAAACTGATTTATTACAAAAAGAATGAAAGAAATATCGGCGAATTTATTCAAAGCCTGCAAAAAGCGCTTGCCAAGAACAACATAGGTGCTGCACAAAGAATTTCTGTTCAGCTTGGCGGCATAATATCAGAAATGGTAGATGAAGGCCTCAGAATTTATACTGAACAAAGAGCAGGTTTTTCAAGGGCCTATGATATCTCCTCTTCCCTTGCAACAAGAAAGCTTGAAAAAGGGTTAAATGTGCTTGGTACAATTGGCGGTGTGGCACCATTTTTAGGGTTGTTCGGTACTGTTGTAAGAATTCTTTATACATTCCAGGATTTAGCAGTGCAAGGTAACCAATCCGCTGCAGTTGCTACAGGTATAGCTTCAGCCCTTATTGCTACAGCTTTCGGTCTTGGTGTTGCTATTATTGCAGTAATTTTATACAACTATTTCCAAAGTGTTGTAGGGCGCTTTGAATCAGACTTTAAACTTATTAAACTTGTATTCTTAAGTTTTATTGATTCTGATGAAGAAGTAAAACTTGCTGATACCGGAAGCATCTCTCTTTAATTTATAAAAAGGACAAAAAATGGCAATCAGAACAACAGGTAAAAACGAAAAAAGATCTACCTTTAATGAAATAAACATTACACCGTTAACGGATATTTTCCTTGTATTGTTAATCATTATGATGGTTATAGCGCCAAGTTTTCAATCAATGGACAATAACATTAAAATGCCGGAGGTAAATTCCGGATTAAGCGTTGAAGAAAAAAATGCCACAGTGTCATTAACAAAAGAGGGTGAGTTTTTCCTTAACGGTGAAAAAATGGCAGATGAAAATGTTTTAGAAGAAGGACTTGTAAAAATTGCCAAAAAAATTGAAACTTCAACAAATAAAGACGATAAAAAAGAAGTTGTTGTAAAGGCGGACGAAAAAGCCAAAAGTTCTGAAATTATGAAAATAATGAGGGCGGCACAAACAGCAGGTTTTGAAAAACTAATTGTAGCAGGTGAACCTTTATCTAAAAAAGAGCAGGAAAAATTGAAAAACAACACAATTGATGATAACGAGGAAAACCAAGGATGAAAAGACAAACCTTTAATGAAATAAACATTACACCGTTAACGGATATTTTCCTTGTATTGTTAATTATTATGATGGTTATAGCGCCAATGCTTGACCAACAGGGACTTAATCTATCAATCCCGGATTATGTTGAAAAAACTGACAATACTCCTGATGAAAATAAAAATTTAACCGTAACCGTAACAGAGGATAACAGATATATAATTGACGATGCAGAAATTTCACAAAATTCACTGGCTTCAACACTCAAAGAAAAATCAAGAGAATTAAAAGAATCGGGCGGCGGATTAATGATTGAGGCTGACGGAAACAGTGACCACGGTGCCGTTGTAAAATTAATGGATACAGCAAGAAATAACGGTATAAACAGCATTTCAATAACAGAAATTTAAAACATTAAGAATAATAGGAAGTTTTTGAGAAAATGAATATGGATGTTAAAAAGCTTAAACTTGCAGGGGCAATAACAGGCGGAGTTTTGGCAGCATTATATGCAGGCTTTTTAGTGTTGCCCTTTATTGTAAATTTAAATAATTTTGTACCGGCAATAGCCGATGAAATTGAAAAAACCAGCGGCCTAAAGCTTGATATCCAAAACCCCAAGTTAAAAACTACATTCAAACTGGGTGCCGGATTTAAAGCGGATAATATCAAATTAAGCTATAGCAATAATTCTCCTTTGCTAAATATAGAAAAACCGGAGCTAGAGATAAATCTGCCAAGCATTTTAATAGGACATATAAACCTTGATACAATTAAGGCAGATAATCTTGATGCTTATTTAACATTTTCCAAAGATAAAAAATACACAATTATGGAATATGTCGATAATATTATAAAAAATACAACACCTGATGCGGAAACTGCTGCAAAACAAGAAGAAACAAACAAATTTAATTTCCCGATTAAAATTCAAAATATAAATATAAAAGCTGAAAAGACCGCTCTGCATTTAACTGACGAAAATGTTAATAAAACATACATTGTGCAACTAAATAATTCAAACATTAAATTAAAATCTTTAAACGGACCTTTAAGCATTAAAACAGAAGGGTTTGCGGGAATTGAAAATACGGATATACATTTTGCAGATATCAATATAGATTTAAAAACTAAACTACCCAAAGCAACTAATAATACAAAAGCAGATGTTTCAGACAAAGAAGTAACCATGCCGGAATTAAATATTAATCCGTTTAAAACCCTTGAGGATTTTAATTTAAGAACAAAAATAAATGTAAAGCTTGATATTAAAAATATTGAAGACTTTAAAGCTAAAGGATATGCAAATATTGAAAAATTTAGCCTGAAACTTAACCAAATTCAGTTTCCCGATAGTTACCTTAATTTAAATTTTAAAGACAGAGATATAAATATAAATTCTAAACTTTATGTTTCAAAAGAAGAGTACATAGAAACCAAAAGTGCTGTTACCACAGGCAAAAAATCAAAATTAAATTTAAATGTTAAAGCCGAAAAAATTACAATAAAAAGCTTGAAAGATATTATAGGTGCAATTTTAGATATATGTCTTATTGAAAATGATATCAAAAATATGACCGCAAACGGCTACATAAAGGCTGATTTTAATCTTGACACCAATTTCAAAACCGTTAAATCAAATGGCAATTTGAGGCTTGTTGACGGAAACATAGGATATTCAAAAGCCGGCTTAACATTAAACCAAATGAAAGCGTTTTTGGATTTTTCTGATAATGCTTTAAATATCAAAGACACAAGCGCGCTTGTAAATGGTGCAAAATTCAGTGTAGACGGTGAAGTTGCCTCTAACGCCGATATTAATTTAAAAATAAAATCCGACCCTTTAAAAATCAAAGATTTAGCAAACATTGCAACAGAATTTAAAATGGTAAATAAAAAGGATATAACGGATTTTGATTTTAAAGACGGCGCATTAACTATCCTTATTGATGTAATTGGTGACCTCAATAATATAAAACCAAAAGCTGATATTGACCTTAACAAATTTAAAATGCTTGTTAAAAGCGCAGATGTGCCAATCAGCATAGAAGATATAAATATTATTGCAAGACCCAAGGATAAAAATGATATTGATGCACTCATCAAAATAAAAGATGTGCAAGCCCTAATAAATGAACCAAAAATAGCATTTAATCTGCCAAATGCGCAAATAAAAGCCGATATGTCAAATATCACAATTGAACCAATAAATGCAACACTTGAGGGCACTAAAATAAGTGTTTCCGGTGACATTAAAGACTATATGAAAAATCCGGCGTTAAATATTAAAATCAACGGAAATGTTCATCCGGGTACAATTTTATCCTTCATACCAAAAGAATTTAGAAAAGGAATAGGATATCGCGGCCTTATGCCATACTCTGCCTTTATTGGCGGTACAATGGACAACATAAAAATTACCGGAAACCTGACCACAAATTCCATAAATTATATAAGTATCATTAAAATACCTTCCTTAAAAGATAAGGAAAATATTTTAAATCTTGATATGACATTAAAAAATGACACATTAGATTTAAACGATATACATATAAAAACACCCGGCGGAAAACTTCCGCATCTAAAGGGACAGATTAAAAATATCTATAACCCTGAACCTGTGCTTTCCGGGCTAAATATAAGCATCCCGAATAAAACAAATGTTATTATCCCCCCTCTTGCAAATACAAGTTTAAATATTGTTGGAGATATTACACTTTCAGGAAAAGCCTTTTCTCCCGATATAACAGGCAGTGTAAATATTGATACATTGAAATACCCCGATTTTGGCCTTACGCTTGAATATCTTGCGCTAAATTTTAACAAAAATATTTTAAACATAAAGGCAGATAATGCAAAAGTTGCAAACTCTGATTTTTCGGGTGATGCGGCAGTATCGACAAATTTTGCCAAGGGTGTAACCATAAATAATTTAAATTACGCATCAAATTATATAGATACTGATGCACTTATATTGCTTGCCGATAAAATTATGAAAGATATGCCGGCTTCTGCACCACAAAATGCCTCAGCAAAAACACAAGCGCAGGCTAATGCGAATTTGGGGGTTGATATAAAAGCAGGTAGTGCAAAAATTAATAAATTGAAATCGGGTACGTTAAATATAGAAAACATTAGTTATAACCATACACTTTTAAAGAATATATACAATCTAAACAACCTGAATGCCTGGTTTGCACAAGGTGCCATGAATGGTGATTGCACGTATAATATAATAAACGGCAAAATTACCGCTGATATGCAGGCAAATAATATGTCCACAAGAGATGCTGCAAAGGCTTTTATAGGCCTTGATATCATAAGAAGCGGAACACTTGAGTGGACAGCAAAAGTATCACTATCAGGTGCAACATTTGAAGAACAAATGAAAACATTAAACGGTACCGTTAATTTTGCGATTAAAGACGGCGAATATGGTGAAAACATAAGTTTCGGCAGATTTATAAACGCTGCAAATGTGCTGAATCTCGGCACATTCAGTTCAATACTAAATACAATAACCGCAAAAATAAATAATATTAACACTCAGGAATTTAAAAATGTTAACGGAATATTAACATTCAATAACGGAATTGCCGGGGTATCAAGCTTTAAATCCCAAGGGCCCAATATGAGCCTTTATGCAAACGGAACGTACGGGCTTTTAAACAACAATGCAAATCTGAAAATTACAGGCAGAGTTTCATCAAAAGTGGCAGGAATGCTTGGAAATTTAGGTGTAAATAAATTACAATCAACAGTCGAAAAAGTATCTGCTGCAGCTGAAAACACAATAAACAAGGTAACGGATAAACTTAATGAACAATTTTCCGATAATAAAGCTGTTCAGACGGGCCTTGCAATACTTGGTGCAATAAAGAATAATTCACAAAATACAAATACCCAAACAGAACAAGCTGAAACACCACAAACAACAACACAAAAAGTAACAAAATCAATCATAGAAAAGACCAATCCGCTATTTGGCACAATATCTGTAAACGATATCGCAAATATTCCGGAATTATCCAATGGTGAAAGTGAAAATACAAAAGTATTTCAAGTTACAATCAATGGACCTGTTGCAAGTCCAAAATCAATAAAATCTTTAAAATTTCAAAACGATAATACAGTAAGCACACAATAACTATGCTGCAGCCAAATAATTATTTTTAACAGAGTTGGGGTAGCTTATTTCTCCAAGAGTATTTAAAAATTCTTTCTGGCTGTTTATTGTATCTTCGCTTGCAAGGATTGAATAAAGAGGCTGATTTGTAAAAATATGTCTGGCTGCCGCCTGAATATCCGCAGGTGTCATTTTATCAATAGCCTTAATATATTCATCCATTCTTTTAATACCATAAGGCTGATGAAGGTTCATTGAAAGCAGGGCTGTTTTTGAATCAGGAAGTTCAATTTGTCTTGCATACCTTTGTTTTAAAAGCATTTTCGCACTGTTAAGCTCTTCCTCTGTCACAGGCTGCATCATAAGTTTTTCAGCATGATTAGAAAAACCCTTAAGAGATTTTTGAAGATTGTCGTATTTAATATCGTTTTGTTTTTTGTCATCCGTGGTAGATAAAATAGACATAGTTAAAATACCTGTGTCCTCAAAAGATTGGACTGTACTTGAAACCCTGTAGGCTAATTTCTGCTTTTCTCTTAAATCCTGAAACAACCGTGATGAGGGAGAACCGCCAAGTATGGTGTTTAAGAGTTCTAATTTAACTTCATCATCAATATTACCGCTCATTTTAAAGGAATACGTTTTTGTTATTTGTGCCTGATTTCTCTCTTCCGTATCAATTAATACTTTTGATACATCATTTGCTTTAAAACTGTTAAATATCGGTGTATAGGCAGGCAGCAACTGTTTAAATTTTGCATTTTCAGTATATATTTTTGAAAATACTTCATCTTTCAATTGGGGTTTACTTTCAAATGGGGCACTTATAACAAAAGCGGAAGTTGAATTTGACATCATATCATTATAATGTTTTATAACATCATTTAGCGTGAGGGTTTTTAGACCTTTTAAGATTGCATCAGCTTTTGCAAAATAACTGCCGAATAAATTATCTAAAATATTATCAGAGGCATCTTTATTTACTGATTCAAAATAAGCTATAAGGTCACTTTTAACTTTTTCAAAATCCTCCTGTGTGAACCTTGGTGAAAAGAGAGCTTCCTTCATTGTATCAATCGCTTTGCCTATACCATTTTCAAGGCAATCTGCATTTAATGTAATTTGGAAACCATTAGCATCAGCCCAAAAACCGACACCACTCATAGCGGCATCTGTATCAAATTTATCCCTATCCCTATATGCACTGCCGCTGTTTAATAATTCCGTAAGTACATAAGCAGTTGCAGGGTTTTTAGGAACAGAGGCTTTTGAAGTCAAACGCCATTCCATAAAGCAAGGTTCTATTGGATAATCGTTCAATACAACGTGGGTATTATCAGGCAATACTGCCTCTTTAACATCGGTTGTGGTTATATTTCTTGATGTAAACGAAATTTGATTAGCCACCATATTGCTTTTTGGCTGACTGCTATATGCCCGATGAAGAGAATATTTACTGTTCTTGTAATTATTCAGTATTTGCTCATTGGTAACATTTTCAGGATGAACAACTGCAATTGATGCTTTATTTAAATCTATAAAATTTCTTGCAGCCATTTGAATATCATATGGGGTAAGTGCATTAATCGCATCTTTATAATCAGAAATTGATGTAAAATCACCGTCAATTAAGCTTGAACCGATTGTATCACAGACAGATGCAGAATCTTGAAAACTCATAGCCACCGATTTTATAAGATAATTTTTTAATATTTGCATTTCCTGTTCTGTTGGCGGAGATGTGCTTAAATTCTCTATTGTTGAATAAAAAATATCTATAGCCTCTTGCTCTCTGCCTGCCGGCATCGCCATTTGGAATAAAAATGCCTGAGGGTCGGTTTTCTTTAAGCCCACTTTTTGCATTTGAAAATCAATATACCCATTCACACTTTCAAGAGATTTAGCAAGTCTTGCCGTAGTTCCGTCCGCCAAAAATACCCCAAGCGCCTGCGAGGCTATATTATTTTTAAAATCACCCGCACAAGGGCCGGCAAATCCTAAAATCACTGAAGTTGAATTGTCATTCGGGGATTTATAATCAACCCTGACTGGCGAAGAAATCGGCGTTAGGATTTCTGCCGTTCTTACAGCCTCCGGGTTTGCGGCAGCTTTTGATGTAAAGTTTTTTGAGATTAAATTAATAGCTTTAGAAGGGTCAACATCACCCACGATAACCGTGTATAAATTATCAGGCGTGTAGTGCCTTTGCCAATAATCAGTAACCTTTTCTTTATTTAAGGAATTTACCGTTTGAATAGAACCCGCTACAAGATTATCAGAATTTGATTTTATTTGAAATAAATTTTTAACGACATCATTAGCAGCAATTGTAACCATATCATCGTTCACCATACTAATTTCAGAAGTCACGGGACCTTTTTCTTTTTCTATCATATCAACAGAAAAAAGCGGCCTGGTAATCATATCTGCATGCATAGCAATTGTTTTTTCCAAATCAGTATCCGACATAAGTGCAGATTCTATATAATAATCAGTTTGTGCGTAATCAGTGGACGCATTTGTAGATGCCCCCATTTTGCCAACTTCATTAAAAAACTGTCCCGGGGCAAGATTTTTACTGCCGTTAAATAAATTATGTTCTATAAAATGGCTAATACCTCGTATAGGGTCAGTTTCATTCATGGAGCCTGAATTAACAAATGTTTTAACTATAGTGGAGCCTTGTTTTGGCATTATCGCCACCTTTTGGCCGTTTTGCAACTTGTAAAGATAGATACTGTCACCATAAGGAGTTTTTTCTACCCCTAAAAACGTATGCGAAACCGGCAAATTAGGATTTACAGCATTTGTATAAAGACCGGCAACGGGGCTGAATGCAGCATTTTGAACAGGGTTTGCAGCATAATAATACCCGGGTACAGTTTGATAGTTTTGGACATACTGTTGCTGATACACAGGAAACGTATGCAAAACCGGCAAATTAGGATTTACAGCATTTGTATAAAGACCGGCAACGGGGCTGATTGCAGCATTTTGAACAGGGTTTACAGCATAATAATACCCGGGTACAGTTTGATAGTTTTGGACATACTGTTGCTGATACACAGGATGTACCGGTTGATTATATATATTTTGCTGTTGCACGCTAGGCCTATTATAAATATACATTAAATTTCCCAAATTGACGTAAAAATACTGCAAGGTATACTTATTTAATAAAACCAAAAATTTGAAAATATTGCACAAAATGCCAGAATATTATTAAGCTTTTTTAAGCAAAGAAATTGACATACTTGGTGCATTTTTTTAATGTTTAAAGTATGATAGTTAAAGTTTGGAGGCAAAAATGGCATTAAAAGAGAGAGTGATAGGTTTCCCAAGAGCGCTGACATACTATAATTATTTTCCTTTTTTATATGGATTTTTTACAAGCCTTGGCTTTGAACTTAAACTATCAGACCCTACAACCAAAAAGACACTCGTGGACGGCGCCTCTTTGGTGGTTACCGAAACTTGCCTTCCGATAAAAGTATACGTAGGACATGTTTTAAACCTGATAGAAAATGGTGTAAAAAATATATTTGTGCCTTCAATACAATCAATTGCACCAAAAATATACAACTGCTCAAAAATAAGAGGGCTTCCCGATTTAATAAGAAATGTTGTAAAGGGTGATTACAATTTAATAGAAGCCACATTGGATAAATCCGAAAAAAATCTTGGGTTATTAGAATTTTTAAAAGAGGCAGTCAAACCTTTCGGAATTACTGATGAAACCAAAATTAAAAAAGCATTAAAAGACGGCTTTATATTGCACAATAACTTCAGAGTCATGATGCAGCACGGGTTAACATTTGAAACCGCCTTAAAAAACGCCAAAGAAGGTAAGGTTGTAATAAATTCAAAACAAGAAATGTCAAAAGAAGGTATAAACGTAGCACTTATGGCGCATGGTTATAACATTTATGACAAAAGGGTTTGCATGGATGTATTTAAAAAGTTGAAAGACCTTGGTGTAAATGTATATAGCGCATTGCAATTAACAGATGAACAACTTAAGGACGGTATAAACACTCTTGAGGCTGAAGTATATTGGGCAAACCAACTTGAAATGACGGGTGCTGCCGGACATTATTTAAAAAGCGATATAATAGACGGTTTAATTACAATAACAGCATTTGGCTGCGGGCCTGATTCTCTTATGATTGAAGATATTAAAAGAAAATCAAAGAATTTTAACAAACCGCTTTTAAACCTTACAATAGATGAGCACACAGGCGAGGCCGGTTTTGTAACCAGACTTGAAGCATTCTGTGATATGTTATACAGAAAAAAACGCGCCTTCAACAAAGAAGGCAGTAAAAATTTTAATGAAGAACCTGTCTATTCTTCATAGTCTTCATCATCAGCAAGATTTTCATATCCTTCTTCACAAAGAATAGCCTCAGACACTAAATTGAATTCTTCATCATCTTCAATGGTTTCAAAGACATATTCCGAAGTATCCTGTTTTAAGCGCATAAGGATAACTTCGCATTCTTCCTGTTCAAGGTCTTCATCAACAGGCAAGAGTAATGCATAATCAAAATCGTTTACCGTCACTATATCTAAAAGCTTTAAATTTACCTCTTCACCGTTTTCACCAACGGTCTTTATAACTTGCAATTCTCTTTTTTCCATATCATCAAATCTGCCCATATTATTCTCCTAAATAATCTTCTAAAATTATACACGCACTTCTTATATCTACAATTCCTTTATTCTTTGTATATTTAACATTTTCTTTTTTTAAGTCTTCTTCCGCCTCAAACGAGGTTAATCTTTCATCTCTGTATATTATCTCATATTTTCCTTTTAATGGCTCAATAAAATCTAAATTTTTTTTGGCTTGAAATCCAAAACTGCCGTCCATATTATAAGGAACGCCCACAAGGATTTTTTGCACATTATATTCTATACAATAATTTTCAATCTCTTTAAGTGCAGAGGCATTATCTTTTCTTAACACAAGAGCGGTTTTTGACACAAAAAGACCAAAAGGGTCACTAAATGCTACACCAATCCTTTTATCTCCAATATCAAGCGCCATTATTCTGTTTAATTTATCCATTTTTTCTCAATCAATTTTATCATTAATTTTGCATTAAAATCAAAAAACTTAATTTTTCTCTCTTTTGCAAAAATATTGTTTTTATCTGTATTATCTTTCAAATTTTGCAAATTCAGAAAAAATTCATAGACACTTTTTTTAATTGAAAATTCATAAAACTCTTTTAATGCAGACTCGTTTAAATATAATGCATAAAATAGTGAGGAAAGATTTTCAAACTCTAAACATTTTAGAAAATACGCCTGGAATAAAAATCTGTCTTTTAAACAGTTGTAAAGTTTTGAAACTCTATAATTTTCAATAAAATCAACTGTAAATGAATCAAATTTTTCATAATCCTTTTCATTCAAAGCACAGATTTTATCAATAAGAGTAATGAATTCAGGATATTTTTTAGAGTATGTGAAAAACCATTTTGAAGCGTATTCCGAATTTATGAGCCTGCGCATATCAAATTTGGTTACCGGGGTATTATTATTCTTTAATGCAGTTTTTATAAAATCCGCAACAGGTATATCAATTGCCGGAATATCGTATGTCAGCTGCCTCCAGCACAGTAATTCATAAGGCACGGTTTTATTATTATTTTGAGCAAATTTTATAAATTCATCTATTATTGCCTTACCAAAAGATTTATCAAGGGGTATTTTATCTGTATCTTTAAAAAATCTGGATAAAATATTTTCATATTCTATTTCTGAAATATTAAAAAATCCAAAACAAGAAACCGGCCCTATTTCCAGATTAAATACCGCAAAAAATACAGATATTGAGCCTGAAACATTTTTTCTTGAAAAGACAAGTGAAAAATTTGATGCACCGTCAATAGGTGAAACAAAAAAATTATGAGCCTTAGAATCTTTAAAAAGTTTTGAATAATATTCTAAAAGCGAAATATTTTCCCTTAAACCCGCAATTTTTAGTTCATTTTTAATACGCTTTGAAAATGACACTATAGAAGGATTTTTTGAGGCTGCAATAAGCCATTCCAACGGAGCATATGCCAGATAAGATTTAGAATTAAGCAAGCCTTGTATGCACATTTTTAAGACATTTTCATCTGAAACAGAATAAATTAACGGGGTTAGAATATTTGCAAGCAAATCACCCGAATAATCATCTATTATAGATTTTAAAAGCAAGTTTCTGTCATTTTCATTTGTTCCAAAATAAAAATCCAAAAAATCAATCTGCGCCTCCGGATTGATTTCGGCCATTTGAAGAAACCTTTCAGTTTCCATATCAATCACTTCATCAGCATTTTTTATATACCTGTGAATAAGACCCGGGTCAACCTTAAGCCCTGCCTGATTTAATAAATTTATTAAAAACAGTTTTTTATCATCTTGCACCTGCGGCTTATTGAGGCAATCAAAAACGCATTTTTCAAGCACATCCTTACCAAGACTGATTGCAAGAATAGCTAAAACGCCATCAAAATAATCAATTGAACCGTTAATTTCTTTTAAAATTGTTGAACACAAAAAAGCCCTGTCTTCAATATATGACAAGTTTAAAATGCATTTCTCAATATCCTTATCATAAACTGCAGAGAGCGACTTTAATCTTGATATTTCTTGTAGTATATGCGCTCTTTGGCGTATTTTTGCTTC
Source organism: uncultured Vampirovibrio sp. (assembly GCA_910577395.1). Lineage (GTDB taxonomy): Bacteria > Cyanobacteriota > Vampirovibrionia > Gastranaerophilales > Gastranaerophilaceae > MGBC122484. The sequence goes on along the minus strand of CAJTLG010000001.1, from coordinate 260,225 downwards.
GGACATATCTATTTATCTTTTACATCCCATAACAGGTCAAGAATTTTTTGTGCCTGCCCTGACAATACACCGTCTTGTAAAATTAAATATTGAACCGCAATCAAAACACACTCAGAACAGATATTTACATCAGGCCCTTTTACCATTTTCGGCACTTCCGTGTTGGGGCGTTTACAAAAACTGCAATATTCAAGATGAGTTTCATTTTTATCTTTTTTATTCTGCTTCTTTCCAAAAGAAACAACTTTCTTTTCACTGGTCAAATTTTTATACTCCACATTGTTACTTTATAGTTATTCTAATAAATTTTAAGGATTTTTGCCAGTCCTTTTTTCTCTTAATTTTTGTGCCTTGTATTGTTTTAAGGCATTGTTATACATTTTATCCTTTATATTTGCCGGCAAAAATTCAATACCTGATACGCTTTCTTTTAATTTTATAAATTCTTTTTCCTCATCAATACTTAATTGTATCTCATCAAAATCATTGTCACAGTAATAATCCGGCATATCGGTATCAAAAGCCTCTGATTGCCTGCCTGAGTTTTTTATACTGTACCAGTTTTTATAGTCAAATTTTATATCTGTAATATTAAAGCCTAATCCGTTAGCATATGGAGCATACTTTTTAATAATATCGGCCTTAAAAAAACTGAGTTCCTGCAAAATTGCAGGACTGATAACAGAAACGAATAATTTTGTGCCCTTTATATCATAAGGAACAGAAAATTTTTCAAACTTTTTTCCGACAGCATTTTTCCAAAAATCAAAAAGCATGCCACAAGACATGCTTTTTTCAAGAGCCTGTCCAAACTTACCTGAGGCAAGAACAGACCCGCTTAAAATATCTGAGATTTTTGAAAAATCATTATTTTTCATAAATTACTATACACTAACAGCATTATGCTTTTAGTGCCAAGGCTTCTTCTTTAAGTTTTTCAGCCATTTGCACTTCTTCCCATGGCACGCTGAAATCCATTCTGCCAATGTGACCGTATGCAGCAAGCTTTTGATAGAACTTTCCGCCATTTTTTGCAGGCAAATTTCTGAGGTCAAACTGCCTGATGATTGCATTAGGCCTTAAGTCAAAATTCTTTTCCACAATTTCACTTAATGCTTCATCGGAAATTTTACCGGTGCCAAACGTATCAACAAGCACTGAAACCGGTCTGCTTACACCAATAGCATAGGCAAGTTCAATTTCGCACTTTTCGGCAAGCCCTGCTGCTACAATATTTTTTGCAACCCACCTTGCAGCATACGCAGCAGACCTGTCCACCTTGGTTGGGTCTTTACCAGAGAATGCGCCACCGCCATGACGCGCGTAACCGCCATACGTATCAACAATTATTTTTCTGCCCGTAAGACCTGCATCCCCTTGCGGCCCGCCAATTACAAACCTACCTGAAGGGTTAATTAAATATTTAGTATCACTGTCAGGCTTTATTGCGCAATCTGCAAAAACAGGCTCAATCACATATTTAATAAGATCTTCTCTTATTATTTCCTGCATTTTTTTGTTATCAGAAATACCATTAATTTCAGGGTCATGCTGGGTTGATAAAACAACCGTATCGATTCTGTAGGGTTTGCCTTCCTTATATTCGACTGTCACTTGCGATTTACCGTCAGGCCTTAAGTAATTAACTGTATGGTTCTTTCTGATTTCAGCCAACTTAAAAGATAATTTATGTGCTAAAGAAATTGGAAGCGGCATTAATTCGGGTGTTTCATCACACGCATAACCGAACATTATACCTTGGTCCCCTGCACCAATATCTTCTGTTTCCGAAACAGATGTATCAGCATTATTACTTCTTGTTTCTAGCGCCTTGTTTACGCCGCCCGCAATGTCTGTTGATTGTTCATCAATACTTGTAAGCACGGCACAGGTTTTATAATCAAAACCGCCGCCTTCTTCGCCTTTGTAACCGATTGCTTTTATTGTATTTCTTACAACAGACGGAATATCAACATAACAACTTGAAGATATTTCACCGCACACAAGAGCCATACCGGTAGTAACTGTTGTTTCAGCAGCAACTCTTGAATTTGGGTCTTTAGTTAAAAATTCATCCAAAATAGCATCTGAAATCTGGTCGCAAACTTTATCCGGGTGTCCTTCTGTCACAGATTCAGATGTAAATAAAAAGTTTTTTAGTGCCATAATCCTTCTCCTTAATTTTTATTTAGCCGGTAAGGTTTTTAATTCCGACCCGGCAGCTATATACTAGAACATTGTATTACAAAGTTTAAAGAATACAAGGAAAAGTACACTAAAACTTTTTATTGTCTTTACAGTTCCAAACAATAAGCGGAATTTTTAGAAAAACAAGCTTGCACTTTTTACTGTCGCGCCGTTTTTTAATCCTCATAACAGGAATTCTTCCGAATAATTTTATTGTGCGGATAGTTTCATATTCAGAAATAAAATATTTATTTAAAATTTCATCACGTTCGCTGTTTGAATTACTTGTGCTAGATATACCGCCTGCATAATAATTAGCCACAGGAAATTTTAAATGTTTAAATTTACATTTTTCTTTAAAAAACAATATAAACTTTTCAAAATCGGCACAAACGCGATAGTGTTCATCGTATAAGCCAAAACGGATAAAAAGTTCTTTTTTAATAAAGGCTGATTGGTGAACAATACCTCTGTTTCGCCAAAATATATAGTTTAACTTATTGGGCATTTTATAATGCGAACCAATGTTGTCCAAACCGTAATTAATGCTGTCACCGTACAAAATATCTTTTTTGTTATCTTTTAAGACATTGCATGGAAAAATTTTTTCAAGTGTCCTATTATCAAAAAAGGTATCACCCGCATTCATAAAGTTTAACCATTCGCCTTTAGCAAACTTAATTCCTTTGTTCATGGCATCGTATATACCGTTATCCTTTTCTGATACAAAAATATTTATTCTGTTTTTATATTTATTAAATATTTCTAATATCTTATTATTTGAACCGCCGTCGATAACCACCCATTCAAAATCCTGAAACGACTGGTTTACAATACTTTCACATGTTCTTTGAAGATTTTCTTCGTTATAACAAACAGTAATTACAGTTAAAAGTTTCCTGCAGGGCATTGTCAGTTCCTAAAATAAGCTTATTTATAATAATTTTGAATAATATTTATTTTTATTTTATAATTATGCCACAAAAGCATTAAACTTAAGAGGATGACTATGGAATTAACCTATAAAAAACAAAATTGCACAGAAATTACGGAAGAATTTATTGGAAAAGAATGTACGCTTGCAGGTTGGGTATCTACAGTGCGCGACCTTGGTGGTATTATATTTGTTGAAATAAGGGACAGGAGCGGTCTGTTTCAGGTTGTTGCAGACCCAAAAGTTAACCCCGGCGTATATGAAACATTTGGCAAATTAAGAAGTCAATTTGTGGTACAGGTTAAGGGTATAGTTTCAAAAAGGCCTGACGATACAATTAATGACAGATTACAAACCGGAACAATAGAAATTTATCCGGACGAGATTACAATTTTATCAACCTCCAGGGCTTTACCTTTTGTACTCGATGACGAAACAGTTTCTGAGGATATAAGATTAAAATACAGATATCTTGATTTAAGGAGCGAAAAAATGCTTTCAAACCTTAAATTAAGACACAAAATTGTGACTGCCATAAGAAATTATTTAAACGAACAAGATTTTATGGAAGTAGAAACCCCTATATTGATTAAAACCACACCCGAGGGTGCAAGAGATTATCTTGTGCCAAGCCGTGTTTTTGACGGCAAATTCTTTGCCCTGCCTCAATCTCCTCAAATTTTTAAACAGCTTTTAATGGTAGGCGGAATAGAAAAATATTATCAAATTGCAAAATGTTTCAGGGATGAAGACCTTCGTTCCGACAGGCAGCCTGAGTTTACACAGGTGGATATCGAAATGAGCTTTGTTGAGCAGGAAGATGTCCTAAATATGACGGAAGGTCTTTTAAAAGATGCGTTTAAAGCGGCAGGGGTTGAAATCCAAACTCCATTCAAACGTCTAACCTGGAAAGAAGCTATGGAAAAATACGGCTCAGATAAGCCTGATACAAGATTTGGCCTTGAATTGTTTGACGTTACAGATATTATGCAAGCTTCAACTTTTGAGGCATTTAAAAATGTTATAAATGCAGGCGGTACAGTGCGTGCCATTAAAATCCCGGGAATTGCGGGATATTCAAGAAAAGAAATGGATGACGTTCGAAACCTTGCAATAAAGTTCGGCGCAAAAGGTCTTGCGTGGGTAACATACCTTGAAGACGGCAGCGTTAAATCACCTGTATTTAAATTCTTAAATGAAGAACAAATTAACGAAATTCAAACCCGTGCTAATGCCGAAAAAGGCGATATAGTATTCTTTGTGGCAGACAAACCAAAAATTGTATTTGACGTTTTAGGGCGTTTCAGATTATACTTTGGCGACAAACTTGGTTTGATTGATAAAGATAAGCATGATTTACTGTGGGTTGTCGATTTCCCATTATTTGAATATTCTGAAGAAGATGAAAGATTTGTATCGGTTCATCACCCGTTCACAATGCCTGCTAAAGAAGACGTGGACAAGCTTGAAAACGATAAAGGCAATGTAAAATCAATAGCATATGACGTTGTTTATAACGGAAACGAGCTTGGCGGCGGTTCTATAAGAATTCATGATGCTGAAATACAAGAAAAAATATTTAAAGCACTTGGCCTGAGCGAAGAAGATATTAAAGAGAAATTTGAATTCCTCGTAACAGCATTTCAATATGGCACTCCTCCGCATGGAGGCTTGGCTCTTGGTTTAGACAGGCTCGTAGCCTTATTGACACGTTCAAATTCAATAAGAGATGTTATTGCATTCCCGAAAAATTCACAGGCAAAAGACCTTATGACCAATGCACCAGGTGTTGCAAGCGAAGAACAACTTAGGGAATTACATATAAGACTTAGAAATCCTGTAAAAATTTAATTAATAAACAGCAGGATTTTCAACAACACCTTTATATATTAAAGCAGATGCTTTTTGTATAAAATCCCTTGCGGAATAGTCATTAAACGGTCTTTTGGTGAGAATTACCGCAATGTATTTTTTACCATGCGGTGCGTAAATAATGCCTGCATCACCTAGCATTGTACCAATATCGCCGGTTTTATGTATAATTTCCGCCTCTTTTGGCAATCCTGCATGTAAAAGCGTGTTATTGTGAACATTAGACATATATTTTTTTATCATATATCTTGAATGCTCGTTTAAAAACTTTGGATTATCAATATTATAAAGAAGAGTTGCCATATCTGCAGCACTTATTGTATTGGTACCCTTAAGGTCAGGGAGCCAGTTTGACATTTTAGTTGAAGGTAGGCCCCATTTTCTTGCCGCAGCATTCAGGGCATCCATTCCGCCAATTTCTTCAAGCAGCATATTTGTGGCAGAATTATCAGATGATTGTATCATTATTTTTGCAAGATAATCTATTGTATAGTATCCGCCCGCCTTATTGTATTGAAGATACCCGGACCCTGATGTTCTGTGTAATTCATCAAATAAAAGTTTGGAATTTAAATCTATAGAACCATATCCAGCTGCCTTTAGGGATTCAGATTTTCTGAAAAGTTCAATCAGTATCGGCAACTTTATAATGCTTGCTGAAGGAAAAAGTTTATCTGCATTAATTTCTGCACTCCTTGAATTTGTATAATCCCAAACATAAACAGAAGGCTCTATTTTAGGGTATTTTGCTGCAAGAGCGATTAATTCATTTTCAAGTGAATGCATTCTGGAAGAAGGAGCAAGAGAAACCATTTGCTTTTGACTGTGTCTTAGAGGTATAAAAATTCTTTCACCTTCAAGATTTGTGTTAGAAAAATATTTTAATGTAGGATGCACATACCTTTTAGTGTCAAATGTAATATTTTTATTCAAAACCCTGTTTAATAGCATCGGTTCAAAATAAGTTACAAAATTATAAGGAAAAACATAATACACAAGAAGGCTCAAAAATAAAAGCCAAACTATCCCTTTAATCAAAAGCAATAAAGGATTGATTTTAGTTTTAGGCCTTCTATTAGCAACAGGTCTTTCTTGAATATTTGGCCTTGATTGCGGCGACTTTATATTCGGATAAGTATAAACCCCGCCCGGAATATTATATGTTGCCGCGTGATAATTTCTGCCGTAATAATCGGTTTTTCTTAATGGTTGGGGCAATGGATTTTAAAACTCCTATAATAACACTTATAGTTTACAAAAATAAAACGTAAAGTTAATAATATAAATGTATGAAAATAAGCAAGAAAATATAAGCCATATGAAGGAAAATATGATATACTGGATTTCAGGATATAAGCAGATATGAAAAAGAATTACACGGTTTTTATAGTATTAGTGATGTTTTTTGGTTTTTTTACAGAGGCATTGGCTGCTGATGTATTAAATTTACCAACGGAAAGTATTGTCGGAAAATTTGAAACAGTCACAGGCGGGCTTGCTGTAATTAATGAAAAAGGGGCAAAAAAAAGCTATATTAAAGCCCAAAATCAACTAAATAAATACACAGACTACATTACATACAGAAAATCACCATTTTCAAGAGATTTTGAAAGCACGCCCTGCGAGGTTCTTTTTGTTGATACATACACAATAAAGATTAAAACGCCAACTTCCGGGATTATTGAAATCCCAAGATACAGGGTTAAGGATTTAGAAATTAATATTAAATAAGGGAAAAATTATGAACGTAATTATTTATAGCGACAATCAAAAAAGTGATTTTGAGGAAATCCTTTCATTAAACGATGAAGCAGATGTAAGAAAATTCTCCACGGATGAAATCGCAAATTATAAAGAAGTTAACCCGACAGTAATGATTTTTGATATGCCGATTGAAAAGGTTAAAGAAGTTTGTGCGGTTACAAAATTTGATGCGGGTTTACTGATTGCCACAGATGAAATTCCTGAAAACTTAACCGTAAGGGCAGAGGCTTTTGATTATATCAAAAAACCAATAAATGCTACTGAGCTTAACACAAGAGTAAATGCCCTGGCAAAGGTTATGAAATACAAACATAGCCTTAAAACCATTGCAATTACTGATGAACTTACCGGTCTTTATAACAGAAAATACCTGCACTCCAGGTTGGATGCAGAAATTTCCCGTGCAAAAAGATACGGAACAAGCTTATCTTGTGTTTTAATTGATATAGATTTCTTTAAAACCGTAAATGATATGTATGGTTACGATTGGGGCGATGTATTATTAAAGAAAATAGCACAAATGCTTGAAGCGCTTATCAGAAAAGAAGATATCTTAACAAGGTACGGGGATGAAGAATTTATCCTTGTCCTTCCGAACACTTCAGAAGAACAAGCGTTTATATTTGCGGAACGTTTCCGTCGTGATATCGAAAAAATGGAATTTATACCGGCCTCTGAAGAAGAAAGGCACCCGATTACAATATCCGGTGGTATTTCAGCATATCCTTTCCTTGAAAATGTTGAAGAAAATTCAAACACTATAATAAGATATGCAGAACACGCACTATACAGCGCAAAAAAACGCGGCAAAAATCAAATTGTACAATTTTCAAAAATGAATTTGGAATTTTAAGGAATTTCAGATTAAATGTTAACAAAAAGAATTATACCGTGCCTTGATGTCAAAGACGGCCAAACCGTAAAAGGGGTTAATTTTGAGAACCTGAAATATGCCGGCGACCCGGTTGCCCTTGCTAAAAAATATTCTAAAGAAGGCGCTGACGAACTTGTTTTTTTAGATATCACGGCAACAAATGAAAAACGTAAAATAATAGTAGGGCTTGTAGAAAAGGTTGCCCGCGAAGTGTTTATACCTTTCACGGTAGGTGGTGGCATATCGGATATTGAAGATATTAGACAAATTTTAGCAGCAGGAGCTGATAAGATATCATTTAACTCCAGTGCTGTTAAAAACCCTGATATCATTAATGATTGTGTTAATTATTTCGGCTCTCAATGTATTGTGGTTGCAATTGACGCTAAAAAAATTGACGGTGAATATTATGTACATATAAATGCAGGGAAAAAAAATACAGGCATAAAATTGCTTGATTGGGCAAAAGAGGCTGAAAACAGGGGGGCCGGAGAAATTCTTTTAACTTCAATGGATTATGACGGCACACAAAAAGGATTTGATATAGATATGAACAAGCTTGTATCAAACAGTGTAAACATTCCTGTTATAGCATCGGGCGGCGCAGGGGCGGATAGTAATCATTTTGTTGAAGTATTTGAAAAAACACAGGTAGATGCAGCACTTGCCGCCTCAATATTTCATTTTAACACCCTTCCTGTTGAAAAATTAAAATCAGAACTGCAAAGGGCAGGCATTCAAACAAGAAAAATTTATTAATATAAAAAACCGGACTTATTAAAGCCCGGCTTTTATTTATATCCTTTATATTAACTAAAATACTTAAATGAACTTTCAATATTGTTAGAGATAATCTTGTCAACGGATTCAACTTCTGTTTCAACTGCTTTGTGCTGAGTTTCAACCTGATTTAATTTAAGCTCAAGCTGTTTATCTAAACGCTGTACACGAGCCATAGCCGAATCGTATCTTGCCTTTGCTGCAGCATCATCTTCAGTGTAGTATTGCTGCCTGAATGAGGATTGCCCCGAAATTGATATTGAAGTAAAACTTGTTTTACCTGTGCTGTCAGTAATTGTATTACCGTCACTATCACGGTCCACAGTTTGAATAAGCCATAAACCGCTTGTTAACATACGTTGTAATGTGCTGTCCGGTGTATCACTATCTCCGTCAATCTGACTTATGGATTGAAGATTTACGGCTTTACCTTTTCTTGTATCCCAAACACGATAGTTTGCGCCTGAAAAATCATTAGGTCCGTTTCCGTAAAATTCGTTTAATGCGGAAATAGACATTGCCTGCCAATCATTTTGTCCGTCAAGCTTTATTTGATAAACCTGGTTATTTACCGCTTCAGAATATTCGGTGGCAATTGTTTCTTGTTGTATTGAAAGCAAAAGGCGGTCTTGAGAAATAGTCTGAGCTTGAAGTTCAAGATCGCTTTTTCTTGCCGTTAATAACAATAATCTGCCTTGGCTTGCTGCTAGTCCCATTTTTTATACCACCTTTTTGGTTTGGTTACTACTTACATATTAATAAAAACATTTTGTATATACTAAATTCATATTAAGTATATATTGTTACATTTCTTAACCTTCACGCTTCCTTGTTAGTCAGAATGCTTTGTTTACATGGAAAATATCGGTATATCGGGATTTAAACTTTAGAAATTGCATAAACAAATTTACATTAGTTTACAAAAGTAAAAAAATTTATAAAAATTGCCCATTTTTATAATAAGCTATACAATGGTGAAAAGTATTGGTATATGGTATTTGTAGGATATTTTAAGAGTATTTTGGAGCGTTAAGATTAATATGACAAAAAATAAAAGAATTATATTAACAATATTAATATTACTTGGGCTTGGCGTTACGGCAGAGCTTGTAAATATTTATTTTAAGGTAAATTTTAATTCCGATTTTAACCCAAGTTTTTGTTCTGTCAGCAATCTGATTGACTGTGACGGTGTAGCCAAAACAACATATTCATTATTTTTAGGCATACCTCTTGCCATTTGGGGTGCATTCTTATATACCGTTCTGCTGTTTTTAACATATGTCGACAAGATTAATGAAAAATTAAATTTAAATATATTAAAGGTATTTAAAAATCCTGCAAGTTATATTGCAACATTGGGACTTGTTTCGTTTTGCTGTTCAATGATACTTGCGGGCATTTCGTTTTTTGTAATTAAAAAAATATGTATCTTATGTTTTGTAACATATTTTATAGATTTAGTAATTGCACTTACTGCAAAGACTGATAAATTCTTTATTGCGGATATTAAAAACACAGTTATGGATTTTATACAAGGAGCTAAAAAATATTTAATACTGTTTTTAATCGTACTTACAGCAGGAATTGGATTTCTTGCTTATATGCAAACTTCTCTTGTATTATCACCAAATATGAGAATGCAAAAATCTTTTAAAGAATTCCAGGATTTAAAGAAAAATATATACGCAATAAAAGGCAACACCCTTGGAAACCCTAACGGTAAAATTATAGTTTATGTGTATAGTGATTTCTTGTGCCCCTTTTGCAAAATTACAAATACAATGATACACAAACTTGCAAAAGAAGAAAAGGATATTATTGTATACCATATGAATTTCCCGCTTGACAGCGAATGCAACCCGCTTATAAAACAAAGCATTCATCCCGGGGCATGTTTGCTTTCAAGGTATGCTCTTGCAGCAGAAAGGCAGGGTGCATACTGGGATATGGCAAGTGCAATATATGATAACACACCAAGGAATGAAGAAGAAATATTAAATCTTGCCAATGTTATCAATATAGATAAAAGCAAGCTGTACAGTGATGCTTATTCTGATGAAGTCAACAGTGATTTAACAAAACAAATAGAAAAAGCAATAAATTTTGGCATTAAAGGAACACCCACCATTGTTATTGATGATATTGCCCATATGAGTGCAATGCCTTATTACAGGCTAAAGACACTTGTACACCAGGCAGAAAACAGACACAGGCGCGAAAAATAATGGCAGAATTTTATGATAATATAAAATGTCTGTATGACAAAAAGGATTTAAAAGAAGAAGACAGAAAGATACTTGTACACTGCTGTTGTGCTGTATGTTTTGGATACCCTTCGCAGTTTTTAAAGATGCTTGGCTATCTGCCAACAGCATATTTTTACAACCCGAATATTTACCCCATTGAAGAATATAACAGACGCAGAGACGAATTAAAAAAATATTGTGAAAAATATGATTTTGGTTATATTGAAGAAAACTATGAGCCTGAAATATTCTATCAAACCGTAAAAGGCTTGGAGGAAGAACCTGAAAAGGGTTTAAGATGCAACAAATGTTTTGAGTTTAGACTGCTTAAAACTGCCAAAAAGGCAAAAGAGCTTGGTTTTAAAAAATTCACAACCACATTAACCGTAAGCCCGCACAAAATATCAGACAATGTTTTTATGGAAGGATTTAAAGCCGAAAAAGAGGTTGGTGTAGATTTTTCACCGTTTGATTTCAAAAAAAACAATGGTTTTAACATGACACAAAAAATTGCAAATTTTAACGGTATGTACAAACAAACCTACTGCGGATGTGAGTTTTCGGTTAGGAAGTAAATTTAATATACAAAACTTCACAAAAATCATTAACAAAGGCAAGAAAACAACTATTTATGTTTTAACTAAATATATTGGAAAATATGTTTATCTTAATAGCAAAATAAGGAAAAATAAAAATGAACTATGGTGCCGAGAAGCCTAACTTAGCGACTTTTGCAGAATTATACACAACACCTTCTATGTCTGCATCTGATACAAATATTCAACCTGACGTAAATGAAGGTGCGGTTGACAATAAGAAAACAGCAAAAGGTGATTATTTAACAATCGCAGGAAAGCAAATAAACAAGAAAAAGGCAATAATAGGTGGCGCAACAGTTTTAGCTGCTATAGCCGGCGGAATAGCACTATATATTAGAGGAAAAAATAAACTTAATATTTTGCCAAATGAAGGCTTAAAGGGATTTTTTGATAAAAATAATAATTTGGCTGAAAATGTAAAATTTGAAAAAGGAAAAGCATTATATGCGGATAACAGTCCGTTTTCAGGCATATTTAAAACTACAAATAAAAAGGGTAACAATATTACAATAGAATACGAAAACGGAATTATTAAAAAATCGTTGGTTGAAGGAGATGGGGGCTTTGAAAAACTTTATACAACATCAGACAAAGGTGAAATCAAAGCAGTTAAAATAAATAGTGGTGAAAATACAAACGAGATTGACCTTGAAAAAATACGCGAAGCGGTGAAAGAAAAACAGGATGCATACAACGATTTAATGAATAGTAATATATTACGTGTTAAAGAAGACTTTGATACTAAATATTTAAATGCAGGGCAAAAGGAGAATGTAGATAAAATTAAACAAAAAATTACTCAAATAGAAGAGCAATATAATAAAGATGCTCTTGAATATTCAAGATTTGCTTATGAAAAAGAATTGGAATTCAGGGAAAAAATTCCCGGTTTTCAAGAAACATATAAGAGCGTAATGGAAAGATTCAACAATGGCGAAGGCATAACTTTAGAAGACGGTTCCAAAGTTATTAAAGATTATGGACCGGACGACAAACTTTTAAAGGAAATCACATTAGATAAACACAATCATTTAACCGTAACGGATTATGAAAATAAAACAAGACTTGAAGGAATATATAACAAATCTCAAGACTTTTTTGAAGCAAAAAGTTATTTTGAAGGATACGAAAAAACAGATTCAAATACCTTAAAATATGATAGGGTGTATGAAACACCACAAGTCCAAAGCTCATACGTTTTTGGTTATTATTTTAACGGCGATGAGCGGAATGGCAAAGTTAGTTTCGCACCGATATTGAATAAATATCAGGAAGAATACAGCTGTACTGACGGGCACACAATAATTAAAAAGAAAATTATACTAGGGGACAGCAAACTTTCAGATGATACTACATTACTGTCGTTAGAAGAAATGAAAAAAATTGCAAGCGGTGAAAGGGTTAATCAGCAAATAATTCCTGCATTTAGTGAAGGTTGCGAAATATTGCCTGACGGAACAGAAATTTACAAAAAGAAAGCTGAGACTTATAGATATGGAACGTTTGACTATTATACAAATCTTAAACACAAACCAGACGGACAAGGCCGACAAGACCCTAGTATCAACGGAAGTTATGATATTTTCCTGGGTGTAGAAGGCTGCACAACAGGATCGACTAAAGAGGAAACAAAAATTCGAACCAAAATCCTTGGCAATAACTTAACACTAAAAGATTTATTAAAATAAAATCATTTACAGCGTTTCAAAAAGCGGAGTTTGTTTTTATCCTCTTTTGATACCCTGTATGATTCAATTATTTTTGAAATAGCTTTGTTGTGTGTAAAATCATCCAAAGTGTTATTTTCAATGTAAGGTAAAGTTTTTAGCGGATATTTCACATAACAAACGGAAATTGCCCAGGCTATTCCCATTTGCGCATAATAATCATCCGATTTTAAATTAAACAGTATTTCCAAAACCTTGTCAATATAATCATCGTCGATAAAATGGGCAAGTAAAGCAACTACACCAAACCTGATTTTATATTCCTTTTTGGATTTTAAATACGGCTGCAGAAAATCAAAAACAATCGCCTTGTTTTTATTCACAAATTTAAGCCCCATGCAAAATGTATCACAAACCGCCCAGTTATTTATTTTGCCGCTAAAATCAGATACAAGCTCAAGCATTGTATCAAAATCTTCTTTCAGATAGGTAATAACAAGCCCTTTTAGCATTGTTTCTTCCATAAAGTCTTCTTTATAATCATTCAAGAATTTTTGCCAATCGTCTTGTGTAATTATTTTTGCAATCTTTCTTAAATTGGGAATACGTACACCCAAAATATTGCAAGTACCTGGTATTAACGAAGAAGAAAACTTTTTATATTTAAGCTCTGAATACTTATTAAGCTCATTCTTTACAAAGGTAAATAAACCCATATCACACCGCAAGTAATGACTTTATAGCATTTTCCATATCAGGATTTTTGTAAACATAGTTCCCTGCAACAAAACAATTTGCCCCATAATCTGCGCAAATTTTTGCAGTATCAGCGTTTATGCCGCCGTCTACCTGTATTATAAGCTTATCTGACGCAAGGCTTTTAATTTCTTTAATTTTCTTTGCGGCATCCGGCATGAATTTTTGCCCGGAAAATCCAGGCTCAACCGTCATTACAAGCACCATATCCAAAAGTGAAAGATATTCTTTTATATCGTTTACAGGCGTACCCGGTTTAATTGAAATACCTGCAAGTTTTCCCGCATCTTTTATCAGTTTTATACATTCACTAGCACTGCCTTTTGAGGCCTCAATATGAAATGTAATAATATCAGAACCTGCAGAAATGAAATCCGGTATATATTTGAGCGGATTTTCAATCATCAAATGTACATCCAGCTTGGCCTTTACAGCATTTTTAAGGGATTTAACAACGGGTGCGCCTATTGTAATATTGGGCACAAAATGCCCATCCATAACATCAATATGACACCACTTCGCACCGAAATTTTCCGTTTTTAAAATTTCTTTTTGCAAATTTGCAAAATCTGCAGATAATATTGAGGGTGATACTATATTCATACTATTCAACCTTAACATTTAAAAATTCAAGCCCAAGCTTTGCTGCAGCCTGTTCAGCATCTTTTTTTGATTTACCCTGCCCTTGGGCAATTAAAACATCGTTATAATAAATACCAATAACGTATGTTTTATCGTGAGGCATGCCAGATTCATCCAATACCCTGTAAACAGGCAATTTATGAGTCTTGCTTTGTGTATATTCTTGTAAAATTGCCTTATAATTATGAAGTTTTGCATTTAAAAAATCGTCTTCAAAATTATCAATTAAAAAATCCGAAACCGCCTTAAGACCGAGATGTTTATATTCAAGAAAAACGGCACCCAAAAATGCTTCAAAAGAACAAGCTAAAATTGAAGGCTTGTCCCTGCCGCCAAGACTTTCTTCATTTTTACCAAGCAAGATTAATTTAGAAAAACCTGTCTTTTGCGCAAGAATAGCAAGCTCCTTATCAGAAACCACCCAGGAACGGTGCTTTGTAAGCTCACCCTCTCTTAGATGATGAAATTTTTTGTACAAAAATTCGCTAATTGCTATTTTTAAAACCGCATCCCCAAGGAATTCAAGTCTTTCGTAAGACTCTAATACATCAATATTATTCTCGTTTGTATATGATGTGTGTACAAATGCCTGATTTAAAAGCTCAAAATTATCAAATTTTAAACCAAATTTACTTGCAAATTCATCTAACTCTTTTCTTCTATCAGCCGAAATATCCATTATACACACTTTGCAAATATGTCACTAAATCCAAAAATATATTGTTCCCGCAGGTAAAACATACAAGATAATAATATGCAACAGGCAGGGCAAAAACATAAGAATCCGTTCTGTCTAATAAACCGCCATGGCCAGGCAGCATGTTGCTTGAATCTTTTACGCCCGCATCTCTTTTAATTAAGGATTCAGACAAATCGCCAAGCTGCGCAAAAATAGTAATCAAAAGCCCGCCAAACAAAGCCTCGATAAGGGTTAATTTTGTATAAAATACGCCAAGCCCTGCAACCAATATTGCAAACAAGCCCCCGTAAACAGCGCCCTCAATAGTCTTTTTAGGGCTTATAACTTTTGAAAGCTTGTATTTACCAAATTTTGAACCAAAATAATAGGCACCAATATCAGTGGCAACAACTGTTAAAAACACATATAGAAGGTAGTAAAGGCCGTCATTTAAGCCCGGAACAAAAAAATTAACACTTGTGGAGCCCATTTGCCTTAAAAGCAAAATATGACAAGGAAGCCAACCACCATACATAAAACCTAGGGCCGTTGTTGCAACATTTGCAATATATGGCTGGCGTCCCATAAAAAGCACAACAAGAAACGATGCCATTATTGCAAAAGCAAGCACACAAGGGACTAAATCAAATCTTCTAAAGAATATCAAAAGGCCAAAAACAAAACTTGTGGCGCAAATTAAAGAAAGGCTCGGGTGAAAACCTTTATTTCTAAGAATATGCACATATTCTCTTGTAGCAAGGAATAAGGTTACCATTAAAAAACAAAATAACGGTATCCCGCCTGCTAAAAAGCAAAAAAGCGCAACCAAAGATATAACAAAACCTGTAGCAAATCTTGTTATTTTTGCCTTTTTATCAAACTCTTCAGAAATTTGCTGTTCCATTAAACGGTCATTACCTCTTGTTCTTTTTCGGATACGGTTTCATCCACAATTTTAATATATTTATCAGTAAGTTTTTGAATATTATCCTGAGCATCACGCACCGCATCTTCGGGCAAATTTTCCGCCTTTTCAGCTTTTTTGATTTCATCGGTTAAATCGCGGCGCACATTTCTGATTGCAACTTTTGCGGTTTCACCCATTGCCTTTACTTCTTTGGATAATTCTTTTCTCCTATCAGCAGTAAGTGGAGGGAAAACGAGCCTTACCACAACACCGTCGGAACTTGGAGTAATACCTAAATCAGCCTTAATTAAAGCCTTTTCAATTTCCTTTATTATTGTTTTATCAAACGGCGTAATCACAAGGGTGGTACCATCTTGCACGGTAACCTGTGAAAGCTGTCTAAGCTTTGTCGGAGTACCGTAATAATCAATTAAAACTTTCTCTAAAACAAGCGGATTTGCCCTGCCAGTTCTGATTGTAACCAACTCTTTTTTTAGCTGGGCAATGCATTTTTCCATTTTTTCTTCGCCTGATTTTTTAATTTCATCTGTACTCATTATATAAATCTCCTAACATATATTCTTTTATTAAATATTACCTACCAAAGTACCAACTTCTTCGTTATTTAAAATCTTAATTAAGCTGTTTTGTAGCGCAAAATCAAATACAACAATCGGTATATTATTCTGCTTGCAAAGCGAACAGCTGGTTTGGTCCATAACCTTGAGCCCTTTAACTATCACATCATCATATGAAATTTTATCAAATTTTACAGCTTTGGGGTTAATTCTCGGGTCATCCGAGTAAACACCGTCAACACCGTTTTTTGCCATAAGCATAGCCTCTGCCCCAATTTCAGCTGCACGCAATGCCGCTGCAGTATCGGTTGTAAAGAAAGGATTACCGGTACCTGCCGCAAATATAACTACACGATTTTTTTCAAGGTGCCTTATTGCCTTAAATCTTATATAGGGTTCTGCAATTTTATTCATCGTAATTGCTGATTGCACCCTGCAGGAAACCCCGATTTTTCTAAGCTCAGACTGAAGGGCTATAGCATTCATTACAGTTGCAAGCATACCTACATAATCGCCGCTTGCTCTATCCATGCCAAGTTTTGAAGAATTTTTCATCCCCCGAAAGATATTTCCGCCACCAACCACCACGGCTATTTGTACCCCTAAATCATGGGCTTTTTTAATTTCGTATGCAATCATCTCAACAGGTTTTGGGTCAATGCCAAATTCCTGTTCACCAAGAAGTGCTTCGCCGCTTATTTTTAACAACACCTTTTTATATTTTAAATTTTTTTCCATACAAAATACACTTTATTAAAATCATTTAAACTTATTATACTAAAAAATACCCAACTTGCCTATTATTTTGTATAATGTAAATACTATGGATTTAGGCACAAAAAACGCTAACAATTTAATATCAAAAGACAGAAAAATTTCACTGGAGGCTGCAAAAGCTGTGGTGAATTCAGCCGATACTGAAACATTTAAAAAATTGTGTGAAAAATCAGAATTTATATTTGATTTTATAAAAGAAAAAATTGTTGAAAACCTTTGTTTTGCAGTAAATTATGCCAATGTTTCAAATATTGTTAAATTCACAAAAATTTACAATGCGTACTTTGAAGATTTCATTGTGAAATCATGGGTAAATTTTGCAAACGAAGATTTAACAGATGAAATTTTAGAATTATTTGAAAGCGGAATAGATGAGCAAAAAACTTATGCTGCAGGATATTTTTATTATATAAACGACCCGCTTGCATTAGAATATCTAAACAAATTTGCAATGTCCAATTATGAGCCGCTTGCAGGAAACTGTGCTCGGGCTTTAAACAAATTTAAGGATGATACTTTATATAAGAAATCTTTAGATATTGTTCAAAATGCAGAAGTTGATGATTTTGAAAAATATAAATATATAAATTTTTTAACAACATATGGGGATAAAAACGCACTGCCTGCCCTTTTTAATTATCTTCAAAACACCTATGCAAAAGGGTTTGCCGCAACATCTGTATTATATCTAACAAGTCTTACAGAATTATCTGAAAATAAAAATCTGCAGGATGCCTTAAAAATTTTTGACATTCTGCTAGGCGCATACCCTGAGGAAATCTCTCTTGAAACTGTTTTTGATTTTGACATTTTAAACTATATAAAATACCTTACAAGCGTTGTTACAGAACAGAGTGATACTGAAAATTCTTATATAAAAAGGATTCTTCTAAAAGCAAAATACAAATTTAACCTTATTTCAAAAGAGGATATTTACACATTTGATTTAGATAAAAATACAAAAAAAGAAATTAATAATATTAGCAATTTTATAAATACAATCAATATTGACTTATTTGGCAAAATTGAAAAAGAATTATTAATTAATGATAAAGAAAGAATACTGGAAGTATTAGATGTTATTTTAAATTTTGGAAAGACGGAATTTGCGCAAAATATAGCAAACACTATCAACAGCACGGATTTTGAAGATGTAATATCCGAAGGGGTAAAGGTTTTAAAAACATTTAATAAGCTTGAATTAATTAATAAAGAAAATATTATCCAAAAATTAAATAATGAAAATATAAGGGCTATTGTTAAAAGCTACTTTAATTAAATGCCCTCGTTTTCATCCTCTGTTATATCCTGTTCAGGGTTATCGGAAAAATCCCTTTTTGCATTGCCTTCTACGCGCTTAGAATTATTATCAAGCTTAATATAGCGTGCATCCTCCCACCTTAAATCAATGTATTTAATTTTACTTCCGTATTTACTTTGTGCCTCCGGCAGGATTGTTGCAATCCATTTTGTCCTGTTATAGATTGATTCATTAATTTCACCTAAACGAAGCATAATATCACCAATTTGAACATAAACATCCTTGGGGTTTCTTAAATCGACATATTTAACATCCTGTTTTGAATATGCCTCAATTGTTTTTATTAGCTTTAAAATTTCATCAACACGTTTTTTATCCCACTGTTCATAGTCATCACCCGCTATACCGTATGTTAAAATCTTTGTAGCGTTAAATTTTGGAGAAATCGGCATATATTCTCTGTCAATAAAAACACCGTCAATTGTAATAGCTGAAATCGGCTCTGTTTCAAGATTTGGTGCAATTAAAAATACCGGCACACGTTCTTCGACAAGAATATTCAGCCTTGCCGGAAACCAATAGCGCCTGACATATACCTTTTTAATAGGCTGTAATTGTGCAATATTTCTTTCAAGCTCTCTTGTATCTAATCTGAAAATTTGCGTATAGGGAAGCTCTGTTTGTTTTACAAGGTCAATAATTTTATATTTTGGTGTAATCAAATTTCCTTCAATCATTACAACGGAGCTATCCGCAACAGCAAGCAAATCCCTATCGATAAACCATTGCGGAAGTTTTAGTGCCCATATACCAAAATAAATTATCGCAAAAATAAGACCTACACGAATAAGCGCACGTAAATTTCTGATTGAATTTTTTGCAGAAATTATTCCGCGCCTCATTTTGTTGGCACGAAGTTTTCTTCTGTAATAATATTGCTGCTGTTCGTTTCGGTTTATCATTATTAATCAATCAGGGCTGTGTTTAAAACAAGCTGTACCAGATTATCATAGTTTATTCCCATAGCCTTAGCTTGAGCAGGAAGGTCGGATAAATCCGTCATGCCGGGATTTGTATTTATTTCAAGCACATAAGGAATATTATTGTATATTAAAAAATCAACCCTTGAAACACCGGTGCAATCACAAGCTTTATGAGCCTTTATTGCCATATTCTGAATTTCTTCCGTCAATTTTTCATCCAAATTGGCGGGCAGGATAAATTCTGTTAACCCTTCCGTATATTTGGCTTCAAAATCATACCACAATGTTTTTGTTCTAAATTCTAAAATAGGCGTGGCAAAGATTTTCCCGCCTTCGATATCCTCAAGTACGCCAACAGTTATACTTGTACCCTGAAGATACTCTTCCAGAAGTATTTTTTTGTCAGATTTCTGCGCAACTTCTAATGCTTTCTTGAGTTCGTCAATGTTATCAGCTTTGCTCATACCGATACTTGAACCTTCGGCAGAGGGTTTTACCATAAGCGGGAAGTTGAGCCCTTTAGTTGCTTTTTCGACATCCAAACCTTCGTCATACCTTATGCAAACAGATTTTATAATATTTAACCCGGCAGATGCAAGAACATTTTTTGTCATTTCCTTGTCCATGCAAATTGCACTGGATTTAACTTTGCAGCCTGTATATTTGATGTCTAAAATTTCCAAAACACCCTGAATACATCCGTCTTCCCCGTATTTACCGTGGAGCGTATTGTAAGCGTATTCAAAACCGCCTTCCTGCAATCTTTTTAGAGAACTTTTATCCGCATCAACAATTTCCGCATTTTTATAACCAAGATTATGAAGTGCTTTTAGTACGTTTTTACCGCTCCTTAAGGATACATCCCGTTCATTTGACATACCGCCGCAAAGTACGGCAATTTTAGCATTTTTATCTATTAACCCTTTAACAGTATATTCCATAATTCTAATTCCTTCTTATCGGAGCCGATGTAAACAACCTCCGGCTCAAGCATAATATTAAATTTATCAAACACAAGTCTTTGCATTTCACGCATTACATTTATATAATCAAGGCTTGTAGCCTCATTGAAATTTATAATAAAATTTGCGTGGTTAAAGTAAACCATTGCACCGCCCGACAAATACCCTTTAAGCCCTGCTTCGTCTAACAGTTTCCCTGCAGAAAGCTTATTGTCTTCTTTATCAACCGGGTTTTTAAAAGCACAGCCCAAATTAGGCTCTTTTAAGCCGGGCTGGCTGTTTTTACGCTTTTCAAGCGCCTCATCCATGGTTTGTTTTATGCCGATATAACTATCGGAGGGCAATAGCTCAAACTTTGCGGACAGCACAACATAGCGTCCCGGATTTTTCTTAATCAATGATGTTCTGTACCCAAATTCCATATCGCAAGCAGGAATTTCCAACACCCCATCATCTTTTGTATCATACACCTTTGCCGATACAAAATAATCGGAGACAGCCTGTGCATTGGCACCGGCATTCATGGTAACGGCACCGCCAAGAGTTGCAGGCAAGCCTACTAAAAATTCAAACCCGGAAAGCCTGAGTTCAAATGCCATATTGGAAAGCCTTGGTGTTGAAACACCGGCCATAGCCTCAATAAACGGCGGATTAACCTCAACTTTATTAAGGTATTTTGTCACAATAACAGGCCTTTTTACACCATTAGAAGAAAATAAAATATTTGAACCGTTACCCACAATGACAGGATTATCAAGGTTTGCAAGCAAAAGTGTCATCTCGTCAATTGTTTTTGGAAAATAAACATCATCTGCAATCGATGAAATCCTAAGAGTGTTAAAGGGTTTAAGGTTATAATTTATTCTATGTTCAATCTCTTTCATAAGGCCTCCCCTATAAGTTTCCCAAGCTTAGTAATGTCCCCTGCACCAAGTGTTAAAACCAAACTGTTCTTATCCGCATATTTGGCAACGGCAGCAGAAATTTCTTCAATTTTACCCGGAATGTAATAAATTTCTTTTTGCGGGTATTTCCCCTTAAGAGTATCAACAAATTTTTCAGAATTAAATTCGGCATCAAACGAGTCACCTGCCGAAAATACATCCAGGACAATAAGCGTATCGCAATCATCAAAGGCAACTAAAAAGTCATCCCAAAGGCCCCTAAGCCTTGTATACCTGTGCGGCTGAAAAATTGCAACAAGTTTATTTCTGCCTGATTTTATCTTATAATCAGCAGCAGCTTTAAGTGTGGTCTTTATTTCGCTTGGGTGATGAGCATAATCATCCACTATTTCAATATCTTTTGTTTTATATACGGTTTGAAATCTGCGCCCCATGCCGCTAAAACCTGCAAAATATTTTTGAATATTTTCAAATTCCACCCCGGCCTCAAGCAACGCTGCAACAACAGCAAGAGTGTTATATATATTATGAATACCTTTTAGTGATATTGAAATTTCCCCAAGTGTTTTATTATTGCGCAAGATTTCAAAAACTGCACCGCTTGAATTGTATTTAATATCTTTAGCACAATAGCCTTGTTCAAGAATATTTTTTGCTGAAAATTTTATAATATCAAAACCCTGAATGGTTTCAAGAAACTTATTAACTCCGGTATCATCAATATTTACAATAACTTTGGCATCTTTTGGAAGCCCCGATACAAGTTTTTTAAAAGTATTCAGCACATCAGGCAGCCCGTTTTTGTAAAAGTCTAAATGGTCGGCCTCAAGATTATTTATAACAAGAATATTTGGTGCATATTTAACTATTGTCCCGTCACTTTCATCCAATTCAGCTATAAAAAGATTAGACTTTTTGCTCGCATTTGCATTTGTATTTATTTCAGGAATAATCCCGCCAACAGCAAAACCCGGCTCGCTGCCTGCTTTAGAAAGCAAATAAGATGCAAAACCCGATGTGGTGGTTTTTCCATGGGTTCCTGCAAAACCTATAAACAGAGGGAAATCACGGGATAAAATATTTAACATATCAGAACGGTGCAAAATATCTAATTTCAAAGCGCGCGCCTTTTTTAATTCCGGGTTATCTTCTTTTATTGCAGAAGATATGACCACAATAGAATTAGACGGCAAATTATCCTCATTGTGCCCGATAAAAACTTTTGCACCAAGCTCTTTTAATTCTTTTAAATATTTAGAATCACAAATGTCAGACCCTGAAACAGAGTATCCCCTCTGTATGAGGATTTTAGCAAGGGCACTCTGTCCCACCCCGCCAAGAGCTATAAAATGATAATTCAAATCCTTGTTCAAAAGGGCATTAAAAGGAGGCATTTAAACCGCCTCCGCAATAGTTACATCTGAAACTCCATGCTGGGTTTTGCCCCAATCCATAGTTTTTTTGGTAAAAACTATTTTTAAAATTATAAATAAAACAATCGGGAACCATATTGTAACAACATAAATTGCGGTTATAAGCGCCTCATATATTGCCCTGAAAAATCCGTAATGGCTATATTTTCTAAGGCTGTATACAAGCCCCGATGCAAAGAAAATACCCGTACAGGCTACCAGAATAAGGGATGACAGAATATCATTAGAATATCCTTTAACAAATCTAAACGCCTGGATTAAAATCTCAGATACAAGCCAAAACGGAAGTAAAAACTCTGAAATATAGGCTATCAGGTCAAACCCCACCCGCAAATTCATATCTTTTGTAAATAATACATCTTTGGCATATTCAAGATAACGCCTGATAGAACCTTCAACCCAACGTCTTCTTTGACGAATAAGCGCCGGAAAGGTGATTACACCCTCCTCATAAACAACGGCATCAGGACAAAATCTTATATCCCACCCTTTAATATGCAATCTTGTTGACATATCAAGGTCATCGGTTATTGTTTCATTATTCCAACCGTTAATATTTTCAAGCGCCTCTCTTTTAATCATTTCGCCGTTTCCGCGAAGCTCAACAGCACCCCTTACGGCATCCCTTCCTATTTGAAGGTGTGTATCCATTACATATTCATTATACTGGCAAGCGGTTAAAAAGTTTTGCTTGGCATTTATTATATTTTTTCTTGCCTGCACGGCACCGACATCCGGGGCTGCAAGCTTTATAACCATTTTGTTGATAAAATCGGGCTGAATTTTGGCATCTGCATCAAATACAAGGATGGCTTCCCCTCTGGCAAGTTTCATTGCATCGTTTAAAACAGCAGATTTGCCGGGATAAGCATCTTCATCCCTTAAAAGTATTTTAACTTTACCGTCTTTGCCTTCAAGGCTCTTAAGAATTTCAGGGGTGGAATCAGATGACCTGTCATCAATCAAAATTATCTCATAATCAGCATAATCAAGCTTTAAAATGTTATCAACAGTATCTTTGATAACCTCCTCTTCATTGTGACAGGGGATTAATATTGATACATAGGGCTTGTATGTGCAATCACAGGGTTTTGGCGGGTTTTTCCTAAGTTTTCTTCTTTGATGTTTAACGGCAATATACATATAAAACATATACAAAGACATAAATGTAATTAAAAATATTATTGCCCAAAACGTATCAAAGTAATTTTGGAAAATAACCAAAAAAGCCAACAAAAAACATATTATCAAAACAAGCGAAATTCTATCTTTCATTAACTTCCTCTTCAAGCAGGTCTTACTTTTTATTTTGTTATAATATTAACATAAACTGTTTAAAAAAATAAAAAAGTTAAGAAATGATAATAATTTAAAACCCGCCTTGAATTCGGCGGGTTTAAGGTGTGAAGATTAATAATATATCCGGGGCTTATGCCTCTATCTCAAGAGCAGCGGCAGCATTATTTTTAAGGGCAAGTTTATCATCATATTTTTGTTCAATTTTGCCTTCGGTTTTAGCATGGTCAACAAAAGCCTTACCAATAAGCAAACTGCCAACTGTACCGACAGCAGCAGTTGTCGCAAATAATAACGGATGAGCTTTTGCTATACCGCCCACCATAGTATAAGTTTCACCCAACAATTCACCAAAATTTCTTATAAAGTTTGAATTCCCCGCTTTTTGAATAAGGTTTTTTGCAAAATTAGGTAATTTTGCACTCACTCCGCCATTTAAAAGTTCACATCCTGCAAGCACCCCTACGGCACCTGATGTTGCGGTTACACCTGCAATTTTTCCTGCGGTTTTAGCATTATTTACAAATTTGTCCTTTGCTTCACCTGCAATGTCTTTAACCGATGCACCGTCATTAATTTTTTGCGCAGTTCTTGCCATTTTTGCTGTCATTGTCCCTGTTGCTGCATTTACTGTTAAACCCATAGTCTTTTTCTCCTTTTCTTTTACTGTTTTTGTATATCTCTTATGTCATAATAAAGAATTTTTTAATTTCAAAATTGCTAAAATTTATGATATTAAATTTCATTTTTTTAAATAATTGAGCAATTTAGCCACATTCCGGCTTTACAAAAATTAATATATTATGAAACCATACACCTTAAAAGAAACTTTTTATGAAATTTAACATCTAAACTTTAAAGGCGGGATAAAAAATCATGGGCATTAAAAAAGAATTAGGTTTGAAAATCAAAAGAATGCGTGTAAAACTTGGAATGACACAAGAAGAACTATCGGAAAAAATTAATATCTCCCAAAGGACACTTGCAGGAATAGAAACGGGTGAAAATTTCCTTACGGCTGAAACTCTTGATAAAATTATTGAAGCTTTAAAAACAACGCCCGAAGAACTTTTTAACACAAGCCACCTAAAAGAAAGCGAAGAGCTTATAAAAGAAATTGCGGCAGATATAGACAGTATTAAAAATAACCGCAAAAAACTTGAAAATGTTTATAAATTTGTAAAATCCGTAGCCGGTGAATAGTTTAGCCAAATAATACATTTAATGGATTAAAACCCGGAAAAATAGCTTTAAAATAATATTGTTAGGAGTTTTTTGCGAGGTAAAAACCATGGCCGGAAATTCAACTTTCAAAGGTTCTGAAATCTTTTTACCCCAAACAAATGGTGAAATATCTGATTCTATTGTTCAAAACTGGACCCTTCAGGCGTATGAATGCTATTTGCTAAATTGTGATTGCAAAAAATGCTCAATCAACAAGGCACATTTTTCTTTTGTATGCCAAATGCCAAAAATCATCAAAGCCCTCCTTAAAAAGCAAGGAGAGCCGGATTTAAAAGTTATTCAGGACGCACAAAAAGAACTAATATCAAAAGAGCGCGCAGCCTGATATTTTATTCGCCTGTTCTGTCTAAGAAAGATTTCAGCGCCTCATCAGATGTTTTGGGTGAATTTAAATCTCTGATGTCAAAATCTTCTTCGCCCTTAGAGGGAAGGGGCGGGTGAAAATATTTCCTTACAAACAAAAGAAGGAAATAAATTATAAATGATGCGACAAGCACGGCCAGCATAACTTTTGCAAACATTGAAATGAGCTTGATAAGCTCTGTTCCCGTATTTGGTATAACTTCTTTTGTAAGTTCTTCATTGGCGTTTGGGTCAAAATCTTTATCTTCAACCCTTAAGGGGGTAGCCTCTCCAAGCTGTTTTTGCTCCTGTGTAAGCTCTTCTTTGAGCTTTGCCTCTTCTGCAGCCTTTGCTTTTTCTTCTTCCGTCAATTCAATATTTATAGGGGCTTTAAGTTCCACTTTTTCGGATGTAGTAACTTCTGCCTCTTGTTGAATGCCGGGTGTCGGGGCTGTGGTTTGATTTTCCGCAAACACCTGCACATTAAGCCCAAACAATATAATGGCACCTGACAAAAATAATTTTGCAAATTTTGCATTAAAATTTTTCATTTATGCTTCCTCCGCAGCTTTTTTAGGTTTTCTGCCTCTTTTTTTAGGTTTTTCCTCTGTTTCCGGTTTATCCGGTTTTATATCTTGTGCATCTGTTTCAGGGGTTTTTGCCTCTGCCACAGGCATTTCAGCCTCTTGTTTTTTCATTGTTTTTTTGGTTTTTCTTGAAACTTTTTTTGGTTTTTGCGCAGTTTCATCAACAGGGGCGGCATGCTGAGCAGGTTCTGTTTTTTGCTCTATGGGTTTTTGATCAACAGCTTGTTGTTCTGCAGGTGCGGCCGCTTGAAGATTTTTACTTGCCTCTCTTGCCTGTTGTTCTTCAAAAATTGTATCAACAATATTATTTACAATATCTTCTGCATTTTTTGGCGTGTTTTCATTTGCCGCAGGTTGATTGTCTTTTTCATTTCTGTTGTTAAATTTTCTGTTTTTATTTTTGAAATTATTATTTCTGTTTTGCCCGTTTTGGCCGCCGCCTTGGTTATTGAAAGTTTGGTTATGCTGATGTCCGCCCTGGGATGTGCCAAACGGCCCTTTTATTTTATTTATCTTGGCCCGGATTTCGCCTTGCGCATTAGAGTTTAAAAATCTTAAATCCTCAATAACAAACCCCTGCCCCTGGCATTTATCGCATTTTTTAGTAAAAATTTCGGATAAACTCTGCCCTTGCCTGTGGCGGGTAAGCTCTACCAGACCTAAATCAGACAACTGACCTATTTGGGGCTTTGCTTTATCTTTTTCAAGTGCAAGTTCAAAATACTCTAAAACCTTCAATTTATCCATACGGGAAACCATATCAATAAAATCAATGATTATCATACCGCCGATATTTCTGAGTTTAAGCTGACGCGCAATTTCATCGGCAGCTTCCAGATTGGTTTTAAGAATTGTTTCAGCCTGTGAGGATGAACTTGTAAATTTGCCAGAGTTAACATCCACAACAGTAAGAGCCTCTGTCTGCTGAATAAAAAGATATCCGCCAAGAGGTAAATTCACCCTTGTTTGCAGTGCATTTTGGATTTCTTTATTTATGCCGAATGCAACCAAAAGCGGTTCTTGCCCTTTGTGCATAGAAACTTTTATTTTCATATTCCAATGCTGCAGCAATTGTGTAGTTCTATGCAGCGCAAAAGCTGTATCCACAATAATTTCATCAACATCTTCGGTACATGCCTCACGTATGATTTTATATAATAATTCCTGGTCACGGTGAAGGAGACATGGCGGGTTTGCAGTATCTGCCGCATTTACAATGGAATTCCACTTTTCAAGTAATATTTCTAAATCTTCCTGAATTTCAGCCTCTGATTGTCCTTCGGCCTCAGTCCTTACAATAACTCCAACACCAACAGGCTTTAGAAGGCTTACAATTGATTTCAGCCTTGCCCTTTCTTTGTTTGAAACAATTTTCCTTGAAACATTTACACCTTTTTCATCAGGTAAAAGTACTAAAAATCTGCCCGGCAGGCTGAGTGCCGTTGTTACCCTTGGGCCCTTGTGCCCGGTGGGTTCTTTAATTACCTGAACAACAAGTTTTTGTTTTGGTTTTACCTTGTCTTTAAGCGGGCCCTTACCCTGAATATCATCGGTGTGAATAAAGCCCATTTTATCCGGCATGCCGACATCTACAAACGCCGCATCAATTGAAGGAAGGATATTATCAACAACTGAAAGATAAACATCCCCAAGCAGCACATCCCCTTTTGAAACAAAAAATTCGCTTACCTTATTGTCTTCTAAAACGGCACCGATATTGTCTTTTTCAGATATTACAATTTGTTTGGTCATAAAAATTTTTCCTTATAAATCTTTGTAAAATTCTATAAAATTTCTGTCATATCTTTATCAAAAAACGACAGTCTTTTAATTTCAAAAATAGCTTCCTTATCAGTAAACTTTTTCATCAGGCATTTTAAAAACTCATCAGCCCTTAATGCCGGCAAAGTATCATCCTGCCCCGTTTTCAATACAAACACCAAACGCCCGTCGGAAACATCCATAGTTTTGATTGAATTTCTGTAATTGATTTGCTTTAAAATACCTTTTTTTGTTTTCTTCTCTATGAAAAAATCACTCGAAGACAAACATTTTTCTACAGTATATCTTAAATCTTCAAAATTAGAAATACCCAACATTTTGTTTACCACATTATCTTCAGGTATTTCAGCCTCATAAGATGCCCACTGCACAAGGTTATCCAGTGAAACCATACGCCTGCCGTCATTTTCAAGTTTTTTTATATCGATAATTTTTAAATTTTCGGGTGCGGCCATTTTAAAACTTTCCTTAAAATCATCAGCAAGGGGTTCTGTGGTTATAAAATTGACAAGTTCGCATTCAGAGCTTATAAACAACGGGAGCGCCGGTGAAAAAGAGATTTTCGGCACTTTATTGAACCCTTCAGAAAGGGCAAAATGCACACCTGCGCGACGCAAAGATTTTAAAATTAAATTTTGCCAATCCAGGTGGGATAAAAATTTTAATTCATTAAGCTTAGTAAGTTTTAGCTGGTATCTAAATTCTTTTTTGCACATTTTTAAGTGTTTTATTTTTTACCTTATCCTCAAAAAAAGTAAAATTGTTTATTTTTTCAAGCGAATAATTCAACTGGCAATCCTTTGCCTGCTTTATTATCGGGCAAAATTCCCTTTCAACAAAATCACTTGATACAGGACTCAAAAATTCCATACGAAAATTTTAGCATTATAAAATAAGCAAGGGCAAAATGTTAACCAATATTTTCTTCAAAAAACTTTATAATTCCGTCTTTATATGCGGAAACCTTTGAAGAGAAAGGAAATACAGGATTTTTAAAAACCCTTTCCGCCTCTTTTATTTTTTTAAAAACTTCATTTCTGGAAACGTAATCACACTTATTTAAAACCGTAATTGAGGCTATATCATTGATTTTCAGCCAATCAAACATTTCAAAATCGTTTTTTTGAATATCATGTCTTGCATCAATAAATTGAATGCAGCATTTTAATGTATCGCGCTTTAAAAGATACTCTTCAAGGCTTTTTTGCCACCTGGCCTGTTCTGTTTTTGAAACCTTTGCATAACCGTATCCGGGCAAATCTGAAAGTACGAAATCTCCTTTATCGGAAATTATTTTAAAAAGATTTATAAGGCGGGTTTTCCCCGGCGTATTAGAGGTTTTTGCCAGTTTTGAATTGTTACACAAAGTGTTTATAAAAGTGGATTTTCCGACATTGGAACGCCCTAAAAGCGCAAACTCACTAAGCCCTAAAACCGGGCACCCCGTAAGGTTTGGGGAACTAATTAAAAATTGCGCTTGTTTTATTTTCATCAATCTTAACTTGTCTTAATTCATTCATTTTTCTTTTGTAAACTACCGCAGACAGCAGATTATAGGCCTTTTCAGAGTTTACAACATCAATTTGCACGGCATCATCCAAAACGCTTACGTTAATTGCATTTGAGCTTAAAAAATCACTTTTAAGATTAGTAATTCTCACAATTTTATTTTTTAACAGTGAAAACGGTTGTGCTATAAAGGTTTCAAATGATTTTAAAATAATATTTCTCATAAAGACCCTTGCAAATTTTTACTAAATTATAGCAAAAAATAAACTTTTTTGTATAATGTTTCTAGGCGAATTTTTAGGAGAGGGAAATGTACAAAGAAATCACACCAAACGGTTACGGAATAGCTATAGAAACCGCTGAAAAGCCGCTATATAGCGCGCAGAGCGAATTTCAAAAGGTGGAAATCTTATCCTCCGAAGGACTAGGGAATATTTTAACCCTTGACGGGTTGATGATGACGACCGAAAGGGATGAATTCTTTTACCACGAGATGATTTCACACATACCGTTATGCTCTCACCCTTGCCCTGAAAGTGTTCTAGTTATAGGCGGAGGCGACGGGGGCACCGTGCGCGAGGTTTTACGCCATGACAGTGTAAAAAGCGTTGAGCTGTGCGAAATTGACGGGCTTGTAATTGAAGCAAGTAAAAAATTTCTGCCCACAATAGCCGGAAAGCTTGATGATAAGCGGGTTAAGGTGTTTGTACAAGATGCCATAGAATATATAAAAGACAAAAAAGCCTGTTATGACGTGGTTTTAATTGACTCAACAGACCCAATGGGCCCAGGGGAGGGGCTTTTTACGGAAGAGTTTTATACCAATGTTAAAAATAGCCTGAAAGAGGGCGGAATCGTTGTGGCACAATCAGAATCACCATTTGCAAATCCCAAGGAAATGCGAATGATGTACAAGCTTTTAAGAAAAGTGTTTAAATACGTAAAACCTTATGCAGGGCCTATTCCCACCTATCCCGGCGGATACTGGAGCTGGGCATTTTGCTCTGAAACTATTGATATACCTGAAATACAGGATATCAAAAGGGCAAAAGAAATTGAAAAAGATGCAAAATTATATAATACGGATTTGCATAGAGCGGTTTTTTGCGTACCGAATTTTGTAAGGAAAATCGCCGAGGATGTGTAAAAGCGCAATTACAAAGGGTTTCAGTGCGCCTCTAAAAGGTGAAATCACCGTCCCGCCTGACAAATCGGTGTCACATAGAAGCCTTATAATCGGTTCACTTACAAAAGGCAAAATTAGGATTTCAAATTTTTTAAAAAGTGCTGATTGCCTTGCGACACTTGAAATTTTAAGACAATTGGGATGCGAAATTAATTTTTTAGATGAAAACACTCTTATTTTAAACGCCAAAAATGCTTATATAACGCCAAAAAAAGATTTGTATTGCGGTAATTCAGGCACAACCATGCGGCTTTTAACGGGTTTGCTTGCAACACAAAACCTGGAATGCACCTTGACAGGTGATATTAGCCTATCTAAGCGCCCGATGAAAAGAATTATTGAGCCTTTAACAAAAATGGGTGCAAGCATTAAAAGTAATGAGGGCAAGGCTCCGCTAGTTATTCAACAAACAAAACTCAATGCTATAGAATACATTAGCCCTATAGCATCGGCACAGGTCAAGTCAGCCTTGCTTCTTGCGGGGTCACAAATACCTGAAAAGCGCACCACGGTGTTTGAACCGCACCTTTCAAGAAATCATTCCGAAAAAATGTTGGAATTTTTTGGCTCAAACATCCAAACATTCAATAAAGACAAGCTTTTTGGCTCAAGCATTAGCTATACACCCCTAATTCCAAAGGATTTGACGGTAATAGGAGATATATCAAGCGCGTCATTCCTGATGATTGCGGCTGCTGTCATAAAAAATTCCGATATAATTTTAAAAGGAATTGGCCTCAATCCTACACGTACAGGCATTATTGACGTGATGAAAGCTATGAATGCAGATATAGAGCTGCTTTCGAAGGATAAGATTTCTAATGAGGAAATTGGGGATATCAGAATAAAATACTCACCCGATTTAAAAGGAACAACCGTAGAAGGTGCCATTATACCAAGATTGATAGACGAAATCCCTGCAATAGCGCTGCTTGCAACCCAGGCCGAAGGCAAAACCGTAATAAAGGATGCCGGCGATTTAAAAAACAAAGAATCAGACCGAATTGCTTGTGTTACAAGGGAATTGAGAAAATTTGGCGCCAATATTGAGGCAACCGATGACGGATTTATAATTGAGGGTAAAAATGCCCAAAAAGGCCTGTTTGAGGGCAATACAGAGGTTGAATGCTATCATGACCACAGAATAGCAATGACAGGTTATATTGCAGGGTTAATTAGCAAAAATCCCTGTAAAATCAATGATTTTCAGTGGGCAGAAACCTCTTTCCCCGGGTTTTTAGGGATTTTTGAAAAATTAAGCAGAGGCTAAAGCCTGATACAGGGTTATTTAGGATGTTTTACATTGATAGCGTTGATAATAAAAAAATCCTGAAAAGCAGCCTGCTAAGCGAATTTAGCGAAAAGTTTAAACACCTTTTTACAACAAGAGAAAGTTTTATAAAAACAAAAGCCCCTGCCCTGCATAATACTGCAAAAGCAAACAGAGATGTGCTTTTAAGGCATTTAAATATAACTTCAGACAGCCTGATTGAAATAAACCAAACCCATAGTGCAAATATTGCAATAGGGGCTAAAACACCTGATTTTATTGATAATACAGACGGTATAATACTCTACAAACCGGGTAGTGCAACGATTTTAAACTTTGCAGACTGCACACCGATTATTCTTTATGACACCAAGAACAATATTCTTGCCGGGCTGCACGGAGGTTGGAGAGGCACTGCAGGGCGCATTTCGGCCCTTGGTGTAAAATTAATGAAGGAAAAATTTAACTCCCACCCGGGTGATATAATAGCTGCAATAGGCCCATGTATAGGACAGGAAGACTTTGAAGCCGGTATGGAAGTACATAAAGCCCTGAAAGACAGCGTTAAAGACAATGAGGGATTATTCAAATTCAGAAATGACAAGGTTTTTAGCGATTTAGCAAAAATTAACACCCGACAATTAACTGAAGAAGGGGTAAAAACCATTGATACATGCCATTTTAAGACATACAAAGACAACGACCTGTTTTTTTCATACAGACGCGAAAACGGCACTACAAACCGAATTAGCCTGATTTTATCACTTGTTAAATAAATTAGAAATTGCGTTGTGTATAATTTCTGAAAAGCTTGTCTGGCCGGTTTCAGAAAATTCAGAATTTAATTTCATAGCCTCAATAGAATTGCAAACCTGCTTTATGACCGGCATTGAAGCCTTATTTATATCATTTTCGATTTTAGATAAAATCTTTTTAAATTCTTCAAATTCCTTTGTATCAATATTGGTGTAGGTTTTTTGAAAACTTTTCACCGATTCGTTTATCCAACCCTGAAGCAGTTCTTTTTGCGTTTCTATATAGGTTACAGCAACATCATGGGTCGGAAAAATTTTAAATTTTTTAAATGAATTATCAATGATAACCATATTTTTAATCATAATACCGCGCAAAATTGAGCCTTTTGGGAAGTATTTTTCCTCAATCTCCGGCGGCAAAATATATTCAAACGGAAAAAACAGCTCCGACTGGCGATTTGTATCACTCAACCTGCCAAGCAACTCTCTTGATAAATTTTCAAATTGTTCCCGTTTATCTTCCATTTTTTTTAAAATAATCCTTGATATGAGAGGCCTCCGGCCTGTTGGAATTTGATAAAACAATTTCTCTGTATTCGTTTTTATCGATATCTACGCCCATATTTTTTATATTGATTTCAACTTTTTTGTTTTTTTCTTTTTTATACATAAAACAGCACCAAACCCGGATTATAATATCTTTTCAGCCGCCACGTAAAGAATTGTGACATCATCCTCTTTTACTGCCTTAAAAATTATATCATATATTCCGTTTAATTCTTCATAAGAAGGGGTTTTCAACCCTTTGGGGAGCTTTATATCCGATGTGGTTTCGATTTCAACAAAACCTTTATTTAAAGACAGAAACTCTTTATACAGCTCTAAAATTTGCAAATGGAGCGGATTAGGCGTAAAAGTTTTGTTAAGATAATATTTTGCATCACGGTTTAAGCCCGTTTTTATAAAATTTATAAGAAAATCAATTTCTAAAAATGCCTCATTGTCAAATGTTTCGCCAAAACAAGGGTTATTTACAATTTTTTTATCCTTGCCGGATTTTATATAAACACCCCAAAGCAAACAACCAAGGTAAAAAGCCACATTTAACTCAATGGCTTTTAAAAATTTTTGATAAAGTATAGAAAATTGAAACTTTTTTTGCTTTAACGAAGGAATGGCAGAAAAAGCAGAATACATATATTCCACATTACCGGAAACCCTTGCGACAGATGCACTGTATCCCGGGTCAAATAAAATTTCTTCATCGGATTTAAAATCTAAAATTGACATAATAACATTTTAATTAGAAACTTTAGAATGTGCAAGTTTTGTAACTGCAACAAAGGAACAATAAATTGAAAATCAAAAAACTTGAACTTCTGGCACCTGCCCAAAATAAGGATATGGCATTTTGTGCAATAAACTATGGTGCAGACAGCGTATATATAGGCGCAAATGCTTTTGGGGCAAGAAAAAATGCCGCAAATTCAATTGAAGATATAAAAGAAACAACAGAATATGCGCACAAATTCGGCGCAAAGGTATATGTCACAATTAACACTATACTTGATGACAAAGAACTTGATGAGGCGGCAAAAATTATTGAAAAACTACACAAAATAAAAGCAGACGGCGTAATATTTCAGGATTTCGGCATACCAAAACTTGCAGCAGAGGGTAAATTACCCGATATAAAGCTTATTGCAAGCACACAATGCGATATACGGGATGCAGATAAAGCAAAATTCTTTGAAAAAATCGGTGTAAAAAGAGCCATTTTAGCAAGAGAATTAAGTGCGGATGAAATCAAAAAAATATGTGCGGCAACGAATATTGAAATTGAAACCTTTATCCATGGGGCACTTTGCGTTTCGTATTCAGGGCAGTGCTATTTAAGTTATAAAATAGGCGGAAGGAGCGCAAACAGGGGTGAATGCGCACAGGCCTGCCGCAAAAAATACACCCTTGAAGATGAAACAGGAAAAACCATTGCAAAAGATAAATATATTTTGAGCCTTAAGGATTTTATGGCGGCAAACCGCCTTGAAGAACTTATTGATGCCGGCGTTACATCATTTAAAATCGAAGGGCGCCTAAAGGATGAAAATTATATAAAAAATACCGTCGGATACTATAGAAAACTTTTGGATAAAATTATTGAAAAACGCGCCGACGAAGGCTTTAGGCAGGCATCATCAGGTAAGGTTTTCTTTGATTTTACGCCGGATGTAAAAAAGAGCTTTAACAGGGATTTTTGTGAATATTTTCTAAACGGAAAAAACCCGGGCAAACGTGATAATATCTGCAATTTTGACACACCGAATTCCAAGGGTGAATATATAGGAACAGCAGAAATTGTAAAAAAGGAATACTTTACCATAGAGCCCGTAAAAGCTGCTGCCCCGGCCGCAATACACCCCCAAGACGGGCTTTGCTATATAGCAAAAAACGGGGAATTGAAAGGTTTTTTGGTAAATTCCGTCAACAAAAACAGAATATATCCTAATATTTTAAAAGATAGTACGCTTGAAATTCGCACAGGGGCAAAGATTTACAGAAATAAAGATATTGAATTTGAAAATCTTGTTAAAAATTCTAAAACCAAAAGAAGGATTTGCGTGGATTTTAGGATTTGTGACGGGTATATTGAGGCTGTTGATGAGGATAAAAATATTGTCCGGCTTGAATTTGACACATCCCAAACGGCCAAAAACCCAGATATTGCAGAAAAATCTTGGATAAGCAGCCTGAATAAATGCGGAAACAGTGATTTTTACGTGAACAGCATTAGCTTTATTAAAGACGGTACAAGCGCAAAACCGTATTTTCTGCCAACCTCAAAAATCAATGAATTAAGGCGAAAGGCGTTTGAAGAATTAATTAAACTCAGGCTTAGACAATATATACCGGAAAAACAAGGGAATATTTCAGCTGCAGATTTTCCAAGCAAAACAGGTAATTACAGGCTAAATGTGCACAATAAAAGCGCTGAAGAATTTTATAATAATTGCAACTGTAAAGTGGTTGAAAAATCACTTGAAAGCGGCATATCAGCTAATAACAAAGAATTAATGAGGACAAAATACTGTATCAGAAACGAACTTGGCCTATGCCTAAAAGCAGTGAGTAGTGATAAAAATATTGCAGGCAATCTGTTTTTAATTGATGAAAAGGGCGCAAAATACCGCCTTTGCTTTGATTGTAAAAAATGCGAAATGAGTGTGTTAAGTATTGTAACAAAATAGCTCCATGTTGAAATTGCAAAAAGTATATCGTTTTTATATATATGCGAGGACAAAAAAGATTTTGCAAAGAACAAAGGAGTAGTAAAGATGGATTCAGTATCAGGAGTATCATTTGGCGTATCAACAGGGATTAATGCCAACAATTACAAACAAGACCTACAAGATTTAACAGGCAGTGCCGGTGCATTTGACGGAAACCAGGTTGACCTTCAACGCAATTCAAGCGTACAGGGCGGCTCACTTGATATTAGCATGTAAACACAAAATGCCTAGGTGAAACGTATTACTAACAGGTCTAGATTTGGCATATCTCTCTCAAAATGCCAAATCAAAGCCACAAAGCAAAAGAAAGACGGTTTTATGAGCGAAACAAAAGTGGTAAACTTTCTTCTTGCCGGCTTGCTGATTATGACAATTGTTATGTTTTCTTGGACATTTATGTATATCAACAAAACAGTGTCCCAAAACAGTGTAAGCGCCCCTGTAGTATCAGCATTCAGCGCGTAAAAAGAATTAAAATTTTAAAAACACCCGTTTTTATTGACGGGTGTTTTGCTGTAAAAAATTTTGTAATAAATATAAATAATTACATCTGCAGTAACAATAAAATTTATGTTCGAGTTTTGTATAATACACAAGGGAGAAATATCCTTTTAAAGCATGGAAGGAAAATAAAATGAGCAGCAACGTACCGAATACAAATTTACAAACATTTGCGGAATTATACGCAGCACCTGCTGCAGATGCAGGCATAAAAACACCTCAAGCGGCAGCACCAAATATTGTAAATGACGGAGCAGTTGATAACAAGGCAACAACAAAAGGGGATACGATAACTTTTGCCGGAAAACAGATAAATAAGAAAAAAG
This sequence comes from uncultured Vampirovibrio sp., assembly GCA_910577395.1. Classification (GTDB taxonomy): domain Bacteria; phylum Cyanobacteriota; class Vampirovibrionia; order Gastranaerophilales; family Gastranaerophilaceae; genus MGBC122484. The sequence goes on along the minus strand of CAJTLG010000001.1, from coordinate 223,330 downwards.
CAATCATAGGCGGGGCGGTAATTTTAGCAACCGTTGCAGGTATTGCAACCCTTGCAATCAAGGGTAAATTTGGAGCCGGAAAAATTGGCAAAGAAGTTGAAACACTTACAAAAGAGGCAAATGAACTTGCAGAAGAGGCGCAAAAAACCATTGATAATGTAATGAATAAATTTAACCAAATAATAAATAATGACAAAACCAAAGAAGTGATAGAAGGAAACCTTGTAGAAATTGCATATGATACGGAAGAAGCAGGTCGAAAGGCATTGAGAATAGATGAATTCACGGAAGACGGTAAGACGCTTTTAAGAAAGAGTGTGTTTAATAGATTTATAGAGCCTGTCCAGCCGGGAGAAACCCAAAAACCGATGGTGTACGTGATTGATTCTATTGAAGAATTTAATAAAGAAACCGGTAAGTATAATGTAATTAATATGTATAACGGAAAAATTGAAGAATATATAAAAAACATTGAGGATTTAGCAGACGGCGGACATAAGGCAGACCAATATATGTACTTTTTTGACGCTGGTGATAATTTATGTCACTACCACAAAAATGTAGAGCTTTCGGCAGATATCGATATAGACAAATCTAAATCTGCACAACAATTAGAACTCGTTATGCATGATGACGGCATGAAACCAGATTGGTACACCAAAAACTACGGTGCAAACAAAGAAAAATACTACGAACTAAATGAAAATGGTAAATGGAAACCATATAAACCTGAAAAAGCCAATCCTAATAATTTCGACGAAGATTTCGATGATGACCTTGGCGACGATATTTTTGATGACTAAAACATTATTAAAATATAAATAAAATAATAAAAAATTAAATCCCCTCATCCTAAATGAATGAGGGGATTTTAAATTATTTTTACATCCGCCTCTGCTTAAAACCGGCAGGTAAAAACCTATTTTTTGTTTACTTTAATTGCACTATCCGGACAAACAAGGGCACATGTGCCGCATGCGATACATTCTTCCGGATTTGGTTCAACTGCAGGAGTTTGGTAGATACCAACTTCTTTTGACCATTTTAAGCATTTTTTAGGGCATTTAACAATACATAAGCCGCAGCCTTTGCAAAGGTCTGTAAAACAGTACCAGTCTGCTTTTCCTTTGGCCACATTTTCAACTTTAAAGCCTTTATAATCAACTGTTGCCATTTTATACACCTGCTTTCTGTATCATCTTCATACCCATTTCAAGCGCTTTGTAGTTAAGGTCACGAAGTTCCGGTTTTGCATCAAACTTCTTGCCAAGTGCCATTTCCATAGCATTTTTAATGTCTTCAAGCTTAAGGACATTTGTGGCACTTAACAATACACCAAGAACGATAATGTTAAACACCCTTGCGCTTAACTGTTCGTTTGCAATTTTGTTTGCCTCAACCGCAATAATTTCTTTAGCATTGCAGGTTGGTTTTTTAGAACATACAGATGAATCATAGATTACTGTAGAATTTTCATTAGCATAATCTGAACATCTGTCAATTGCTCTATCTGACAGCATAATTACAATGTCGCCCTTTGAAAATCTGGGTTCACCAATTTTTTCATCAGCAACCTGACAAAATGCAATTGAAACACCGCCACGTTGTTCTACACCGAAATTCGGTATGTATAGGATTTCTTTACCAGCTTCATATCCGGCCTCTACAAGGATTTTTGCGATAGATTGAACGCCTTGTCCGCCTTCACCGGCTAATACTATTCTTGTTCTTGCCATAATTTTTACTCCAATCCTTCTCTTTGAACAAACTCTTTAACTTCAAAGAATTCTTCCATAGTTTTAAGTCTGTCCCAAGTGCCTTCATTATTAGTTCTCCAGTTCAACGGACAAATTGAAAGAACTTCAACAAATGAAAATCCGCCTTTTTCAACATTTTTAAGAGCCTTTGTAAACACTTTACGAAGACTTCTTAAATTTGAAACTGAAGACCTTGCAACATATGCCTTATTCGGGTCAACAATTGAAGCAACCATTTCAGCACCTTTTGCAGGTTTACCGGTAACTTCACAATCACGACCATAAGGCGTGGTTTCTGTTTTTTGACCGGGCATTGTTGTAGGAGCCATTTGGCCGCCTGTCATACCGTAGTTTGTGTTGTTAGCAAGAACTATCAACATATTTTCACCACGTACAGCAGCATTTACAAGGTGCTGAGAACCGATTGCAAGACCGCCGCCGTCACCCATATAGGCAATACCGATTGTGCCCGGATTAGCCCTTGTTACACCGTAAATAACCGGTGTTGTTCTGCCGTGGTGGGTTTGAACTGTGTCAACGTTCATATAATTCCAAGATAATAGCGAACAGCCGATATCACAACCAAAAACTGCTTTTTCCTGAAGATTTAAATCATCGATTGTGTGAGCCAAGGTTTTCAAAATCATACCATGGCCACAACCCGGGCAGAATTTGCTTGCGCCTGCTTCGGCGTTTTGCGCTTTCGCTAAATCCGGAGTAATATCTAGTGTTTGAACCATTTATTTATCCTCTTTATTCTTTAATTACATTAACTATACTGTTGCGGGGGTTTTAACCATTTGTTCAACTTTTTGAACAATATCATCACCCGTAACACCAACGCCCATTTTGAACAGCGTTGAATATGGGGTTGTCAGTCCATAGATTTTTTCTAATACCATTTGAGCCAATTGGCCGTTTGCAGATTCTGTAAATAGCACCTGTTTAGCACGGCTTACTGCAGCCCTTAGAGGCTTAACAGCAAGAGGTCTTAAGGTAATAGGTCTAAATAAACCAGCCTTAATGCCTTTTGCTCTTAATTCGTCAACAGCAGTCATTGCAGAACGTGCCACAATACCATGCGCAACAATTAAGATTTCAGCATCATCGGCCTTGTATTCAAGATATTCTTCAATTTCAGGAGAAATTCTGTCAAATTCAGCCTGATAGCTGTCAAGAACTTCCATAAGTTCTTCTTCAAGGTTGAATGTATTTCTGATATGGTTAGCTTTTCTGTCAACATCAATTTTGCCGGGCGCCCTTAAAATTGCAGGGGTCGGTTCCATTGTAATACCGCGGGATGCAGGGTCATACAATGTAACAGGCTCTCTCATTTTACCCTGGTAACCGTCAGCAAGCATGAATGTTGGGAATCTGTATTTCCATGCCGTATTGAATGATTTAATCATGTAATCATACAAATCCTGGTGACCGGCTGTTGAATAAACAATCCTAAAACCTTCACCGTTACCGCCAAAACAAGTCAATCTTGTTTCTTGCTGAGCATAAATAACAGTGGCAGTTGAAGGACCGCCCCTTTGCATAACTGCACAAACAAACGGTATTCTCATCATTTCAGCCATTGATTGGGCATCTTGCATGATAACATTGCCCGGGCCTGCTGTTGCAGTAAAGGCGCGTTTACCGGCCAAAATACCGCCAATAGTAGAAAAACCGGCAGAAATTTCATCTTCTGTTTGAAGGAAACCGGCCTCTGTTTTTGGAAGTAATTTACACCAAGTGTGCATAATTTCGTTTTGCGGTGTAATCGGATAACCGTACATAAACTCCGCTTGGGCAGCATTTGCAGCGTAAGCAATGGTTTCATTTCCGGTTAAGAACATTCTTGTGTCTTCAGTAATAAGTTTTTTAACCATTATTAATTCCTTACTTTGTGAACTAAGTACAATAAGTTTGTACTACAAATACAAGGAATATTCAAGAAAAATTTAAACGCCCGGATTGCCGTTATTAGCAACAAGCTTTTACTTTTTTTCCCTTGTTACACACTGCCTTTTTATCTATCGTATCTTTCAGCCTGCTTATATTGTTAAAATCGTACTTTTTATCAAGAATACTATCCTCGGGCAGCTCCAAAAAGAATAAATTCTCATCTAAAGAATGCACTTCCTTTGTCCTTTCTGCCGCATAGGCCTTTCTTGTATAGTCCATAAAAGCGCAATATTTTTCATCATCTTCTTTTATAGGAATAAATAAATCGGCAATTTTATCATAATTGCCATCATGCGACATAGATTTATTTGCAAGTGCTTTAAAACACAAATCTTCCACTTCTTTTAGGCGCAATACGTCAAGACCCACTATTTGCAATTCTCCCTTTATACCACCGGGAAATTCCAACAGCATGTGTATTGCCGTATACCCTGATTCTGTTTGTTTAATATCATAATTAAAATTTTTAACACCACGATTTAACGATGCTTTCATAAGTCCTTCAAGCTTAGAATCACTTGCATATTGGCATTTTGTCGGATACTTAAATTCAGGATTTCTATAATTCTCTATTTCAACAACTTTGATTTTGCCTTGTTCCACAGCTTTTGTTATTTTTTTTACAACATAGTTCCCAGAATCTTTACTTGTTCCAGATAAAACTATCCTTACACCCAATATATCTGTTAATCGTTTTTTAGCTTCTTTTTTTGTGGTTACATGTTTTGAACCCATTTTTTCTTTTATTGATGCCGCTTCTTTTTTCCTTGCGGTAATTGCAAGAATAGGGCTATTTTTATTGATATTCTCGGCAAGCATTGCCACGTATTCTTCTTTATTTTCTTCTTTAAGTTTTTTATTGGTAAAATCTATAACCGGCATACCAAATATACTCGAAATATCGGTTTTAAACCTTTCGAATGCAAATTCAACATCTTCCTCTTTTAATATATCATTCGCAACCTTTAAGCTGCCCATATCAGATTTACGCTCTAGTGTTTTGGAGCTTCTTTTCTGCACGGATACAACAGATTCAGAACGACCTTGGGCTCTGCGGCTTGCTTTGTCAACTGATGGATGCCTGGCCGAAAAAGTTATGGTGTCCTGCTTTAAAGGTGCGATATTGGCGGCATTAAATGTAGCGACATTTAATGTTTGGGCACTATGTCTTGCATTATTTATATTTTTGAAATTAAAACCAATTTTTGTGTTTATTTTTGGAAAATTTAGCATAGTTTAAATATAAAAACGGTGAATAAATATTTTTGCCTATTTAAAATTCGACATTTTTTATGTGGGTAATTTCAGGCTCCCCTGGCATGGTGTTATCTTGCCAAAGTATAGATATAACATCAATTCTAAAGCCTTTAAAACCATATGGGCATTTTGGAAGATAAGAAAGTGCGCATTTGTGTATTTTTGCAAGTTTTGAAGGCGTTACAGCCTCCAGGGGTGCGCCGAATTTATCACCCGTACGAGCTTTTACCTCAATAAAACATAGTTGCCCTTTATCAAAGGCAATAATATCAACTTCACCATAACGTGAAAAATGATAATTTCTCTCAATTATTTTATAGCCTTTTTTAATAAGATATTTTGCGGCGATATCTTCTCCGTATTTACCTTTAATTTTGTTTGACATAGAATAATTTTACACCAAACAATATACGGGAGTTTGAAATGGAATTATTGAAAAAAACAGCAGTTGAAATAAGAAAAGCCTTATTAAACAAAGAAGTTTCTGCAGTTGAAATGGTTGAAGCTACATATAAAAGAATTGATAACATTGAAGATAAAATCGGCGCATTTAACTCACTTACAAAAGAATATGCACTAAGCACTGCAAAAGAAGTTGATAAAAGAATAGCATCAGGTGAAGAGCTTCCAAAAATGGCAGGTATACCGCTTGCACTAAAGGATAATATTAATCTTAAAGGATACAAAACAACCGCATCGAGTAAAATTTTAGAGAATTTTGTATCCCCGTATGATGCAACCGTAAGCGAAAAATTAAGAAAAAACCTTGTACCCGTAATAGGTAAGGCAAACCTTGATGAATTTGCAATGGGTTCATCAAATGAAAACTCTGCATTCAACAAAGTACATAACCCTTATGATTTAAACAAGGTACCCGGCGGCTCATCAGGGGGTTCCGCGGCATCAGTTGCAGCATTAGAGGCAACAGTGTCACTTGGTTCAGATACAGGCGGCTCTATCAGATTGCCTGCAAGCTTTTGTGGTATTTCTGGCTTTAAACCTACCTATGGCAGAGTTTCAAGATACGGTCTTATTGCCTTTGCATCTTCATTAGACCAAATCGGCCCATTTGGAAGATGTATCGAAGATGTGGTTGATTTATATGAAACAATAGCGGGATATGACGAAAAAGATTCAACATCATTAAATATGCCTGTCGGCGATATTTCAAAAACCTTCAAAAACGACATCAAGGGCATGAAATTCGGTGTCATTAAAGAATTAATGGCGGAAGGCGTGGATGATGATGTTAAAAAATCAGTTGAAAATGCTGTTAAAATCTATGAAAAACTTGGCGCAACCGTTAAAGAAGTGTCACTTCCGCTATTAAAACATTCTATCGGTGTATATTATATTATCGCAACAGCTGAGGCAAGTTCTAACCTTGCAAGGTTTGACGGTGTAAAATACGGTTACAGAACACCTGATGCCAAAAACCTTATAGAAATGTATACAAAAACAAGAAAAGAAGGTTTCGGAGACGAGGTTAAAAGGCGTATAATGCTTGGCACGTATGCCCTTTCAAGCGGATACTACGATGCATATTACAAAAAAGCACAGCAGCTAAGGCGATTAATTAAAAATGATTTTGACAGAATATTCAAAGAAGTTGATGTTTTAGTAAGCCCCACATGCCCAACAACGGCATTTGACATAGGCTCAAGAAACGAAGACCCGCTTGCCATGTATTTAACCGATATTGGCACAATCTGTGCCAACCTCATTGGTGCGCCCGCTATAAGTATCCCTGCCGGATTTGACAAAGACAGTATGCCAATTGGTATGCAGCTTATTTCACAGGTACTTCAGGAAGAGCCACTTTTAAGAAGTGCATATAATTTTGAAAAAGAAACTGATTTTAATACAAAATTAGCCCAACTGTAATTTATACAATTTGAATTGGGAACAGCAGTTCATACTTTTATATGTGTTGCTTTTTAAATAAAATCATTAAACTTAATAATAAGGTTAAGGATTAAGGATTTAAAAATGGCAAACAGATTAAACGGGGCATCACTTTTTACACAGGCTATAAACGGCCTTGCAAGCAATTATGCATATTTAATGACAGGAGTTAACGGCAAGGGGCTTACATTAGACAATATAACAAATCCCTCTGATGATGTTGATAAAAAACAGTTAAACTATGTATTCACAAATTATCTTTCAACAAATTTCGGAAAAATTGATAAAGACGGCGACGGCATCATATCAAAGGAAGAACTTCAGGCATATACAAATAATATGAGTACAGGCGGCCTTACTTATCAACAATTATGCGAACTTTGCTATACATCTTACGGTACGTCATCAACATTGCTTGAAACCGTATTAAATAATTTTTCAAAAATTGATGCAAACGGGGATGGCAAAATAACAAATCAGGAAATTGCCGCATTTGGAATTGGTGAAGAAATAGAAGAAATGAAAGACAATTACCCAAAACATACCGTAAAAGGTATGAGCATTTTTTATGAAACTTCTGCCGATAAAGAAGTTGAAACAGACGAATAAGAATTATTTATTTAAGGCTTTATAAAACCTAACTTGCAACGACCATAAATCTTTTCTTTGAAGGGCAAAATTTCTGTACCGTTTATTTGGTATGAAAATTTTGCTTCTTTTTTAGTATCCTGCTCAATTACAATAATCCCGCCTGAATTAAGTTTTTCGACAGCCCTTGTAATTATGGGGGCATAATCATATCCCCACGGCGGGTCAATATAAATTACGTCAAAACTTTGAAGTTTTGGCAAAATTTTTAAGGCATCCCCCAAAATATAGTTAATATCGACACTTAATAAGGATGAGTTTTTTTTAATTATAGAAAAAGTTTTAGGATTTTTTTCTATAGCCGTAATTTCACCAAAACATCTTGATGCAGCCTCAAATGCCATAATTCCGGAACCTGAAAACATATCAAGAAAAGATAGGTCTGAAAAATCGCCAAAATAAGACCCAAGAATATTAAATACACTTTCCCGAACCTTTGAAAGGGTAGGTTTTAGAAGAGCATCACATCCCCGGGGTAAAGTTATAATCCTTCCTTTGAATTGCCCACCTGTCAAATGCAATTTTTTATCTCCTTTATTATTCTGAATGGTATCATGAAAAAAATTGTTATTATAGGCGGTTGTGCAGCAGGCCCGAAAACTGCAGCAAAAACAAAAAGGGTAAATCCTGATAATAAAGTTGAACTGTACACTATGGAAAATATGATTTCATATTCGGCCTGCGGTATGCCATATTATATTAAAGGTACAATACCTTCTTATCAGAATTTAATCATAAGAACACCTGAGGATTTTAAAAAACAAGGGATAGATGTATTTTTAAACCATAAGTGTACACAAATCCTGCCCGATGAAAAAACGGTGGTATTCAATACATTCAAAGAAGACGGTTCCGGCGAAACAAAAAGGGTAGAGTATGATGAACTTGTGCTCTGCGTCGGCTCAAAGCCATATACACCGAAAATCAAAAATATAAATCTTGAAAACATTTTTCATTTAAAAATGCTGGATGACGGTATAAAAATTAAAGAAAAAATGGAAAAATCAAAAAGCGCCATAATCCTGGGCGGAGGGTATATCGCCATTGAAATACTTGAGGCATTTGTAAAAAACGGGCTGCAGGTAACAATTGTTGAACGCAATAAAGAAATAATGAGCCAATTTGACCCGGAAATTAGTGCCATAATTAAAGACTACATTATAAAAAGGGACGGAAAACAGGTAGATTTCATAATGGATGATGAAATTATGGAATTTATCGGCACAAAAGAATTCGAAGGTGCTGTTACAAGAAACGGCAGAATTTTACACGCCGATATGTGTGTAATAGCAGCAGGTGTAGTGCCAAACGCAGAACTTGCAAGAGAAGCAGGTATAGAAATAGGAATAACCGGGGCTATTAAAACAGACAACAGAATGCGCACAAATATACCGCACATTTGGGCTGCGGGAGATTGTACGGAAGAAAACTGTTTGATAACCAAAAAACCAATGTATGCAGCACTTGGCACAATTGCAAACAAACAGGGAAGGGTGGTAGGAATAAATGTAAACACTGAAGAAAAAGGTGTATTTGAAGCATTTGACGGCATCTTAGGCTCTGCAGTTACAAGTTATTTTGATTTTTCGATGTCTACAACCGGATTAACGGAAACAAAGGCTAAAATATATGCCAAAAATACAAATGTAGAACCTATATCGGCCCTGGTAACCAAAAGAGATAAAGCAGGGTATATGCCGGATTCCAAAAGCATAACGGTAAAACTTATAGCGGATAAAAGAACCGGGGAACTGCTTGGTGCACAGGCGGTAGGCGCTGGCGATGCAGACAAACGAATTTATACGGTAACATCAGCACTTAAAGCCAATCTTACCGTTAATGAGTTTTTACACCTGGATTTAACATATTCCCCGGCATTTTCATCCACAATAGACCCGCTTTTAACTGCGGCATACAAACTAAAAGAACAGATAGATAAATAGTAAAATCAGTCTATATAATCAAACCCTAAATCAAGAGTGGGGGCTTTTGCTACAATGGCGCTTGACGAGATTATATCTACACCGGTTTTTGCAATATCTTCAAGATTTTTAAGATTAACATTGCCGCTGACTTCAACTATAGCACGTTTGTTTATCAGGGCAACACACTCTTTAATCATATCAAGGCTCATATTATCAAGCATAATAATATCAGCACCGGCATTTAAACATTTTTTTACCTGTTCAATATTATCACATTCAACTTCAATTTTATGCGCATGGGATATATTGTTACGCACCTTTTTAACGGCATCCTCAATAGAACCGCCCATAAGCGCAATATGATTATCTTTTAACATTACGCAATCACAAAGATTAAACCTGTGAAGATGACCGCCGCCCACCTTTACTGCATATTTTTCAAAAAGCCTGAAGTTTGGTGTATTCTTCCTTGTATCAACAACCTTTGCACCGTAAGGGGCTGCAATATCCTGAAATTTCTTTGTAAAGGTTGCAATGCCTGACATTCTTTGAATATAATTTAAAGAAAGCCTTTCGCCTGTTAAAATACATCTTGGCGAACCGGTAATTTTGGCTATGGGCTCATTTGGAATAATTTTATCTCCGTCTTCTTTAAAAAAATCAATTTTTACATCATCGCTCGCAAGAATTTTAAACACAAGCCTGAAAGGGTCACAACCGCATAGTATACCTTCCTCACGTGTTTGAAGATATATTTCAAACTTTTTATTCTTATCAATATCCGATGTAATAAAATCTGTTGAAATATCACCATAGCCAACATCTTCCTTTAATGCTGATACAATGTGGTCTTCAATCATAAAATCATTTAACAAAAATTTCGCCATGGTTATTTACGGTTTCCTCTATATTCTGCGTATCTTCCCTAAAATGCGCGCCAATTGATACGGTGCGCTCTATTGCGGCTTCAACAATTAATTTTGAAGCTATTATTGAATTTCTTAATTCATATCCGTCTTTCGTACTAAAAACACGCCTGCCGCTTGTAATAAGCTGTATATCATCTATTACACGGAGTGCATTATTTAAACCCTCTTGCGTTCTTATAATACCGGCATTTTCCCACATGGCTTTTTTGAGCATACGCCTTAAAATACCGGTTTCGAATATATCACCCAAAGCATCGGTATCGTACATTTCAAGAGTAGATTTAATTTTACTGTCAAAACTTTTGGGTGCATCTAAACTTCTTTGTGAAAGCACATCAGATAATTTGTATGCACACACAACACACTCTAAAAGTGAATTGGAAGCAAGCCTGTTTGCCCCATGAAACCCTGTTCTTGCAACTTCACCGATTGCATAAAGATTATTTATTGATGTTTCCATGTTCAAATTAACCTTAATGCCGCCCATAAAATAATGTGCAACAGGTGCCACAGGGATTAAACCTTTTTCTAAATCAATGCTGCATTCATTACAAAAAGAGGTAATCGAGGGAAAGCGAACCTTAAATTTTTCCGTACCGATTGGCGAAATATCAAGATAAACATTTTTAGCACCGGTCTTTTCCATTTCAGTAAAGATAGCGCGCGCTACAACATCCCTTGGTGCAAGCTCTGCCTTAGGGTGATATTTTTCCATAAACGGTTGTTTATTTATATTTAAAAGTTTTGCCCCCACTCCGCGCACAGCCTCTGATACAAGGGGCATATTCGGACGGGTGTTCGGAAAAACACTTCCGGTAAAATTATTTTCAACCTTGAGGCCGGTCGGGTGGAACTGAATAAATTCCATATCACAGACATCGGCACCCGCAAGATGAGCAAGGGCTATGCCGTCTGCGGTTGCAATATCAGGATTTGTTGTATACTCATAAAGCTGCCCGATGCCGCCCGTTGCAAGCACAACCGCATTAGAATAAACAGCCTCATAACAATCTAAAACAGAATTATAAATTAAGACCCCGCGGCATGAATTTTTATTATCGCATAATAGTTCTACAGCGGAAGATTCTTCATAAACATCAATAAATTCAGATTTTCTGACAAGCTCAACCAGTTTATCCTCTATCACACTTCCGGTACTATCCCCGCCGGCATGTAAAATTCTTGGCACAGAATGCGCAGCCTCGAGTGTAAAAGCAAGAGAACCATCGTCTTTTTTATCAAATTCCACCCCAAGGTTAATTAAATCATTTATAACAAAGGCGGAATTTTCTGATACAAACCTTACAATATTAAAATCATTAAGCCCGCATCCTGCCTTAATTGTATCCATAACATGGGATGTCACGCTATCGGCCGGGTTAATTTCAGGCATAACAGAAACGATACCGCCCTGCGCAAGTTTAGAATTACATTCGTTCATTTTAGACTTTGTCACAACAAGTATACCGTCTTTCAAGCGGCAATTTCTTGCGACAGAAAGCGCCAAATACAATCCTGAGGCGCCTGAACCTATTATTACAACTGAATATTTTGAATGTTTCACAATATAATTTTAATACAAAAAGTAAGTTTTACAATTCTATAAAACCCCTGATTGTTTTTTATTGCGGGGTTAGGGGGTTTCTTTTTTAGATAGATTTACCCCATAACCAAATAAGGCAAAATCATATTTTACAGGGTCATTTGGGTCAAATTCTTTTAATTTTGATGTTAATTCAATTACCGCTTTATAATCATTCTGATTTCTTTTTAAAATACCCATGCCTCTTGAAATATTTCCAACATGAACATCGAGCGGAATTAATAATTCACTTGCATCCAAAAAATCCCATACACCAATGTCTACAAGGGAATTTTTTCTTATCATCCACCTTAAAAACATGTTCATCCTTTTCATTGCGCCTTTATTTAAAGGGTTAGAAAGCATAAACTTGTACCCCGGAGAATTTTTTTCATCCGCATAAAAATAATCGCAAACAAACTGTAATGCCCCAGATACGGTTTTTGAAACTGAATATCCGTTTGAAAAAAGTTCTTCAAGAGTCATTTTATCAACGGTATAAAGTTTTTTTAGTGCACACAAGAAGGCATTTAAATCATAAGGTTTAATAAACCGATAATTAAATTCGCCCAAATCCTCTCCGGATTTATAATTAGAAATAAAATCAAACGGTTTCATTTCCATTAAATTAAAAAGTGTAAATAATTTCTTAATAAAAACTTCCCTTTTGCCAAATGCAAAAAGGGCGGCAATAAATCCTGCAATTTCAATATCATGCCTGTTTTTAAAAAGATGCACAAACTGCACGGGGTCATCTTTTATAAAATCAGCAGTTTCATATTGAACACAAAGAGTATCAAGTTCATTTTTCAAATCGGTTTTTAAAACGGTTTCAAATGTCATTTTCTTAAATTCTTAAAATAATCCAATATTAATTTTTCACATTCACTTTCCATAATACCTCCAAAAACATTTATTTTAAAATTATGGAAATTTGATAAATTCATTGCGCCGCCAAAAGCCCCGTATTTAGTATCATATGCGCCAAAATAAAGGTTTTTAATCCTGGAATTTAATATGGCCCACCCACACATCGGGCATGGTTCAAGCGTTACATACATACTGCATCCTTCTAATCGCCAATTGTTAAGGCTTTTAGATGCGGCCTCAAGAGCAAGTATTTCAGCATGGGCAGACACGGAATTTAATGCCTCTCTTCTATTGCATGCGGAAGATATTATTTTGTCATCCTTTACTATTATGCAACCTACTGGGATATCAGCACCCGAACCCATTGCCGCATCAATGCATTGTTTCATGTATTGCAAATTCATAAAAACAAGGTATCCACAATACTGCTTTTATTATCTGTTTCATCATCAGAAGTTTCAAATTCATCTTCCATAAATTCCGGATTTTTTGGTTTAGGGTCATTGTTAAAAACAAGAACAACTTCAAATCCTTCTTTAGAACTTGAAATGTCAATTGATATACCCATGGCATCGCACAGCCCTTTTACAATAAATAACCCAAGGCCCGTACCGCGTGTCGTTCTTGTAAGCTCAGAATCTAATCTTATAAACTTATCAAAAAGTTTATTGAGCATCTCTTTTGGGATGATATCAGATTTATTCAAAATTGAAAGACAGGGTTTATTTTCAACATTGGCGGCGGATATAATAATTGGCGCATTATCCTTATTATACTTTATTGCGTTATCGCAAAGATTGACTAAAATCTGAATAAGCTTATCCTTGTCAGCCTTTACCGGAATTAAATCCGAAGCCATATTTGTTTCAAACTTTGTATCATTAGCATTAGCATACGCTATGCAAAGTTCTAAAATTTTTGCAAGGTCAAGCTCTTCGGTATTTAACTGCAGATTAAAACTTTCTATTTCCGGTATAACAAGCAAATCATCAACCATTCTTGAAAGTCTTTGCGCCTGCTGCTTTATAATCTTAAGGCTTTTTGTCTTTGTACCTTCGTCAATTTCAATATCAGACCTTAACAGCCTACTTGAATAACCGATTATACTTGTAAGCGGGGTTCTGAATTCATGGCTTATTGCAGACACAAGGCTTGACCTGAATTCATCCAGGCGTTTTAATTCAAGGTTTTTCTCAGAAAGTTCAGTATAAGAACTTGCCACCTTTTTTGTCATATAGTTGAATTCTTTTTCAAGAAAAACAACCTCATGGGGTGTAAAAATACTCTTTAAAAGTCTTATCTTTCTGTTATAACTGCCTTTTGAAATAGCAATAATACCCTTAAAAAGCTGTCTTATGTTTAAATATAAATAATATGTATAAATGCCGACAACCGCAAATATAAAAAGCGCTGCAAGCACAAGGGATAATATTATTCTAAACCTTGGAATACCAATGTTTGTACGGGTTGCATCCGGGGTTGTCTTTACAACAATTGTCCAGTTTGGATTTTCAAGTTGATAATATGCAAGAGGCTGGTTTTTTATTTTTGAAAATAAAACCGGTGTTTGATATTCTCTTTCTTTTGGCAAATTTTCAACAATAGCGCTGTAGCCTTTATTATCATGGTCGTTTGTTGCAATAATATTGCCTGCATTATCAAGTATATAGACATCCTGCCTTATACCGGTAAATTTACTGTCAAGGGCATCCTGCAAGATTGCCATTTTTAAATCGGCACTTACAACATCCTCGCTGCCTATATCGGCATAAAGTTTTATGGTAAGGTTTTTAGGATTAAATACAGGTTTTCTGTTACCAAGTGTCAAAGTGTCTATAACTTTAAAATTACTGAATTTACCGTATTTTTCCTGAATTTCAGAGAGGAAATCATTTTTGTCATCTTCATAATAGAAAAACCCTATTGCAGAGGCTATCTGACCAAGCTCCTCTTCAGCATTTTTAACATAATTTTGAACATTATCTCCAATAAGGCCTGAAATCATTTGGGAAGAGTATACAAGCTCTTGCCTTACAGACCTTTGCGATATGTTTGAGAGGATAAAACCAATTGTTACAAACGGAATTAACACTGCAAGAAATAAAACTACAACTATCTGTTCAGCGATTTTTAACCTTTTCAAATTATTCCTCCAGTTTTCCAAACGGTGTTAACTTATACCCCACATTTGTGACCGTATGAAGGTATTTAGGCTTTCTTGTATCTGTTTCTATTTTTTGCCTTAAACCACCGACATGAACCCTTACCATCCTGACATCTTCATCACTGTCATATCCCCAAACCTCATCAAGCAAAGTGGCAAGCGTAACAGCTTTATTTAGGTGCTGTAAAAGACAATAGAGTATTTCAAATTCAGTAGGGGTAAGTTTTACCTTTTTATCAACTATTACAGCCTCAAGCGAATCGGGCAATATCTCAATATCCCCTGCCCTTAAGACTTCTTTAGGGTTTTGTGCATCATTATCATCATTTCGCCTTAAAAGCGCCCTTATCCTAAGTAAAACTTCCTGCACCTCGAAGGGCTTTACAAGATAATCATCCGCACCGACATCAAATCCTTCCGTTTTATCGTTAATTGTTCCTTTAGCAGTAAGCATTAATATCGGAACTTTTGGTTTTACAAGGCGGATATTTTTACAAACATCATAACCGTTCATCTTTGGCATCATAACATCAAGAAGAATAAGGTCGTAGTTATTTTCAACAGCCTTTTTCAAGCCCTCTTCACCGTCAATTGCAGAATCTACCGTATAGCCTGAAGATTGTATGTCAAAGACAAGGAGTTCTCTTATAGACTCATCATCATCAACAATTAATAAGCGCTTGTTTGTATTTTTCATCTATTTTAAACGCCTTATTTTTTTACACCGTCAAACATCTGCTTAATGCCGTCAACAGAAGATAAAATACCTGTTGCCTCATACGGCATATAAACAACTTTATTGTCTTTGCCCTCTGTCATAGTTTTTAAGGTTTCAAGGTATTTCATTGCAATTAAATATTTATCAGGTGCACCTGAATTAGCAAGGGCATCTATTACAAGCTTGATTGCTTCAGCCTCACCAAGGGCTTCTTTAATCCTTGCTTCTTTATTACCTTCCGCAACAAGAACGGCTGCCTGTCTTTCACCTTCTGCTTTATTAATTTGAGATTCTTTAACACCCTCTGCCTCTAAGATTGCAGCACGCTTCATACCCTCTGCCTCTAAGATTGCGGCACGTCTGTCACGTTCTGCTTTCATCTGCTTTTCCATTGCATTTTGAATTTCTTTAGGCGGAATAATATCTTGAAGTTCAACACGGTTAATCTTTACACCCCATTTGTTTGTAGCCTCATCAAGAATTGTTCTCAACTTTTCATTAATAATGTCACGAGATGTAAATGTTGTATCTAAATCCATTTCACCAATTACGTTTCTAAGTGTAGTTTGGGTGAGTTTTTCAATAGCCTCCGGCAGATTTTCAATTTCATAAACAGCACTTTTCGGGTCAACAATTTGAAAATACAAAAGTGCGTTGATTGAAATTGTTACATTATCTTTTGTAATAACATTTTGCCTTGGGAAATCAAAAACGCTTTCTCTTAAATCTATCTTTTCCACGGTT
Organism: uncultured Vampirovibrio sp.; assembly: GCA_910577395.1. Taxonomy (GTDB): domain Bacteria; phylum Cyanobacteriota; class Vampirovibrionia; order Gastranaerophilales; family Gastranaerophilaceae; genus MGBC122484. Next base: position 206,878 of record CAJTLG010000001.1, on the reverse strand, counting down.
GAATACATTGAATATACTTCACCTGTCATTGTTCTTACTGATTTTTTAGAATGTATACCTCTTGGGGTATCAATAACCGGCACAATGAATTGAAGACCGGGATTTAATATACGGTTAAAGCGGCCAAGGCGCTCAATTATCATAACCTGCGCCTGATTAACTATTTTAAAACCGCTGATTGCAAAAATAGCAACAACAACCAAAATTACAAGAAAAAAGATAGGCATTTTATATAACTCCTTAAAACTAATTATTCACATTTTTCAACAAACATAATAAGACTCTCATTTTTAATTATTTTAACAAGAGTATTCAGTTGGATTTCGCTGCCGTCACAGCTTTTAGCCTGCCAAACTTCACCATATATTTTAATCTCACCAACCCCGTTAGAACCAGGCTTTCCTATAAGCTTTGTCACAACCGCATTTTGCCCTATGTATTTAGCATCAATGCCGGTTTCTTGCGGTTCTGCGGATTTTTTATCCATAAAGGGTTTTGCAACATAGTAAAAAATAGGCAAAAATACCACAAAGGCCGCCACCTGTGCAAATTTAAATTCAGGCTCCGGATAAATATATGCCGCAATACCTGCAAAAAATGAAGAGCCTGCAAGGGTTAAGAAAAAAGTTGTCGGGGTAAACATTTCAATAAGCAGAAAAATAAACCCGATTATTGCCCAAATATGCCAAATTTCCATAATTAATAAAACCTTCTTAAATATCCCCTTGATACAAGTATCGTAAAGGTTTTATACGAGCATGTCAATATACCCGTATCAGTAATTTTAGACAAAAAGCTGCCCCTAGAAACCGGGATGTATTTTAACGATTTGCCATAACCCTTGCACAAAATACACCTGATGCTGATGCTTGCATTAAACCTCTTGTAACGCCTGCACCGTCACCTATTGTAAACAAGTTTTTAACTCCCTCGGTTTCAAGCTCGTTTGTCAATTTTACCCTTGCAGAGTAGAATTTAACTTCAACACCGTATAATAATGTATAGCGCGAAGCAACACCGGGGGCAATTTTATCCAGTGCATACAGCATTTCAATTATTGAAAGCAACTGTCTGTAAGGAAGTACAAGACTTAAATCGCCCGGAGTGGCACATTCAAGCGTTGGCCTTATAATACTTTCTTTTATCCTTTGCGGGGTAGACCTTTTACCGTCTAATAAATCCCCAAACCTTTGCACCAAAACACCGCCGGCAAGCATATTTGCAAGACTTGCAACATGTTGCCCGTATTTAATAGGCTCTTTAAAGGGCTCCGTAAATTTTTTGGATACAAGCAGAGCAAAGTTTGTGTTAGGTGTTTTTTTATTTGCATAACTGTGGCCGTTAACCGTTTGGATGCCGTTATAATTTTCAGAAACAACCTCGCCGTTAGGGTTCATACAGAAGGTTCTAACTTCATCCCCAAAGGTTGGAGAATAATAAATTAATTTTGATTCATACAGACGTGAGGTTATAGGTTCCATAACATCGGCAGGTAACTCAACACGCACACCGATATCAACAGCATTATTTACAACCGAAATATTATGCTTTTCAAATTCCTGTGTCAGCCAGTCTGCACCTTCTCTGCCCGGTGCCACAACAACATATTTTGCCATTACGGTTTTGCCGTCAGAAAGATTTAAACCCTTGATTGTATCATTTTCAACAATCATTGTTTCAACGGAAACGTTATTTACTATTTCAATTTTATCTGCAAGATAATCCTGCATGTGTTTTAAAACATCAAGAGAGCGTTCCGTCCCAAGGTGCCGTACGGGTGAATGAACCAGTTTTAATTCAGCTAAAGATGCGGCACGCTCAATATCTGCAAATTCATGCCTGTTAACGCCGTAAACCACATCGGTTGCACCATGCTCAAGGTAAATATCATCACAGTATTTAATTAAATCCTCTACATCCTTATATGGCATATACTCAGGCAAATGCCCGCCAACCTCAGGCGTAAGTGTCAGTTTGCCGTCAGAAAACGCTCCGGCACCGCCCCACCCGCACAAAAGACCGCAAGTTTTGCAGCTTGGACAGGATTTATAACCGTTTCTTAAAAGGCAAGCTCTTTTTTCAATTTTACTGCCTTTTTCAATAAGAATGATTTTCCAATCGGGTTTTAATTTTATAAGTTCAAGAGCAGTAAAAATCCCTGCAGGGCCTGCGCCCACAATAGCCACATCATACATATTTTATCTTCCTTTTAAATTAAATCCTCGTTAAAACGCTTAAAATAAGCCCGTTTCTGATTGTAATACAAACATTTAATATTTTAAACATTTTGATGTATTTTTGTATTAAAATTTAGTAAAATTTAATAAAATAAGTTAAAATTGGATAAAAACAAAAGGATAATCATTATGAATGAATATAAAATTTTGAGCTATGTACCAACTGTTATAGAGGCCTCTTCAAAGGGTGAAAGGTCTTTTGATATTTTTTCAAGGTTACTTCGCGAAAGAATTATATTTTTGGGAAGTGAAATAGATGATGAAGTAGCTAATTCAATAGTGGCACAGCTTTTACTTCTTGACAGTGAAAATTCTGACAAAGATATAATGCTTTATATAAACAGCCCCGGCGGTGTTATCACTGCAGGCATGGCAATATATGACACAATGAAATTAATTAAATCCGATGTTTCAACAATATGTCTCGGGGATGCCGCATCTATGGGTGCATTCCTGCTTTCAGGCGGCACAAAAGGCAAAAGGCTTGCACTTCCAAATTCAAGAATTATGATTCATCAGCCTCTTGGCGGGGCTAAGGGCCAAGCCACCGATATTGAAATTGAGGCAAAAGAAATTTTAAGAATGAAAAAAATGTTAAATGAACTTTTGGCTGAGCACACAGGACAAAAGGTTGACAGAATTAAAAAAGATACAGAACGCGATAACTTTATGACAGCCGAAGAGGCTCTTGAATACGGCCTTATAGATAAAATTATCAGAAACGAAGATAAATAGCATTATCCTAAGTCAGGTTTTTGAAATACATAAATATTCCAGGCACCCGTGTTTTTTTCACCGACATAGACGAGCTCTTTATTTGCCTTTTCAAGTGTACAGCTTTTGATATAAGACATTGCAAGATACAAAAGAGGAACGGTTTTATATATAGAAGTGTCATTTGCAACAGTATTTACAACTTCAGGCGGGAAAAAACTTACAGACCTTAAATCGACAATAAAAAGTCTGTCCCCTGATTTTAAATTATTAAATACATCATTTTTAAGCCGTGAATTAAAAAACTTATTTTCTTTAGATGCAAAAACCGGCTGCAAAAAGGATGAACCTTCTTTGAGTATTGTATCTCTGTCGGCACCTGCAAGATAATATTCAAAATTGTATTTCGTTATATTTGTACCTTTTAAAAATGGCTCTGAATTTGGATTTTTAAAATCTACATATTTATAAAACCATTCGTTTGGGTAATAAAGAAAGATAATTTTGTCGTTTTTTTTTAAGCCAAAATCATTTTGAATAGCAACAACCGGCAGCCTCTGCCCTTCGGTCCTTATCAGTTTTACAGCGGAAGTTTCCATAACCGTAATATAAAACAGGCTTATAACAATATAGACCGTCGCAATGCTTATCTTAAAGCCTTTAGAATCAAACGAATTAAAGCCTTCAGACACAAGCAGAATAAAGACAGGAATAATTTCAACTAAATATTTTGTGGTAAATACCACCTTACCTGCCATTGCGGCAATTAAAACCGTAAGAATGGTACATACAAGAACTGAAAGCATATACCCATGGATTTTTTTAGGGTTCAAAACACCTCTTATAAAACATATAAAAGATATTATTGTGGGGATTACCGCAAAAATAAAATAACCTAAATTTACGCTGCCGTTTTTATAAAAGGCATCTGAAAATTTATTAAATATATGGAACGTGTCATTTAATACAGGTGAGAATACATCGGTGAACAAAAATAATGTTCTTGAAAGATTAAAAGGTGCCCACCACTGGCTAAAATAGTTGTTTCTAAAAAGAATATTTGCAATCAAAGGTATAAAAGGAAGGGCTAAAATTATAACGCCCAAAATACTGAATAAAAGAAAATCCTTACCTTTTTTCTGAGGTACCGCAAAAACCCACAAAGCAGCTGTCGAAAAGAATACAAATACAAAGCCTATTGTGTGGGTCAAAATAAGAAGAAGGCAAAAAATTGAATACAATATAAAATTCTTCTTTGAAGGACTATTAAATATTTTAAGCGCATAAAGCAGTACTAAACTTGTTATAAAAAATGCAAGAGAATAAATTCGAATTTCTTGAGAAAAATATATTAAAAAAGAACTTATGGCACATAAAAATGCGGTAGTAAGCGCTGTATTAATATTATCTTTTTTTCTGAATTCAAGGGATGCAAAAAACATGACAGCAATACCAAGAACACCAGGCACAACAGAGGATAGCCGCAGGAATTTATCACTGTCATGGAAAATAAACATCCATAATTTCAAATACAAATAATGAAGCGGAGCATGGCAGTTTGTTTTAAGTGCCTCAAAAAATTCAACAGGAAACCTTGCACTTGCAATTTTCCAGGTTAAATATTCATCGTTCCACATACCCTCCGGCTTGTCCAAATTCCAAAGACGGAGTAAGGTTGCGCCTATCAGGATTAAAATCAGATACAATACACTTTTTTTATTCATAATAAGAAAGCTTATCAAAACTTTATGGATTTGTCATTTTTGTAAATTAATAGTATTCTTTACACAAGATAATTAATTAACTACGGAGCAAAAGTGAATTATATGAGTTTTAACAACATTATAGCTATTGTGGGCGATAAGTTTAATGCGATAAATTTAATCTCATCAAAGCTTGTTTTACTAAGGGATTTAGATAAAGTTGTTGATACAAATCTTGAAAATGCAGTTGCTTTTTTAAGCCAAACAATGCCGAATGTTATTGTAATCCATGCAAAAGGTGACAGCGAAGAAAGCCTTGATACCATAAAACAAATTAAAAAAGATAACCTGCTTTGTAATATACCAATTCTTTTGTATGCGGAAGAATGCACAAAAGAATTTTTAATTGATGCTTTTGACAGCGGCGTTTCAGACATTATCAAAACACCTGTTGAAGATTGGGAGCTTTTAATAAGGGTTATATGGTGTATTCAAAAAAACGAAATCACTTTAAATACAAATTCAAAAAATAATTTTCTTATAAATCTCGGAATTATTCAGGACGGCACAGGTTTTTACACAGAACAATATGCCGAACAGTTTTTGAATACGGAAATTGATTCTTCTGTAAAATACAAAAACAGTGCCTGTCTTATGCTTGTGGGCCCGGATGATAAATTCCCCCCAATCAGCAATGCAAAAGTGCTTAATGATGTTATTAAAAAATCAATACGGTTAAATGATGCCGTGGGCATAAGAAAAGACGGAAAGTATTATATTTATCTTCCCAAAACAAAATTGAACGGGGCATATGCCGTATTTGAAAGAATAAACAACAACCTCGGGCTTGATTTAAGCGTAAATGTAAGTGTTGCAGAAATAAAAGAAGAAGGTTTTGAAGATGTTAAACAAATTCTTGAAATAACTTTCGAAAAAACAAAGGGCACGTCAGGAACCTTGCTTGTTGCGCATAAAAATGCCATTGACAGCATTCCCGAACCGAAAGAAACCCCACAAAGCCCTATGCAGTTAAAGCAGCCGAATATAATTGAAAAAAGAATAAACTTAAAAGAAAAATTCAACTCCGAACACACATTTAAAAAGCCTGACAGTGAAGGCAGCTTTACAAACGATACACTATTCAGACTTGAAGATAAAACCGAAGAAAATATCTACAAACCGGAAATACCGGCAAGACCCATAAAGGAAGATAGTTTCGGGGAACGTTTCCCAAGAAAAAGACCCAATCCTGTCCTTCCAAATGTTGAAATAGGCGAGCTTTCAGAAGAAGATGAAAGAAATGCTAATCTTTTCAGGCATGCGTTTAAGAAAAAATGCGAGCTTGTCACAAATCCTGTATTTGATAAATTTAAGCTTAAAGTTGAAAATCAAAACCTTGGCATAGATGTAAATAAAAAAGTTGATTTTAACCAATCATATTTTGAACTTCGAAGAGAAGATAAAATGCTAAGGTTAACCGTAAATTATCCCGGATTTTCAAAGGTTGATATCATAACGGAAATTTTCTTTGGTACTGAAAAGAAAGGCTATAATGCATTTAGCCTTGATTTAACCGAATACAGTTTTCATAAATTATCTATCACCCTTGAAGGATTAATTGACGAATACGAAAGTTATCTTTAGTTATTACTTACAAGCATTTTAAAGGCAACAAGCCCGCGGGCTGAAATTTGCTTAAAGCTTTCTTTTTGTGCTTTTGAAATTTCAAGCACCCTTATAATCCTTTGTATTTCCTGCACCTTATTTATAGAATCAAGCATATAAGCGTTCTTTACAGGCTCTGTTACTATGTTAAAAAGCGTGTTTAATTCTCTTTCGTTCATAAAAACTCTCTAAAAAATACTCCGTCTATATATCAATAAAGTATTTTTTAAAAAGGTTATTGCCTGTTTTTTAGGAAATATTAATTAATGTTACATTTTTTATTGTTTCATAGCAGCATTTGTACCGCTTGCCATATCTTTCCAGCTAATACCGTTTGATTTCAAAATAAAATCACAAAATTCTCTGACAGCACCTTTGCCGCCGCCCTTTGTTGAAACAAAGCTTGCGGCAGATTTAACATCCTCAATAGCATCATTTGGCGCACAAGATAATCCGACTCTTTCTATTACGCATAAATCCGGATAATCATCCCCCATATATGCAATCTCTTCATATTTAACATTAAATTCTGCACACAATTCATCAAGGGCCTTAAGTTTATTTTTTTGCCCCATAAAGAGTTTTGTGATGCCTAAGATTTCAGCCCTGTGTGCAACGGTACCGTTATCACGGGCAGTAATTATTGCCGTCTTAAAACCCGCCTTATTAAGCATTACAACCCCAAGGCCGTCTTTTGCATTATAAGTTTTAATCTCTCTGCCGTCTTCTAAAAACGTAAGGGACCCATCTGTCATAACACCGTCTATATCAAAAGCTATGATTCTAATTTTCTGTGCTTTATATTTTAATTCTAAATCTGTATTAAAGTCTTTCATTGTTTATGCAACCCCTGCCTTCAAAAGGTCATGAATATGTACAATCCCTATAAGCTTATTATTTTCAACAACGCCCAAAGATGTAATTGAAAATTTTTCCATAATTGAAAGTGCTTTTGCAGCCAAATCATCTGTGGATACAGTTTTTGGGTTTAAAACCATAACATCTTTTACAAGCAGATTATTAATATTATCATATTTGAGCAAAATCCTTCTGATATCCCCGTCCGTAATCACACCTTTTAGGGATTTATCCGGGTTTAGTATAAATGCACACCCAAGTTTTTTTTCAGAAATTATTTTAACAGCATCAATAAAATTAATATTTTCATCCACCACAGGCAGCCTGTTATCTTTCAGCATTAAATCGGAAACCTTGTATAATACACCTTTTCCTAATGCACCGGAAGGGTGAAATACAAGAAAATCTTCGTATGAAAAACCACGTTTCTTTAAAAGGCAAACAGCAAGTGCATCCCCCAGGGCAAGCGTTACGGTTGTGCTTGCGGTAGGGGCTTTATTGAGGGGGCAAGCCTCTCTTTCTACAGATATATCAAGTGTTACATCACTTCTTTTTGCAAGGGTAGAATCAAGCTTACCAGTAATTCCTATCAGGGGCACGCCAAATCTTTTAATGAGCGGCAAAAGGTTTAATAATTCCGCCGTTTCCCCGCTGTTAGATATACCTATAACAACATCATTCCTTGTTATAATGCCTGAATCCCCATGGGTAGATTCGGCAGGATGAAGAAATACCGCAGGAGTACCTGTTGAGCACAGCGTTGCAGCGATTTTACGCCCTATAAGACCAGATTTACCCATACCGGTTACAACAACCTTGCCTTTTGAAAAATACAAGATATTTATTGCCTCAACAAATTCTCTTCCCTGCCTCTCTTTCAGCTTTAAAATTGAATTTGCCTCAATGTCAAAAACTTCTTTAGCGCTTTGTATAAGTTCATCTTCCTTAAGCATAACAGGCTGCATAAATAAAAACCCCAACAATTAATTATCATCACTCAAGAAAATTATACATCAAACAGTTTAATTTTACCCCGATGTTAATAAAGTTTACCTCATAAGCGCCGAAGGCAAATATAGGGTAAGAAAGTGAATAATGGAAAAACTTAGGATAAATTTTAATACACAAAATTTAGATGAAAACATAAGCAGTGTAAGGAAAAATTTCAGCACAAAGGTGTGTCAGAATTTTGAATTTGATTTAAGCCGCTTAAACCTTATTGATGCAAGCAAAACCATATTATTACTTTCTGTTGAACTTATGAAAAAAAATACAAACTCCAAAATAAGCTGTATTGTAAAAGATATTGATACATTAAATATAATAAAACCCAGAAAATTGAAAAATACATTCCTTAGTGTTAACCTTGGGGAAAGCAGTATAAAATTAACGGAATATCAAAAAATAACATATAAAAGCAGACAGGAAGTATCATTATGACAAATATAATTCAGGCAATTAAAGAGAATAAAATTTACGGAATAATAAGAGAAAACGATACAAATAAAGCAATTGAGATTGCAAATGCATATATTGAAGGCGGAATTAAGGTTATAGAAATAAATTCCACAATTGATGCTATAAAAGAAATAAGCAAAAAAGAAGGTGTGTATGTGGCACAAGGCGGGGTTATTACATCATCCCAGGCACTTGAAGGTATTAGCGCGGGGGCAAAACTCCTTGTTTCACCAATTCTGCAGATGAACCTTGTAAAACTATCATCAGGCCATAAAATCCCCCTAATGCTGACCGCAACTACCCCAAATGAGGCATATACCGCATGGAAGGCAAGAATTCCCGTTATAAAAATTTATCCGATTAAAGACCTTGGCGGGCCAACCTATATAGAAGAGCTTTTAAGGCCTATGAAATTTTTAAATGTTATGCCTACAGGCTCAATCAAAATAGCGGACATTAAAGGATACCTTGAAAAAGGTGCAACCGCTGTAGGATTAGGCCATGAGCTATACTTCAACAAAACAACATCCGAAATTATTGAAAGCGCAAAAACTGCCGTTAAAGAGGCTAATGCTGCCAAATAAATTTATATACCGGCTTTTTATTTAAAATATGCTCATAAACAATTTTTGAAACCTCTGCAATTAAAGCAGCGTTTTCACTATTTGACATTTTCGATTCCGTTACAAGGGCAGATATATAATACGTTGTGCCGTCAGGTAAAATCACAAAGCCTGCATCATTATCCGCAATTTTTACGCCGTCAGGTTTTCTTGAAGAAGAGCCTGTCTTGTGTCCAAAAACTACATTATCAGGTAATCCTGCCTTGATTTTATCGCTGCCGGTTATAGTTTCTATCATTATTTTATCAATAAATTTTTTATGATTTTCAGATATAATACTGCCTTCCCTTGCAGTTTTTATAAGCTTTATCACATCTATAGGATAGGCTTTATTTAAATATTGCGTTTTAAAATCAGCCTCCATCATTTTTTCATCAGCTGAAATTTCAATATTGCCAAACCCAATGCTGTTCAAATAATCCTGAAGCACGGAAAGCCCGCCAATATATGACAATAAAATATCACATGCATTGTTATCACTTTCCGATACCACATATTTAAGCAAAGTGCCGACACTGATTTCAAAAGGCGGAGTGTAGATTTTTAACATAGGACTGTGGGTGTTTTTAATCACCATATCATCCGTTACAAAAATCTTATCCTCTATGGATAATTTTTCTTTTTCAATTTTTTCAAAAACCTTAAGTGCAATAAAATGCTTAAAAACACTCATTAAAGGTACTTTTTTACGGTTAATTTCCCACGCTTTTTGCCCTGATATTACAGCCGCAGAAACCGTACAATCCTTCCCCTGTAACACCTTTTGGACTTTAAAAGTCAGTGAATTCATATAAAGGTAAATACAGCACAATACAGCTGATATCAAAAATACAGCAATGATAAAAGCTTTCCTCATATCACCTTATCCTTTGTATATCAGGTTGTAGGCGTTAAATATGGCTTTTACGTTTGCAATGGCCGTATTTTTATGAATTGCCCTTCCGATAACCTTAGAGCCGTCATTTCCTTCAATATGAATAACACTCATTGCTATAGCACCTGAACCAAGCAGCTCTTCATCCATAGCAATTTGCTTATAGTATAAAAATTTGCGCTCAAACCCGGCTTGTTTAAGGGCATCCATACACGCATCAATCGGCCCGTTGCCTGCACCAGTAAGGCTGAAATGTTCATCATTATAATTAAATTCAAGGATAAATTTACCTTCACCCAGGTGGTCAAATTTAAGAAGTTTAAAAGGCCCTTCCACATTACAAATTTCTCTAAAGTAAATATCTATAATATTTCTTGTAGGAAGCTCGCCCACTTTTTCTGCCGCCTCTTTAATTGACGGGGTGAGCCTTATAGCCTCCTGAATTGTAATAGGATAGCCGGCCTTAGATATGATTTCAAATATGGCAGTCTTGCCTGATTGGCTTGTAAAGCCAATTTTTTCATCATCTTTTCTGCCTATTAAGGACGGATGTATCGGCCTGTATGCACCTTTTTCCATATCTTTTGTCTTAAGTGCGCCATCCTGGTGAATACCGCTTCTGTGTGCAAGGGCATCAGGCCCTATAAGCGGGGCTTTTTCATAGATTTCAACCTTTGACATCTGGGATATTATAAGGGCTGTTTCATAGATTTTAGATAAATCCACGGGCACATCAACACCGGAATTATGCAAAGCTACAGCAACTTCATAAAAATTAGTGTTACCGGCACGCTCCCCAAGGCCGTTAAGACAGCATTCAAGCTGTATTGCGCCTGAAAAATACCCTTCAACCGTTGTTGCCGTTGCCATACCAAGGTCGTTATGGTTATGAAGTGAAATCACAACATCTTTAGGAAGAGCATTGTAAACTTTTTCAATCATGTCTAAAAATGTTTTAATACGCGTTCTTTCAACAGTATTTGGCAAATTTATAGTGGTGGCACCAGCTTTTACTATTTCCTTAAGCGTATCTATTACAAAATCAAGGTTTTCACCGCAATCGCCAAAATGCTCTACCGAAAATTGCACTTCCCCGTTTTTATTTGCCTTTTTAATTTCGGCCGAAGCAAATTTTACAGCCTCAATTGCTGTTTTTCTGACATCCATCGGGTCTTTATTTAGCACATATTTCATATGAAAAGGGCTTAAGGTTAAAAATGTATGTACCCTTGGAATATTTGCCCCTGATATAGCACTTACGGCACTTTTAATATCCCCTTCAACACATCTTGCAAGGGCAGATATAACAAGGTTATCAGGCGCAATGGATGCAAGATATTTGCACGCCTCAAAATCCATTTCGGAAGATGCCGGAAAGCCAACCTCGGCTGCCTGAACACCAATTTCCAATAATTTATTAAAAATTATCTCTTTTTCAGAAAGTTCCCATGGTTTTTTAAGTGACTGATTACCGTCTCTAAGTGTAATATCATAGAAAAACGGTGCCCTTGTAGGTTTTTTGATAAAATTCATAAAAATATTCCCAAAATAAAATTCCGTGCTATAATAATTGTACCATGGACAATCTTGCGTATTAATTACTACAATTATAATATTAAATTTTGTTAATAACTGTTGGTAAAAACGCAATTTTTAAAATTCACATACATTATAAGGCTTGTGGAAAACCGGTTGGTTTATAGAATATTTATATGCTAAAAGTTAACAACAATATCGCAAATAATTATGCGTCTTATCGCGGTCCGAATTTTCGCGGACTTTCTGTCGGCCCTGCTGCGGCAAAGGTGCTTGATAAAGTGGGTTCCCTTCAGTCACCCGGGCAAAGGCTGATTTTTGGCGTATCTGCACTTGTACTGCAGCCTGTGCTTGATATTATGAACCCCTGGGTAGATAAAGACACAAAAGAAACCTCCGCCATAAGAAGCGTTGCAAAAGCAATAGTAAGCACGGCAACCGGTGTTGTTATCAGGGAAGCTTGTATTTTAGGAACAAATGCTATTTTAAACAGCAAAAACCTTGCAAGCAAACTACCGGAAGTTGTATTAAAAGACACGAAACACTCTGCGGGCGTTATAGGTACGCTTATGGGGCTTGGAATAATGATGTTTACAAATTTCCTTCTTGATGCACCTTGGACAAATGCCTTTACAAATATGTTATTAAAACACCATAAAAGCAATACCGAGCCTGCAGGCAATGATACCGCACCAGCACAACAAACCCCGCCCGCTATACAGCCAAATACCATAACACCTCCCAAACAAGGTGATATCTCTTCTCTTTCACAGGTTAACAGGAGGGTGTTAAAATGGGCTTAATAAATAAAGCACAACAATGTTTCATGGGTTGGTTCGATAAGGACAACAATGCAAACTTTTTATTTGTAACGGCGGCACTGGGGTGGTTTTTAGCCTCTGCGGCACAAACTTTCGGGCTTGCAAAAAACAAAGAGCTTTCAAAAGAAGAAAAGAAATTCCTTATTCCGCAAGAAATTATGGACGGTGCTGCAAATATAGGTATGTACGCCGTTGTTACCACCAATTTAATGAATTGGGCCGAAAAACTTGCAAAGCCAAATAAAAAAGGTAAACTTCCTATCAGCCTTAAAAACGAAATGGGGCAGATACTTGATTATACAGAAAATATAAAAGAATACACAAAGCTTGGCAACAACTTAAAAACCGGTGCCGCAATACTTGGCGGAGTTGTTTCAACCTGCATATTAACACCGATTGTAAGAAATGCTTTTGGCGCATATATGAAAACAAAATCCGACAAAAATAACCCCGTAAAACCTGATACACTGCCTGCCGATATATATAGCTCAAGAACACAGCCTTATTTTGCAAAAACATATGCTATGGGCACACCAAAAGTTTATCAGAATTCAGGCGGTTTAAAGATTTAAAGGCTATTACAGGCGCTCTTTTACAAGTTTTATAAGCTCAAAATATCTTTTGCTAAGCTCACCCTGGGTGATATTGAGCTCTGTTGCAATACTTGCCTGCTTTTTGAGGCGGGCATGACGAGCGTAAAAAATTTGAAAATAACTTTTTTCAGGGTACCTTGTGTGTATTTCATACACAATAGACATAATACGGTTTATAACTGTTTCTTTTATTGTAGTATCAGGAAACTGGATTTTTGGGTCATCAATATCACCAAAAACATCTCCGCCCAATTCTTTTACCGTATTTTGCCCTTCGGTTTTCAGGGATACAATTTGTTCTTCTTTTAAAAGATGAATACCCGGCGTGCGTTTATTAAGCTTTGTTGCCTGCTCAAGCTGGGCTTCTGTAATATTTGTTTCTTTAACTATCCGTTCTTTGATTTTATTATCTTCAAGTATATCCATTTGGATTTCGGATTTATCAGGCCGCTGCCTTGGAGTATCATCCCTGCCATTTTGCTTTAAAACACTTGAAACAGATGTATCCACAACCTTTTCTAAATACGATTTCAAATTATCAATATTTGAAACAGAATCAAGAAGAAGATATGATTTTTTATATACATCAGAACAAAAGGCCTCAAGCAAATCTTCATTGCCCCAATAACGCCCGTTTGCCCGTATAGTTTCCTCGATAAGTTTTCTGTGGTTACCGGCTAAATCCAAAACGTATAACTCCAACCAACTTTTAAACTAATAATATTAAAGCACAAATTTCCATGAATTATCAAATTGTGAAGGTTGCAAAACTTTTGTAAATATTTGTAACCATTAAGTACAATATTTTCAAAGAAAGATAATAAGAATGAATAAATTAGGATAAATATTGTAAAATTTTCATTTATTGTTGTAACTTGGTTTTTTTAACAGTATAATTGTATTAAATCATATTTAAAGTTCATAAATGGAATTTAATGAAAAGATTTTATAAAGTTATTTTAGCATCAGTATTAACATGCAGCCTTCTTTTAAGTGAAGGTGTGGTTTTTGCATTTGAATTCAAAAACCCGTTTAAAAAAAATAAGCAAAAGACCGAAACCATAAAAGATACTAATAATGCCGCATCTGAAGAACAAACGGAAGATGCCGTTTATATAGAAGATGAGGACAGTGAATACACGGAAACCAGTGCCGTACACATCAAAGAGGTTGAAATATACGGCAATAACCTTGTTGAAACCGGCTTTATAAAGGGACAGTTAAGCTCTAAAGAAGGGTATCCGTTCAACAGAAAAAATGTTGCAAATGATTTAGGGAAACTATATAAATCAGGATATTTTACCCAAAATATAAGGGCTTTACCAATTAAGCTTGATGACGGCAATGTTAAGCTTAGAATTATCGTAGAGGAAAATCCGCCAATAGAAGGCTTTTTTGTAACAGGGAACGAAAGCCTCAGTACATTTGAAATTATGGAGGTTTTAAAAAAGCTTGAAGGTAAACCTCAAAACATCCTTGCGATAAATTCCGCCATAGAAAATATTCACGAGCTTTATGCAAGCAAAGGATATATTTTAGCCCGCGTAACAGGCGTTAGTGACGACCCTGATAATTTTATAACCATAAAAATTAACGAAGGCGTTATCGGCGATATCAAGGTTGAAGGAAACCATAAGACAAAAGATTTTATAGTTAAAAGAAATATTTTACAAACACCCGGCGAGGTATACAATGAAAACCTTATGCGTGCCGATATTATGCGCCTTATGGGCACCCAGGCTTTTAAGGATGTTCAAAGAGATATAAAATTAAACGAAGAAACCGGATTATACGATATTATAGTAAGCCTTGACGAGCAAAGAACCGGCAGGGTTTCCCTTGGTGTCGGCATAGATTCAAGCTCCGGGTTTTTCGGCTCTGTCGGATTTGGTGAAAATAACTTCAGAGGTTTAGGACAAAAACTTAATTTAAATCTAATAGCCGGAACCGGCATACTTATGCACGATTCAAGCGTTGTAAACCGTGCAAACCTGCAGGCGGAGCTATCTTTTCTTGAGCCTCATTTTAAGGCTGATAACCAATCCCTTGGTTTCAGAGCTTTTGTAAGAAATTTTGGCAGCTACCAAGTGCCGCTTGCAATTGAAGAAAGATACGGCGGCGATATCACCATTTCAAGAGCATTTGAAAAATCTAAAAACCTGTCAGGCAGCTTTAGTTTCGGGGTTGAAAATATTCACCTGAAAGAGGGTGACGGGACAGAGATTGCAAACCTGTTTAATAAGCATGGTATTTCACTTTCAGAGCGTGAAAAGCAGCTTGACGGCGGATTTTACGCCAAGGTTACACCGGCGGTTACTTATGATACAAGAGACAGTATCATAAATACACGCCGCGGAGTATTGGCAAAAGTCAGTCTGGAAGAGGCTTTGAGTTTCTCTGGTGCGGATAGTTACGGAAAATTAAACGGCGTTTTAAAGAAATTTATACCTGCAGGCAGAAAGTCTTCTCTGGTGCTGACTGCGCGGGGCGGCGGAAAAATAAACGGCGATTTGCCTGAGTTTGCGGCTTATACACTTGGCGGCCCTTATTCATTGCGCGGATTTAACATAGCGGATGTAGGCTCCGGTAACGGTTTTATGTCGGGCAGTGCGGAATTCCGTTTCCCAATCCCGTTCCTGGACAGGGTTACAACCAATTCATTCCTGAACAATATAAGAATAGCGGGCTTTGTAGACGGCGGAAAGATTTTTGGCACTACACTTACGGATAGGCTTTATGATAGGCCGGGATACGCAGTATCAGCGGGTGTTGGGCTTAGATTGTTTATACCCGGTTTAGGGTCAATCAACCTTGATTACGGTATTCCGCTTACAAATACCAAGGGCTCAAGAAGCGGCGGTTTCTTCACTTTTGGTATGGGTGATATGCTGTAATAACAAAATAGCTTTTGTGCGTGTATTTTTATTTAGGATGCCTTGCGTATTAAAAACAACTCAAAAGCTTGCACAGCAAGAATTTAAACCGGTTTTACACGCTTGAAAAGCTTACAGTATGAGCTTTTTTGGATTATGACCTAAAAAAATATTTAAAAAAATACAAAATTTTAAACACTGTTATCTAAAAATATATACCTAAAAAGCTGTTACTGTATGCAATTACGGGTTTTTGCACGCTTAAAAACGGAGTACTCAAAGGTTTTTAAGGGCAACCTGTATAAAAGCCAGTAAAAAACAAATGAAACACAAGTATAGCAGCAAATATAATATTTTCAATTACTAAAAACCCGCGCCAATAAAAGATTAGCACGGGCTAAAAATCTATAAATACTAGGCATCAGAATGTTTTGGCACTCAAGACATTTATACAAAGTCAGTTAAATTACTCTTCTAAATTAAATGTCCCCTGAGAGGCCTCGTCAGGATTGGTTTCCCGGGTTGCAACGCCTGATGCAGCTCTTTTAAGCGCCTCATCTTCATCGGGTTCAACAATCTTGTTCACTGAAACCACATAATCGTTTTCGCCAAGGTTTTGAACCTTAACACCTGTAGCAGGACGGCCCTGTCTTGAAATTGATGACGCGCTAACTCTTGTTACTACGCCATTTGCGCTTACAACCATAATTTCATCTTTTTCTTCAACAATCGTAAGGGCTACAAGTCTTGAAGATGCTGATTTAAATTTAGTTGCAATTAAGCCAAGTCCGCCGCGGTTTTGAGGCCTAAATTCAGATAGTTTTGAACGTTTTCCAAAACCGTCACTTGTGAGCACTAGTAAATCCGCATCATAGTCTCTAGGTACAACATCACAGCCTATTATAGTATCGCCTGTGCGCAGTTTCATAGAGTTTACACCGCGTGCAGAACGTCCTAGCGGCCTTAAGTCTGAAATTGCAAACCTGATTGCCATACCGCAGCTTGTACCAATTATAATTTCATCCTTGTCCTGCGCCAGTTTTACCCAATTCAGCGTATCATTTTCTTCAAGACCAATAGCTATAATACCGTTACGGCGGATGTTTGAGAAATTATCAAGGCTGATACGCTTGATATAGCCGGCTTTTGTAAGCATTATTAAATTGGTTTCGGCATCAAAACTCTTAACCGGCACGACTGCGGTTATAGTTTCGTTTTGCTCAATAGGTAATACATTTATAATCGGCAATCCCTTAGATTGGCGTGAACCTTCAGGGAAATCATACACATTCAGGCTGTATACCACACCCTTTGACGAAAAGAACAGCACCTTATCATGCATCATGGCAGTAAAGAAATGGTCAACATCATCATCCTCTTTGGTCTTCATGCCGCCCTTACCCCTTGTTGCACGGTTTTGTCTTTCAAATGTATCAAGGGAAATCCTTTTAATATATCCCTGGCGTGTAATAAACACAGCCATAGCAGTATTTGGGGTTAAATCTTCAATATTCAATTCGCCTTGCTCAGGTAGGATTTGGGTCTTACGGTCATCGCCAAATTTTTCTTTATCTTCAATAAGCTCTTGTTTGATTATGCTTAAAATCTTTTGCCTGTCTGCAAGTATCGCCTCATATTCGGCAATTTTTCTCATTAACTCATCATATTCAGCCCTGATTTTATCCTGTTCCAGACCGGTTAAACGCCTTAATTGCATTTCAAGAATAGCATTCGCTTGGTCAATATCAAGGCCAAAACGGCTGATTAAGCCTTCGCGGGCCTCTTCAGTGTTTTTAGATTTTTTAATAAGCTCAATAACCTCATCAAGGGCATTTAGAGCAATCATCAAACCTTCTAAAATGTGCGCTCTTGCTTTTGCCTTCTTTAAGAAATACAGAGTCCTTCTTGTTATAACTTCAACCCTGTGTTCCACAAATTCGTTCAACACCTCATAAAGGTTTAAAAGCCTTGGCTGTTGGCCAACAAGGGCTACCATATTCACGCCGAAAGAACTCAAAAGAGCTGTTTGTTTATATAAATTATTTCTTACAACATCAGGTTTAGCATCACGTTTTAATTCAATAACAATACGCATACCGTCCCTGTCGGATTCATCTCTTAAATCAGATATGCCGTTAATTTTACCTTCTTTAACAAGTTCTGCTATCTTTTCAATAAGGGCAGCTTTATTTACCTGATAAGGAATCTCTGTCACAATAATTGCAGTTCTTGATTGTCTGCCTGCACCGCCTTGAATTTCTTCAATTGTGGATACTGCAGACATTTTGATTGAGCCGCGGCCCGTTTCATAGGCTTTTTTGATTTCTGAAGTACCTATGATTGTTGCAGCCGTAGGGAAATCAGGCCCCTTAACATACTCCATAAGGCCGTCAATTGTAATTGCGGGATTATCGATTAAGGCTATTGTACCGTCCACAATTTCGCACAAATTATGAGGTGGAATATTTGTTGCCATACCAACCGCAATACCCGATACACCATTCAATAAAAGCATCGGTAAACGAACAGGCAATACGGTGGGTTCTACCAAAGAACCGTCAAAGTTTGGGGTAAATTCAACAGTTTCGCAATCAATATCAGCAAGCATAGATGTAGTTATCTTGTGCATCTTTGCTTCTGTGTACCTCATAGCGGCAGCGCCGTCGCCGTCTACAGAGCCAAAGTTTCCATGACCGTCAACCGTCAGATATCTGGTTGAAAAATCCTGCGCCATTCTGACAAGGGCCTCATACACCGCCGTATCACCGTGAGGATGGTATTTACCAAGAACTTCACCGACAATTCTTGCACATTTTTTAAACGGCTTATCAGGTGTCATGCCAAGTTCGTTCATGGCAAACAAAATACGTCTGTGAACCGGTTTCAGCCCGTCCCGAACATCCGGAAGGGCGCGCCCGACAATAACGCTCATCGCATAATCAATATACGAGCGCTTCATCTCATCTCTTATATTAATAGGTACAATTTTTCCATGGTCGAATAAATTTGTCTGACTCAAAACTAAACTCCTTCAAAAGTCCTGTATAACGACATTTTACAACAAATAAAAAGGCATGACAAACCGGTAACATCTGTAAAAAAATGTAACAAAAAACAGACAAAGCAGTTCAAAAATAACAAAAAATTCCGTTGAAGAACCTTATATGTGCAACATATAACACGAAAACGAGGAATACAATGAGTGCAGCCGGCTTAAAAACCTTTGAGCAGCTATATCAGGCGCCAAATTTTAATTTGCAGCCGGCACAGAATGCTGTAAATACAAGTACAGCCACCCAAAATGTGGATAATAAGGGTTTGGAAAACGGCGATACTGTTACATTTGCTGGAAAGGAAATTAATAAGAAAAAATTAATTATTGGTGCCGTCGGACTTGGTGCACTTGCTGTATTAACCTTTTTAGGAATTTCAAAGGGCAAAAAGGCCCCTGCAGCAAGAGAAATTTTATCTGATGAAGGCATTGAGGCAATAAATGCGGGGGTACGCATAAAAGCCGGAAATGATTTTGTAATCCGTGTAGAAAACGTATTAAGAAACATTGAAGAAACAAAAGACAGAGCACTTGACATGTATAAACGTGCCGAAAAATACGTAAAACGCTATGCTGATGCTGATTTATCCGACATAGCACCGGATGAACAGGGAAGAAAAATATTAACCTTAGTTAAGAAAAAACATACAATAATGGGTACCTTTATACCCTCGGACAGTAAATATACATTAGAACAAATCCAGATATCAAAACCTGACAAAGGTGTACAAAATACAATTTTTACAACAACGATACAAGATGGCAAAATAACCTCATGCAGATTGCAAAACAACTGTGATATGGAACCTGAATTCCGAAAAACAAAATTTAAAGAATTGCAAATCAAAAAAAATGGCTATATATACAATGAAAACGGTACAGTATTAGAAGTTGTAAATGATTTACCAAAAACATTCTATAGAAATGCCAGAGACACTAAAAGTGAATATTTTTTTCCTGCTGAAAGCGGAAAAAGAATTAAATTGACAAGGAAAAAAGCAGGACCAGTTGTAGAATTTGACAGCGAAGGAAGAATAACAGGTTTTGCGGATGATATAAAAAAGATACATGTTGATTTAATTTCTAAAGACGGACTCTCTACAGCCCACGAAGAGCACGTACATACAAAATATTTCCTTAAAGCAAATGAGGCAGGAGAGCTGAT
Source organism: uncultured Vampirovibrio sp. (assembly GCA_910577395.1). Taxonomy (GTDB): domain Bacteria; phylum Cyanobacteriota; class Vampirovibrionia; order Gastranaerophilales; family Gastranaerophilaceae; genus MGBC122484. The sequence goes on along the minus strand of CAJTLG010000001.1, from coordinate 186,706 downwards.
AAAAATAGACGAAGAAGAATTGGCCGAATTTGTGCACAAGGTTTTATAGAAAACCAAAGACAACAAAGTCCAAAATGAAGTTTTTATACACAAAAATGCCTGTTGAAAATAATATTCAAACAGGCATTTAATTATTACGGTTTTTTCTTTTTTATGATTTTATAAAATTGTTATATATGGCATCGGTTTTTTCGTATACTTCTTCATTTTTTTTCATACTAGCCATGTCCTGTATTGTAGAGAAACCTCTCTGGCGGGCTGTTGCATTGGCTTTTGCCTTATTTGTGTTTTCTATAAAAGTGGAAATAGCCAATAAACCAAGAGTTACAAAAAATGCACCCTTAGCTATGTTTTTATTTTTAGCCATTTGTTTTCCAATATTGCCAACTTTAGCCGCATCAACTACAGGCTCGCCTGCAAGCATTTTTGCATCAAAAGCCAAATCCATTACCTTTAAAGTCTTAAACCAACTTGTCATACCGGCAACAAAGGCACCTAAAACAGCGGCTCCGCTTGCAGCTTTATACTTACCGTCTTCAACTTCCCTTCCTACGGAGAGTTTCAAAGTATCATTTACCTGATTTTGGCTTATCCATTTAAAATATTTATCACTTTTCTTTTCAGTATTTTCCTCTGCAGCTTTTGCTTTTTTAGATGCAAAAGAAACATTTTGAATGGCACTTACTGGCATTTTTCCTCCTTTAGACAAACTAACACAGTATTATAAAACCTGTCAATAAAATTATTTGCCATAATAAATGCAATAAGCTTGAGTTTTTTTAGCCCTTTATATACAATTTCATTATGGATAAGAAAATTAAAGCAGCTGTAGTTTTTGGAACACGCCCTGAGGCTATTAAAATGGCTCCGCTTGTTCTTGAATTAAAAAACAGGGATAAAGAATTTGATGTAATAACCATAGTAACGGCACAGCACAGACAAATGCTTGACCAGGTTTTAGAATTGTTTAATATTGTGCCTGATTATGATTTAAATTTAATGAAACCAAACCAGAATTTGTGGGGTTTAACTTCTGATATTTTATTGGAAACAAAAAAAATATTTGAAGATATAAAGCCCGATATAGTGTTGGTACACGGGGATACCACAACCGCATTTGCATCATCATTAAGTGCATTTTATGCGCGCATACCGATAGGCCATGTAGAGGCCGGACTGCGCACATTTAATAAAGATTACCCGTTCCCGGAAGAGATAAACAGAGTGCTTGCAGATGCGGTATCAGACCTGCATTTTGCACCCACAGAAGGTTCTGTTAAAAATCTTTTAGAATCAGGAATAAAGGGTATTTGTGGTAGCGAAGGCGAAGATCTTTGCAGCGCCAATCTTTGCAGCACCAATGGGGGCTTTGATAAGCAAAGAAGAATTTATAAAACCGGAAACACTGTAATAGATGCACTTTTATACACTGTTAAAAAAGATATTGATTTAGATTTTATAGATTTAAACCCAAATTTAAAGATAATTTTGCTAACCTCACACAGGCGGGAAAATTTCGGAAAACCGCTTGAAAATATATGCGATGCTATTTTAGAAATTGTGCAAAAGCATAAAGACATTGAAATTGTGTATCCTGTGCACTTAAATCCTAATGTCAGAAATACGGTATTTAGTAAACTGCAAAATATTGATAGGGTTAAACTCATTGACCCGCTTGATTATGCACCGTTTTGCGCCCTGATGAAACGTTCGCATATAATTTTAACCGATTCCGGCGGAGTACAGGAGGAGGCACCTTCGCTTGGTGTGCCGGTACTTGTTTTAAGGGATGAAACAGAACGACCCGAGGCCGTTGATTGCGGATGCGTCAAACTTGTCGGAACAGATAAAGAAAAAATCGTTTCAACGGTAGGAAAACTTTTGGATGATAGAGATTTTTATAATTCAATGAAAATGGCAGTAAACCCGTATGGTGACGGCCTTACCTCAAAAAGAATTGCTGATATAATAAAGGCAAGATTTTCATCCTAAATAAGTGTAGAGATAATATTCACATTAAAAACCCGCCTTATCAAAAAGCGGGTTTTTAAAATTTTGTATTTCAATTCTGTATACGGGTAAAAATTATCTTTTAGAAAATTGGAATCTTTTTCTTGCTCTTTTTCTGCCGTATTTTTTACGTTCTTTAATTCTTGCATCACGTGTTAAAAGACCTTCTTGTTTTAAAACAGGTTTATACTCTTCGTTTACCTCAAGAAGTGCGCGTGATATAGCATGCTTTATAGCATCAGCCTGGGCAGAAACACCGCCGCCGACAGCTTTTACATTAACATCTAATTTATCTTGATTATCAGTTAAAACAAGGGGTCTGAAGATTGTCATCTCTAAAGAAGGACGATTGCCAAAGTATCCTCTTAATGTTTTACCGTTAACAAAAACCCTGCCTTTGCCTGAAGAAACTTTAGCAACAGCAATTGAGCATTTTCTTCTGCCGGTTTTAACTACTTCATTTTTATTTTCAGCTGCCATTATTTATTTTCTCCTTTGATTTCGTATTTTACAGGTTTTTGTGCCTCATGCGGGTGTTCAGCCCCTGCATACACTTTTAATTTTGTAAATTGTTCAGAACCAAGAGTGTTGTGAGGCAACATGCCCTTAACAGCTTTTTCAATAGGAAGTCTTGCATCTTTTTCCATAAGCTCTTTAAAGCTTGCACTTCTGAAACCGCCAGGAAAACCTGTGTGGTGATAATACATTTTATCGGTTTCTTTTTTACCGGTCACAAGCACTTTTTCAGCATTTATAACTACTACAAAATCGCCTGTATCAATATTTGGTGTGTATTGTGGTTTATGCTTACCCCTTAGAAGATTTGCAACAACAACAGCTAATCTGCCGAGCGGAACACCGTCAGCATCAATTAAGTGCCATTTTCTTTCAACTTCAAGCGGCTTTGCGCTAAATGTTTTCATTTATTTGCCTTTCCTTAATTAATTGTTTTTATGTAATCTTTAGGGTTATTGTACCCTGTTTTTATTAACGTTAAACCATAAGGCTCAACATTAGGCCCGGCAAAAGCACGGTTTTTAGAATTCAAAATTTCTTTCATTTTACCGGCCGGCATTTTTTCTTTTTCAATCATAAGAAGAGTTCCGACTATTGCTCTTACCATATTGTAGAGAAACCTGTTCCCTACTATATTAACTTCAAGATAACACCCGGTTTCAATTTCTTTTTTTGACACATTTGCAAAATAAATTTCACAAATAGTTGACGGATTATCCGAAGTTGATTTAAATGCACTAAAATCATGGGTACCCACTATCTCTTTAACTGCTGCATCCATAAGCTCGGCATTTAAGGGCTTTCTTATAAAAAGAACATTTTTATTAAATACCGGTTTAACAAAAGAGCTCTTTATAGTATACCTATAATGCCTGAAGGTGGCATTTTTTTGCGCGTGGAAATCATCCTCTGTTTTTAGAATTTTAAAAACAGCGATATCATTCGGCAATATGGCATTTAGGGAATTTAAAAACTTAAATTCTTCTTGCGGCGTATCCAAGGCGTATTCAGTATCAAAATGTGCCGTATGACATTTTGCACTGACACCTCTGTCAAGCCTGCCTGCCATAATAATTTTAGTGCTATTATTTTTTGTCAAAGTACAAATTGCTTTTGCAAGTTCTTCCTGCGCCGTTCTTTTATCCGGTTGGATTTGAGAACCGAAAAAATTTCTTCCTTCGTACTCAAAACTTATCAGATACCTCGCCATAAGGAGTTTAAAAAAACCTTATGAAAGCTGAATAAGCGCCATTTCAGAGGCATCCCCTCTTCTTGGGGTTAATCTGAAAATTTTTGTATATCCGCCATTTCTTTCGGCATATTTTTTACCAATAACAGTAAACAGCTGCCTTAAAACGGTTTGTTTAGGATGTTTAGCGCCTTCGGGCTGCGCATCATAAAGTTCGCCTGTTTCAAGATTGATGTATTTGTCTGTTTCCTTATCAAAAATGTGTTTTGCAGCTTGTCTTCTGGATGCTAAATCACCTTTTTTAGCAAAAGAGATGATACTTTCTGCAAAAGGCTTTAGAGCTTTTGCTCTTGCCATAGTGGTTTCAATTTCACCATGGAGAAATAATTCTGTTGCCAAAGACCTTAACAATGCTGTTCTTTGGTCAGCAGCTTTTCCTAAATGATGTTTTTTGCATTGGTGTCTCATTTTATTTGTTCCTTAATTATTATTTATATTAGTTCCATATCGTCTACACCTTCAGGATTTGGTTGAAGGTCTAAACCAAGTTCGTGCAATTTTTCAATAACTTCATCTGATGATTTTTTACCAAAGTTTTTGATATTTAACAAATCATGCTCAGATTTTTTAAGAAGTTCGGCCATAGAATTGATGCTGGCTCTTTTTAGACAGTTGTATGCGCGAACAGAAAGCTCAAGGTCTTCTATAGTGAAAGACGGTGTTTGCTCTGAATTATCTTCAGTTTTTACATCTTCCTCAAGAACTGCAGAACCTGCAGGCTGACCAGTGATTGCTGCTATCTGTTTAAAGTGTTCGATAAGAAGAGCTGCGGCCTTACTTAAAGCTTGATTAACATCAACCGAACCGTTTGACCAAATTTCAAGAGTTAATTTATCATAATCGATTACTTCACCCACACGTGCAGGTTCAACTAAATAGGAAACTCTTTTAATAGGCATAAATGCTGCATCAATAGGGAGCATATCAATAGGAAGCCCGTTTTTTTGGTCTTTAAGAGCATCGATTGCAACATAACCTTTTCCGGTTTCAACAACGATATCAGCGTGGAAAGAACCGCCTTCTGCTATAGTACAGATAACACAATCAGGGTTAACAATTTTTACACCTGAAGGAAGTTGTATATCAGCAGCAAGAACCGGTCCCGGTTTTGTAGCATCTATTCTCAAATGTTGAATTTCATCGGTTTCAGTTTTAACAACAAGACCCTTAAGGTTCAACATAATATCAATAACATCTTCAACAATACCGGGGATAGATGTGTATTCATGGGTAATGCCTTCAATTCTTACTGATGTAACTGCGGCACCTTCAAGGCTTGATAACAAAACTCTTCTTAAAGAATTACCGATTGTGGCACCAAAGCCCCTTTCGAGCGGTTCAATAACAAATTTACCATATTGAGAGCCGTCTGAGCTTGTGGTTGTATTCACATTTTTAATTTTAAGTTCCATACTGTTAATTTCTCCTAATTACTATTTTGAGTAATACTCAATTACGAGCTGTTCTTTAAACTCCGGATCGATTTCTTCCCTGTTGGGTACTCTGTCGAATGTGATTTTAAATTCACTATTGTCAACCGCAAGCCATGCAAAGCTTAATGCCATATCAATAGATTCAACAACTGTTTTAATATAGCCCTTGCTAGCTTCTTTTATAGTAATAACATCACCCTCTTTTAGAAGATATGACGGAATATCCACCTTTTTACCGTTAACAAGAACATGTCCATGGTTAACTATTTGTCTTGCCTGACGTCTTGTTATTGCAAAACCTGCTCTGAAAATTACGTTATCCAGACGGCTTTCAAGAGTTTGGAGCATAACAGTACCGGTTACGCCTGTTTTTCTTGAAGCATTTTCATAATATTTTGCAAACTGTTTTTCGCTAACAAGATATGTTAAACGAATTTTTTGCTTTTCTTTTAATTGAAGTGCGTAATCAGAAGGTTTTTTTCTAAGGGCGCCGTGCTGACCGGAAGCATTTTGCCTCATAGAAGATGTTAATTTTCTGTTTGATAAATCCTTAACACCATAGTTTCTGAATAATTTATTTGTCGGTCCATTATATTTAGCCAATTTTAGCTCCTTTTATATTTATTTATTACACTCTACGTTTTTTAGGCGGGCGGCAGCCGTTGTGAGGAATAGGAGTTACATCTTTAATTAATGTAATTTCTAAGCCTGCAGCTTGGATTGCTCTTATAGCGGTTTCTCTGCCTGAACCGGGACCCTTAATATAAACTTCAACCTTTTTCATTCCTTGGTCTACTGATTTTTTAGCAACTAATTCAGCAGCAGACTGTGCAGCAAACGGGGTGCCTTTTCTTGCGCCCTTAAAACCGCAAGCACCGGCTGAAGCCCAGGCAACAGCATTACCCTGGGTATCTGTTGAAGTTACAATTGTATTGTTAAAGGTGGATTGAATATGCACAACACCTTGCAATACATTCTTTCTTTCTCTCTTTTTAGTTTTAGTTGGTTTAGCCATTATATTTTCTTCCTTTTATTATTTTTATTTTTAAAATAATTTTACCGATTGATTATACCGGTTTACGTTTATTTTTTCTTAGCAACGGGGCCTGTTTTTTTACCACGTCTTGTTCTGGCATTAGTTTTAGTTCTTTGGCCTCTAACGGGGAGTTTTCTTCTGTGTCTTTGACCTCTGTATGAACCTATCTCAGATAATCTTTTGATATTTAAAGATTCTTCTCTCTTTAGGTCACCTTCAACCGTATAATGCGCAATTTCGTTTCTAAGTTTTTTAATATCATCATCTGTAAGGTCATCTGTTCTTAAATCTTCAGATACACCTGCTGCATCCAATATTTTTTTACTTCTAGCAGGACCTATACCGTAAATATAGGTCAAAGCTATAATCATTCTTTTGTTACGAGGTAAATCTACCCCAGACAATCTTGCCATATTATTTTATTCTCCTTTGATTAGTTTCTTTGTTTTTTGTTTTGTTTTGCTTCTTTCCGCCTGTGCAATTAAAATTGCTACGGCAGCCATCAACAGTTTCGTTTTGTCTTGCTCATCGCAAGCCCAAAACTCACTCTGGCTCACGCATTTTACCCTTGTCTTTGTTTGTGTTTAGGGTATTTTTTACAAACAACTGTTACTCTTCCTCTTCTTTTGATTACTTTGCAATCTTTGCAGATTGGTTTAACTGAAGCTCTAACTTTCATTTTATTATCCTTTACTTATTTTAATCTGTAGGTTATTCTTCCGCGGGTTAAATCATAGGGGGTCATTTCAACCTTTACCTTGTCGCCCGGAAGAATTCTTATAAAGTTTTTTCTAATTTTGCCGGATATATGTGCAAGAATTTCGTGACCGTTTTCAAGCTCTACCCTAAACATTGCATTTGGCATAGCTTCTAAAATTGTGCCTTCAAATTCAATTACATCTTTTGACATTTTATTCCTTTATAATTTATTGATAAAAATAATCATACATGTTGAATATTCAAACGCAAGTGGTTTTAAGTGATTTTTAGCCATTTTTTGCAATTTTATTCTGATTGTTTTATTAAATATTGGTTTTATAATATCAAGCAGCGAGGTTTAAAATATGCAATATTGTTGATTTTTTTGCTTAAAATATTAAGTTATGTAAATATTTTAATATGTTGTATATTTAGATAAAAAATCATAATAAAAAGCTGTTTATAAAATGATATAATAAACTAAATAATATCGGAGGTTAGATTACAAAATGTCATTTTCAGAGGTTAAAAACAATTTTATAGAATTGACCAGGGCTTATTCTTTACCGACATCAGCAGCACCTTGGTTTACGGCGGCATCCATGGCGGCTGTTTCTGCACATTTTTACTCGGATATTAAAATAAAGCTTTTTGGTATATTATTGACCTTTATAGGGGTAATATGCGTGCACCTTGGGGCGAATTTATTTGATGATTTTATAGATATAAAAAAGGAACTAAAAAAGGGTAAAAAACTGCACGAAATTGATTTTGAAAACGCCAAAAATAAAGGCAGACTTATTCTAAACGGAACTTTTACTTTAAAGCAGGTGAAATTCATTATAGGGATACTTTTTGGCATAGCTCTTTTAATCGGCATTTATTTTACGTGTTTATACGGTCGGATTATACCCATAATTGCCGGCATTTGCGGCATTTTATGCCTCCTGTATCCGTATTCCGCAAAATATTATGCCGGTGAAATTATAATAGGAACAATATTTGGCCCCCTTCTTATGTGCGGGACATTTACGGCACTGACCGGAAGATATTCTTTCGGGTTAATGATTTTATCAATAGCGGTTGCCCTTATAATAATTGTGCTGCTTAGTTCACACAGTTTAATGGATTTTGATTTTGACAAAAGAACCGGGAAAAACACTCTTTGTATACTTGCCGGAACAAAAAAACGGGCTCTGGTATTAATCGGGGCGGAAATTTTAGGCGCTTATTTGATTGTTATATATTTAGCGTTTACAAAACAGTTTTCGTATTGGATTTTATCAAGCATTATATTCACCCTGCCGCTTGCAGTTAAGCTTATATCATCCCTGAATGATTATAATAACGTAAAGGATATAAAATTTATTCCGAAATGGTATCTTGGCCCTATGGAAAATTGGACCGCAATAAAACAGCAGGGTATAGAATATTTTATGTACAGATTTTATATAGCAAGAAATTTGGGGTTTGCCTTTTGTATAATACTTGCTATCGTGTGCTTTTTGACTGTAAAAATTAATTACATTTATGTATAAAGGAGAAACTATGGGTTTTCGAATATTAACTATATTAATGGCAGTAATTTTAGGAAACTTTTTTATGACCGATACAAAAACTGCACAAGCAGCGGATTTTACAATAACATCAAATTCTTTTAAAAATGGCGAAACATTACCAAACGCACATGTGTATAATCATTTTGGGTGTACAGGGGGTGATATTTCACCGCAATTAAAATGGCAGGGTGCACCGAAGGATACTAAAAGCTTTGCCCTAATTGCCCACGACCCTGATGCCCCAAGGCCCGAAGGGTGGTATCACTGGATTGTAATAAATATACCTGCTAATATAAACAGTTTAAAAGAAGGTCAACAAATTAACTATCCTATGATACAGATGAAGAACGATTTTGGCAGATTAAAATACGGTGGTGCCTGCCCGCCAAAAGGCCATGGGGTTCATCATTACAATTTTACAATTTATGCACTTGATATTGCAGCGCTTTTACCAAGCCCAAATACAACACCTGTTTCTATGGCACGCCAAATTAAAAACAAGGCTATTGGAAGTGCCACAATTACTGCAGTATATGAAAGAAAATAGTTTTGTAAAGTTTTATTAAAATATTAACTCTCTATTTGGCAATTTTTATATAAGTATATACTTTATATATATGTAAGAGATATAGAGTTTAAAAGAGAGTAAAAAATGGCAAACCTTCAGGTAGAACAAATTAATTCAAAAACTCAAATCCAAGGAAGGGTTTCAAACCCGTTCGGAAGTGATAATATTGAATTCCTTGGAAATTATCAGCAAAGAAACAATTTTAATGAACAAGCTACTGAAGAACAGCAATACAAAAATTTCCAAAGAGCAGAAGCTAGCTATTTTACAGCAGGAATTAGTCTTGGCAGCTGCAAAGCCCTTAAACAGTTTAATATGATTGCAAAAATGCAAGGATACGATAAAGTTAATACTACTCACAGGCAGGATATAGATTAATTTTGTTTTACTCTGGCGTTCGTGTTTTTTCATAATATAATATCATTATGAAAAAAATAGAAAACATCAGAAATTTCAGTATTATTGCACATATTGACCATGGCAAATCCACCCTTGCAGACAGGCTGCTTGAAAAAACAGGCACTATATCGCAAAGAGATATGCAAGACCAACTTCTTGATACTATGGATATCGAGAGAGAAAGAGGCATTACAATTAAACTTAACGCTGCAAAAATGCAGTACAAGGCAAAGAACGGAAAAGACTATATTTTAAATCTTATTGACACCCCCGGACACGTAGATTTTTCTTATGAAGTATCAAGGTCACTTGCCGCATGTGAAGGGGCTCTTTTAATTGTGGATGCCACACAAGGGGTAGAGGCGCAAACCCTTGCAAATGTGTACCTTGCAATAGAACAAAATCTTGAAATTATCCCTGTTATAAATAAAATTGACCTCCCTTCGGCAGATGTTGAAAGGGTTAAAAATGAAATTGAAGAGGTGCTTGGAATTGATGCCTCTATGGCAATTCCTGTAAGTGCAAAAGAAGGTGTAGGCATAGAAGAAGTACTGGAGGCTGTTGTAGAATACGTCCCTGCCCCTGATGATACATCTGATAAACCTTTAAGGGCACTGGTTTTCGATAGTGCATATGACCAATACCTTGGTACATTGTGCTTTTTTAAAGTAATGGACGGTTCAATTAAACTGGGTGACAATGTCCAATTTATGGCTACCGGTAAGAAATTTGAAGTGGTTGAACTTGGCTATTTAAACCCTAACCGCGTTCAGGTAAACGAGCTGAAAACCGGAGAAGTTGGATATTTTGCAGGCTCAATTAAAGAAATAACAAGATTTGTCGGGGATACTATCACAAATGCCGAATTTCCTGCCTCAGAGCCGCTTGAAGGATATAAAGAGGCAAAACCCATGGTGTTTTCAGGCCTTTATCCCGTTGATAATGACCAATACCATGACCTCAAAGATGCTTTAGAAAAATTAAAACTAAATGATTCTTCAATCACTTTTGAGCCGGAAACATCATCAGCGTTGGGGTTTGGTTTCAGGTGCGGTTTCTTAGGTATGCTGCATATGGAAATTGCCCAGGAAAGGCTTGAAAGAGAGTATAATCTTTCCCTTATTACCACAGCACCTTCGGTTATTTACAAAGTTCATAAAACCGACGGTACAATTGTTGAAATTGATAACCCTGCAAATTTGCCTGAGCCACAGTATCGGGAATTTATTGAAGAACCATATGTAAAGGTAAATATTTTTACCCCAAATGATTTTGTAGGCAGCCTTATGGAGCTTTGCCAAGGAAAACGCGGTGATTTTATAAATATGCAGTATCTTGATAAAACCCGTGTAAATCTTGAATACCATATCCCTTTGAGCGAAGTTATAACAGATTTTTACGACCAATTAAAATCCCGCTCTAAAGGGTATGCAAGCATGGATTATGATTTTCACTGTTATAAAAGGTCTGACCTTGTAAAAATGGATATACTGCTTTCAGGAGAAGTGGTTGATGCGCTTTCTGTAATATGCCACAAGGATTCAGCATATAGGATAGGGCAAAGCCTTGCAGCAAAGTTAAAAGAAATAATCCCAAGACAAATGTTTGAAGTTGCAATCCAGGCAGCAGTAGGCGGCAGAGTAATTGCAAGAACCACCATTAAGGCAATGAGAAAAAACGTGCTTGATAAATGCTACGGCGGCGATATCACAAGAAAAAGAAAACTTCTTGAAAAACAAAAGAAGGGTAAAAAGCGTATGAAATCTGTCGGCAGAGTGGACATACCACAGGAAGCATTTATGGCTGTTTTAAGCCTGAATGATGAGTAATGGCCGCCTTAAACTGCGACCTGTTAGTGTAGTAAAAGCCTTTTTTTGTTAAGTTAATCTTTTTCATCCTCTTTTTCTTCTTCTGATAAAAGATATCTTATCAGTCTTTGCTCGGACTGTATTTCAAGAATAGCCTCAAGCGCTGTTTGCAAAGCTTCATCAAGAATTTCAACCCTTTTAATAATCTTAGCTCGATTATTTGTTTTAGACATTTTTACCTCCAAATTTTTATATCCACATAATTCAGTGCACTAATTTACTACAACTGCAATTATCGAATAAGGCATACATTGTAAAGAAAAGGGCGCTAAAGGTTACAGAATGCGCCCTGAAAAAGTTGTTTTGTTTTATCGAATCTTAGGCTTAAAGAATTAACCTTTTACCTATTCCACTTAATCAATAGATACCCATCGGCACCATTGCCACCTGTACCTTTGTTTCCTGTTCCAAGGTTAATTCCTCCTCCGCCTCCGCCGGTACCTCCGTACCTATTTGCAGAAGCATCATATTTTATTGCACTTTCGCCATTTTCCGAATTAGAATTACAAGTACTTATTGTTGTATCATCACTTACCTGCATACCTCCGCATCCTCCTGTGTATCCATTTACGCTTTTTCCTCCTTCTCCGCCCGATATACCAAGAGTATCTTCGGCACCATTCATTCCTTTTGTTGTTAATGGTGCAACAATTTCCGGGTATTCATCCTTGCTTGCATCCGGATAGTTTCCGCCATATCCGCCAATACCGCCCACTTGTCTGTTTAGCGTATCAAATGTTCCTGTATTACCACCCTTGCCTCCTTTAAATACATATTTTGTTCCATTTTTTGTAAGAAGAATTGTATCTTTACCTTCATATCCTGATGCGTTTACTCCGCCTCCGCTTCCGCCTGCGCCTATTGTAATACTTAATACATCCCCAGGTGTTACATTTAAATTTATTGATTTAGATATATGGGTTTCATTGTTTACACCTATTGTGCCTCCTGCTCCTCCTCCACCCCCGGGAGATGCTACAGAATATTCTATTTCAGCATATCCGCTTCCACCTTTTCCTCCCGATGAACATAATGAAGGTGTTCTAACATTTCGCATACACACTCCTCCGCCCCCGCCAAATCCACTGTTTGCCTTTGCATCATCACCCTTTCCTTTGCCAACCTCTATTGTACCGCCAACAGCACCCCCAGCCCCAGTTCCGCCTTGAATACTGCTCCCGGCATATCCTTTTCCGCCATTAGCACTTACTACAAACGAACAGCTTCCACCCTGTGAGCAATCCGGAGCATATGCACCAAGTGCAGGACCGTTTGCAGTTGACGTTGCAGCATTCCCGCCCTTTCCTCCTCCCGCATAATATGTTACGGTATTTCCTGTTTTTTTATCAGTATGGGAAAGATATGTAGCAGTACCGGGATAACCGTATACACCTGCTGCTGCTGATGCTCCACCTTCACCTATTGTTAAATTTATGGTATCTCCCGGACTTACCTTTATTGTATTTGTATATTTTGAACCAGACGAGCCGCCTGCCCCGGTAAAGTGAAACCAATTATCCAGCTCACGGACACAAACAAAACCATTTGCCTGGTCCTTATATTGATTATTAGGTACTAAATACGGATAGCCCCATAGACGGTACTCGTCATGATTTGAAAGCCAATGAAATGCACGATAACAATGGTTGTTACTGGAGCCAAAACAGGACATAACCATACCGCAACTAGGTATGCCGTATTTATTTTCCATTGAATGATCATCTGAAAGGCCGCATAAATTTAAACCGTTTGCCCCGACATATCTGCCATCGTCCACAATTCTTTGCATTTCTGTTTTGGATAAAAGACGCCCGTTGCCATTTAGCGTGGTATTATCTGCAGCGCACCAATTCACGGCTGCGTCGTATTTGCAAACGGTACGGGGTTCAGCGCAATTTGACCCTGCACAATCGGGAATATTTATCCAGCAACAGTTTGTTGAATCACAAAGTTCGCCGGAATTTACGGCCCTGGTAACATAAATATTTCCTGTATTAGTAGGGCCGCCTTTTACGGCGCACAAATCCTTTCCGCTATCTGCCATATGGGGTATCTGTTTACCTAAACCACAATTATCATTTGCATTCCTTGCATACCCTGAACCTCCTGCGCCACCTCCTCCGGTAAGGGTGAATGTTATTTCATATACTCCTTTTGGCACGGTAAATGTTTTATTAACTGTATATCCTTCTTTATATGTTTTAAAGGATGCGCCTGCTCCTCCTCCGCCACCGCCTGATGCTTGTATAGATATGTTATTAACATTATCTGGTATTTCAAAACCATAGTTGCCGGGATTAGTATATACCCACATAGAATTTAATGGGGGATTCATATCTCCTTCAAACGATGCTAATTCTGTTTTTCTTGTCATTACAGGGGCAAGTGCTGCCATTAATAATGATGCTACTAATAACGCCATGAGCATTTCTACGAGCGAAAAGGCAAAAATACGCAACCTTTTTAAGGGTCTTAGATAAACAATCTTCATTTAGAACAACTCCAATTTTGATAAACAACTTCTCATATTCATTCACGTTCGTGAACGTGATAATTTTATTTTAACTTATTATTTAAAAAATGCAACAGGAAGATAAGAAAAAGATAATTTGCACCCTTGCAGGAAAAACATTAAAACATTTAAGAAAAGATAAAAGCCTTTATCAGCTTGCGGGGGAATACGAAATTTCAACATCTCTTTTAAACAGTTTGGAAAGAGGATTGAAAGACCCTCAATTGACTACGGTTTTTAAGCTTTCAGAGGCACTTAATGTTAAACCTTCGGAGTTTGTAAAAATTATTGAAGAAGGGCTGCCTGAAGGATTTTCACTGATTGAATAATGAGTTATTTTTCGGGTGGCTTTCTTACTACAAAATTATTATGCACCTGCATAAGATACATTTTTAAATCCCCGATATTTTGATTTTCTGCCACTAAATCCTTGCTGCCAAACCGTGCCGCAACACTATCCTGCACCTTTTGGAATTCAGTTTTTTCGCCTGATAGTACAAGCACAAGTTCGTCTAAATCCCTGGCACCCGTGTTAGGGTGCAGCGCAAGAATTTCCTGCGGCGTTTTCCCGATTTCAAATTTATACAGCCACCTAAGCGTTTGAATATCCCTGTTTGAAAGATTTACAACACCATATTGATGCGGTGTATACATAATATCCTCTTTGTAAGGTGAATGCCCAAGCCCAAGCGCATGGCCTATTTCATGAAGGATTGTATGATATACTTCCGCTTCATCCATATATTTTTTGCAAATAATTCCGTCAGAAAGCCCTATACGCACCTCGGCAGAATAAAACCTGCCGCTTGGGTCATAATGAAACTGACACTGACCGAGGGATTTCCTGTCCACCCTTTTCCATTCAAGGTTAATTTGAGAATTTATAAGAGCGTTTACAAGATTAAACCCGGCTACACCACCCGCTGCACTCTGCCAGGTGTTCATTGCCTGGATTACCATATTTTGGTATTTATACGCTTCTGCTTGAGAGGTGGATTTATACCAACGAAACGGTGCAATATAAAACGCAAGCGGCATCATATTGGAAGGCCACCTTGAAATTTTACCTTTATTATTTAAACAATATTGAAGATAAGTTTTTCTTTGCATATAATAGATAATTATAACACATGGGGAGATACAATAATATGAATATGATTCAAATGATGCAACAGGCACAAAAAATGCAAAAAAAGCTAAAAGATGCACAAGAAAACCTGAAATCAATTGAAGTAACAGGCAAATGCGCAGGCGGTGCGATTGAAGTTATATATGACGGCCAATCAAAATTCAAATCTATAAAAATTAAGCCCGAGGCTATTAACTCTGAAAATCCTGAAAGTGTAGACAGTGAAACAATTGAAATGCTTGAAGATTTAATATCAGAGGCAATTAAAGACGCCACAAAACAAGCCTCCGTTGAAATGGAAAAATCTATGAAACAGGCAACAGGCGGGTTGAATATACCCGGGCTATTCTAATGGAATACACAAGGCCGCTTGCAAAATTAATAGAATATTTTCAAAAGCTGCCGTCTATCGGCCCAAAGACGGCGCAGCGTCTTGCACTGCATCTTTTAAAGATGCCGCAAAATGAAGTGAAAAGTTTTGCAGAGGCTATGATTGAGGCTAAGACCACAATTAGCTACTGTGATATATGTTTTAATATGTCACAATCCAATCCTTGTGAAATTTGCCAAAACACTTCAAGAAACCGTGAAATCATATGCGTGGTAAACGAAACAAAAGACCTTATTGCGATAGAAAAAACAAACGAATATAACGGGCTTTATCATGTGCTGCAAGGGCTCATATCACCAATTGACGGCATCGGGCCAAATGACATCAGAATCAAAGAACTTTTAACACGCGTTCATGATAATGAAATTAAAGAAATAATTTTAGCACTAAACCCTTCTGTTGAAGGGGAAGCCACAAGTTTATATTTAAACAAGCTTTTAAAACCCTTCGGGATAAAGATTTCAAGGATTGCATTCGGCATACCGTTAGGCTCAGAGCTTGAATATGCTGATGAATTAACCCTTATTAAAGCACTTGAAGCAAGATGTGAAATGTAAATATTTTGCTTTCGCTAAGCTCGCTCGTTTCGGGTAAAGAAAACCGGTCCTTGGGATTTTGCCCCTAAAACCGGTTAAATAGTTTACGAGTGAGAGTGGAATATGCACAATAGTTATAATAAAAATCTTACAGGGGAAAGTAAACTACCCTGTCAGGTAGTTTTATATGCAATTCTTGATTAGTTAGCTTTTTAATTTATAATTGCTCTATGGCAATATCCTGTTTAATTACACTTTTAAGCGCATACCTGATAGCCTCAATTGCAGGGTCTTTTTTATATGTTTTTCCGATTGCTGCCGCACTTATTATCCTTACTGTTGAAGTATTATCATTATTTAAACAGATATCACCTATTGGGATAATTTTATGCAATACAATAATATTTATCGCAATACTTACTGTATGGTTTAAAAAAGGAAAACCTCTTTTAAAGCCTGATTTTGAAAAATACAGACTGACATTAAGGAAAATTTTAAACTCAATAAAACTGGATAAAACTTTAATATTTCTTGGAGCAGGGTTTATATTCCTAATAATTGGCGGTTTTATTTTATGCGCATTTTTGCCGGTTAATGACTATGATGCGCTTGATTATCACACTTACAGGGCTCTTGTATGGGCGGGGCATGGGCAAATTTTTCATTTTGATACTAAAGATATAAGAAACCTTGTAATGCCGATTAATTCAGAAATTATTTACACCTGGATATATTCTTTAACAGGCAGGGATATTGGCTTTGGATTTTTAGAATTTTTCAGTTTCCTGTTTGGTGTTGCAGGAATATGGATGTTTCTTGAAATATGCAAAATTTCAATCAGAAAAAGGCTTTGGGCAATATTTGTGTTCTCATCATTTGCAGGAATAATATCACAAATTTCAAGCACGCAGAGTGATTTATTTACAGGGGTTCTTCTTTTATATTCTATAATATTTTTCCTTGATTACATTGATAAAAAGGATAATGCAAAAGGGTATTTTTCAAGTCTTTGTTTTGCAATAGCCCTTGGTGTTAAAAGCACGGCATTTATGGCGGGGTTACCTGTATTAGGATTATTTTTAATATATGCATTTAAAAAAGGAGAGAAAAGGGAATATTTAAAATTTATATCTTTACTTACAATAAATTTCTTTATCTTTTCCGGATGCAATTATGTTTTAAATTTTATTGATTATTCTAACCCGCTGGGGTCAGAGATTTCACTAAACAGGCATGCGTTTTTTGGCGGCTTTGGTGCATTTATTACAAACTTTATAAGATATAATATACAAATGTTTGATTTTGCAGGGTTCAGGTGGGGTATTTACCTTAGCCCTCTAATGTTTGAAATTCAAAATGCGTTATTTTCATTTTTACATATTCCAAATAATGCGGGGGTATTAATGAAAATGGAAGGGTTAAACTCTTCTCTTTCCGAACAAACCATAGGCTTTGGAATTACAGGATTTTTAGTTTTTATTCCTTGCGCAATTTTAGGAACAATTCGTTTAATTAAAAGTTTTTACAAAAAAACAAAACAGCACCGGATTATTATATATACCCTTGGTTTATTGTTTTATTTAAATCTTATTGTACTTAGTTTTGCAATAGGGTATATGGTATACAGTATCAGGTTTATAACCGCTTTTATTACAATAAGTGCTCCTGTTTTGGTGCTTTTATACTTTAAGAAAAATAATCTTTACAAGGGTATTGTTACCGTGTTTTGTCTGTTCTATCTTTTTATTGTTTCAGGGTTTCTTGCTGCAAGGCCATTGTACAGCCTTATAAATGTTTATAAAAAAGAACAAAATTATGATAATTTTACATATAACGTAAGATGTATGGAATACGGCTTTTTTAAAGGAGAAAGAGCAGGCTGCAAGATTGATGAAACATTATTTTCTTATATTGAAGAATACAAAACCGTTGGTATATTTGCCGATGAAAACGTACTTATGCACCTTACAAAAATAAATGCAAAGAAAAAACATATCCTGATTGAAGAACTTATACTGTCAAGATTTGATAATTATGACATTAAAAAATACGATTATTTAATTACACCCTATCCGAGCCAACCAATTGATGAATTCAATAATAGCGATAAAAAAGCATATAAACTGGGTAATTACCCGAAAGATTGCTATTTTAGAAAAAATGATACTATAAATAAAGTTGTAAAAATTCAATGCGGCATTCCGTATAAAAAGCTTGAAAATAAAGGATTTGCCCCGATTTATAATGTCAGAATAAGTCAAAAAGATATTGAAAATAAAGATGTATACTCACAGTATATAATATGGAAAAACACTAAGATGTAAGTGCAAAATAGCAATAAAACTTAACAATCTTTAGCTTAAAGCTAAAGATTGTTTGTTTGTATGCCGTCTAATTATACAGAGTAATTGTTTATCAAAAGGCGGTTTTATGTTTAGCAATATCACAGGTATTAATACAACTGCGGCAAATTTGGATACCGTAAACAAGCTTAATGTTAAAGAGAATGAAACAATAATTGAGATAGGAAACCTATTTCAGGATGATAACGGCACCGCTGTTGATAAGGTAGATAAAGATGACAAATTAAGCATCCTTGAGCAGATTGAAGATTTAAAAAAACAAATTGAAGAGCTTGAAAAACAGCTTAATAACAAAAATGATATCATAATCAGTACCGATACCGACAATTCTGCAATAAATGATTTATTCCTGCAGGAGCAGGCTGTTTTTGAATATTCAAATTATTCAATTAAAACCTCTGAAGGCATAAAAGCGTTAAATATAAAAACATTAAACCTGTACTACAACCACAATGAAGATGATTTTACAAGCGGGAATTACAGAATTATTGATAAACAAGGCAATGTTATAGATTTAAAACAAATTGCAAATGATAATGAGGACGGGACATCAGATAGCATGTTGCAGCAAAATCTTGCAAACGGAAACTGGATAATTCAGGCTGCCAAATATGGCGGAGACGGCAAAATAAAACATGATAAATCCGGAAACATTATGTATATAAGTATCTCACTATCGCATTCCAAAGCATTCGGCACCAAAGGTGTGTCTTCTGCAGCAGAAAAAGCAGGGCAGGATGCCCCGGTAAAAAATACGGGCAACACAAAAAGTACAAACAACACAAGTAATTCAGACAACATTGGCACTGCATCAAATATAAAAACGCAAGAGCAGCAAATAGCAGATGAATTAAATATTTTGGGCAACCATATTACCGGCAATACAACCACGGACTCTACGGACTTAAATGCAAAACTACGCGCAATTAAACAGGAAATATATGAAAAACAAATAGAGATGTTACAAAACCTTAACAATTATGACAAAAAAACTAAAGATGAGAATGAATAATTCCGATAAATCATGTGTTAACTATTTTAAAAATTTATCTAGCAAGGTGCGAAAGGAATAAACTATGTCAGACATTTCATCAGTTAAACAAACAGGGGAATTAACCGGCAGTATTAGTAAAATCAATATGCAAAAAGATGATGCAAAGGCTGCACTTCAAGATTTATTTGGTGAAACATATTTTAACGGCGGGCAAGATTCCATTGATGATATCAACAAAGAAATTGCCGCATTAGAAAAACAAATTGACGGTTGGGAGAAAAAACTTAAAGACCTTGAAAGTCAAATTAAGGATTTAGAAGGTAATATCAAAGAAAAATCTGACGAACTTGTTGATGTAATTTCAAACATCAATGATGAAACAAGAAAATTTGAACAGCAACAAAAAGCATACATTGACGAAGCCATTACAAATGCTGTTAACAGAACAAAATCAAAGAATAACCCTCCGCAAATAAATACAACATTTGAAGAAGAATTCAGGGTGGCAATCGCAGGTATGCCTGTAGGTTCGACCGTGGTTGATGCACTTTACGGCGAGCAGGGTGTTTTAAACGGCCTTGTAGAAACATTGTTTGGTAAACTTGACAACCTTGCAAACCAAACCAAGGGTATAGTAAATGAAGTTTCAAACGTAAAAGCCACCATTAATCTTTTAGGCCAAACAAAAGATAATATGTCCGCTAAGGTTGGTTCATTATATAAAAACACAAACAATGATACAAAAATCCCCGTTTACAGCTATGAAAAAGAAAGCTATATAGCACAGCTTGCACAAGAATACGGTCTCAATGTAAAAGAAAGAGGCACTGGACAAACAGTAAA
Source organism: uncultured Vampirovibrio sp. (assembly GCA_910577395.1). Classification (GTDB taxonomy): domain Bacteria; phylum Cyanobacteriota; class Vampirovibrionia; order Gastranaerophilales; family Gastranaerophilaceae; genus MGBC122484. Next base: position 166,601 of record CAJTLG010000001.1, on the reverse strand, counting down.
TGACGGTAAAGTATCAGGCCGCGACACTGCAAAAATTGCAACAATAACCGCTCAAATTGCTGCTCTCGGAAAAGTTTCAGCGGGCAATGGCGACCGCTATGCTGCAGGAAACGGCAACCAAATGATGACAAACCTTGGCAAAGCAGTATTTGGCGACAACCCGGGTGCTAAAACCGTACAGGAAGGCAGTCTTGTATGGCAAATGGCCGAGGCAGGTGCCAGCAACATTGAAATAATGGATGCCCTTGCTTCTGCTTTTGGCGGCATCGGAATTTCAGGCAAAGACGGCAAATATTCTATCCCGTATGGACATGGTGACGGTACGGCAAGAAGGATATATTCCGCAGTAACATCAATTGCAAATAACACTTCAGGCATGCCGGAACCTGTTGAACCGCCGGCAGGGGATGCAAAGCAGTTGCAGCAGGCAAGCGAAATTGTAGATAAACTTGCAAAAGCAGGCTTTACATTCAAAGAGGCAATGTTTGCACTTGATGAATTGTTACCTGACCTTGATATAGGCTATTCGCTTGGTGAACAATCAGGCACAAAACAAGGTGTTGTAAGATTTAGCTCAAATACAAGCTACACTCCGCTTGCAGAACAAATCAGAAGCTACACAAAGGCAGGCGGTGTATGGCAGGATTCACAAGTAATTCAGGAATTAAAAACCGAAAATAAACCTGTTAAACCAAGCAGAACAGACCCTATATCCGTTAAAGACGGCAACAACCGCTATTACTTTATGGCAGATGATGGCAACGGCAAATATGACGGTGTCAGCGATATGCTTGGGTATGAAAACGGTATGGCTGATTTTGAAACAAAATACGGTCAATATATAACAACAGGGGCTGACGGCAGTAAGGTTATTACAGGTGATGCTTTAAACAACATTATGGTAATGCGCCTTGAAGAAATTGATAACGGCGATGGCAGTGTCGGCGTAAAACAAAGCTTTATGAGCGCCGCTGATGCCGGTATAACCGAAATTAACCTCTCAAGTGCACAACAAAGCGGTGAATTTAATATCAACAACTCTGAAATTCAAAACACATTCACAGTAAAAATGAACGGCCAGACAAAAGTTGCAGAACAAGCACTTGAAGACGATGAATACCTTGAAGCTACTTTAAACAACGATAAGCTGACAGGTGCAAATTTATTCTCACAATTAAGCGATGATGCAATCACAAAAGCCTGGACTGATGCTGAAAATGAAGTTGCCTCAAATTCTTCTTACCAATACCTGAAAGGCATTCTTGATGACCTTGATAATTACAAACAGGGTATCCTTGATTATATTAATAACGGACTTCAATACTCAGAAGAAGAATTCAAGGAAATGATAGAACGCAGAAAAGAAGAGGCTGATTTCATCCTTGAAACGGCAGCAAAAGAAGGTGATACCGTATATAACAACATTCAGGCACAATACCGTATGGATTTAGACGGCGATGTCCCCGCTTACAGATTTGGCGGCAGCTCATCAGGTGCAGCACTGAATGAAGTTATTCAAGACAAAGTAAAAGACAAAATTCAGGAAAAATACGAAACTTTCGGTATGACAGATGCCGAATGGGAGCAGCACCTGAAAGATAACGAAGGCAAAATAGTATAAACCATTCAATAAATAAGACCCCGGAATTTTTCCCGGGGTCTTTGTTTTAGTTGTTTTTTATCCTGCCTTGTTCAACCGTGACAATTTCTACATCCTTTAAAAAATTATCATCAAATGCAAGGGTATCAACACTTGTAATAATTGTCTGTACACCGTCTTTAATTGTATCAAGCAAATAATTCTGCCTCAAATTGTCAAGCTCTGCCAAAACATCATCAAGCAACAATACCGGCATTTCGTTAATTTTTTCCTGGATAATATCAAGTTCCGATAATTTAAGCGCAAGCACAATTGTCCTTTGCTGCCCCTGGGAAGCATACCTTTTTGCATCAAGATTGTTTATAAAAAACGAAACATCATCCCTGTGCGGACCAATTAGACACTGTGCTTTTCTTATTTCTTCATCTTTTATTTCATTTAATTTGTCGTATACTAACGTGCTAAGCTCCGAAACTGATAAAAACTGTGCAGAAACAGTGTTTTCATATTCAATATTTAATTCTTCATCCTTTGAGATTGAAAGATGTTTTTCATAGGCAATCTTTTTTAATTCAGATAAAAATTTCATCCTTAAATACATAATATTTGCGCTTGAATTTGCAAGCTGGGTATTAAAAACATCCAACATATCATGGTTTATACCCCCGGCATTATAAGCACCCTGGAATTCCGCTAAAAAATTTGCCTTCTGCAGTCTTATTTTATTATACTTGTTTAATTTATCCAAAAATGCAGGGTACACCTGGCATATTGCATTATCAAGCCATTTTCTTCTATCCGAAGGCTCACCCCTTAAAAGTAAAAGGTCTGAATTAGAAAAACTAACCGTTGATAATACACGAACAAAATCCCTTGATTTGTTTTTCTTTATACCGTTAACTTTTAAAACCTTGTTTTTCGGAGGATTGATTGAAATATCTAAATCTATATCAATGCCCGATTTTATAACGGAAGCATTTATAGAACAAAATTCTTCCCCAAATTTTATAAGTTCCATATCCTTTTTAATACGGTTAGAAGTAAGGGATGAAAGATAGTATGCCGCCTCTAAAAGATTTGTTTTTCCCTGTGCATTTTTGCCGACAAAAAGAGTTTTGTTTTTGGAAAACTCAAAATCCAAATCTTTATAGTTTCTATAGTTATTAAACTTTAACCTCTTTAAAAACATTGTTTGTATTATAATATATAAAGGGGATAAGACAAAGGATTTTTATGTTTGATGTAATAACAATAGGTTCTGCCACGCTTGATGTTTTCATAGAATCTGACAGTGCAAATATAGTTTCTGTTTCATCTAAAGACAAGCGAAGTGATTTTATGAGTTTCCCCTACGGCAGCAAAATGGAAATTGATGATTTTTCAAGAAGCCTTGGCGGGGGCGGAATAAACACTGCAATGAATTTTTCGCACCTTGGGTTTAAAACATCCACCGTTGTTAAATTAGGACATGATGAGATTTCACCCGTAATATGTGACAGACTTGCACAAGCAGGTATAGACACATCGAATACGGTTAAATCAAAAGAGGGTCTTACAGGTTTTTCCATTATACTTGTGAGTTTCCAAGGGGACAGGACAGTGCTTGCCCACAGGGGGGTAAATTCTTTAATTAAAGAAAAGGATATTGATTTTAACCGTTTGAAAGAAACAAAATGGCTCTATGTAGCACCCCTTGCAGGGGAAAGCAACAAACTGCTTGATAAGCTTGCTGCATTTTGTGCGCAAAATAATATTAAATTATCAATAAATGCAGGAACAACCGCCATTAAAAAAGGTGAAAAATATTTTTCAAAAATAATTGAAACAGCAGACATTCTTGTCTTAAACAAAGAAGAGGCAAGCCTTTTAACGAAAACCCATGTACGCCCCGATACAAAGAATGAAAAATATTCTAAAAACTTTATTCATCCCGATGTTGTCCATATGCTGAGGGCACTGCGCGGAGAAAACAAAGTAAATGTTATAATTACAGACGGCAAGGCAGGAGTTTATGCCTACAATGGCAAGCATTTCTATAAAGCTCCTGAATTTCCTGCAGTGGTAAGGTCTACCCTTGGCGCGGGCGATGCCTTTAGCTCTACTTTTACAGCCGCTATGGAAAAATACAATATGGACATTAAAAAGGCTCTTGAATGCGCATCCGTTAATGCGGCAGCAGTGGTAGAAGTGTTTGGCGCGCAAGAAGGATTTTTAACCTTTGATGAGATAGAAAAAAAATTAAAAGCCGAACCCGGTTTTAAGGTAGAAATGGTACCAGATAGTGCGCTTGGATAAATTTTTAAAGGTTTCAAGAATAATTAAGAGAAGAAGTGTTGCAAATGAAGTTTGCGATATGGCACGCGTTTTTGTAAATAATAACCCTTCAAAACCTGCAAAACAACTAAAGGAAGGGGACATTATAGCAATAGAATACAAAACACGCACGCTAAAAGCACGTGTTTTAAAAATTCCTGCAGGAAATGTTTCAATTAATGAAGCCTCAAGCCTTTATGAAATAATTGAAGAATAATTTACACCCCTTAAAGAGTGCCGCGGCTTAAGGGTCCCGGCAGAAAAAGGGTAATTCACATCGTCATAGCAGAGATACATAAGGTATCAAATAAACTTGCACAAAATAAGATATCTGCAAAAACAAATGACACGGTGCCGTACGCGGTATGCAGCTTGCAGCTGTGTAACCATTCGCAGAGCCTTACCGGCGCCCCGCGGTGCTTTTACCTGCCCGGCAAGTGTAAGGGCGCCGGCACAGGGTATGTGGTACTTGACTACTGCTACCCGCACAATATGTGGTCATGCACACTTCAGAGCAGCGGCTCGTATCTTGCGTCTGACTTTGTCGAAGGAGCTTGGCGTCCTACCGGGCCGTGTGATACCGGTTACTGCCAAGGTACTCTTGCCTTTTGGCGGCTTCCGTGTCTCTGGATGTGAAAATAAAACCTTTACTCTAAAATTAGAAATTTCCTCCGTTTAGCGTAACAAATCTTTACACATTCATCTGAATATATGATGGCAAAAGGTTTAAATTTTTGGACAATATTAATGTAAATTGCCACCAGCCCTAATTCAGGGTAAGAATTTTGTGTTTTAAAAAGACTTGGAAAAATTAAGATGAGTGAAAATTTTGAGGTTAACTCTTTCAAAAAAATTGTAAGGTTATCAGATGATGAGCTTGCGAATTTATGGAAAACATACCTTGCAGACAGAAGTAATAAATCTGTAAGAGATAAGCTAATTGTACAGTATATCTATCTTACAAGATACGTTATAGGAAGAATAAAAGTAAACCTGCCCCCGACATTTACCTATGAAGATATTACAAGCTATGGGGTTGAAGGGCTTATTGATGCTGTTGAAAAATTTTCACCGCACAAGGGTGCAAAATTTGAAACCTATGCACTTATGAGAATAAGAGGCTGCATTATAGATAGAATAAGGTCAACAGATTGGTTGCCAAGAACGGTAAGAAAAAAAATCAAAGAAGTAAAAGAGGCCAGTGAATTTTTAAAACAAAAGCTGGATAGAAACCCCACCACATCTGAAATAGCAGAATATATGGGCCTAGAAAAAGAAAAGGTGGAAGAAATTTTATCCCAAGATACAGGTGTAGATTCGCTTTATGATAAAAAGGGCCAAGGGGATGAAAGTGTTGAAATAATTGACACCATTGAAGATAAAAAATCCGAACGCCCGGAAGAAGCGATTGAGAAAAAGGATGCCAAACGTCAGCTTGAATTTGCCCTAAAAAGGCTACCTGAAAGGGAAAGAATGCTTTTAGTATTTTACTACCACGAAAATATGACCCTAAAAGAAATAGGTGAAGCGATAAATGTATCAGAATCACGGGTTTGCCAACTACATGCACAGGCTATTATGAAATTAAGAAACATCTTAAGCACTAGCCGCAGCGAAAGACTTGCAAAATCTATAGTGTAGAAGGTAAAATACGCTATTATTTTGTTTTCGGGAATTTTTGTATCGTTTTATCATCATCAGATACCGCATAAAACAATATACCAGCAAGAACAAATATACCGGCAAATACAGCATCCATTGCAATATTTGCTATCATATCGACTCCTTTATTTTAACAAGGCAAAATTTAATACTCATTACAGTTTTGACGCCAAAAATACCAAGAAAAGCTATGGCTATTATATTTGCAGCCATCTGAACCATTGTACAATTCAAATAATTGACACAAAGCCAAGCTAAACACCCAGATATCGCTGTCATTATAAATGTCAATTTCTCTTTATAAAATTCAACCATAGGAAAAATTATATCATACATAATAAAAAGTTTGCCAATCTTGACGAATAGCAAACATTTAATAAACACGAGGATATTAAGAGAGAGTAAAATAATTCTTTCTTTGGTATTGCAATAACATTTAAAGCTTTTTATATTTTGCAATTATATTTTTTATTCTTTTGTTTTTTCTTCCTTTAAATTGCTATAGCTTGTGTTTTACACCGGCTTTAAGCTTTTAAATTCCCTTTGATACTTTATTAAAGTTTTTTATTCTTATAAAATTGCCAAATAGTATATACTATGTTAAGGAATGTTAAAGATAAATATTTTCTTAAAGCTCCGCAGTCTTTAGACGCAAGCTATCTGAATTAGATAATGGCAGACAATTTTGATAATCTTAAAGAAAAACTCTAAAGCTTTGGATATTAAAATCATTGATTTATTAAAATAAAACACCTTATTAACTAAGGTGTTTTACAACGTATAATAAAAATATTTTATTTTATATTTCATTCCTTAGTATCCGGGGTATCCACATCCTTAACATCTTTTACTTCAATAACTTCGCCTGTTTGAGCTTTTGTATCAACAGTTTTTGCTCCGGATTTAGCTGCCTTTTTGGCTGCATCCTCGGCATCTAATTTCTTATTGATAATTACCGTTTGTACAATTTGGAAAATATTAGAAGTTACAAGATACAGTAAAACACCCGCAGGGATTGGAATAAACACAAAAGTCACCATAATCATAGCAGGCATAATTGTACCCATAGATTTTTGAATAGCCTGCTGCGTAGGGTCTTGCGGCTGATTTTTGCTTTGCGCCATCATCACTTTTTGGCTTATCCACATAGTGATTGCAAAAAGTACAATTAAAAATATTACATCATAATGGATTGCACCTTCCACCTTAACAGTTGGCACAGAGGCCATTAAGATATCGCCACTCCTTATAAATTCAACCTTTTCAGTTTCTCTGGTGCTTATATCAAGCACATCTATATCAGCCTTTTTAATACCGTTAAGCTCTGCAAATTTTAAATTCAAATTATCAAGCGGGATTTTAAGGTCTAAATCTTCCCCGGGGACAATTGAACCCTGGACTTCAACGGCTTTCATAGGCTGTTTAACCTTGACCGCCTCAAGTATTTCTCCGTTTTCAAGATAGACTTTTGCCACCTTTCCTGCTTGAAAATTATCCCTTTCGCCTACCTGAAATTTGCCGTCAAATGACAATCCTGCATTGCTTTTTATTGTTGCATCAAGCCTGTCTATAAATAAAAAGTTTGCTCTGCCCGCCTGTTCAAGGAATTGCGGGCTGATAAGCGCGGAATATAAAAGTATAAAAATCGGGATTTGAATTAACATCGGAAGGCAGCCGCCCATAGGGTTAAACTGGTGCTCTTTGTAGAATTCCGCCATTTTCCGCTGCATCATCTGCGGGTCGGATTTGTAGCGGTCCTGTATCATTTTCATTTTAGGCTGAAGTGCCTGCATAACCCTCATAGAGCGCTGTTGAGCAACGCTTGAATGCCACATCGCAAGCCTTACAAGGATTGTAAGCACAATAATCGCTAAACCCCAGTTACCCACTATATTTGCAAGGCATTTTAAAACCATTATAGTTAAATCAGTAAAACCCATTATTTCTCCTAAAAGCTTTATATATACTCATTCTATACTAAACATGATATTATAAAAAGCATGGAAAACATGTTTGATACAATTTGTGCAATAGCAACCCCCTTAAGTGCAGGCAGTATAGGGATTATAAGGATTTCCGGCGAAAAATCTTTTGAGATAATATCTAAAATTTTTGACCGCACAGCAAAACCCGGAATGATAAACCACGGTTGGATTATAGACAATGAAAACGGACAAAAGCTAGATGAAGTAATTGTTTTACCGTTTAAAAACCCTAAAAGCTTTACGGGAGAAGATGTTGTCGAAATTCAAACCCACGGTTCCCCTGTAATTATCAGGGAAATTTTAAATCTTATCTTAAAAAACGGGGCAAAACTCGCTGCCAGAGGGGAATTCACTAAAAGAGCATTTTTAAACCATAAAATTGATTTATCCCAAGCGGAGGCCGTGCTTGATTTAATAAATGCAAAAACCTCAAAATCCGCATCATTAGCTGCAAACAACCTATCAGGAAGTTTAAAAAAAGAAATAGCTGATATGCGTGAAACCTTGACAGAAATTCTGGCTAAAATAACTGCCTCGCTTGATTTTCCGGAAGATGTAAAAGAGGTTGAATACGATGAAATCCTTTCCGTGCTTGAAAAAGCAGAAAATAAAATTGAAAAAATCCTTGAAAATGCCCACTGTCACAATGTTTTAAGGGAAGGCATACAAATAGCAATAGCAGGGCAGCCAAATGTAGGCAAAAGTTCCCTGTTTAATACCCTTTTAAGCTATGACAGGGCTATAGTTACAGATATAGCAGGTACTACCAGGGATACAATATCTGAAAATATTGATATAGAAGGTATTTCAGCCACTTTAACCGACACAGCCGGCATCAGAGAAGGAAATATAGACAAAGTTGAGCAAATAGGCGTGCAAAATTCAAAGTCCACAATTGATAATGCAGACATAATTTTGTGCCTTTATGACGGGGTAAAAGGGGTTCAAAACGAGGACAGGGAAGTATTTGAGCTTGCAAAAACGGGTAAAAAGTGCCTATACATTGAAACAAAACAAGACGTAACGGGCAAAATACACGATACAGAAGGTTTTAACGCAGGAAAAACCCTTGAAAATCCTATTGTGATTAGCTCTAAGACGATGTATGGAATTGAAAATTTAAAAAAAGCTGTTTTTTTTGAAATAATCGGCTCAAATATAGAAAATACTTGCTTTTTAACAAATCAAAGGCACCAAGAGGCGCTCAACAAGGCACTTTCACATGTGAAAATCGCTAAAAGCGCCGCAGAGATTGGAGAATTGCAGGATTTAATTTCTATCGATATAAAATCCGCCTTGCTTGCACTTGGTGAAATATCCGGGGAAGTGGTGACAGATGAGGTTTTAAACCGTATCTTTGATAGTTTTTGCATCGGAAAATAGCGCCCAAAGGCGATTTATGGTACAAACGACAATTGAAATGCACTCTGCATAAGCATTTTACGCTAAAATTCAACATTCACTAAGATAAGAAAAGGGGTGCAAAAAGCACCCCGAAAAGTTGTTTTTATCGTAAAATTTTATTCTTTATTTAAATAAACACATATATAGCCGCCCATACCGTCACCGCCTTTACCGGAAGGAGCAGACAAGGTTTCATCAAATGCGCCCGCGCCCCCGCCCGCACTGGCAGTTCCGAAAGTTTTACTTAAAACATTACCTGCCGTCGGCTGTACTATATCCTGGTAGGTAAAACCCTCTCCCATGGCCCTTTTTGCATCTGTATTACTTACAGTACATATACCTTTTGCCATATCGGTTTCGACATACAGCCCGCCGCACCCTCCTTTTGTCCCAGTGCCTGAATTTCCCCCTCTGCCGCCGACATTTTTATTTCCGTCCGTTCCGTCAGCGCCTTTTTTAATTACCCTGTTTGACGGGTCGATAGTATATATATTTGCATCCGCATCCCCTGCGGCACCCGCCTGGCCGCCGGTCGGGTCAGATGATATTGATGCTGCAGCTATACCTTTCTTGCCGCCTTTGCCACCTTTTACCTCAAAGGTTTTCGTTGAGCATACAACCGAAGAATTTCCACCGTCCGCACCGTTCCTATCTACATTTCCACCTTTGCCGCCGGCACCTATTACAAAATTACAAGATGAAATATTGTTCACAAGTACATTTTTTATATGGACAACACTGCCGCCCCCGCCTCCGCCGCCACCTGCGCCGGGAAATTTTTCATACCAGGAAATCTCTGCAATACCGCCGCTGCCGCTGCCCCCGCCGTATTTTGTTTGCCCGGTGGAATCAGACCTTGCGCCGCCTCCGCCGCCGCCTGCGCCGTATGAGCCGCCGGTACCCCCTGTGGAATAACTTCCGCCAGTACCGCCGCCGGTATTATTGTATGCCGAATTTCCGCCCCTGCCGCCTGATACGGTAAGGTACGATGTATTAGTTCCCGAATTACTTGAGCCGCTTGACCCTGAAGAGCCGTTTGCAGAACAGGCAGCAGATATCCAGTTTTTTGTCCCGGTGTCATATTGATAACAACTGCCCCTTGTGCCCGCAGAACCATATGAAGTTGTGCTTGCGTCACTTCCCCTGTTGCCGCCTGAGGACCTCAAACCAAAAATTATATTATCATCTTTATCATATACAAGTATTTCAGAGTTTGCGCCAACTATACTATTAGTGCTTGATGTTGCACCCTTGCCGCCTTTGCCTGCTTTAAGTACAATTTTACCGCCGCCGGTGATTTGTGCCTTTTTTACATATTCTGTTATATTGATATCTTTAATATAAGAGGCAGAACCCCCGCCGCCTCCGCCATAGGCATAATAGGAGTATGTGATTATATTCCTTGTCCAGGATGACAAGACACAACGGGTTGAAAAAAGGTGATAATCCTCACTTGGAACACATTCCCATTCACCTGAAGATAATCTGCATCTATAATGCTTTGAACCCGAAGCAACACCGGACCACACATAGGCAGGATAGGCCTTTGAATTGCCACCTACAATTGAAGTTGTAGTTGTGCACTTATGAGTATACATATTACTATTTGAAGAACATAGCCCAAGCGTGAATAAACCTTGTCAGCAGTTCCGTACCATTTTGTCATTTCGCCTTTTTGCGCAAGGCGCCAATTATCCCCCGTTTTTGATGCAAGATTTGAACAAGCGGTAACTGCGGCACTATGAGTGCACACCCACCTTCCGCAACCGGAATATGCGTGCGGGTATGCCGTCCCGTCTGATTCAAGAGTACCGTTTGTATTGCCGGCACATTTATTTGTATACACATTATAACAGCCAGTGCTGCCATTTGAGCCTACCGCCTGATTAAATTTTGTAACACAAAGATTTTTTACATCATAAACTGCAAAATTATTTCCCGAATTTCCGGTTGTATCAGATATAGAATAACGGGATGTGGAACTTGCAGTGCCCATATTGCCATAATCTTTGCAGTTTTGGGCATTTGCCGTATATGTTTTTGTATCTTTAGTTTCCTTTTTATTAGCTCGGGCCTCACCGCCGCCACCGCCACCGCCAATAAGGTGGGTTATTATTACATCTGTCATAGCGTTTGTTATAGGTATTTCTTTTGTCAGGCTGTCCGTTGCACTGCCACCATTTGTGGTGCCTTCAATTTTTTGTGTAAGTTTAGCGGATTTTCTTTCTGATGTAGCGCCGGCGCCGCCCCCGCCGCCAGATGCGATTACAAAGTTTGCATAGTAGGCATTTTTTATACTATAGGTGACAAAATCCGTTGTATCAGAGCTTGTAAAGCATTCCATATTAGATATATCACCCGAGCCGCTCAGCCCGTTATCAGATATATTTACGCTTTCGGTAAATTTTCTTGTCATTACAGGGGCAAGGGCTGCAAGAAGAACAGAGGCAACAAGGAGTGCCATTAGCATCTCTACAAGCGAGAAGGCATAATCTTCATACTGCCGCTGCCGGTTAAAGGATTGTTTGCAATAATTTGCATAATCCGAAAGTGCATTAAAACACGCACGAAAAACAAAACAATTTTTCATAATAATTTGTAACCTTTTTTAAGATAAACAACATTTTTAAAGAAAACAATTTCTCTGATACAAAGATATAGTTTTTCAATTATTTTGTCAAGTATTAAACATAATAAAAAGTTTGCCAATCTTGACGAATAGCAAACATTTAATAAACACGAGGATATTAAGAGAGAGTAAAATAATTCTTTCTTTAATGCCTAAAGCATTTTAACAATAAAGCTTTGGCAAAATGTGTTTTAGACCTTTAATGTTCTTCCTTTAAAATTTATATTTCCCTTACTCTTTAATAAAGTTTTTTATTCTTTTAAAATTGCCAAATAGTATATACTATGTTAAGGAATGTTAAAGATTTTATAAAAAGCGTTATAAAAAAATGCGGCAGGGAATAGTACAAATGTAAGGAATAACCCATTGGTTATTTAAAAAGATTTCTCTCTAATTCCTCTCTCTAATATGTGGTAAATTTAACCGGTCTTTAAAAGCCGGTTTTTTATTTGGCGCCATTTTAGTATTGTTTTTTATTTTTTTGATAAAATATTGTTGCTATGAATATGGAATTTTTATACGGCAAAATTCACAGGGCAACTGTGACTGATGCAAATTTAGAATATGTGGGGTCAATCACCCTTGATAAAGATTTAATGACTGCCTCCGGCATTATGGCAAACCAAAAGGTTGAAATTTTGGATATTAATAACGGAGAAAGATTTTGCACCTATGTTATAGAAGGTACCGCAGGCAGCGGAACAGTTTGCCTGAATGGTGCCGCCGCAAGAAAGGTGCAAAAGGGTGATAAGGTGATAATTGTGGCATATGCCTCAATGACGGTTGAAGAATATAGTACATTTACCCCTAAAATTGTACATGTTGATGAAAATAATAAAATTACACACGCTTAGGTGCAGGTTTTGAGTGTGATTTGTTTACGGCAGGGCGCGGTTTTGAATGCGGTCTTTTTGCCTCCGGGTGATACGGTTTAATGACAGGCTTTGCCGGATATCTGTGGTATACAGGGCGAAATCCGTTGATAACCTTTATAGGGCGGTGAAACAAATTATGCAGGCCGTAAACCTCGTTTGTAATGCTGAAACTTACATTTGGTGTTGAATAGCTGAATGATACGCCCGGGGAAACATAATATGTGCCGCCATAAACTGATGAAGAACCGCAGTAGGTTGTGCAATTTGCACCTTCACAAACCGTACGTGAAGGGACACAAGGGTTTAGACATGGGGAATTGCATTCTATAGCGTATGACAGCGAATTTGCACCAAAAAATAACACTGCAGCAAGGATTGTACATGTAAAAATCTTCTTTATAACATACCTCCAAATTCTTGATTGCGGACAGGTTGTATTATTTTGTAAACCTGCCGTCTAATTTCTAAACGAATTTGGAAGATAAATTGTTCATTTCAATACTTTTCTACAAATTTTTAATATCCACAAACTGATTGCCTTTTGACATGGCTATTTTACCGCTGCGAACAAATTCTTTAACGCCATAGGGTTTAATTAATTCAGCAAGTGCCTGGATTTGTTTTTCAGACCCTACAGTTTGGATTGTGTAGGCTTTATCTGTTACATCAATAATTTTAGAATTTGTAGCATCCACTATTCTTAAAATATCAGATTTTTCTTCATCCTTGCAGTGCAATTTTACAAGGGCCACTTCGCATTCAAGCGCCTCATTTAAATTCAAATCGGCAACCTTTATAACAGGGATAAGACGGTTTAATTGTTTGTTAATCTGCTCTATAGCGGCGGAATCACCGTCCGTTACTATGGTAATTCTTGAGTAAAGTCTGTCTATTGTGGGTGCCACGGTTAAGCTTTCAATGTTATAGCCGCGGCCTGAAAATAAATCCACCACGCGCGACAATACACCGGATTCATTTGCAACAAGTATTGATATTGTATGAAAAACGCCCATTATTATTTCCTTATACTATTTTACCGCACATTCATTAGACAAAAGCACCTTTGTTAAGGGCTCACCTGCAAGAACCCAAGGGTATACCATTTCAAAATTTTCAACCACAAAATCTATAAAGACAGGTTTTTTAGCCTCTATTGCTTTTAAAATTGCGGGTTCAATTTCATCTTCTTTTTCAACCCTGATGCCAATTGCACCGTATGCTTCCGCCACTTTTACAAAATCAGGACCAGATATTTGGGTTTGGCTGTAGTGCTTGTCAAACAGTTTTTCCTGCCACTGGCGAACCATACCGAGATAACCGTTATTTATTATACAATTTATAACGTTAAACCCATAATCCACACAGGTGGCAAGCTCTTGAATGTTCATCTGGATAGACCCATCCCCCGCAATATTTAAGACAAGCTGCCCGGGGCAAGCCGCAGCGGCACCCATAGCGGCAGGGAAACCAAAGCCCATTGTGCCAAGACCGCCTGAAGTTATAAGTTTTCTTGGCTCATTAAATTCAAACAATTGGGCTGCCCACATCTGGTGTTGGCCAACTTCCGTGCATACAATAGGGTTATATTTTTTGGTTAATTCATAAAGTTTTTGAATAACTGTTATTGCACTTAGTTTTTCTGATGAGAATGGCGGAATGGCACGTTTTTTCTTCCATTCATTAATTTGTTCAAACCATTTTTGCTTATCGTCAATATAAATATTTGGATTTTTCTTTTCAAAATATTCAATCATTCCGCAAAGAACATTCTTAACATCCCCAACTATCGGTATATCAGCCTTTACATTTTTAGAGATTGAACAAGGGTCAATATCAACGTGGATAACGTGGGAATCTCTTGCAAAACGCTTAAGACAGCCGGTAATCCTGTCATTAAACCGTGTACCCAGTGCCAAAATTACATCGGCATGTACAACAGCATAATTTGCCCAGTAATTTCCATGCATACCAAGCATGCCAAGGCTTGAATTAAGTGAATCAGGGTATGTTCCGGTCCCCATTAATGTATGGGTTACAGGGGCCTGTACAAGATTTGCAAGCTTTCTTAATTCTTCACAAGCGCCTGAATTCAAAACACCGCCGCCCGATATAATAACGGGGCGATGAGCCTCTGATAGCATCTTTACGGCCTTCGCAATCTGAAGCGGATGCCCTTTATAGTTTGGATTGTACCCTGCAAGCTTAATGGTTTCAGGGTATTCAAACGCGCATTTAGCGGTTTGCACATCTCTTGGAAGGTCAATTACAACAGGGCCCGGTTTTCCGGTGGTTGCAATATGAAAAGCTTCTTTAATTACACGCGGAATATCCTTTATATCTTTTACAAGATAATTATGTTTACAGCATGACCTTGTTATACCTACAATATCGGCCTCCTGAAAGGCATCGTTGCCAATTTGCGCCAAACCTACCTGTCCTGTAAGCACAACTATCGGATAGCCGTCATAATAAGCATTTGCAATACCCGTTATAGTGTTGCAGGCACCGGGGCCTGATGTTACAAGAGCAACGCCGCATTTGCCGGTGGCACGTGCATACCCTTCTGCCGCATGGACTGCTGCCTGCTCATGCCGGACAAGATAGTGCTTTATTTCAGTTTGGTTATATAAAGCATCATATATTTTTATAACCTGGCCGCCCGGGTAACCAAATATCTCTTTAACGCCTTCTTTAACAAGGGATTTAAGTATAATTTCAGCACCTGAATATATTTCTTTTGTCATACTATTCTTCTAACTCCAAAAATATGAAATGTTTTTGCTATAATCAAATTATACTATGAATATAAGAAATTTGTCAGGAGATTTAATAGGCGGGTTTATAGGTGCAACTGTTGCACTCCCGCAGGCTCTTGCATTTGGTACTATGACAGGTGCAGGTGCCATTGCGGGGCTTTATGGGGCAATGTTTTTGTGTCTTTTTAGCGGATTTTTCGGGGTAAACGTTCCACTTATTTCGGGCCCGACAGGCCCGACAGCAATTATTCTTGCCTCTGTTTATGTATCTTTAGGAGGAAATATTCACGCACTTTGGGCAGTATTATTTCTTGCAAGTGTTTTTCAGATAATATTATCTTTTACAAATATGCCAAACCTTGTAAAATATGTGCCTTATCCTGTAATTTCAGGCTTTATGAACGGGGTCGGCGTCATTCTTATTGTTTTACAAACCGCACCGCTTTTGGGGCACAGCACATATGCCACACCTGTTTCAACATTTAAAAATTTCTCGCATATTTTATCGGACATAAACACAGACGCCTTTGTTATAGGGCTTTTGAGCCTCGGGATTTTAATATACACACCAAAGGCAATTAAAAAAATTATCCCCTCTGAAATTTTTGCAATAATATTTGGTACGCTAATTGCCTGGGGTTTCAAAATGGACGCACCCACAATAAGCGGCATAAGCGAAGGTTTTTTATCTGTTGTAACGGCAGATTTTTCAAATATAGTACATCTTACATCCCTTGCGGTTATGATAGCTGTTATATGCTCTACAGAAAGCCTTATGAGCGGGCTTGTGGTAACGTCTTTAACAAAGAAAAAAATAAACAACCAGACATTAATATTTTCCCAAGGAATAGGAAATGTAATAGCCTCGCTTTTTGGAGGCATATCAGGGGCAGGGGCTGCCATGCGCTCTGTTGCCGCAATTAAAACCGGTGCTACAACAAAATTATCCACAATATTTTGCGGAATAATAATACTGTTTGCAACCTTGTATGGCGCAAATATAGTAAATATGATACCTATGGCAACATTAGCCGCTATTCTGATAAGGGTCGGATACAATATAGTTGATACAAAATTCTTTAAAGTTGTAAGGTATGCACCAAAAGAAGATTTGATTATTATGTGTCTGGTTTTCTTTTTAACCATTTTTCACGATATTATTTTTGCCGTAGGTGTTGGTATTACACTGTCTGCAGCACTTTTTGCAAAGCAACTTGCAGATAAAACCACCCTGAATATAAAAGATGTTGAAGATAATGAAATGGCAGAGCTTGAAAAACAACTGCACACCGAATGCGGATATAAAATAAGGGTTGTGCATATCCAGGGTGAATTTTTCTTTGGTTCCGCTTCGCAAATTATCTCACAATTTGAAGAACTGCTTGGTACAAAACATATAATAATTTGCTATGATTCGGATAGAAAACTTGATATCAGTGCTATTTTTGCACTTGAAGATATTCTTATAAGATTAAAATCTCAAGGTGTTAAAGTTTATCTTGTCTTAAAAAACGAAGAAATTTTAAGACAGATAAACGAATCAAATATCACAAGGCAGCTTAGTGATGATGAAATTTTCTTTGAAGAAATAGATGCTATAAGCAAGGCAAAAGAAGAATTTAAAAAATATATAAAACTGGAGATTAAACGGCCGGCGAATAAAAAGCGCAAGTTTTTGTTTCATTTTAAAAAGTAAGCAAGGCTCACGTCCTTGAAAATTACTTTTTATAAAGGATTTTAAAATGACAGAAAAACTTGAAATTTACAGATGCAATATCTGCAAAAACATTGTGGAAGTTGTATTACCGGGGGAAGGCACCCTTGTGTGCTGCGGAGAGGAAATGGAACACCTTAGACCCGGCACAACAGACGGTGTAAATGAAAAACATGTACCCGTTATAGATTATGAATGCGAAGGGGTGGGGGTTAGAATACGCGTTGGCGAAATGCCGCACCCTATGGTTGAAGAACACTATATTCAATTTATAGAGGCTGTGTCAAAAAATCAAAAAACGATACACAGGGAATACCTTTACCCCGGGGAGGAACCGCAAATAAATATTAATTGCAGAAGTAACCTTGGCAAGGGTGACGGCCTTAGTGCAAGAGAATATTGTAATATTCACGGTTTATACATATCAAATAACGAGGAAAAATAAAATGAAAATGGATAATACACTTTTAGAAGACCTGAATGCACAACTAAACAGGGAATTTTATGCTGCATATCTTTATTTTGCAATGGCAACATATTTTGCAGAAATTAATATGGAAGGTTTTGCAAAATTAACAAAAAACCATGCAAAAGAAGAATTGAATCACGCAAGAAAAATCTATGATTATTTAATATTAAGGGATGAAAAGGTGCAGCTTTTAAGAATAGAAGCACCTGATACAAATTGGAATAACCCGATTGATGCAATAAATGCGGCACTTGACCATGAAAAATTTGTAACAGAAAACATCCACAGATTATACAAAAATTCAAAAGAAAAGAATGATTACCCGCTTGAAGTATTCCTCCACTGGTTTGTAAACGAACAGGTTGAAGAAGAACACCTTTTCCAATCAATGCTTGATAAAATGAGCTATATTAAAGATTGCACTTGTGAAATTGTAAATATAGACAGAGAACTAAAGGCAGATAAAGAGTATATAGAATAGAGTTTTAAAAGCCCCTTATTTTATTGGGGCTTTTAATTTTAATATTTATATTATTTTAGAGCAGTATTTTGAAATTGAACAATCTGCACAATTTGGTTTTATCGGTTTGCAAACATTTTGCCCGTGGGTTACAAGAAGGGTATTAAAATCTATCCAATACTTTTTAGGGAGTTTTTCCCGCAGTGCAAATTCTGTTTCTTCAGGGGTTTTGGTTTCCACATACCCAAGACGGTTTGAAATCCTGTGCACATGCACATCCACACAAATAGCCGGTTTATTAAAGCCTTTTGTCAAAACAAGATTAGCCGTCTTCCTCCCCACTCCTTTAAATTTTACAAGCTCTTCAATTTCATCAGGAACTTTGGAATTATATTTTGCAACAAGCTCTTTGGATAATTGAATAATTTGCTCAGCCTTGTTTTGATAAAAACCGACAGGGTATATGGCTTTAGCAAGGGTTTCAACATCAAGTTTTGAAATTTCCTCCGGAGTTTTTCCAAGCTTGAGCATACGCATAGAGCAAGGATAGGTGGTTTTATCATTGGTGCGCAGGCTTAAAATACAGCATATCAAAACAAGATAAGGGTCTGCCACCTGTTCCATAAATTTTACAAATTCCGTTTGGGTTACCCTGTTGGATGAATTGTCTTTTTTTAGATTTTCAATTATCTTATCTATATTCATTCTGATATTAGTTTTAATTTTGACATATAATACGGTCATGATTATAATACAAAAGATAACAAAAAGGAGAATTGGACTATCATGAGTAATGCTATTGATATAACAGATGCAACATTTGAAAACGAAGTTTTAAAAAATGAAAGTATTACAGTGGTTGATTTTTGGGCGCCATGGTGCGGACCATGCAGAAAAATGGGACCTGTATTAGATGAAATCGCAGGAGAATTTGAAGGTAAAATCAAAGTTACAAAAATAAATACGGATGAAAACCTGAAAACTGCAAAAGAATATCAAATTTCAGGCCTGCCAAGTATTGTAATATTTAAAAACGGTGAGGCCAAGGAAACACTTGTGGGGCTTATGCCAAAATCTGCCATTGTTTCAAACATTGAAAAACATATGGCATAGATTTTCTTATAACATTAAAAAAGCGGGGTTTAAACCCCGCTTTTTTAATGTTTAAAACCTGTACTCAGGGATTTTAAATTCCCTTGTATCTATATCTTTGTTTGCATAATCATCATACAGTTTCAGAGATTTTTCCTTTGCGTTATTTACAAAGTCTTCACTGATGTATTTTTTGTAAATATCATTTAAATCACCTGAATAATTGCCAAGTGTACGTGACCATTCCGCTAAAAGCACCTTATCAGAGCCGCCTGCGTACGCTTTTGTTTTGGCATCTGTTCCTGACGGGCGAATTTCTATAAATTTATCATCAAAATCAAGATATGTACCGTCCCCCACAAATTTCACGGCAAGAAGGCTAGAAAAATCAAGCGCGGGGAATGTTTTTGATAAAATTTCCTTAACATTTTCAAGGGTTATAAGCCCTTCTTCAAGCGCTATTGCAAGGGATAGGTAAAATACATCATTTTTGGTACGAAGTGCTTCGCCTGAAATCTTTGCAGCCTTTAGTTTTTCAATATCAGGCTCTGATTCGTTATAATAAGATATATCATCCCTAACATCATACCGTGCCTTGATTTTATTTTCATCATAGACATTCTCCAGATGTTTCCAAAGCGGCATATCAAGACTTGCAACAAGACCGGATGCTGCAATAATTGCTTCCGTTGCGCTTTTTTCGCGCATTGCAAGTGCCATACGACCATTTAAGGACTTTATAATATCATTTGAACCTATAATCATTCCGCCGGATTCTTCACCGCCAAAAATCATTCTTGGGCCGCCATTTGCGGTATTGCCAAGCTCAACCCTGTTTTTAAATATATCCTCAACTACAATGTTTTCAACACCTTGTTCAAGCTGAAATTCTACTTTTTTAATCGTATTTGCAATCTCTTTAAAGCCTACAGGTGTATTTATAACCTTAATACCGTTAGCCCTTGCCCATTCATCCCAGCTTTTAGAGCTTGCGGTGGTTTTTACAATAAACCGTTCAGACTTGTTAAACTCGCCGGTTTCTTTAAGCTGTTTTGCCCAATAGTCCATAATCATTAAAAATGCCTGATTTGCGCTAAAGATACAAAGTATTCTCCCCTTGTCAAGGTCTGCAATATCAACGCCCGCGCGCAACACATCATCTTTTTTATCGGCACTTTCAATCTGCACAACACTTAATCTGTCATGGTCAGGGTCTGTTACAAGGCAAACCGTACCCAAGGGATAATTTTTAAGCTTTTCATCATATTTTAAGGAATTAATTACCGGAAAATACGGTTTTTCGTCTTTATCCTTGGCGACAACCGTAATATCGAGGGACCAATCATAGAATGCACCGTTTTTAGTGTCTTTTCCGATTGAATGGAAAAACGGGTCTTCTTCAATATTCAGCCAATCAAAGGTATTTGAAATATCCAGTTTATTTAATATTTTTGAAAGTGTATTGTAGGCTGCACCTCCAACAGCATCTATTACAATTTTTTTATCAAAATTTTTGATTTTATTTAAAATGATATCATTTGCAACATTTGATTTAAGATATTCAACATATAAATCCACACCGTTATTCAGTCTTTCCATTGATTCTTCATCAATCAAAGTGTCATCCGTGGCAGAAAATTCAATCTTATATTCACCTTTTTTATCAACAATATCAAAGATTTCTTCTATTTTATTTACAAATTCAAGGCTTTCGTTGGGCAAAAACTGTGAGCCCTGGTTATTGAGGTCTTTTGTAGCATTTTTTACACTTATCCCATGAGAGCTTGTTATATATTCGGCCCCAACCAGGTCAAGCTTAAAAGCCAAAAACGATGCAAGCCATATAGGGATAGTCTGCCTTTTTGAAGGCACAAGGGTTTTTATGCCAACGGCAGATTGAATTCTTGCGATTATATCAAGATAGGTCTTACTGTTATACCTTACTTCAGAGCCTGCAAGTTTCACCAAATCAGCATTTGGATATTTTTCTTTTAGAACAAGTGCCTTTGCAAGTGTTGCAAGGGTTATACCTATTGTATTAATTGGGAACCTTGTATCATGCGGATAAAGCACATTTTGCGGCCCCCTGATGCCTGCGGTTGAAACAAGTGCTTCTTTTTTATAACCTGCAAACCATTTTTTCAGTTCAAGTTTTTCAACAAGTTCCTTTGTGAGCGTAAAAGTAAATTTGCCTCTATTTGTATAATCAAATACCCTGTCATTTTTAACAGAGGCAGGTGTATTTTTTTCAACTCCGTCAAATAATAATTTCTCTAAAGTTTGCATATAAAATCCTCTTCAATAAAATACCTTAGGAAATATTTTATCATAAAAGAAATGTTATATGCAGAAAGCAGGTATTATCCGTTTGCTTTTTCGCTAAGCATCTTTTTGCCGGTTATTCTTGCCATAAGCTTATAATAAGCACCAAGGGCACCCTCTTTTTCAATGTGGTTCTTTTCAAATTCTTCTATATCTTCTTTTGATTTTTTCCTTGTCACAGGAACACCGATTGAAAGCCTTACGGATGTTTCATTTGTAAGCTCTGTCGCCGCAGCCACGGATGTTGCACCTAGCAAGCTTCCGAGGAATTGTTTTTCAAATGTGTTATTAAACAGGTTCATATAGAATTTATTTAAGAAGAAGTTTGAAACTTTATGTGCAATACGCTCTTTTGTAACCTCGGCAGCTTTTTGGGTATTTTCTCCGTTAGATTGGATTAATACTTCGTTTCTGAAATCATTTACAAAGAAATAGCTTGTAATAAGGGTTACAATGGTTCTTGATACGTTTGCAAGAACTGTTTGCGGATATTGGGGCGTACCCTCCTTATCAAATACATCGGTATTTGCCTTCTGAATATATTTATGGAATTCTTTCAGAGAAATTTTGCCGGTTTTATATTTTTTAAACATAACGGAACAGTCTCTGTAAAACTCTCCCAAATCAGGAGATACGTATTTTTCGGGTTTTTTGATTTCTTTATTGGGAATACCCGCAAGAGTTTTTAAAAACCTTGTAGGGGTAGAAACAAAATGCGAAAAGGCCTTAAAAGGATAGCAAATTGCATCAAGCACCACTTTCCTTTTTCTTTCTTCAATTGCACCAAAATTGTATACGGCATCTTTCATAGAATAATATTCTTTGCCGCCAATAATTTTATCAGGCATAGATAAATCCAACTTAAAATCTATCCCTTTAATGCCGGACAAGACTTCATTGCCTGCATCATCCAGTTTTGTTACATTATCTATTTCATGCTTTACAAGCTTTGATGTCACGGAATAATCAATTCCTTCTTCTCTTGCGGTTTTAATGAACGCATTAAGGTCTTGTTTTGCACTTCTTTTATAAGCATCTATTAATAATTTACTTTTATTATCAATGCTTACAACGCCGTTTTGTGCATTTTGCAGCAGCTGTTGAGCTTCTTCTCTTGTAAATTTTACATTCAAAATTCGTGAATACGCCTGGCGAATTGCGCCCATATCTCTTCCGGTAAAACCGTCAAGAAATTCTCTTAATGTTTTATCATCCTGTATTAAGTCAGCTTTTGCAATGGATTTATATATTTTTTTATATTTTGCGCTAATATCTGACAGCATCTTATCAAACGACGGAATTTTTGACCTTGCAACACCATACAAAATATTGGCAGCAACTATTGCGACGGCTGCTTTAGCCACATTTTTAAAAGTTATGGGGCTTTTTGTTCTGTCATCTTCGTTGTTATTATTTGCCGGCAGTCTTGTTTTATTAGTTTCTTGTTCTTTTTTATCAGCTGCAGTTTCAGCCTGCTTTTTAGCATGTTTTTCGTTATATTTTTTTGCCTCCTCAGGGGTTAACGGTTTTAGTGAAACACCCGATACAAGCCTGGTTATTACTTCAGAAAATAATGCGCACCCTGCTATAGCAGCACAAGCGGCAACTTTACTTCTGTTTATAAATCCTGAAAAAGTACCAAGTATAGAAAAAGTTAAAAATGCAGTAAGCACATGCCTTGAAAGCTCTCTGTTGCGGCGCTTTCTTGCAGCTTGCGCAGCTTCTTTTTTATCATTTTTCTCATACATTACAAGGTTATAAAAATCAGTCCCGACAAACATAGAGGAAACAAAACCGGTAGAAAGCCTGTTTAAGGCTCTTTCATCCTTTGTATTATAGTTCCCGACAGCCCTTCCTGAAGGGATTTTAAGAACTGTTTTTCTAAGTTCAAAAGGGTCGGAACTGCTAAGTGCAAGGCCTTTTATTTTTCTTGCAAGCTGGGCCGTTTCTTTTTCTTCCCTTCTTGCTTGAAATACCGGAAGATTACCCAGCCTTTTTACTGCACCGATATCTCTGATAAGAGGAATTCTGTTTGCTTTCTGCATAACTACGGCAAATATATCAACAGGCAGTTTTGTAATATCTATAACGCCGTCCCGGGCTTTTTTCAGAAAAGTATCAGCTTCAAATACGAATTTGCTTTTATTGTAATCAAAAGTTTCACTGCTTTTTGAAATACTTAAACCGCTTGTAAGATTTTCAAAAAAGCCTTTTCCTATATACAAATTTGTATCTTTTAAAAATTTTCCGTAATTTTCAATCTGAATATATGCAGATTTAGCACCAAAAGATAAGCTCTTTTGCGACATATTATCCCTGTAGGGCGTACCCGCCCCACGGTTATTACTCAAACCTGCTTTCATCATTCCTCATATTTTTTGCATGCAACTTGCTCAATATCCTGCAGCAATTGTGTGTACAAAACACCAAAAATAAAATATTTGCTATTTGTGGGAATTTTCTTGTATTTTTGTTAAATATTTGTCTAAAAACTAAAAATATCTTATTCTGTAAGTATGCTAATCACTGGAAAAATAGTCATTGTAGACGATGAAGATATGGTAATAAAAACCCTTAAAACATTGCTTAAGATTGAGGGTTTTTCAAACGTTGATATTTTTAATGACCCGGGCACGGCACTTGAATACATTAAAGATAATCCTTGCGATTTAATAATTTCAGATTTTATTATGCCGAAAATGAACGGTATTGAATTTTTATCCAAAGCAAAACAATATCAGCCCGATACAACCCAGATTTTACTTACAGGATATGCCGATAAAGAAAATGCTATAAGGGCGATAAATGAAGTTGGTATCTTTAAATATATTGAAAAACCATGGATTAATGATGATATCATTTTAAATATTAAAAACGGTATTGAAAGAACAAGACTGAAAGGTCAACTTAAAGCTAAAATCGAAGAGCTTGAAGAAACAAACAGAACACTGGATGAAAAAGTCAAAGAAAGAACGGTGAAACTAAACACTATAATTGAAAATCTGACAGACGGCCTTGTGATGTTCAATTCAAATAATATAATTGTACAAGCAAACGAACAGGCTAAAAAATTGTTATGCCCGGGCAATATAGAAAATACAGCCCTTGAAGGGAAAAATTTCTTTGAGCTTATAATAAATGAAAAAAATAAAAAAATTGATAAAACAGAAAGAGTACTAAGGGATTTCAGCGTTATAGATTATGAAAACAACAAAAAAATCCCTGTTGAAATAGGGATTGCCGATGTTCTTATTAAAGGAGAGCATTTTACAATAGCACTTATCCGTGATATCACTTTCCAAAAAGAAAATGAACGTCTTAGGGATGATTTTATTGCAACATTAACGCATGATTTAAGAACACCGCTGCTTGCATCAATCAATGCTCTGGATTTTACCCTTGGAGGCAATCTTGGAGATTTGAGCAATGAATTAAAAGAGCTTTTAAATGTAATGAAAAAAAGCTCTGAAGATATGCTTGGGCTTGTTAATGCGCTTTTAGAGGTATACAGATACGAATCAGGTAAACTTTTCCTGTGTAAATCTAAATTTAATATGGAAGAATTAATTGAAGAGTGCGCCAAAACCCTTGCGCCGTTATTAATTGATGAAAATCTTAAATTTGAATTCGACTTTTCAGATAAAAACTGTAAAAATATAACTATAGATGCCGATAAAAACGAAATCAGAAGAGTTATCTCAAACCTCATCGGAAACGCTATTAAACACAGCAAAAAAGACGGTATTATAAAAATAAAAACTTCTTATCAAAATAAAGATATCCGTGTTGATGTTGTTGATTTTGGCGAAGGCTTAAGTAAAGAAGATATAGATAAGCTGTTTAAAAGATTTTCACAAGGGACAAGCAAAAAAAGGTCTGCCTCAACAGGGCTTGGGCTTTATTTATCAAGGCAAATAATTGAAGCGCACCACGGAAAAATTTTTGCAGAGGGCGAAATAAATAAAGGCTGTACATTCAGTTTCATATTAAAAAACTCAATAGTTGATAATCAGGTATCAATATGATGTCAGAAATAATTCAAGATACACATAATACAAAAGCGGACACCATTAGAATTCTTCTTGTTGAAGACCATATTATGGCAAGAATGGGAACAGCACTTTATATAAAAAACAACCCGGAATTTGATTTAACAGGACAAGCGGAAGACGGTATGCAGGCTATCGATTTAGCTCTTCGTCTAAAGCCGGATGTAATCCTTATGGATATAGGCCTTCCAAAAATTGACGGCATTGAGGCAACAAAAAAAATTAAAGAAAGCGGCCTTGAGGCGGGCATATTAATGCTAACCTCAAGGGAAAGTGAAGAAGATGTTTTTGCGGCGCTAAATGCGGGGGCAGACGGGTATATTATGAAAGGCTCAAACCTTGACAGCCTTACAAATGCAATAAAATCAGTGAGCCAAAAGGCCGGTTGGCTTGACCCTGTCATTGCAAGGGTTGTGCTTGGCAGTATGCAAACATCAAATATCCCCGCTAAAAAAAATGAGAACAATTCTTACGGTTTAACAAAAAAAGAGCTTGAAGTGCTTTCGCTGATTTCTGATGGACTTTCAAATCAGGAAATATCCCAAAAACTGGTTGTTTCAATTTCAACCACAAAAGCACATGTGCACAATATTTTGCAAAAACTTTATCTTGAAGACAGAACAAAAGCCGCAATTAAAGCCTTAAAAGAAGGTCTTATATAAAGTGAATAGGGCTTTATTAAAAGGTGCGGCGGTTTTTATACTGGTTTTTTGCGCAGCATATCAGGTTTCTTATGCCTTTGACCTGCCATGGAGTGATGCTGCCAAGCAAAAAAGGCTGCAAAAACAACAGGAAGAAGAAACCGAACCAATGGTGCAAACCGTTGAGGAATGGCTTGAAAGAGCAACCGATATAAGAATGGAGCATAGGATTGCAGAACCATATAAAGAAACTCCAAATCCAAACCTGGTTGAAAAACTTGATTTGCCGACACATTTTGAAAAATACAATAATGTTCCGGGGTCAAGAGAATTAAACCTTGAAAAGCTAAAGGCAGATAAAAATGTGCGCTCCGGCGGCGTTATAAGTCCGAATTTTAAGCTTATGGCATACACGGAATGCTATTATCACCCGTCATCCCAACAGACAACATCGGCATTTTTTATTTTGCCGCTTGATACAATTAAAGGCAAAAAACAGCGGGTGCTTGAGGCTAATGTTTTTGCAGGGGCAAGAAAAACCCCGCTTATTGAAAGCACAAATGAGCAATTGAGCCAGTTTTTATTTTCATCTTTAACTATAGTAGACTGGTCAAAAGACAATAAAAAGGTGCTTTTAAAGGAAAAAACAGGCTCTTCTGTTAACGGTATATATGAAACAAATATATGGGTTTATTTCCTTCAAAATGACTTTTCGGATGATGATATGGATGAAAATGAATATTTTGAAGGGGCCTACAGCAGGAAATTTGATAATTTAAACGCTGTAATAAAAGACTATTGGTTTAAAAAAGACAGGTTGAATTTAAACCATTACAGGTGGGATATAAAGCCACTGGGGTTTTATGCAAAGGATGAAAATATCATAATAAATGTTGCATACACTTATAATGAAAAGCTTAAAGAGCACATTTTCTTAGGGCTTTGGGGTGTAAATATTTTAAATGGGGAAATAAAACTTTTATCAAAAACTCCAAATACCAATTATGAAATATCAACAAACGGAATGGTACTTGTAAAAAAGTTACCGTAAGCAAAACCCTTACAAATACTTGTCCGGCCTTGTTTTCTTGCACTGCAAAATCCGCAAAAAAATGGTGCTGAGGTTACATATGAACAGCACCAAAGAAAGTTGTTTTATCGTTTAAAAATTAAGGGTAACCATTTACGGTGAAATCAAAATTTTATCAGTTACTCCAATGAATAATTACCATACCATTAGCACCGTTACCGCCGGGGTACGCCTGGTAATCTTTTACGGCTCCGCCGCCTCCGCCGCCGCCAACCTTGCCTGCATTTTTCCCTGTAGGAGAAGATGAAGCGTTTGCGCATGTACCTGTCGGCATACTGCCCCCGCAGCCACCAAGGCCCATTAGACTATCAAACAAAGGGCAGATTTCTTTTGTGATTGTGCCGCCCGTACCACCATAATTATTATTTCCGTCTTCGCCTTTTATTGAATTCTTTATATACTTAATATTTGTCGTATCATAATAGTTGCCGCCTTTTCCATGGACACTGTCACCGGGGAAACCTCCCTCACCGCCTTTAGCCCTTATCGCCTCACCTTCGGGTGTTGTAATATAAGAATCTCCGCCATTATTTCCCTTTTGCCCAAATTGACCCTCGACACTATTTGACTGTGCTAATATTTCTTTTGCCTGACCGCCTTTTCCGACAGTGATTTTTACCTTTGTGCCCGGCGTTACCCAAACTCCATTCTTTTCTGCGATTTGACCACTAGCTCCGCCACCTCCGTTTGTGCTGCCCCACTCTATATATATGTACCCGTTAGCACCTTTGCCGCCATAGCCTGGCTTAGCACCTTTGTCTATTACTCCGCCGCCGCCTCCGCCGCCTGCGCCATAGTTTGGATTTCCGCTGTCCGCATCTATACCGTTAGATTGAGCCCCGCCACCATTTCCGCCTTTTGCAAGTTTACCGTCCCTTAGGTATGTAGCACCACCCTTACCGCCGCCTGCACCGTTATCAGGTGTAGCACCTGCAGCACCGTTTGCACCGGCACTGTTTAGAATACCGGCATTCCAATTAAGCCAGTTATTATATTTTGCACTATTTGAAAAATTGGTCTTTTTAACACCACCACCAAGACCACCGCTGTTGGTTAAATATGTTTCACTGCTTTCATATTTGCCGCCTTTGCCGCCTGCAACGGTATAAGCGCTACCATTTACAATAATAGATGTATCTCCGCCATTTCCGCCATCATTTCCGTAAGCAGTCGGTTTAGCACCGCCTCTGCCTATATTAAAATTAATTTTTTGCCCCGGTGTAACAGATATTTCACCAATCCATATCTGTCCTGCACCGCCGCCTCCACCCGAATTTGTTGGCGTTTCATATTCACATTTTAGCGGAGGATATGTATAATACAAACGCAATGCCCCTTGCCGTCCACCTGTTTGACCATTTCCGCCATTGCAATATCCTGAACCAAATATGTTACCGGAAACTACACCGCCTGAATTAATACCACCGTTTCCGCCGCCATAGCCGCCGCCACCGCCACCGCCATGGTGGCTTACACCTGCAGTACCCGCCCGGCCCGATGAACCGACTCCAATACCTATAAATTCATTCAATTTTCCGCCACCTCCGCCTGCACCCCCGGCCCAGCCAACACCGCCACCTGCTCCGCCACCACCGGCACCATATCCGCCGCCACCTGCACCACCGCCTCCGCCAGAACCTATTGTACTAAAATAGCCTCCACCGCCACCTCCGCCGCCTCCACCGCCGATTTGAAAGACAATATTGCCCGCAGTGCCTGCACCTGCAGAAATAGTGGTTGGCCCTCCTCCTCCGCCTCCGCCACCTGATGAACCGTTATTACCTTGCGTTTTACCGCCGCCTCCGCCACCTGCGCCCCAGATAGCGCCCCTGCCGCCTGCACCGCCGCAGCCCATTCCTGAAAAACATCCACCCGTACCACCGACAGAAAGAACCGTACCACTACCATTTCCGCCGTTTCCTGCATAATTACTGTTGGCTAACATTAAACCATTTCCACCCCTGCCGCCATAAGCACCACCCGTACCACCGGACATTGAAAATTGCCCGCCGCCTCCGCCTCCGCCGCCACCATATCCACCAGATATTCCACCAGAGAAATTGCCTGCAGAACCCAACCCGCCTCCGGCCGGAATTTTTACATATATCGTATTTGGAATTGTTAAGGTTAAATCTTTTACATACCCTCCGGCACCGCCACCGCCACCATAGCCTGTTACACCGTTATAAGCGTAAGTGCCGCCACCTCCACCGCCGCCTCCACAAGCCGTAACCTTGATTGGTATTACATCGCCAGGAGTATATTTTGTTGTATCATTATTAAGTGCAGAACTCCACTGAGTTACACCTGCTAATGCACAGCCTGAATTCATTTTCGGAACGATTTTTTGAGAATCCTGCATGGTGAACGAGGTTTCACCAACAGCAGTAAAATCCTTATAAGGCCCGCTGCTTTCTACATTAACAACATGATGCGCAAAGCCCCCGCTAGCCCCGGCACCGCCGGCACCTGTCATAAATACGCGCAGCTTTGTAACACCATCAGGAACCGTCCAATTGTTTTCGGTAGCCGTTATTTCCTTAAAACCGTACGTAGCACCGCCACCTGCACCCCCGCCGCCAACAACTGTAACATTTATAGTATTAACACTCGCAGGAACCGCCCATTCAAAATCATCGTAAAATGTTCTTGAATAATCGGATTTTACACCACCCCCAATACCTGAAACATTAATGTTTTCATTAAACTTTCTTGTTACGACAGGAGCAAGTGCTGCAAGTAACAATGAAGCAACCAATAGCGCCATAAGCATTTCTACCAATGAAAAGGCAAAAACCCTGAATTGTGCACAAAAAAGCACATAAGGAACAGATGAACTTTTCTTCATTTTAAAGTAACCTTTATTTAAGATAAACAAAACAATTTAAAATATAATCACATGATACGACTTATTAAGTAGTCTGTCAACACTATTAGATTGTTATTTTTTATTCAATTACAAACTACTATGAAAAATAAGGCGGGGACGTGAACGGCGACGATTTCAAAAAATATATAGGCGAAAATATTGCAAAAATAAGGAAATTCAGAGGTTACAGTCAAGAATATATGTCTGAAGCCATTGATATTGCACCGAATTCATACGGAAGAATAGAAAGAGGACAAAATTTCCCGTCAGCAGAGAGTTTCGCCAAAATTATAGACACTTTAAAAATCAAACCCGCAGACCTTTTTAATTTTCCTAACGAAGAATCTGATGAAAAAATCAAAAAAGAAATTTACAGAAAATTAAAAATTGTCGAAAAAGACCGTGAAAAGATGATAAACATTTGGTTTTACATTAACTCTATTATTTAAAATATTACCTTTAAAGTTTTTTAAGTTGTTTTCATTCGCAGATTTATTATCTATGAACGTTTATGTATCGGGGGCGCCTGGATGTATTGCGGCTTTAGGTTGTACCAGCCAAAATCCCCGCCGGATGAGTATTTTACCCTTGCAATATCAATAAGAGCAGCCGCCAAATTAATACTGTTATCCTCCTCAAAAACGATTATTTCAGGCTTATAACAAGGGATTTCAAATTCACAAAGACGTACAGAGCTTGATTTATCGCATATTATAACGCCTTTAGAAAGGTGCTTATCTATATCCCCATAGGGTATCAGGCTGATTTTATCCCCGGTATTCATATAAAACATTTCGCGCCTTGCATCCAAAATAACGTCCGGGTCAAGGTTTTTGTATGTTTCACGCAATAAATCCAACGATGATATGCCAATTACAGGTTTGTTAAGCTCTTTAGCCAGTGTTTTAGCTGTTGTAACGCCTACACGTATGCCCGTAAAACTGCCGGGGCCCGAATTTACAGCAATCAAATCAATATTTTTAAGCTCAATTTGGCTCTCATCCAGTAATTGCCTAATTCCTGAGATTAAGTAGGCGCTATGATAGTTGATTTCATTGGTTTCTAACGCGCGCAATACCAATGTATCCCCCGTCATTAGGGCGATATAGGTTTTATTTAAAGATGTATCAAACGCTAAAATATTCATGCAAGCCCCTCTTTCTTAAGCATATCAAGCATTTTAGCCGTTAGCACGCTGTAATGCCCGCCAATAGGCTCAAAGGAGTAAAAGCGGGTATCATCAAAATCCGACCCGTTATATAAAACCCTTATGTTAAGCCTGTTGTAGGGCAATTCACAAGAGCCGAAATCCGCCCATTCAACAAACGTTAAAACCCCGGGACGCGAGTATTCGCGCAGCTCTTCCTTAATTGTATCCAAACCCTCATTTTCAAGGCGGTAAAGGTCAAAATGGTAAACCGGCATAGCGCCAGGTTTTGAGGATAAATTTTCAACTTTATATTCATTTAAAATTACAAAACTTGGGCTTGTGATTTTTTCCTTCACGCCAAGAGCCTCTAAAACCAACCTCACAAAGGCGGTTTTACCGGCACCGATATCCCCAAACATAGTGATAAAGGCACCTTCCGGCCCAAGGTATTTTGCAAAAACCCGCGCAAGCTTTTTTGTATCTTCAATAGAATTAGTCTTAATTTTCATAAGCAAATTGTAACATAAATATACAAAACAAGGTCCGGGTATAAAGTTTTAACAAGGCATGGACGATGAAATAAATATGAGCAAGGATGAAAGGTATAAAGGAAAATTATGGAAAACAAAGATTTAGAATTCGATTATTTTGACCCTGTTTATTCAGAATACACCCCCTTAAGCGAAGAAATCAGAAATGAAATAAAAAGCCTCTTTAAACCCGAAACAAAAGAGGATACAGGATTTTGCGCAAGCATTATCAGAAAATTAATGCCCTGCAATTTACTTCAATAAACTTTATATTTTGCAACAATAGAATGCCATTAGCGTAAAAATATAAAAATATGCCTTATAATAATATAAAAGGTGTAAGGTTTTTGCGCTTAAGGCGAGCTATTGGAGTGCAGTATGAAAGTTTTGGTAACAACTTCAAGTTTTGGAAAAAACAGCAGTAAACCTATTGACTTGCTTGCTAGCAAGGGATTTAAGTGTGTCTTAAACCCCTATTGCAGAAGGCTTACCGAGGACGAATTAATTTTCCTTATAAATGAATATACCCCTGAATACCTGATAGCAGGCGTAGAGCATATTACCCCAAAGGCGTTAAGTGCTATGGCCTGTTGTGTAAGGATGATTTCAGTATGCGGGGTTGGCCTGGACGGGATAGACCTTGATTATGCAAGGAGCATGGGTATTTCAATTGCAAATACACCGGATGCGCCCACGGCCTCCGTTGCGGAATTAACACTTGGCCTGATGCTTGATTTATCAAGAAAAATAACCTACACGGATAAATCCATAAGAAAAGGGGAATTTGAAAGGCCAATGGGAAACCTGCTTCGGGGCAAAACCATTGGTATTATAGGCTGCGGCAGGATAGGCACGCACCTTGCGGGGCTTTTGGAAGCATTTAAATGCAGCATAATAGGGTATGATACTACATTAAAGGAACATCCCGTTATTCAGCTGAAACCCTTTAATGACGTGGTTCAAGAGGCTGATATTTTAACGGTGCATGTGCCATTCAATATTGAAAATGAGCATTTAATCAACAAAGATGTGCTTTTTAAGATGAAAAGAGATGCTTATTTTATCAATGTTTCAAGGCGCGGCATTGTAAAAGATGAAGATTTAATCAAAGTGCTTGAAGAAAGAAGGATTTCAGGCGCCGCCATTGAATGCTATGAAAGAGATGCTTTTGTTGAAAAGCTTGCAAAGTTTAACAACGTTATTTTAACCTCTCATATAGGCCCCTTTGCAAGAGAATCAAGAGTAGTGCAGGAAATTGATGCGGTTAATAATATATTAAAAATGCTGTAAGGGCGTGTGTTTTAATCCGTAGGCTTATCTCTTTTCTAATATATTGCCCTGATTAAAAAATAAGAATATAATTGTTTTATGGAAAATGATTTAACAAAACCTGAACTTGTCAAAATCAGAATGCAAATCCTGCTTTCTTCAAGGCAGAATATTACCCAATCTTTAATGGTGCTCATTGGCGGGGTTTTTGGTGTTTCTTTTATGGAAGATTCATTTTTCAAGTTTTTTCTTATTGGTCTTGGTTTGTTTTATATATTTGTTTTTATTAAAAATCTTTACCAAGCAGAAAAAGAATTAAAAATTATTTACAATATGAAGGATTTGAAATAAATGCTTGAAATATTAAACGGTTATATGAATTACATTATTCTTATTCCTCTTGTGGTAGTTGGAGTTTACCTTTTCCGCATATCTAAACTGTGGAATGATGCATATAAAGAAGACCATAAATAAAAAAGTATTATTAATCCGTGAGCTTATCCAGCATTTCATAATAGCCTTTCAGGACACCTTCTTTTTTATTTTCGTTATATTGTTCAAGTTCTTCTTTGTTCATTTTTCTAAACGGCATACCGCTTAATAACCTTGATACACTGTCTGTCAGCACAGTACATGCAGCAGTTATTACTCCTGCACCCAAGATGCTTTGTGCATAGGGGATTTTGAATGCGCCGTTTAAAATATCCATAAATGCAATTTGTGTTGTCATTCTGATTATTTTATTCACACCCCTTAATCTTGCATCTTTTTCAGCCTTTTGCCTATCCCCTGTTTGTGCGGCGGTTAAGTTGAAATCATCTGCCATAGAAAAATGCAGAGAGGCAAATGTACCCAAAAGTGACGTTAATTTACCGATAGCAGCATTATTTACGCTTGATTGGGTTTCTTTATTAAGAGTTGAAACCCAATTATCGTCAATGTGTTTTTGATAAAATTCAACAAAGTTTTTGTCAATTTTGCCGCCGTGCTTTTGTAATTGCTCTTGATAATCAATAAATGTATTTATCAGGTTACAATCATTTTGAAGTTTGAATTTATCAGGTTTTTTGCCAAAAAATTCAACAATGTTTTTAACGGTATTTTTGGCTTTATCGTTTTTAATTTTTTCAACCCCTGTTTGAATTTTTTCACTTCCACATATTCCCTCAAAAATCTTTTGTGCGGCCTTATATGGATAGCTTGCAAATTCAACGAGGATTTTAAAAGGTATTAAAGGGATTTGCATTAATTCGCGTCTTGAAACTTCTATTTTAGTAAATGGGATTTTTAAAGTTTTTTCATATTCACCGATAAAAATTTTACCGTCTTTATATAAATTGGGGTTTTCCATTACTTTATTGTCAATTTTATCTTGATAATATTGTGCCATTTTTTTATGTTCTGCACCTTTAACCAAATTTATAAAATTACGCTTTTCTTTATCTGTTGCCCATATTTCACCAACAGCAGCATTTTTAATAGCTTTAGCAGGTTTTGAATTTTTAACAATTTCTTTAATACCTTCAAATGCCTTTGTGCCCCGAATCCCCTTTAGGGCATAACCTATGCCGACACTTGCAAGGCAGGCTAAGCCTATATTTTTCAGTGATAAAATATGTTTTTTATTATCTTCATTTTGCACTGTATTTGCGGGCTTAATTTCTTCAAATTCAACCGGCATTTTATTCTTTACAGAGTTTAAAAATCTTTCCATTGAGGGCACTGTTACAGGCTTTTGCGCCTTTTCAAGCAGGCTGTAATCTTTTTTAAGCGGTTTATTTTTTGCTAACCTTGAAGTTATCCTGAAAACTGTGCTTAAAATTGTATTTAAAACAGGGGCAGCCAAAGTATGGTTATTTGTAAATTCTGAAAATGCGCCAAGTGTAAAATATTGGGCAATTGCCTCTTGCCCGCTTTCAATTAATTCTTGTTCCATTTTGTCTTTTGCGGATATTTTGGCCTCATCTTCCGTTTTTCCGTTTAAAATGGCTTTGTTGTAAAAATCATTTCCAAGGATAAAGGCGGCAGTGGCACCTGAAACAACCTTAACTACTGTGCGCTCATGCGGTGTATTATAGTGGGCTTTGCTTTTTGAAAGGTTTTCATCAAACATTTCATAGAATTTATCCGCTATTTCACCGCAATGTTTGGCAAATTCAGAATTTTCACAGCCTGTAGGCTTGCAGAGGAAATTTTGTACATCTTCGGGCTTAACTTTTTCTTGCTTAAGAGTGTTATTAAAAAGATTGTTGCCAGTTTGGAGCAGGCCCCGCATAGCTCTTTCGTATCGTTCATTTTCACCTGCCTTATTAAAATTTGTAAGCAGCTTGCTGTTCTGCAGACTTTCAATGTTAAATTTATTTGCAAAAGCATTTAATAATTCAAGGGGCATTCTTGTGAAAGGATATTTTAGGGTATCTATAAAAGAATTGGCCTTTTTATAAATAGCATTGCCCCCTTGTTCTATAATAAAACCGGGGGCGACATTATCTTTAAGTTTAGAATAAATGCCGTCAAGATGACAGTTTGAAAAATTTTCTATTGCAGATAGGTTAGGAATTTTGCCTGTCTTTAAGCCTGTAAAATTCAAGCTTTTATGCATGGCAGAACCAATATTAAAACCTTTCACCAATTTTGACAAAAGTGTTTACCCTTTTTCCCTTTCTTGCTTGTTATAAAGAAAACGGGTAAACAAAATTTATTGCTAAAATAATTCAAATTTTAGACAAGATTTGAAATAAAAGTTAATAATTATTCTAGTTTTTCATCCAATCATGCGCCTTATCCCAACTATCAGGCTCATACCTTTCCCTTAAAGGTGTAGAGTCGGAACTTGGGGCGGTAGGGTCGTAACCGTTTTCGGCATCCCTAAAACCTACATATAGATTATGCGCATCGCCAAAATCATCCACAAGGGTAAGATAATTGGGTTCAGATTTAATAATTTTTGTTTGCTCTTCAAATTCATCTTCCCATTCAAAGGCGCGATATGTATTATCCAATGTTGCGGTTAATTCTTTTTTATCGCGACTAAAGGTGCAACGATAATAACGTAATATTGCTCTTTCTAAAAGTTCTTTATTTTCGTGCTTACTAATAGCATCCCTTTCAGCAACAGCATATACCAGGCCTTTTTTGCTTTTAATTGTAACAAGGTCTGATTTATCAAGATAATCAAACGCCACTTTTGCAGGAGCGCCATGTTTATCAGGGTTTAACATATTTTCTTTAACATGTTGTGCCACTTCCGTATTTTCAAATTTTCCAAAGCTTGGACTTTGGTTTTGGGGTCTTAAATTATGGCGGGTATACGCCATAGAAACCGGGCTAATTCTCATCTTAAATATCCTCTGTGTTTATCGTATAGCTATTATTTTTTAAAGGGTGGGATTATATAAAACATGGAAAAAAAATAATTTGCTAGTTTGTGATAAAAATATATAGGTCAGCGCTTATCCGCCTCCCTGAATTCTTTTGGCACAGCCAAACTTTTAGAAACATAATAACCGGCTACAATCAAACCAACAACAGTTACTATTTGTGCAATTATTTCCAATACTTTAAGCATTATTCGATTTCCTTTAGTTTTTTATATAAATTTTCATTAAGTTCATAAATGGCAGAGTATAGATTTTTGGCTAAAACCGCTATGTAAAATATGCCTGCGGTAATTAAAATAAATTTTAAGGCACTATTAGCAGTAAACCATATACCTGCAACGCCGCCAATTAAAAGCGCCAGGGTTTGGGTAAGCAGCTGCCTTAGTGCAACTAAATTATTTACTTTTAGTTTTATTTTTTCAAATTCTAAAGATCCGTTTTCCATATACGGTAATTATAGTTTTATTTTTTATTCAAGGCAAGTATGATATTGGCATTACTGCTCGTGGAATTGGCCGCCGGCGCATACAATTTCTATAACTTTAAGCAGAAAATCCCTCGGCGCATCAACGTGGGATAGGAAATGTTCCTGATTATCTTTGTGTTTAATTGTCATAATAACGCTTTGATTTTTTTCCGCAGGGATATAAAGAGAGGCTATTTCATTATCCAAAAGCACCTTCATCTGGCTGTCATAATCTTTGGCATCCTGCATAAGCACATTATAATCACCATTTAAGGCAAAAATCCTGCCGCAAAAAAGAGGCGCCTGACCCTCCCTTGGGATAGCCTTGGGGGAGGCATTAAAACGGTTTGTAAAACTTATTGTATGCCATAAAATATTGATTGTGGCGATTGTTTTTGTAGGGTCCACACTAACGTAAACATTATTTGAAGGAATATTGCGCACACTGAAGGATTGGCGCATAGATTCGACAACCTGTTCCATAATATCGGTTATTTTTATAAACACTTCTGCTGTATTATGGGTGGATTTTTGAAAATCAAGAAACTGTTTATACATATAAACAGCAACCAACCCGGTTCTTTCCTGCACAACGGAAGATTTTCTTATGTGTTCTTCAAGATTATTAAGGCTTTCAAAATTATTTTGCAATTTTTATAAAATCCCGGATTTTTTGCTTACAAGTATAATAACTTAAATATGGGGTTATTTAACATCATCATAATATTTTTTTTACATTTTAGCATACTTGATTTATATTAATTTTTTCAAAATAAATGTATAATATACAAAGAGGATAAGCGGGAAGATACTTTAAAATATGGGAATTAACCAAAAATCCAAAGGATATTTAAGCAATTTTGAAGAATATTTAAAAGGCGAAAAGAATTTTTCTAACCACACAATCAGGGCATACCTCGGCGATATTTTGGCTTTTTTAATCTGGGCAAATGAGGTAAGCATACAGGATATTGATACAAGAAAGTTTTCAGAATATCTTTATTTTATTGATAAACTTAATTACACAAAAACCACCATTGCAAGGAAAATAGCCTCTATCCGGGCATTTTACAGATTTTTATACAGAGAAGAAATTATTGATTTTAACCCGACAGATTCTGTATCCGGCCCGAAAAGGACAAAAAACCTGCCTGATTTTTTATCAGATGATGAAATTGAAACTATCCTTACCAATGTAAAAATAGGAACACCTTCAGGATACAGAAACCGTGTAATATTTGAGCTTTTATGGGTATCGGGTATGCGTATAAGCGAACTTTCCGGGCTTAATTATGAAAATCTGAACCTTGAAAATAACGAGATAACAGTATATGGCAAGGGCGCAAAAGAAAGGATTGTACTAATCCCCGACAGGACCAAGGAAAGCCTTAACAATTATATTGAAAATGTGTCTGATTTAATATACAAAACGGATAAAGCCCCAAAAAACCCCGTATTTATAAACAATCACGGCTGCAGGCTGCAAGCCCAGAGTATCAGAAAAGCATTGAAAGATGTTGTTGACCATATTGAAATATCAAAAAATATAACACCGCATATTTTCAGGCATTCTTTTGCAACAAGATTATTGGAAAACGGGGCGGATTTAAGGGTGGTGCAAGAGCTTTTAGGGCATGCAAGTATTGCAAATACGCAAATATATACCCATGTTTCAATTCAAAGATTAAAAACGGTTTACGAAAAGGCTCATCCAAGGGCGTAATCAGTTTTTTGCAGAGCACTACCCGCATAGGTAATATTTTTAAATATAGATTTGAATAAAATTTATATGATATGGGAAGACTATTTTTAACTTTTATATTAATCCTGCTTGCCTCGGGAGGGCTTATTTCCTGCGCCAAAAAAGAAACAGCAGCACTAAGGTATGTAGAATATACAAGAATTACCCCAAAAACGCCAGACAACACAAAAGAATTTTTCGGATATATAAAGGCAGGCGGGGATATGGAGCTTAGCTTTGAAACACCGGGGGTAATTAAAAAAATAAATTTTACGGACGGCGATACCGTAAAAAAAGGCCAAGTGATAGCTGAAATTGATAATAAAATACTTGAACTTGAAGAGCAAGAGAGCAGGGCATCACTTTCAGATGCATACATACAGTATGAAAACGCCAAAAATTACTACGAAAGAATAGATAAACTGCACGCTGTAGGCGGTATTTCAGATAACGACTGGGATAAAGCAAGAACCCAAATGCAATCAAGGCAGCACCAAATAGAAATAGCACGTGAACAGCTAACAGCTTCAATAAAACGAAGCGGATACGGAAAATTGTATGCGCCGGATGACGGCACAGTATTAAAAAAACTTAAAGAGCCAAACCAATATACAGACCCAGGGCAGCCTGTTGTATTATTTCAGGATAACAGAAAAAGCGAAGCTAAAATCTTTGTATCCGAAAAATATATAAACAGCCTTTACAATGGTAAAGATGTAGAAATCATAACCGATGAATTTGAAGATAAAATACCAAGAAAAGCAAAAATAAAAAGTATCACAAAAACAAGTATAAACGAAGGTGCATACAGGGTGACTGTGGTATTTGATAAAAAATACCCGGAATTGAAAGACGGTATGGCAATACGTGCCGTTATGGAATTTGGCCCGATACCTGAAGAAGATAACAAAAAGATAATAACCGTACCTGTTAATGCGGTTTTAGAGGATGAGAATTCAAGCTATGTTTGGCTTTTAGAAGATATCAAAAATCAAACAGGAAAGGCAAAAAGAAAGAATATAAAAGCACTCCACATAAAAAATAACCATATTGTGGTAGAGGGCCTTAGGCGTAACGATTTAGTTATAACACGCGGGGCGGGGGAAATTATGGACGGCCAGAAGGTAAAAGTTAAAGACCTTGAAGAATAATGAATATAACGGAATTTTTTATAAAAAATAAATCTCTTTTAATAACATTAACCCTAATCCTCTGTATCGGCGGGATTTTTTCTTATAAAAACATAAAAAGAAATGAAGACCCGGGATTTAAAATAAGGACGGCTACAATTACCACAAAATGCCCTAATATGAATGCCAGCCAAGTAGATAAATACGTAAGCCAAACAATTGAAGATGTGATTTTGGAAATGGACGAGGTTGAGCACATTAAAATCCAGTCATACAACGGGCTTTCAATGATTTTTGTAGAGGTTTATGAAAAATATACAAATATTCAGCCAATCTGGGACAGATTAAGAAGAAAAGTTGACAAAATAAGACCCCAATTGCCAAATGGTGTTTCACCTTTTGTAAATGATGAATTTGCAGATGTTTACGGCACAATATTTTCCATATCCGGAGACAGCTATTCTTATAAAGAACTGAAAGATATGGCAGACGATATAAGGGATGAACTTTTAACTCTTGAAAATGCGGGCAAGGTTGAATTAATGGGGACACAAAAAGAGGCTGTATATTTAAAATTCAGCCCAAAAGACACTCTTGTTAATAAAATCAATCATACAATTTTAAAGAATTATCTTCAAAAAACAAATATTCTTGGCATTGGCGGATATATAAGACTGAATAACGAAAACAGCGGAGAAAATATATTAATTGAGGGTACGAGCAATTTTAATGATGTTGAAGATATAAAAAATATCCCTATAAGCATAATGGGAAAAAGTATAAAACTTTCAGATGTATACGATGTTAAAAAAGGATATATTGACCCGCCAAACAGCATTTGTCGTGCCAACGGCAAAAATGCCATTCTTTTTATACTTTCAATGCGGGAAGGCGGAAATATTTTAAAATGGGGTGATGAAGTAAAAAAAGAAATAGAATATTTAAAATCACAATACCCCATAGGCGTAAATTTTGATATACTTGCACTTCAAGGGGATTATGTTAAAACCCTTACGGATAAATTCACATCCAGCCTTGTGCAGAGTGTTGTCATAGTAATTGCGCTTGTGCTTTTGATTTTAGGCCTTAGAACAGGAATTATTATCGGCGGAATAATACTTTGTATAATCCTGTCAGTCCTTTTTATTATGGAAAAAACAGGACTTGGACTTGATAAAATATCGTTAAGTGCGCTTATTATTTCGCTTGGAATACTTGTAGATAATTCAATTGTTGTAGCACAGGGAAGCATAGAACAATTAAAAAGTGTTTCACCAAAAGATGCTCTTGATACCATAATCAATATTACAAAAAAATATCAAACCCCGCTTTTTTGCGTCAGTATTATCACATCCCTTGCGTTTTTACCTATTTATCTTGCAAAAAGTGCCGTGAGCGAATACTCTTCCGCCCTTTTTAAAGTAATGTTTATAACGCTTATGTTCAGCTGGTTTTATTCGACCACGCTTTTGCCTTATCTAATTTTCATTTTCCATAAAAACCCTGCCAAAACAGATGACACAAAAAATAATGATACAGCGGCAAAGGTGATAAAAAGTTTTGACGGAATTATAAAATTTAGCATAAACAACCCTGAAAAAGTTGCAACAATAACAACCCTTGGGCTTTTAGCATCTTTTGTAATGTTTTCTTTTGTTCCGAAAATTTTCTTCCCGGATTCAGACAGGCCAATGTATGAAATAAGGGTAAATTTATCAGAAAACGCCAATATTTATCAGACAAAAAGTGTTATTGAAAAAGTTGAAGATTATATTAAAACAAGGCCCGAAACAGGTAATTTTTCAAGCTATATAGGAACATCCGCCCCAAGATACGTATTATCTTCAAGCCCGGTTGCAGACAGAGCTAATTTTGGAATGCTGGTTGTGAATACAGATAATTTTAGAACCGTCGACAAAAGCATTAATGCTGTTAAAAAATTTATGGATGAAAACTTCCCTGATATAAATTCTGTGGTAAGAAAAGTACCGCTTGGCCCACCGTATGATGCGCCGGTAGAAATAAGATTTCACGGGTATAAAGCAAATAAAATATTCAAATATTTGTACAAATTTCAGGAAGAGCTAAAAAATACGGAGGGGGTTTACCTTGTTAAAAATGATTGGGGTTACAAAACACCGAGGATAAAAATAAAAATCAACAATGCTGAAGCTGCAAGGCTCAATCTTACATCTTATGATATATTGTCTTCAATTCGAGCGACATATGAAGGGGAAGAGATTTCGAATTATTTTGAAGGAACAACAAATATACCGATAATCTATAAAATGCAGGACAGCCTTGCCCGTACAACAGAAAATATCAGTTCGCTTGAAATTCTGTCACAAAATGGCCATGTTATACCAATGGGGGAAGTTATAAAAACAGGATTAGAATTTGAATACCCCAAAATATTCAGAAGGGATAACAGACCAACTATCACACTGCAAGGGTGGATAGATACTTCAACCACCGCAAATGCAGTAATAGAAAAAATGCTTAAATCCCTCAAGAAAGAAGAATGGGAATTTGGCTATGGGTATGAAATCGGAGGCAGTTATGAAAATTCCAAAAAAGGAAATAAATCCATATCAGATGAAATTCCTGTTGCGTTTGGGGCAATTCTTATGATTTTAATCGGATTTTTTAACGACACAAGGAAGGCTGCAATAATTGGAATTTGTGCCATTATGGCACTTTTGGGCGCAAACGCGGGGCTTTTTATTACAGGTTCTTATTTTGGATTTATGACATTTTTAGGATATATATGCCTTGTAGGGATTGCAACAAATAACTGTGTTATTCTTCTGGAATCTGTCGGAGATGCAAAAACAAGGCAGGATGTGTATAACGCCGCCATATCAAGGGTAACCCCTGTGTTTTTGACAGCAGTTACAACAATAGGCGGTATGCTGCCACTCTGGATAGGGCGTGACCCAATGTTTTCAACACTTGCCATTGCAATAATTTTCGGGCTTATCTCATCTGTTTTAATAACATTAATAGTTGCCCCTGCTTTGTACATTATATTTTTTAGGCTTCCAAAAAGCGTGCAAGAGATATAATATCCTCTTTATCCATGCCTGAATTTAAAGAAATCCTGAGCCTTGCTGTATTTTTAGCTACTGTAGGATAACGTATGGGCAAAATATAGAAACCGTTTTCAATAAGCTTGTCCGAAAAATTAACAGCACGCTCATTTTCACCTAAAATTAGGGGCACAATATAGCTTTCCCCGACAATATCAAACCTGCCAAGTTTTTCCCTTAGAAGATTGTTTAATAAAAATAGTTTGTCTTGAAGTGCATTGTCTTTTAATATCACATTTTTGAGTACATAACAAGAAAATGCAACACTTATTTCGGGCAACGTTGTAGAAAATATAAAGGAACGCGCAAAATTTATAAGATAATCAATTAAAACCTCATCCCCGACAACAAATGCCCCATAAGAGCCAACGGCCTTACCAAATGTTGCAAGGATTAAATCTGCACGATGAAGTGCGTTTTGTTCTTTTGCAGCTCCGATACCGCCGCCATATACACCAAAACTGTGCGCCTCATCAATAAATAAAAGAGTATCAAATTCATCTTTTAAATCTGCAAGCTTGTTTATATCAGCAATATCCCCGTCCATGCTAAAAAGCGTTTCCGATGAAATAACGGCTTTATTATATTTTTTGCGATAACGAATAAGCTTTAATTTTAAATCATCATAATCAAGATGTTTGTAGGGGATAATTTTTGCGCCGGACAATTTTATACCGTCAATTATACTGGCATGGTTTAATTTATCTATAAAAACAATATCGCCGGAATTAAGCAGAGACGAATACACGCCAACATTACCATGGTAGCCGCTATTAAAAATTAATGCTTTATCTTTATTAAAAATTTTTGCAAGAAATTCTTCAAGCTCTTTATATACAAAATTTGTACCGCAGAGCAATCTGGCCGAAGGGTTTGAGATTTTGCCGTCCGATAATGTATATTCTTCCAAAAAATCTTTTCTAAGCTGCACATCGGATGAAATACCAAGGTAATCATTGCTTGAAAAATTCAAAAGCTTTTTACCGTTTAAAGATATGTATTTTCCGTTCTGGATGATATCTTTAATATTTCTGAATGAAGAATTTTTTTTTAAATTTTCAATAGCCTCTGTATAAAAACTTAAATGCAGCTTACTTTTCATCCTTAAACCAAACTTTATTCATCGCAAAGACAAGATTATATTTTTTACAATATTCAATCAAATCACTTTTTATTTCTTTAATTAAAACAAAAACTGCAATAAGGTTTGGAACAGCCATGGCAAGCATTGTGGCATCGGTAAAATCAATAATACTGCGAAGGTTCATAGCGGAACCCACGATAATAAACCCGCAAAACATTAGCTGATAGGCCTTTGTTCTCTTAAAGCCTTCCCCAAATATATAACCCCAAGCCTTTTGACCGTAATACGACCATG
Source organism: uncultured Vampirovibrio sp. (assembly GCA_910577395.1). Taxonomy (GTDB): domain Bacteria; phylum Cyanobacteriota; class Vampirovibrionia; order Gastranaerophilales; family Gastranaerophilaceae; genus MGBC122484. Next base: position 122,538 of record CAJTLG010000001.1, on the reverse strand, counting down.
AAATTATTGTGGATATTGCAAAAAGAATTATCACAACGGCAAGAATATAAGGAAAGAAACTTATAACACTTGCAAATGCGGATGATGTTAATTCAACCCCGGATATCCCTTCCCTGTAATTCAGGTATTGTCCTGTAAGGATAATCACAAATGCTGTCATAGAACATACAATAATAGTGTCAAAGAAAGGCTCAATCATTGAAACAAAACCCTGGGAAACAGGTTCTTTTGTTTTAACCGCTGCATATGCTATAGGGGCAGAGCCGGAACCGGCCTCATTAGATTGAATAGAGCGCCTCATACCGATTATAATACACCCTATCATGCCGCCCGCAAGAGCCTTAGGGAAAAACGCCTCTTCAAATATTATAGCAAGAGCGTGGGGTATGTTAACAAGATTGGTTAATATTATAATTAAACTTGCTGTTATATAAAGACCGCACATAATCGGTACAATTTTTGAGGTTACATTTGCTATGCTTTTAATGCCGCCCACAATTACAAGGCCGACAAGAATTGAAATTATGACACCAAACAGCCAACTATGGGTGTAAAATATACTATTTTCACCACCCGTAATGGTTACCACCTGCTGCGTTGCTTGATTAATCTGCAGCATACACCCGCCGCCTAAAGCACCCGGTACACACATCAGCGCAAATAACAATGCAAGCGGCTGCCCGAGCCACCTTAAACCTTTTCTTGTAAGACCATGGGCTATATAAAACATAGGGCCGCCTGATACAGAACCGTCAGCATTAAATCTTCTGTATTTAAGCGAAAGTGTAACTTCACAAAATTTAAGTGCCATACCAAATATTGCACCAATACTCATCCAAAACATGGCCCCGGGGCCGCCAACAGATATGGCTATTGCAACACCTGCAATATTACCAAGGCCCACTGTTCCTGAAAGAGCCGTTGCAAGAGCACCAAAAGAGGATACTTCACCGTCCCTTGAATTATGTGATTCATTAAATTCTACTTTTTTCTTGCCAAAAATTTGCTTTAGAGAATGTTTAAAACCCCAAATGCCAATCCACCTCATATAAAAGGTTGCAACAATACTTGCAATTATCAAAAACATGATAACCAAAGGGATTTTTACTCCCATTATATCAACAGAGAAAAATACAATATTAGAAAAAGCATCCGAAAACGGTGCAAAATACTTATCTATTTCTTCATCAATACTTGCAGCAGACGTACAGGCAGGGAAAAACAACAAGGCCGACACCGCCAGGGCTAATTTATAAAGAACACTTTTTGCCATAAATTCTCTCACTCTGTTTTCTAAAATTACTTATCAAGGGGGATAATTAAAACCTGGCCGATTTGAAGGCTTTCAGGGTTAACAATGTTATTAATCCTCTTGATTTCTTCAATTTTGCTTACATCATATTTTCCATAAAATCTGTGCGCCACCTTATCAAGAGTATCACCATGTTTTATGGTGTATCTTTCCTTGCGCACAACATCATCATTAGTTTCTTTTGCTTCCTGCACCACTTCAAGCTTTGTATTTGTTTTTAAAGGAACAGGTGTGCTGCTCTTTTTTGCAGGAAAAGATGAAATCCAAACAACAAGGCTTACTATTACAAGAAAAATGGCACCACCAATAACGCTAAGACTTAAATATATCCCCTTGGGATTAATTTTAGTTTTACTGTTTGCCGGACTGGAACCCTGCGAAACCGTCTTTTTTAGCGTATTTCTGCCAAGACTTCTGTATAAAACATCAAGTTCCATGGTTTTATTCACCCTGATATATTGATTTGCAGAATTAACAAGAGAAGGAGCCTTGCCTTGAAATTTTACATTTTCAAGCATAGACATTCTTTCTTTTGTAAGATTTGACCTGTGCAAGGTGGAGCTTTTCATAAAAATTTTATACCGTTTTAAGACTTATTCGCTACAATAGTAATAAAAACAAGGTTAAAATTCAAGGAAAAAACAAAAGACGCATTAAGAAATATTACAAAAGCCTTTAATAAAGCCTTATTTGGATGAAAGTATATATTTTTTTGCTCCGCTAAACATACTGTCTAAAAGCTCTTTGTTGTTTTCTATATTAAAGCTGCCCTTTTGAAGATATTCCGAAAATACATCTTTCCAAAGCTCAAAAAGTTCTTCCTGCGGCATATTTAATATTTCTCCAACTTTTTTGAATTCGGCAAAATCTATATATAAAGGCTCAAACCCTCTTAATATATCAACCATTTGAAGTCTTTTTTTCTTTTCGAATTTCTTTAAAAATTCAACTGTTGAAAGTTTATTTTTTGCCATATATTCTTTAATTATTTCAAGATTTTTGTTATACGGCACAGGGTCTGACGGAATAACGTATTCATCAAATTCCTCAGGCATAATATCCATTACCGTTGCAATACGCTCAAGCGTTGTACCGCGCGTAGAAAATGGTATGGCTTCATCAATCAAATTATATACATAAGAAAGAGTAACCCCTATCATTAGTGCAAAATCTTTCTTATGTATATTGTTTTTTTCTAAAAAATCGGATACTTTTTTAGAGCTTTTCTGGTTTACTTTAGGTTTATTTTTCTTATCCTGCATAGTATTCTGGCTCCTGATATTTTGTGTTATTATGCATTATAATGAATAACCGTTATAAACTTTTTTGTGTATAGCTTATCAAGCTAGATACAAGATTAATTTGTTTCACAAGACAAATGCTAATATAGAAAGGTTTAAGCCTATGACAACACCGATGAAGGCAATAATCGGACTTGGCAACCCGGAAACCAAATACAACAACACAAGGCATAATATCGGGTTTATGGTTGTTGATAAAATACTTGCGCTTAAAGGACTTAATCTTAGCCAAAAATTCAAAGGATATTTTGCAAAAAAGGACAATTTGCTCATCCTTCTTCCAACCACATATATGAACCTTTCAGGCGAAGCCGTGATTGAACTTATAAATTTTTACAAATTAAGGCCTGAGGATATCCTTGTAATATATGATGACGTTTCTCTTGATATCGGTACATTAAGATTTAGGAAAAACGGTTCTGACGGCGGACACAACGGAATAAAATCAATAATAAAACTTTGCGGCACCCAGGAATTTAACAGATTAAAGGTGGGTATTGGCCCTCAAAATAAAAATATGGACTTAGCTGCATTTGTTTTACAAAAATTTTCAAACGAAGAAACGGAAACTATAAATAAAGTGTCAAAAATCGCCTGCGAAGGGGCGCTTGAATGGGCAAATATAACAACCGGCAATGATTTTGAGCATTTGCAATCTAAATATAATAAAAAGTTTTTATAAAGATTATGTTTATTTTTGACCCAAAAAAAGTATAATAATAGTAGGTTTTATGAAGAAACTTACTTTAAAAATTTTATTTTGTATCTCAATTGTGCTTTGCCCGGCAGGTGTTTTTGCCACAGAAAGTATGACTATTGATGTGCCCGATTTTCAGGAATTTGCCGGCACAAAAGAAAATACCGGCAAGTACCTTGACAATACAAAAAAAAGTTTAAAAAAAATTAAACAAAACATTAATGATACGGTACTAAAAAAAACCGGCACGCCCACAAGCCAAAGCCTTAGAGGACTTTCAAAAAAAGAAAAAGAGGCGCTTTTATCAAAAAGCCAAGGAAATGGCTATTATGGCACACTGCCTGATATCGAACGGGAGTTTGAATATATAAAACAAATAAGCAGAAAAACGAACCTGCAAACCAAATATAAAGATACACTTATAGATGAAATGAATTTAAAAAAGAGCCCGCTTGATGATGAACTTTTTTTAGATGTCATCTTAAAAAAAGAAAAGGATACAAAATACACAAAAGATGTTTTAAGGATTTTGCCTGTTCTTGAAAAATTTAAAGCTTGCATAAATGAAAATTGCGACCTTCAAAAATTCAATGCCAATGTTAATTTGGTAGATTTATACTCAAGGCGTCTTGAAAAAGATTATGCAGATACCAAAGATGCGTTTTCTGAAAGTTTCTACCTTATAAGAAACGTGTCATACCTTGCAAAACTTCAGGGCAATTTAAAATATGAGGCCAATTTTTATTCAAAATATATGCTGCTTACCGGTACCATTTACTCAAAAGAAAACATACTGCAAAAGGATCATGAGCTATTAGAGGAGCTCAATAAAACAATTTTTACATTACAACAGTTAAAATAATACCCTGATAGTATCACTTGAAAGATTAATATAGAATATTTGCCCGCATGCTAAGCTTTTAGCGATGACTATTAAACTAAAGGTAAAACTTTTTATGAAAAAAATGGCATTAATTCTAGGATTAATAATGTTTATGCAGACGGCAGGGGCAGAGATTGTAATAGATAAGCTTGAAGACCCGCCATATCTGAACCCTGACGGTACAATATATACACCACAGGAATCACAATATACGCAAACGCAAGAAACTGGCAATACAGCTGCTTCAAATGTCAAAAACAATATAAACAGTATGCAATTAAGTAAAATGGAAAGAAGGGTTTTTGGCAGAAACTTTCTTGGCGACAGCGGACAAAACAGGCTTGCACGCCTTGAACAAAGAGTTTTTGGAGCCTCACAAAGCGGCAATACAGATAATCGTCTAAAAAGGCTTAATACCGCAACAAGAAGTTTTCGTACAAGCTACCCTACACAATATAATTACAGCTACAACAATCCAAATGATTTAAGAAGATTTTCGCCAAGATATTATAATAATCAATATAACAATCCATACAATATGTATGCACCTTATCGCCCATACAGAAGAACAGGTATAAGGGAATTTTTTAAAGTAGTAACAGGCGGCGGAGGCCTAACCGGTTATAGTCCGTCATTGAATTCTTTAGATAGTTATACCCAAAATATGTACAATAACAATAATCCGTATTACACATCCGTGCCAGGTACCGGGCAAAACCACATGGATTTATTTTCTAACGGAACATCAGGCAGTGAGATGTACTACGATGACGGTCAATATAGAAAAGACTTAAATTCTACTGGCGGAAGCTGCGGGGTAAAGGTTATATATTAATAACAGCCCTGCCGACACGCTAAAAAGCCCGCAATTTGCGGGCTTTAATAATATTGGCTAAATTGTTAATGCTTATACATATTGATGATATAGTTCCAATAAAGCAGTATCGTCATACGAATATCTTGTTGTGTAATCCAAAATACCATTATCGTAAAGATACGTTTCTGCTTCTGTGATAATATCAGGGACTGTGTCAACCGTTTACACCAGCTGAACTTGTGCCTCCTGCATTTGAACCAAAGCATCATCAGCATCAATGGCATTAATTCTTGCAAGTTGTTCTTGAGTTAATACTGTAGGCTCATCTGTATTGTTCATAATATCCTTGATTAGTTGTTCTTCATTAATTCCTTCTTCCGGAACAGTTTCAGGTTTACCGCCCCTGCCACGGAACGGATTTACTTTTTGTGCAGCATCTCTTGTTGAATTGCCTAAATCTTTAAAGTAAGCGCGTGTTTTATCGCCAAATGTCGCATCTTTACCCAATTGGCCGTAATTACTGTCAACATCTGCTTTCATTGATTTCAATCCGCCTTTAACACCTGCAGTGGATACTAACACACCAAAGCTGCCTTGCCCGATTTCTCTGCTTGCAGCTTTTGCTTCAGCATCAGTGTCCGCATTTATTGATTTTACGATACCACCAATAAGTTTTGCACCCGCAAAAATACCGCCAACAACACCTGCGGCAACCAGAGCCGGAGCACCTATCACAGCCACCGCGCCACCTATAACGACAGCACCTACAGCAGTACCAATGAGAGGCGCAAAATTACCCTTGGCAGCTTCTGTAATTGGTGCCGATATCATATCTCCAATGCCTTTCCATGCCTGCTTTACATGTTCACCAAAAGATAATTTACCATCAGATGAACCATCAACAGAATCTACATTTATATCAAGCTGTTTTGATGCAAAATATTGACCGTTATTGTCATTCATAAATACCGAAGCATTGACCTCTTCAGCAGGAAGATTATAAACATTTCCGGTATTATTATCCAATACCTGTGCGTAGCCCGTGTTTTGAACAGCATCAACTGCCATAGTTCTCTCCTTTTAAAAAATCCTCTGTAAACTTATAAAGTTTTTTTATCAGGTAAAATTGCCTCACAGAAACATTTATACTTAACATTTTGTTACAAGTGAAGTCCACTTGTTCGTACTATAATCATTTTATAAACTGTATGGAAAACAGAATACCAACTATAGCGCTGATTTCAACATTTTATATATTTGGTTTGAGCACCACGTATGGAATTGCAGAAAAATACCAAATATACGCAGGGGCCCTGATATGTTTTGGGTTAATATTACTGTGCATATTTAATAAAATAAAACCTGTTTTATGCATAATATTATGCATTATGTTTTTTGGCGGATTTTATAATGCCAAAATGCAGGATAAAAATTTTGATGATATTTCGGAAATCCAAAGTGCAAACAGTGTAACTATAACAGGAAGAATTAGCACAATACCAAGCATAAATTCAGGCAAAAAGAATGCAAAATTCTTTTTAGATGTACAGGAAATAAAGATTTTTAACAAAATTTTATCTACAAAAAATACAAAGGTTTTTGTTTCGTTTAGTGATTTATATGAAAGCTATAAAAGCATTAAAATTGGCAATATTGTTAAAATCAAGGGCAATTTAAGACAGCCTGCACATGCAACAAACCCAAGCGAATTTGATTATAAAAACTATTTAAAACACAAAGATACATTTTGCATACTATACTCTGATGCGCAAAATCAAAACCCAAAAAATATAGGATATATAAAGGTTTTATCGCATCCGAATATAAAAACCTGGAAAAATCCATTAAAAGAGTTGCCCTGGTTTATTTTGCAAAACATTGACAATATAAGGAATGAAATACTTTTAAAACATAACAAATATATCAAAAGCCCAAACTTAGAGGTTTTAGGCGGAATTGTCTTTGGAGATGATGCCGTTAACCCGCCGGATGAAATAAAACAATCCTTTATAAATTCAGGATTACTACACCTGCTTGCTGCTTCAGGATTAAATGTGGCATTAATATTTGGCATATGGTGGAGCATTGGCGGCCTTATAAACCTTGGATATAAAACAAAAATATGCTCCGGTATCGGCATTATATTGTTTTATACTTTTATGACAGGCTTTGGGCCTTCAATTGTACGCGCCGGCATTATGCTTGTTTTGATTTTAATCGGAAAATTGATGTTTAAAGCTGCTGATAACCTGGCCCTTATTTTCTTTACCGGGTTTATAATGCTGTTAATTAACCCAAAACTTATAAATGATGTGGGGTTTCAACTTTCATTTCTTGTAACCGGCGGTCTTATTACTTGTATAGAGCCAATTTGCAGCAATTTTAAAAATGCAGACAAAAATTTCAAGAAAAAAATATTCAAGAAATTTAAAAACTGTCCAAAAATTATGCTTAGTATCATTAATATATTTTCACCGATTTCACTGCTTTGTATCGCACTGGTACCGCTTGTGGCACAGCTTTGGGCTGCACCGCTTCAGATGTATTATTTTAATACATTTACACCATACAGTGTGCTTGCAAATATTGCGATAGTACCCTTTATAGGAATTATAAGCTTTTTAGGTTTTACAAGCTCTATTGCCGGTTATTTTTTCAAATTTTACACACCATTAAGCGATTTCATAATAAAAATTTCAAGTGTAATACTAAACCCGTTAATCACGTTGCTGCTCAATATTTCGGATTATTTTTCAAGGTTGCCGGGTGCAATTATAAAAATGCCCTCAGGAAACGTACTTCAAATAGCTATTTACTATACAATAATTCTTCTTCTGGCTTATTCTTTTAAATCAAGTTTCAAACACAAACTGAAATCTTTTACCGTTCCTGTTTTAATATTTATATTCTTATGCACATTTATAAATGTTCCAAACCAAAACTGCGAAGTGATAGCATTTGATGTTGGAAATGCAGACAATTTATTAATTAAAACACCAAAAAACAAATATATAATGATTGACACAGGAAAATTGCCATATAACGGCATATCAACAGCAAAAAGAGTGACTCTTGAATATCTGTATGACAAAAATATAAGAACATTGGAAAAACTTGTGATAACGCACTTTGACAATGACCATAGCGGAGGAACCATAGATATACTTGAGAATATCAAGGTTAAAGAGGTGATAATACAAGATGAAGAGTGTAACACAGAAAATTTTTGCGCAATAAAAAAATATTTAAAAGAAAACAAAACAAATGTAAAAAATGCGCAGAATGATAATATTATTTATAAAGAGAAAAACAAAGCAGATGAATTTACAATAAAGACATTTACGCCAAAACCTGCAAAGGGTGCCCGCACACTTGGAAAATATGAAAACGAAACTTCGACAATAGTATTAATTCAAGATAATACAATAAACAATGAAAACAGATATTTGTTATTTATGGCAGACGGCGGCGTTCAGGCGTTTAAAAGTATTAAAAATCAGCTGCCAAAAGGAATTACCTTATTAAAAGCCGGGCACCATGGAGCAAAAAATGTTGTGGATGAAGAAATGCTAAAACACTTAAAGCCTGAATACACAATAATTTCAACCGGGTTTAATACATACGGACACCCGAGTCCCGAAACGATAAAAATCTTGAAAGAGAGCGGAAGTAAAATTTATCCCACAAAAGATTTTGGAGCAATAAAGTTTTCATTTAATAAAAACGGCAAAACAAAGATTTGCACATTTTCTTCTGACACCAATTGTTTTTAAATCAGGTTTCTAAGCCTAGCTTACATATAAGCCTGTAATTACAATATTTACAAGCATCAGCTGACGGCGTAGGTTTAAAATGCAGATTTTTAACATCAGACACAAAGGTCTTAATTTTGTCCTCAATCAAAACATTATCATTATCCGAAAGGTTTGCATAGGAATAATTTAACCCGTTTTCTACATATAAAAGCGCACAATCAAAAACTTTAGTGTCAGGATAAATTTTTTCATACAGATATTTGTAAAATTGAAGTTGATTATAGTAATTATCATCCGGCTTAACCTTTTTGGGAGTACCCGTTTTAAAATCATATATATAAACCTTATCTCCGGCTTTTATAACCCTGTCTGTATAACCTTTCAGTGTATATTCAGACTCTTTAAACTCCAACCTAAGTTCGCTTGCAATAATATTTTCAACAGGGGTTTCAATGAATTTTTCATAATTTTCTTCAAATGCTTTTGTGCCGCGTGTAAAATAGGTTTCGCGCGCTTCAAGGTCCTTGAATTCAACATTTGCAAATTTCTCTTTTAAATATTCCTTAACTTCATCTAAGCTTGGATATTTGCCGCGCTCTTTGCCTATTCTTGCCATTTTTTCAAGCACATAATGCACAACAGACCCATATGAAAGATTATCAACATCATCATACATAACGGGAACCTCTAAAATATCGGAATAATAATACTGCATCGGGCAATTCAAATATTTATTGAGAGAAGATGCACTAACTACAATATTTTCCGTTCTTTCTTTAAGCTCCGAAAGCACGTTCAAAGAATCCTGATATAACAATGATGTCTTAAGCTCACTTGTATAGGTATCTAAATCCATATTATATGTGGTCTTTCCGCAAAAATCCGGATTATCAAGCATAAGGGATGACAGATATTCGCTTTTTGTCTGAACATTCATATCATCATCACAATTGGCATAACTTAAATACAGACCAAATTTTGACCTTGTAATACCTACAAACATAAGCTTTAAAAGCTCAGCCTTTTTGTTGTCTGCTTTATCATCCAAAAATCTTGATTTTTCAACAGGTAAATCCAATTCCCCGGGTGCACGGGATTTTTCCCAAAGCTTTGCTGTCATTTGCGGCATAAAAACGTATTCAAATTCCCTACCCTTAGAACCGTGATAAGTGACAAGCTGAACAGCATTGCCTGTGTATGGATTTTTTTCTATTTCCATTTTGATACCTTGTTTTAAATAAGTATCAAGATGCGAGATAAAATCAGTAAGCGTTGCAGTTTTATGCAATGAAATGTATGAATTTGCCTCTTTTATCAGTCTTTTAATTGCTGCAAGATTTTCAAACTTTTCATCTGAGGTATTTGAATAATATTCTAAAATACCTGTTTTTAAAATTACGTTATACACAAATGGCACAAAGCCAAGAGCGGATTTTAATTTCTTTAGAGAAATAAATATTGAATAAAATTTTTGAATTTTGTCAGAATTTTTAAATACGGTATCAAGATTTTCTTCTATATTTAGAAAGAAATTTTTACCATTGAGACGATTTAGTTTTAACAGCTCATAATAATCTGTTTCACTAATTAAAAACGGCTCATTTGTTAAAAGCCCAAATAGTTTGTCAGCCCCTGCAAATGTATTATCAATACACTTCAGATAAAAATAAGAAATAATAAAAGCAGGTATTTCAAAAACACTCTTTTGGCGGTTCAGTTGGTAGGGTATATTTTTTGCTTTTAAGATTTTTGCAAATGATATTAATGTATCATTTCTTTTGCATAAAATTGCAATTTCATTCGGCTTAATTCCGCTATTTATAAGTGCCTCAATTTTATTTATAATATCGTTGTTTTCCTGCAATGTATTTGCATAGAATGAAAAATGCAGTTTTTCTTCTTTTGTGATGACATTTTGATTTTTTGCTATAAGATGTTTATCTATACCAAGATTTTTAAGCCCCGGGTCATTTGTAAGCCTTGATGGGTCATTTTTGATAATATCTTCTGCAAAATCAAGTATCAACTGGCTGGAACGGTTGTTTTCATTCAGGCATATAACTTTTGTTTCAGGATATTTTTTTAAAAATGCTTTCAAATTATCACATCTTGCACCTTGAAAAGAATATATTATCTGGTCATCATCTCCTACAACAAAAATATTTTCAGTTTTAGCCCCGCGGGCAATTTGGAATATAAGTTCGTTTTGTCCGGAATTTGTATCCTGATATTCATCTACAAGAATATACTTAAATTTGCCTGCAGCCTCTTTTAAAACAATGTCATCATATTCAAAGGTTTTCAAAACAAGGTTAAGCATATCTGAAAAATCAATAAGATTATTGGTCTTTAAACCTTTTTCATATAATTCATATATTTCATAAAACTCTTTTGCTTTACCGAGTTTCTTTTCAAAGGTTTCGAATTTATTTAAAAAACTTTGAACAAGTTTTCCTTTTTGTTCACGCTCCTTATGTTCAATCTTTAAATTATCCAACCTCGGCAGCCAATCAGGATTGTTATTAAAATATTCAAAATACTGCTCTTTTGAAACTCTCTCTCTTTTAACATAATCAATGGCTGCAATTATTTGTCCGACATAATGATAACGATTTTCCCACTTATCTTTTAAATACCGGATACCTGATTTTAAATGATAAGCATCAATGCATTCTTTAACAATGGCTTGTTTTGTAATATCGTCAACAACCTGTACGTTATCAAGAAGTTCAAATTTGCTTGGGAAACGGTCAATGATATCTTTACAGAAACTATGGTATGTAGAAACCGTTACCCCCATAGCATCCGTAGAATCATCCAAAAAGTATTTAACAAGCCTTGTTTTCATCTCGCTGCTTGCAGCATCCGAAAATGTCAGGCAAAGAATTTCAGAAGGCAAAATGCCTTTTATAAGCATATTTTTAATACGCTCTATTAATGTAAAGGTTTTTCCTGAACCCGGTCCTGCAAGCAGCATCACGGGCCCTGCAATAGTATCTATAGCCTCTTGTTGTCTTTGATTTGGCGTAATTTTTGGCGTGCGGTCAAAAGGTATTTTTTGCTGCAAGATATTTTTCATAGATTAAATATTTATCTGACTCATTAAGTCTTCATCAATATCAAAGTTTGAATATACATTTTGCACATCATCATGTTCTTCAAGTTTTTCCATTAAAAGAAGAACCTTGCGCGCAATTTCCGGGTCAGTTACTTCCGTTGAATTGCTTGGAATTCTTGTAAGTTCTGCGGTTTTTGGTTTTAGACCAAGCTTTTCAAAACCTTCAACCGTTGTTTGAAAATTTTCAACAGTGGTTGTTACTTTGATTTCTTCATCTTCTTCATAAACGTCTTTTGGCTCAAACTCAAGACTTGCCTCCAAAATCTCATCCAGAGTGATTTCTTTTGGCTTTTCTTTGCTTTTTTTGTCTTCAGGCTCAACAATCTTATCAAAAGTAAGCATGCCGCAAGGTTCAAATATCCACCCTACACATCCGTCCGCGCCAAGATTGCCGCCAAATTTTGTAAAGAAACTTCTGACATCTCCTGCAGTTCTGTTCTTGTTATCCGTTGCAGCCTCTATAAATACCGCAACGCCGCCTGCTCCATAACCTTCATATGTTAATTCTTCATAATTATCTGCTGCAGAACCACCCGCACCTTTTTCAATAGCTCTTTTAATTGTATCATTGGGCAATCCGCCTGCTTTTGCTTTATCAATAGCAGTTCTTAGCCTGAAATTACCGGCCGGGTCTCCGCCACCCATTTTGGCTGCAATAATTATCTCTCTTGAAAATTTTGCAAAATTCACACCGCGTGCGGCATCGGCCTTTGCTTTTTTATGTTTAATATTTGCCCACTTTGAATGCCCTGACATATAAAATTCCTTATCTAAGTTTTTCTATTATTAAAGCATACGGGACACGAATTATCAAATATGACCTAAAATAACTAAATTGCCCAACAGGAAAGATTGTGCAATAATAAGCCTATGAGTGAACTTTCAAGAATAGATTTTATACGCGAATTAATTGCAGACTGCAGATATGATGATGCAATAGAAATGCTACAGATAGCAACAGAGGACGAGCCTGACAATGTGGACTACAACTATGAATTAGCCAGAATTTTTATGGAGCTGGGTAATTACTCTTCAGCCGTTTCTAATTTAGAATTAGTCTTAGAAAAAACGCAAAGCTCTTTGCTTTATTTTATGCTTGGTGAAGCTTATCAGGCAGATGAACAAATAGATAAAGCTATAGGTTCATATTTAAAGGCCACAATGTTAAATGAAAAATTCCCGTTTGCATACAAAAAGCTTGGAATGCTTTTTATGGCAAGGGGTGAAAAAGAAAGCGCCATAGAATACTTTGAAGATTATTTAAAACTGGACATAGCAGAAGATGAAAAGGAAAGTGTGAGTAAAATCTTAGAAAGGATAAGATAATGAATGTTGAAATTTACACACTGGACTATTGCCCCTTTTGCAAACGCGCACTTGCCTTTTTAAATGACCACAATGTTGAGTTTACCCAATACAAAATTGACGGAAACGATGCCGAAATGAGAAAAAAATTAGGTGAAATGTACAATATCAAAGAAGAAGTTACAGTTCCGCAAATTATTATTGACGGTAAAAGAATAGGCGGCTATACGGATTTAATTGCCGCATATGAAAATGGTGAAATAAAATTTTAAAACGTAAACTTTTGTAAAAATATCCTTAAAAAACATAAAGTTATATGCAAACGGTGCCGAATAAAAAAATATCGCACTTGACACGCAAATTTTTAAGGAATTTATCAGATATGTTAAAAAAGAGTCTAAAACCCGAAACAAACAGCTTTACTTGCATAGAGATGATGATACAGGGTGCAAGAAAAAGGCGCTTAATGGCACTTTCTGCCGTAAAAGCCTTGGACAGCACATCGAATATCAAAAGCAATGTAGTAATGCTGAAATAAAGAAGGTTTTGCCCGTTTTGCATACTCTGCATAAAGCACTTGACAACAAGGGGTGGCAACAAAGCCGCCCTTTATAATTATCCCATATATTGATTAGTCTTCTTGCCCCACAAACTTTTTTGCTACGTTTTCTTCAAAGAAAAAGATTAATTTTTGCTTAAATGTTTTTGGAGCAAAATTTTCAGGCTCCGGCTCATTTATTATAACCAAAACTTCGTTTTCTGCAGCCATTTTCAAATTGTTTCTTGCTATAGATTCTACTCTTTGCATAGAGTTAAAATTATTAAGCTCTTCTTTTAATTTTTCGTTTCTTTTTTGTGCTTTAAGTTTCAGGTCATTTGATTTTATAATCTTAGCGCGATAAATTACAATTTTTGAAATATTTAAAAGGGCGCTGTAACTTATCTGGCAAACACATAAAAGAAGTACAATTGTCACAAAAGAATGATAAAATTTTATCTTTGTATTCTTGCGTTTTTGTTCTTTTTGCAGCTTATCTTTCAGGTTATCTTTTGCAATAGTATCAACATGGTCCAACATAATAAAAAAATATTACACTAAAATTTTAAATAAAGCCACATTTTAGCAAAGCAATTCAGGACAACATTTCAGAAACTTTATAAAGCCCAACAATACAGCCGCTTTCATCATAAAAATTATAATCAAATAAATTTTTACACAAATTTTTATCTAAAATCTCAATACCGGCAGGGTTTAACCACCCCAAAGCCTCCAAAAGTTTTGCTGCAAATAAAAATCGGACCTTATTGTTGTCTTGGGCCATTTTTATTATCATAAATTGTTTTTTTAGCATATTATAAATACTTAAAAATCCGCCGGCACCGGTCTTTGAAATTAGATTAGGATTTAGTTTCATAATCAGAGTATCTTGACGGAATCCCACACTATCTTTCCCGCCTATAATATAAGGGTCAAAACAATACGCATCTTTTAAAAACCGGTACTTTGTGTCATTATAAAGTCTAAAAAATGCCTTTGCTATTGCATTAAACGGCAATGCCCAAACGGGAAGTGTGCACCCGTCATAAGTTTGTGGGGGATTATTGTATCCTGAAAGGCTGCAAATTTTATTGAAAACAAGTTTTTGCACAGGATGATTAACATTATTATAATTTTCAACAGGAAAATCGAGTTGCTTTGAAACAGCAAGCATCATGGCATGTTTGCCGGAGCAATTATTAAAAACAGGGGATAAGTTTTGCTCACACACAGGGGCATCCGGACTCAGGGCTGCAATAGCAGGGCACAAAAGTTTACTTTCATTTAATCCGGCTTTATTTAAAATTGACAAAACAAGCGCGTTGTGCAGTTTTTCACCGCAATGAGAAGCTTGCATAATCGCAATCTCAGATTTAGAAAAATTATAATATTCGGCAGTGCCATAATCAGCTATAATACTTGCCTGAATTGGTTTCAAAAGACTTCTTAGAAAAAACGGATAATTGTTATCACTACCGATAGCAGAAACCTTGACCGGCATATCATTTGAAAAATCATACAGCGCAGCTATTGCAAAAAATCTTTGGTCAACAACATCTCCCCGCAAAAGATTTATAGCAGGAACATATTCCGGCAAAGAAACCATAGCGATACCTTTGTATAACTACTCTTGAATATTCAGAATTTTTCTTAATCTGTCTTTAAGAATTCTGTTTTCCTGATCGAGCTTTTTCATCTGCCGTTGCATATTGGCATAAATTCTTTGTTGGTCAGAAGGATTTTCAGGCTTAATAAACGACAAGCCCATACCCATAATAAATCTTTTTCTTGACTCTTCTTTAAAGGCTAAAAGGACTTTAACGTCTTTTTCTGTTATATATCCCAAAGAAATCATAACATCGGCAATTTTAATGTTTTCGCCATGTTTTTGTCTTTCTTTTTGTTCTCTAATAGATTTTTCAAGCTGTGTAATATCAATCTTGCCAAGTTTTCTAAGAACCTCACCGGTCCTTATTTTACCGGCCAAAAATTGCGTTACGGCATATGTTTTATCCGATTCGGGTAAATTTACAAGCTCCAGTTCAACACTGCGAACAAAAATCTTTGAAGTTTCAGCCATTGTCCAATAATTTGCAAGTGTTATTTCAAACAAATCATTTCCGTTAAGACAATTTGAAAGGAAAATATAAAAGTTTTCAGGAAGGCCTAACTCTCTTTTTTCAAGCTCCCTTTTACCTTTAAAAGTAAGCTCCGGAATATAGTGCTGCATAAGATTTTCAGGATTTAATAAATCCAAAAATTCTGCAAGCTCTTCTCTTAATTTTTCCTTTGTACGAAGATATATTACCTGTTTTACCCACAGAGGCAAAACATATATGTTATTTAAGAATAATTCTGAAACTTTCTGTTCGCTCAAAACTTAATACCTTATTTATCCATGCTACATAATTATAAGTATTATAATAGAATTTACTTTTAAAATAAACACTTTATTTTTTAAATACACCATTTAACTTAATTAATGATACAATTATACTAATACTGAAAGGGCTTTACGGCAAAATGAAAACATCGGAAAATTGGCAAATAAATGTTAAGAAAAAAATAGCCGCAGGGGTTTCTATAGCATCAAACTTGACTTTGATTGCTCTAAAAATAGCCGCAGGGATTATTTCCGGCAGTATATCCATAATCTCGGAAGCGCTGCATTCTCTTGTAGATTTAGCAGCTTCATTTATTGCATTTTTCTCTGTCATGAAATCATCCAAACCTGCTGATGACGACCACCCGTTTGGCCATGGCAAATACGAAGACCTTGCGGGTTTTGTAGAGGCTATTCTTATAATATTAACAGCACTTTATATACTTTATATTGCAATAGAAAAACTTATAAGAACAGGAGGTGCACATCATTTTGAAACTACGCTTGGTATTGCAATAATGTTGGTTTCGACAATTGTAAACCTTTGCGTTTCAGCTTATTTGTTTTATGTTGCCAAAAAAACAGACTCTATAGCACTCCAAACAGATGCAGAACATTTGAGAATGGATGTATATTCTTCATTTGCAATACTTTTAGGTCTTGTTGCAGTAAAATACACAGGGCTTTATATATTAGACCCGATATTTGCCATAATTGTTGCAGCAATAATTTTAAGAACCGGTTTGAGCCTTACAAAACAAGCCTCAAACAATCTTCTTGACGGCACCCTACCCGATTGCGAAAAGGATATTATAAAAAATATACTTGAAAGTTTTAAAAATCGAGGCCTAATGGGCGTTAAATCAGTCAAAGCGTCAAAATCAGGCTCTAAAAGGGTAATACAGCTTGTGATATTTTTACCTTGCAAAATGACATTGAAAGACACTCACACACTTTGCGATGAAATTGAAAACAGTATAGCGGCAAAATTTCAGTATGCTTCCGTTATAATCCATGCAGAGCCTAACTGTATCAGTGGAGATAAGAAACAATGTGCTCTATGCAATGAAATTATCAAAAACGGTTTACCTCTCAACCTTGCCCCTTAATTGACCGCAAGCGGCATCAATATCTGCCCCTCTTTCAAGCCTGACTGTTACCTTTTTGCCTGATGTTTCAAGTATATACTTAAATTTCATAATATTCTTTTTATCAGGTTTTTTAAATTCTGGACAGAAACTCACCGGGTTATACGGGATAAGATTTACATTACATTTTAAATCCTTCATAAAGTGTGCAAGTTCTGCAGCACACTCTTTCGTATCATTCAACTTTCCAATTAATATATATTCCAAAGTTACCCTTTTACCTGTCTTTTCTGTATAAAACTTTAAGGCTTTTTTTAAATCTTCAATATTGTGGCGTATTTCAACCGGCATAATTTGTTTGCGCAGTATAGAATTCGGCGCATGAAGAGATATCGCAAGTGTGGGTACAAGCTCTTCTTCAGCTATTTGAACAATTTTTGGCACAATTCCACAGGTGGATACCGTTATACGTCTTATGCCAATCATAAGACAATCATTAATAAGCTTTATTGCCTTCATCATATTTTGATAATTATTAAAAGGTTCACCTTGCCCCATAAATACAACATTTGTAACCTTTAAACCGGTATCCCTTTGAATTGTTAAAATCTGTTCTAAAATTTCATAAGGCTCAAGGTTTCTGATAAATCCTCTCTGCCCGGTAGCGCAAAATTTGCAACCCATAGCACAGCCAATTTGCGAGCTTACACAAGCAGTAAGATTTGCACGATTATCAAAGCGCATAAGCACACACTCTGCCGTATTTCCGTCTTTAAATTCAAGCAAATACTTCAGTGTGCCGTCTGTGCTTATTTGTTTAGTTTTAATCTTAATATCGGTAATAATGGCATTTTGAGATAATTTTTCCCGAAAATCCTTTTTTATATCTGTCATTTCTTCAAAACTTGAAACGGATTTAATATAGAGCCAGGATGCAATTTGCGAAGCCCGAAATTTTTTTTCACCAAAAGCTAAAGCCATGTTTTCAAGTTCTTCTTTTGAAAGACCTGTGAGACGAAGTTTTTCTTTATTGTTATTCAATATTTCATTAACGGGTTTCATAATATTGAATTTTAACATAAAATAATTTTAGTTCGTTTTTGGAGAAATTTAATGGAAAAGATTAATATAGTAGGCGGGGGGCTTGCAGGTTCAGAAGCTGCGTTATATCTTGCAAATAAGGGGTATAAGGTAAGACTTTATGAAATGCGCCCAAAAAAACAAACAGGTGCCCATACCGGTTCTGATTTTGCAGAATTTGTATGCTCCAACAGCCTTGGGAGCATAGCCACAACCTCTGCAAGCGGTCTTTTAAAACATGAAATTGAAACGTTAGGGTCAAATTTAATCCGTTTTGCAAAAGAACATTCTGTACCT
Source organism: uncultured Vampirovibrio sp. (assembly GCA_910577395.1). Taxonomy (GTDB): domain Bacteria; phylum Cyanobacteriota; class Vampirovibrionia; order Gastranaerophilales; family Gastranaerophilaceae; genus MGBC122484. The sequence goes on along the minus strand of CAJTLG010000001.1, from coordinate 103,964 downwards.
TCCGGAAATTCTTTATCTATAGATAGATTTGGATTTAGCAGTGCTGTTACAAAAGCAATAAAAAATAATCAAAGTATAGAAATTATAAATAAAGAAGTCGATAAAATTCCTGACGGAATAACACTTTTAGCCACAGGCCCCTTGACAAGCGCCCTATTATGCGAAGAAATCAAAAAAACATTTGGTGAAGAACATTTCAGTTTTTTTGATGCAATCGCACCAATAGTTAAAAAAGACAGCATAGATTTTAATAAAGCATTTTATGCGGCAAGGTGGAATAAAGGTGAAGCTGATTTTATAAACTGCCCAATGACAAAAGAAGAATATGAAAAATTTTACGAAATACTGGTAAATGCCGAAACTATTGAATTAAAGAAATTTGAGGCAAAATATTTTGAAGGATGCATGCCTGTTGAAGCTATGGCAAAAAGGGGTATTGATACTCTCAGATTTGGCCCAATGAAACCTGTGGGGCTTTTTGACAGAAGAAAATTTACCCCGGAAGATGAAACACGTTTTAAAAAACAACAGTTTTACGCCGTTGTACAGCTCCGTCAAGATGATAAAGAGGCAAATTTATACAACCTTGTAGGATTTCAAACAAATTTGAAATGGGGAGAACAAAAGCGGCTTATAAAATCAATCCCTGGGCTTGAAAATGCAGAAATCACACGCTATGGTGTAATGCATGCTAATACATTTATAAACAGCCCAAAAATTTTAAACAAAACACTGCAAGCAAAAAATAGGCCGGAACTTTTCTTTGCAGGGCAACTTACCGGGGTGGAAGGGTACAATGAAAGTATAGCTACAGGGCTTCTTGCGGCTATTAATATTGAAAGATATTTATGCAATAAACCTCTTTTAGAGCTCAAGGCCAAATGTATGCTTGGTGCCTTGGTAAACTACATCACTTATCCTGAACACAAAAATTTTCAACCGATAAATTCCAATTGGGGAATAATTGAAGATATGGAAATGCCCCGCCACGTAAGAAAAAATAAAGAAGAAAAAAATACTTTATATTTAAATCGTGCAATTGAATATATTAATAATTTGAAAAATATGCTATAACATATAAGTTGAAATTATAAGTACAGAAAAAACGGAGCAGTTTTATGGAAATTTTTGTTAAAAACCCTGCAGAAATGCAGGCAGATGTAATTATTACAGGCTTTTTTGAAGATGATAAAAACCTAAACAGCATCCAGAAAGGATTGGATGAAAAATTTAATGGTACAATTTCAAAAGACATTCTTGAAATTGAAGGCTTTAAGGGAAAATACCTTGAAACATTTTCATTCCCGACAAACGGGATTAAAATTGTGGCACTTGGCCTTGGTAAAAAAGAAGAATTCAATACAAACAAGGTAAGAGAGGCAGCCGCAAAAACCATTAAAACAGTGGAAAAATTAAGTAAAAATAAAATTGCGGCTTTTAATATTCAAAATAACGGTTCTTTGTGTTGCTGCAAGATTGCATATAATACAGTCCTGGGCGCCATTATGGGTCAATACGATTTTGATAAATACAAAACAAAGAAAAATGAAGAAAAAATAAATATTATAGAAATATTATCCGAAAAGGTTGAAAAATTCACCCCTGCAGTTGAAAAAGCTAAAATTGCAGGAGAAGCCATGAATTTTACAAAAGATTTAATTTCCGAACCTGCTGAATTTGCAACACCTTCAAAAATTTCAGATATCGCTAAAGATATCGCAAACGAAGGAGGGCTTGAAATTAAAGTATTTGGAAAAGACGAACTTAAAACTATGAATTTCAATGCATTTCTTGCTGTTGGACAAGGAAGCGTGCAAGAGCCAAAATTTATTCATTTAAAATACACACCCTCAGGCGAAATAAAGAAAAAAATTGCAATAATAGGTAAAGGCATCACATTTGATTCAGGAGGTCTGGATATTAAACCGCCGGCTTCAATGCTTACAATGAAAACTGATATGTCCGGCTGCGCCTGTGTTTTAGGGGTAGCAAAAGCAATATCAAAATTAAAACCCGATGTTGAAGTACATATTTTATCCGCACTTTGTGAAAATATGCCATCAGGCAGCAGCTACAAAGTGGGGGATGTATTGATTGCTAAAAACGGTAAAACTATTGAGGTTGATAACACAGATGCCGAAGGACGTTTAACGCTTGCTGATGTTTTAGCTTATGCGGATGAATTAAATGTTGATGAAGTAATTGATGTTGCAACATTGACAGGTGCCGTTATTGTGGCGCTTGGCAACACAATAACAGGAATTATGGGCAACAATGATGATTTTATAAACGAAATCATAGAAGACGGAAAAGAAATTGGCGAAACACTTTGGCAAATGCCAATATTAGATGATATGCAGGATAACCTAAAATCCGATATCGCAGATATGCGCAACACCGGTTCAAGATACGCAGGCGCAAGCGTTGCGGCAAGATTTTTATCAAACTTTACCAATTCTAAAAAATGGGCCCACCTTGATATAGCAGGAACAGCTTTCTTAGATAAACCATATAAAGAGCTAAATAAAGGTGCTACAGCTGCAATGGTAAGAACCCTTATACAGCATATTACAAAATAGTGCAAAAAATTATCATATTCAAAATCCGCCCCCCCTTTTTTTTAAAACGGGCGGATTTTATTTTAAGTTTTGTAAATAAAATCAAAAATTCTGAAATTCATTCAAAAAATTCGTTTTTTTATATACACATGATGTATAAAGTATATATTTGCAACTAAAAAATCAAAAGAAGAAAGGCAGTGAACAACAATGTCTGTTAATTACACTATTCAAAGCGGTGATACACTTACAAAAATAGCCCAGGAATATTATGGGCTAAGTGGCTCCGAAGCATACAGCAAGGCTCTTGAGATAGCAAAAGAAAACAATATTGAAAATCCAAACCTTATACATGCAGGCGGCTCTTTGACGCTTTTTGACACCAAAGAAGAAAATGCGCCCGAAAATCAAAACTACGAAAATACTTACAAGGAACTTTTAGAAAAGCAAAAGGCATTGTATCAGTATCAAGATGCCCAAACATACGGTATAAAAGACAACAGTGGTTATAACCCCGAAACAGACCAATATTTCGCCTTTGCAAACCCGGATATATTTAAATCAGCAGACGGCAATGAAAAAGCGGAGCTTTATAAGGAAACCGTGCTTCAGCTTGCAGAACAGGACATAAAAGCAAACGACAAAGGTGAAAAAAATGGCAAAATTGATTTTGCCGAATTCCAAGAAACCCAGCTTGCATTCTTTAGGGCCACCAATGAAAGTACTCAAAAACAGTTAGCAGAAGAGGTCTTCGTATTACATTACTCGGCTCAGAAAGGCAAAGATCCGACACAAAGCGAAATTGATGAAGCCGTGGAAGATGCTTGGCAAAATACGATTACTCAATACAGCGGCAACCTTGCAGATATATTTGCAAATCAAGACATAAACAGTGACGGGTTTTTAGACAAAACTGAGATAGCAACAACTTACGTTGCAATGGATGCCGGACAAATTACTGATAATAAAAATTCACTTAAAATGATATATGATAATGAAGAAAATTCCAAAGAACTGGATGGCGTCATAGATTTAGAAGCTGTTCCAAATGCAGACAAAGAATATCTAAAAGAATTGCACAACATTTTCTTTAATGCATCCTAATACAAATAAAGCAAATACTATTCCGCTTGTGTTACAACCACTTGCGGAAATGGTATTTCAATTCCCAATTCATCAAATTTTTCTTTTATTAAAAGATTAAACTTCCTTTTAACCTCCCATTGTGATTGAGGAGTAGTTTTAATCTTGCATTTTAAAAGAATAGAGCTATCAAGAAAACTATCTAAGCCCAAAACTTCAATATCTTCAAGTACATGGTTTTTATAGTATGGGTCATTTTTAAATTCTTCACCAAGATTTTTTAAAACCTCTATAACGTGTTTTATATCTTCTTTGTATGCAACAGTTATATCAAAAACCGCATAAGCAAATGTCCTTGTTCTGTTTGAAATTCTATCTATAAGGCCGTTTCGTATAAAATGAAGTGTTCCGTCGGCAGACCTTAATACAATCATTGTAATAGTAACCCTCTCAACAGTGCCTTCAGTTCCGGATATTATAACAACATCTCCGACACGCACTTGGCCGGTTAAAAGTATATTTAACCCGGATATTACATCTTCAACAAATCTTTTTGCGCCAAAACCTATTGCAATACCAAATACTCCGGCCGTTGCAAGAATCGGCTTCATGTCAATACCCATATCCTGCAAAATATTGGTGCCAAAGAAAAGAAAAACAATGGTGCCTGCAACTGAGAGTAAAATCAGACGGAGGGTATTATATTGTTTTTTGGTTTCTAAATCCCGAAGTTTAAGTGAAATTTTCTTAAAAATATTGTTAATTAAAAAATTTGATATATTGAGCGCAGCACAAAGCAGGACTATTTCAAGTAAAATCTTAAAAAGCAAAGCCATGTTTATTTTACCCAGTATTGTTTCCATTATTTTCTCCTAAGGTCTTTTAAGAGATTATACTACATACAGTAAAAAATTAATCCCGCAGATTTAGATAAATTTCAACCAAAAGGCTAATCAAATGCTTTCTAAAAAAAGATAAACTCTTAATTAAAGAGGAGTTTATGATAAAAGAAGCTTTAAATTATAATACCCAAACAAAAGCAGCAGAAAATTTTATGAAACAAAAAAACTATAAAAATGCTCTCAACGCATATTTAAGTTCAATGTTTCAAAATAAAAATAATCCTGCAGCTTACATTGGTATATCAAAAGCGTATAAGGGGCTTGGGGAATACGAAAAAGCAATAAAACATCTGAATAATGCAAATAAAATAAGCAGGCAAATCAAACCTAAAAAAAAGGTAGATTTTGATATTTATTATGAACTTGGGATAAATTACCTCTTAAATGCGGAACCATGTAAAGCCTTGGGGTGTTTCCATAAGGCAATAAAATTAAATCCAAAAAACCTTAATGCGCAAATACAGCTTGCAATAACCCATGAACTTCTGGAAGAACCCGATATTGCCCTTATGATTTATGACAAAATATTGGAAGAAAAGCCGGAATTTATCCTATGTTACAATCACAAGGCAGGATTATATATGCAAATGGGCGAGTTTGAAGAGGCGGCAAGAGTTTTCAAACAAATCTTAAAAATAAACCCTGGCTATTTTAGGGCAAATTTAGGCCTTGGCATATGTTTTGACAAGCTTGAAAGAAAATATTTTGCAGTAAGATACTATAAAAAATATATTGCAAAAAAACCAAATTCAGATACGACAAAAGCACTCGTAGGGCGTATTGTTGAGATATATTCCAAAAAATCCAACACAAAAAGACGCCTTAAAATTGTAGGGTAATTATTTTTTATAAGACCCCAGAAAATGCTGGAAAACCATTCTTTGCTTGTTATCCAGTGAATTCATAGCCCCTGAAGCATTTAAAGTACGAGAAGGAACTTTTGTATTAGGGTTTTCGTAACGCTGTTTTAACGAGCCATCGTTGCCAAAATACTTATCTTTTGTCATTTTTTCATTCATTTTCGGAAGCCCAAAACCAAGAAGACCGATAACGGCAGCAAAAGAAAATGTTTCAAAAACTCCGCCAATACCTTGTGCAAATTTAGATATTGGGTTTGTTTCTGTATTCTTAAGGGCTTCTGAAATATCTGCAAAAGCACTATGTTTTGCATCCGTATTTTGAATTATTTCAATAATTTCCTTACCCGGTTTTGTAAAATCGAAGTCTTCCCCCAAAAGCTTTTTGGCGGCTTTAATTAATGCGCCGTCTTCGGTTGATTTGGTAAACAAGCCGGCAGGTTTTGCCTTATCAAATGTCAAGACTTTACCAACATTTCCATTGTTCTTGTCTATGAAATTTAAAAATCTTGTAATACTTTCTTTGCCGTCAATATTTGCATAATTTGCAGTGATATCTTCAGCAGAAAATGCAGTTGTACCTTTTTGTTGGAAAAATCCAAGGAATTTTTGAAATTTATTTGCATTTTCCGGAATGTTGGTAAAGGTTAACGGTAATCCTGCTTTTTTACCCATAAGCGCGCAGGCACCCGCTTTAATGGCTTTCATTCCAAAACATATAGTGAAAAGTGTCGTAATATCACGTCTTAGAATTTCTGCTCTTTCATCGTTATCACGCGCCTTTAAAAATCTCGGGATAAGAGTACAGCTATATACCAGGGCTAAAAATGCACCTCTGGCACAATTTACGCCACGTCCTTCGGTAAACTTGTTTAACTTTGATGAAAAACTATCAGAAGTTTGCACCTGCTGACCCAGCTTAGCCAAACCGTTTCTTGCAGTATTTGCAATTTTAGGAGCCAGACTATTTATCTTCATTTACAGCTCCTTTCCTTTGTTGGTTTACCTGCGCATAAATTGCATCAGTTTCAGGATTTGTTTTGTTTCTTGTGTATAATTTAGGAATAATTGACATAAATAAACCTGTGGCTACAACCATTAAAACATTCGTTATAAATCTTGAACCTATACGCATATCCTTGAAATTTTCAATAAATTTACCTGATACATTTGCAGCACCCTTTCTTTGTGCTGCAACATAATTTTTAACAAAATCATCCGTAAAGTTTTTCATATCAGTAGCAATATCGCCAATATGGAATTCTTTTCCTTTGTCTGTAACTTTTGTTTTTAGGAAATTCCCCCAATCAGCAGTGTTTACTTTCTTATCTTCGGCAAATTTAGAACAAAGGCGCGATAAGATTTCATCTTTAGAATCAACTTCTTTTCCAAGTACAAGCACTTTTTTCTTGAACATGCTTTGGAAGAAGTTTCTTTTGGGTATATCCGGGTTTTCAATCTGCATCATTAAATCTACATATTCATCTATGTTGACCTTGCCATTACCTGCTGCATTATACTGTTTAAATATATTTTCAAACGTATCCTTATAGAATGCCTTTTTAATTATTTGACAAGCATTTTTTGCTTCACTTGCATCTATTGTTTTAAAATCAATATTTTTAAATTCGTTTTCTGAAAGTCTGCTGACTGTATTTTTCATAACGTCACTAAACGATGCGATATTATCAGTCGGTACCTTGTTTGCCTCACCTGAAAACCTTGATGCTGCAGCAAGAACGAGCGCCGGCACAACAAACATACTGGGGCCTGTTGTAAATTCACGGATTGCAACTTCAACTGCCGCCTTATAATTGTTTCTGCCGGTCAAATCCTTGTTTCTGTCAAGCGCAGCAAAAGTTCTTGGAAAATTCGTTCCAAACATATCCTGAACAGTAAAAGATGCCGCAAGCCCGCCACGCGCTATTGCTGCCCAAAAATCAACCATACATGATGCAGGGTCAATTCCGCCTGTAAACGAAGGTGTTGAGTTATTAAAATTGCGCACAATATTATGACGCATTTGTGCTGCATTCTTATTATTTCTTATGTTGTTGTTAATGTTTGCGTTTTGTAAGCTGTTTACCTTCATATGCTTCCTAAAGAAATATCTTTAAATGCGGCTGGTAACGGCCACAAGAAATATAACACACAAATAAAATAATAATTGCTAGTTAACAAGTGTATTTTAAACAAAAATTTACAGTTTTGTTACATTTATTTCATAGCAATAAATGTTAGCAGGTTTTTGAATACTATTGCCAAATGATACTATCCTAACGGGGGAGTTATTTTTAAATTAACTTGTTTTACATTACAAACATCAAGAAAGTCAAGAAAACATAATAATCAAAACAGGAGTTAGACAGAAACAGATATGAAAACCTCTTTATATACCTTTACAAGCGCATATTTATTAGGGCTGTGGGCAATATTTTCAATGCTTACTTTTATAATTTTAGACTAGCAACACTTTGAACATCATAAGTTATAGCACTTTTAAGTTCTTCAAGATTATTAAATTTTTTTTCTTCACGAAGAGGAGCCTTAAAATATACACGAATATTTTCGCCATATATTTCTTTGTCAAAATCCAAAATATGAGTTTCAAGCAACGGGGCATTATCTTTGTTTATAGTAGGTTTTTTACCCCAATTAATAAGAGCGCGATAAATTAGACCCTTATATTCAACACAGCCAAAATAAACGCCATATGGCGGATGCACTAAATTATTATCCCAAAAGACATTTGCTGTTTTATACCCAAGTTTCCTTGCAAGCCCCATACCTTTTTGCACACACCCCTGAATATTAAAATCGTACCCAAGAAGTGCATTTGCCTCTTTAATATATCCCTTTTCAACAAACTTTTTAATATTTGTACTTGAAATAAGGGTATTATTAAGCCTTATTTTTTCAACTTCAATGTATTTATAACCAAGGCTTTTATTTGTACGCAAAAAATTGGCATTTCCGGACCTATTCATACCAAACGTGTGGTTGAAACCTGTAACTATATACTTTGGATTAAAATTTTTTATTAAAATATCTTTTAGATACTGTGTTGCACTCAAGCTTTTAAAATCTTCAAAATCAAGCACATATGCGTAATCTATACCTGTTTTTGAAATCATATCAAGCTTATCATCAAGTGTTTGCAGAGAAAGACAGCTATTATTGGGTGTGAAATACGACCTTGGACTTTTTTTAAATGTCACAACGAAAGATTTTAAATTATTTTTTTTAGCCAATTCAGCCGCAGTTGATAAAATTGCCTTATGCGCCAGGTGCACCCCGTCAAAAAAGCCAAGCGCAACAGAAGAGCCTTTGTGATTGAAATTATTACCAACAAGATTATTAAATACTTCCATAGTTGTTCTGCTTTGGTTTTGCTTGTTTTTTTGTCTTTTGATTTTTATTGCGGCCTTTATTCAGGCTGTTTAAATCGTTTTTTTGCTGCAACCTTCTAACTGAAAGCACATCAGGAATTGTCTGAATATTGAGTATTACTTTCTTAAGGGTGTCTATATCGGATAATTCAACACCAATATCCATAATACCAAACTTTTTGCTTTTTGAATAAGTGTTGGCATAAGAAATATTTGTATTTGTATCTGCAATTTTTATAAGAATATCTTTTAAAATACCGACTCTGTCTTGTGTTTCTATTCTCAGGTGTGCAACGTATGTTCCTTGGGAAACATTATCAGCCCACCTTATATCCATCATTCGCTCAGGAATAATATCAAACAGGCATTTACAATCAAGCCTGTGAACCGTAACGCCTTTTGTTTTTGTAACAACACCAACAATAGGCTCCCCGGGGATAGGCGAACAACATTTTGCAAGGCTCCAGAGCATACCCTCTAAACCTATAATATCGTTTTTCTTGCTGTTTTTTTTGTATTTAGGGGTCTCTTTTTCTTCAATGTTTTCTATAACTTTTACTTCAGGCTTTTTAAGCTTATTTAAAACCTTATGGATTGTGGTTTCACCATACCCGAGAGCCGCAAATAAATCATCTGCGGTTTTGTAGTTCATCTCTTTTGCACAGCGCTCAACCTCACCAGATTTTAAATATTCATCCAGAACAGCTTTTGTTAAATTTGATTCAAGAGCAGATTTCCCGATTTCAATATTATCTTCTCTTTTGTATTTTTTAAACCAAAGGCGGATTTTTGAAACTGCACTTTTTGTTACAACAAAGTTTAGCCAATCAATTTTTGGCATAAACTGTTTTGAAGTTAGAATTTCAACAATATCACCGTTTTTTAATTTTGTATCAAGCGGAACAATACGCCCGTTTATAAGAGCGCCAACAGTTCTGTGTCCAACTTCCGTGTGAATTCTGTACGCAAAATCAACCGGGGTGGAATTTGCAGGCAAATCAACAACATCCCCGGCGGGAGTAAATGCAAAAACCTGGTCTGCAAATAAATCAAGCTTTACACTTTCTACAAACTCTTTAGCATCCGCCGTATCTTTATCAATTTCTACAAGTTTCCTCATCCAGTTAAACTGAATATCGTTTTTATCCTGTGCCTTAACTGAGCCTGATTCTTTATAACGCCAGTGCGCCGCAACACCGTATTCGGCAACATCATGCATTTCTTTTGTTCTTATCTGAATTTCAAATGGTTTATTTTTAGCACCTATAACGGATGTATGCAACGAGCGGTACAAATTGCCTTTGGGCATGGCTATATAGTCTTTAAACCTTCCGGGAATTGGTTTAAACTGAGAATGGATAATCCCAAGAACATTATAGCAGGCCCTTATATCATCAACTATTACACGAATTGCCGTAATATCATATAAATCATCGAACGATACGTTCAGGCGTTTCATCTTGTTGTAAATACTGTAATAATGCTTTGCCCTGCCATATATTGTAGCCTGAATGCCCGCATCTTTAAGGCTTATGGAAATAGTTTCTATCAGGGAAGAAACCACCTTATCTCTGTCATGTTTTGTTTGAGCTACAAGTTTTGCAATTTCATAATATTTTTCAGGATTTATATAACGGAGAGATAAATCCTCAAGTTCAGCTTTAATTTTACCGATACCAAGACGATTAGCCAAAGGAGCAAAAATATCAAGCGTTTCCTGCGCAATTCTTTTTTGTTTATTTGCTGCCATATAATTAAGCGTGCGCATATTATGCAATCTGTCTGCAAGTTTGAGAAAAATTATCCTTACATCTTCAGCCATTGCGATAAACATACGGCGAAAATTTTCCGCCTGACGTTCTTCTTTGGATTTAAACTGATATTTACCCAGTTTTGTAACGCCATTCACCAGTTTTAAAACATCATTCCCGAAATTGCTTTCAATTTCCTCGGGCGGTGTTTCCGTGTCCTCAAGTATGTCGTGCAAAAATGCTGCAATAATTGTATTTGTATCAAGTCTTAATTCCGTTAAAATCTTAGCAACTTCGATAGGGTGAATGATATACGGTTCTTCCGAAATTCTGTATTGCCCCTCATGAAGGCGGGATGCAAAAAGATAGGCATGCTCTATCTTCTCGATATCCTCAAGTTCTCTTTTTTGAGAAACAAGCATTTCTTTCAATTCATTAAACAGCATCAAATAAGACATAGCATAATTTTACAACTTTTTTAGGATATTTCAATCTGCTATTTATATTAAAATATGAAAATGGATGTTGAAGATTTAAAAAAAGAAATAAATAAAAGTACAGACGGATACAGATTAAAAATAAAAGTTTGTGCAAACTCAAAGAAAAACAGTTTCGAATTTTTGAATGATGACTTAAGCGAAATTTTTATTAAAATTAAAATTAACAAACCTGCAGTTGACGGAAAAGCTAACAAGGCAATAATTGAATATCTTTCGGAAATTTTTAATGTCCCGAAAAGCAATATTTCTTTTTTGAACGGAGAAAAATCATCACAAAAGTGCTTGCTTATTAGGCCGAAAGGAAATATAATCAACTAAAAGGAATGTTATTTGTAAAAAAATGATACGAATTTGTAACAAAAATTAAATTTGTTGTCAATATTTTACTATTTTCATACTTAAATTATACAAGTGTGTGAAAAATGAAATCTAATTCTGGAAGGTTTAATAATAAACGTGAACTCTAACAAAGAAGAAAATAAACCTGTTAATAATAAAGGGTCAAAAAATAAGGAAATACAAAGCGAAGTTAAAATTAACTCCGTATTTTCAAATCCCATAAACACAAAAAATCCTGCATTGTATGCTTCAAGGAGTAGCGCAAACAGGCTTTATGGTGGATATTCAACCCAGAATTTTTCAAAATTAAACATAAATTATCAGGAAATTTTAAAACTTATAAATGAAGCCTTTGCAAGCAAGAACGAGCTTGGACAACTGTTTTATTCTATTCATAATGTCCTGTCCACAAGAATGCATATAAATTGTTCCGCACTAGGGCTTGTTAACAGTCAATCCAAATGCGTAAATATAAAACTTGTGGATAAGGTCGGCTCAACTTATTCAAGCAAAATAATGCTCACTGATACCGAAAACCCTATTGTAAAATGCATAGAGACAAGAACTATGCAAAGGTCCCAAGATATAAGTTTTTTAAGTTCATCCTATTTAAACAATTCAGCTATGCTGATTTTCCCGCTTGTAGCATTTGACGAATGTCTTGGTGTATTTGCACTTGGCGATTTCAGAGCCGATATGTACGCAGATTTATACCAGCTTATCGGAAATTCTATGGGCTTATTTGCAAAAACCATTAACCTGCTTGAAATGGTTGAAAAAAATTCCGACACAGATACACTTACAGGGCTTGCAAACCATAAACACCTGCAAGAAGAGCTTTCAAGACAAATACACCTTGCAGAACAAGGCAATTCCCAGCTTTCAGTATGCATATTTGATATTTCAAATATTTCCCAAATAAACAGGGAAATGGGCCATGCTAAAGGCGATGAAATAATCAAAACCGTTGCCCATAAAATAAAACAAAGCATTAGAAGCACTGACTTTGCAGGAAGATACGGCGGGGACGAAATTGCCGTGTTAATGCCAAATACACCGCTTGAAGAAGCAAAATATATGGCAGAATACTTATCATATACTCTCTCTTGCGTTATCGTGGATGCAGTAGGCCCAATTAAAGTTAGCGCCGGCATTGCATCTTATCCTGTGGCATCCAAAAACCAAGAAAAGCTCCTCATACTTGCAGAACAGGCAATGTATATTTCTAAGAGCAAATCCTATGAAAGCGGCAACTGTATAGTTGTAACAAGCGAAGATTATAATTTCTGGGACGATGAAGCGCTTAAATGCTTTGCAGAAGTTTTAACTAAAAAACACGCAGAAATCGGTGTTGATTTTGAAGAAGAACTTATAAGCAAATTCCACAACGAAAAGATTATTTCAAACAAACACTTGCTTGACGTTGTAACATCCCTTGCAAGCACAATTGATGCAAAAGACCCGTATACAAAAGGTCATTCAACATTCGTTTCAAGGTACTCTGAGGCCCTTGCAAGAGCAATAAGGCTGCCGGAGGCAGAAGTGGAGCGCATTAAACTTGGCGCATTACTTCATGATATAGGAAAAATAGGTATTCCTGAAAACGTACTTAAAAAACCAAGTATGCTGACCGATGAAGAATGGGAAATTATGAAACAACACCCTGCAATCGGAGCCGAAAAAGTGCTTGCGCCAAACGAATCATTAAGAGATTTAATCCCAATGGTTAAATTCCACCACGAACATTATGACGGCACAGGATACCCATTTGGCCTTAAAGGTGAGGAAATCCCGCTTTCTGCAAGGATTGTATCTATCGCAGATGCCTACCATGCACTCGTTTCAGACAGACCTTACAGGAAAGGCCTGGGCGTTGAAAAAGCTTGTGAAATTTTAAAACTTGGTGCCGGTGTACAATGGGATAAGGAACTTGTAAGACAATTTATTGTTATTGCACCTTCATTATCTACAGAAGTTTAGTTAAATTTAACCTTTACAATGTAAGAGCCTAATATTTCTTTTTCGTATAAAATTTGGGCACCATAGGCGTTATGCACAATCCATTTAACAATAGCTGCATCCTTATTTTTATCAGCCTCATGGGTACAATAAAACCATACGTTGCCTTTAAAAAGTTTGCTAAAATCTTTATAAGATAATGATGATATACGCATTGAATTTTTGTGGTTAATATTAAAGTATTCAAGATAATAAAAATAAGCAGGAAGTGATTTATTATCATATACAATCACATCATTTTCCCCTAAATCATTTTTTATAATATACATCATTTCTCTTGAAAGACTTTTATGGAAAATCACAGGACTAAAAAAGTTTGAAAAATACTTTACGCCATACCCTCTAAAACATAATATAAATATCAAAATTGCAACCCAACTATAGATTTTGATATCAAAAGTTTTAAAGCTACATATATCAAGCGGTTTTACCGCAAATAAAATAAAAAACGGAACAAGATAAAGGCCAAGCCTTATATGTATCGGATAAATATGTAGCATTGATGCAATAAATGCCGCAAAAACAACAAGTAAAATTATTGCACCAAGACGTTTTTTATCTTTAAATACCAAAACCATGCCGGTAATAGTTAATATCAACCCCAATATCGGTACATTGTTGGGTTCAAAAGTAAATCGGAAAAAATTAGCAAAAAATGTTTTTATTGTTTCAAAATTTAAGGAAAGAAACCCCGGACTCCACATATCCGTAAAATCGCGAAGCATCAAAGCTTTTGACGGCCAAAGAAAAAATAGATAGTAAGGCAGAAAAAGAAGGGTAAACGGAAACAATATAAAGAATATCCGTTTTATTGAAACCGCCCTGCTTTTATACATTAGATAAATAATAAAAGCTGCCAAAACAAACGGAATTGTCATAGAGAATAAAAACATAATAAAAAATACAAACCCTATACAGAAACATTTTCTTGCACCTAGGGCTTGAATATCAAGCCTTTTAAAGAAAAATACAACAAGCAGCGTTACAAAAACTTCGGCCGAATACTGTTTAAATTCCTGACAGTAATAAATTAGCTGAAAATTAATTGCAAAAAGACAGTTAGCAACCAGAACCGAGTATTTTTTATTTAAAATTTCCCTTGATAACAAATAAAAAACAAACATTGAAGCTATACCAAAAATGAACGGTAATAGCCTAAAAGCCCATTCTTTTGCACCAAAAAGATTTGTTATGATTTTGCTTAACATCATAAAAGCGGGCGGGGCGCATTGAACATAATCAAGATATCTAAAAAATCCAAAAATGCCTCTATCTATCACATTTAACGCAAGGGCGGCTTCGTCATACCAAAAAGATATATTATAAAGATATGTTTTTAATCTTAAAAAAATTCCAAGACAAAATATTAATACAATCAATACAGAATAAAGTTTATTAAAAGAAATATTTTGTAATCTTTTCATTTAAAATTTAAAACCTATAATTTTACATGAAGCAAATATGATTCATTTATACAGTGTTCTTCCAATACTTCTTTATCTTGTATCCACTCCCTTATAAAGGGTACAACGGGCATTCTTACATAATCATTTGCATAATAAAACCAATATGTATGATTTTTTGGAAGCTGATTTAACAATCCTAAATAAAATTCTCTTGAATACTGAGGAAGATTAATCCTTATGATTTTATCAGCATACATACCACTTTTTTCAGAATAAAAATCATATATGGAATTTGTTGCATCATTATATACTAAAACTTCATCGGGTTTAAATTTTTTGCTTAAAATTTCCATAGTGGCTCTGCCGTCTTTTTTACTTTTGATGAAATTTTCAAAAACAAGGCTTTTTGCATAGGAAAGATTATATGCACTAAAAAACAGTAAAGAAAATATTATAGCTAAAGTGCTGCATATTTTATTTTTAACGGAAATTATATCCAGTGGCTTTATTATACAAATAAGAAACGGTATTATTATATAAACAGACACCCTGTTTTTAATAGGAAAAATATTACAAAACGAAGCCACAAAAGATAAGAGCAGCGCTAAAAGCATTAATTTTACTATTTTGTTTTCACTTTTAGAAAGGAGAATAATACCCCAAACCAAAAGTACAACCCCAAATAAAATAAATGGAGTAAAATTAAAAAGATAATCCAAATTTTCCCTTAACAGAGGAAAAATATTCAAAGGGTTGTAATTCATAAATCCGCTTTGCCATTGGTCAAGAAAATTTGAAAACATAGCTTGTTTTGTCGGATACAGATTGTAAATATAATAAAACGGCCCAAAGATAAAAAACGGAAGCAGAAAACCAAAGAGATTTCTACCCCCCCCCGTACCTTTATTTAATAATTTCAAATTGTATACTACATATGCACCTGTAACAAACATTGAAGGCATAGAACAAAGCAGCATTAAAAAACAAACAAGCCCGGTAAATAGAGCCTTCTTAAAACTTACCTTACCAAGTTTAACCTTGCTTAAGAAGAAAAGTGCAAGCATAAAAAACAGGATATCCGAAGCATACTGTTTAAATTCTTCTGCAAAATATATAAGTCTGAAATTAATTGCAAACAAAAGGTTTGCTGTTATTATGCTCCATTTTTTATCAAGCATTTTTTTAGAAAATATATAAAATACAAACATTGAAACAACAGATACAAGCAAAGGAATTAATCTTAACGTATACTCACTAAGTCCAAATACCATAGTAACAAGTTTTGTTGCCATCATAAAAAACGGCGGGGCACTTTGAATATGCTCAAGCGGGGCGAAATACCCAAAAATATTTCTATGCATAATGTTTAATGCAAGCGAACACTCATCTAACCAAAGCGGGACATTCATAAAATATGCCTTTAGCCTTAACAAAATACCTGCAATAAATATTAAAACAATGGTTGTCTTATAAAACATAACTTTATTCATCCGATAAATGGTAATATTGAAGTTTTGAATCAATGTTCAGCTTTTTTGCGCCATGTTTAAAAATCTTTGATTTATAAAGACCAAGATGCGCTAGAAAATATTTAATACTTACATTAAGTACCCCAAAGCCATATTTTGTAGAGCGCTTAAAATTAATTGAACTTGCCTCCGGAAAATATTTTGTCGGACAGGAAATTTCCCCTATTGTATAACCGTAATAATAAATGAGCGCAAGCATTTCGTTATCAAATATAAAATCATCATTACACTCTGCAAGCGGTAGATTTTCTAAAATTGCCCTGCTAAAAGCCCTAAAGCCTGTATGGTATTCTGATAATTTTTGCCCCAGAAAAAAATTTTGAAATGCTGTTAAAAATTTATTTGCAACATATTTATACAAAGGCATACCGCCTTTAAGTGCACTGTTTGTAAGCATACGGGAAGCAGTAACTGCATCATATTCGCCAAATGCAATCATGGATGCCATTGCAGGAATTAGCTTTGGGGTATATTGATAATCAGGATGCAGCATTATCACAATATCAGCCCCTTCTTTAAGAGCTGCCGTATAGCAGGATTTTTGGTTTCCCCCGTAGCCTTTATTTTCATTATGCACAATCGTTGTTATGTTTAACTTTTTTGAAACATCTTTTGTGTTATCAGAAGAATTGTCGTCAACAAGAATAACCTTATCCACAAAATCCTTATAGATTTCATTATAGGTAATCTCTAAAGTCTTTTCTGCATTGTATGCAGGCATTATTACAACTATTTTTTTACCGTTTATCATAGCTAAAATAATAACTATTAAATAAAAGTTTTGCAAATATAGAAATAAAAATATATAATTATTTTATGGAAGAAAACACTGAAAATACTGTATATTACATAAGAAAATCTTTTGAGCTTAAAAATTTAAAGCTTTATAAAGAGGCAATTGAGATGCTTTATAAGGCGCTATCTTGTGATGACAGCGGAAATAGAAATATTGAAATAATAGCCCAAATCGGCGACCTTTATATGCTGCTTAAAAATTATGAACGCGCAACGGAACAGTATGAAAAGGTTTTAGAGATTGATGATACGCACATTCACAGCCTTAGACAGCTAAGCCTGATACACTTTATTTTGCAAAATTACACTAAAGCTCTTGAAATAGCCAGGGATTTATGCAGAAAATCCAAGACAGTTGAAAACTATGCAAATTACTTCAGAGTATTGTTTAAATTAAACCTTTTTGATGAAATAAAACAGCTATATGCCGATATAGATAAAGAGATTTCAAATGACAGCGAAATAATGTATATAGTTTCAAAAACAGAACCCGAAAACAAATTTGAACTTTTAGAAAAAATAATATCTGTTAATCCTAAAAATATTGAAGCAAAGCTTGATTTAGGGATATTGTGCTATAAAAAAGAAAATTACAAGAAAGCCAAAGAGCTTTTTAAAGAGGTTGTGGAATTTGAAAACAGCCCAAAAGCATTTTACTACCTTGGGCTTATTTATAGCAAAGAAAGCGAACATACACTTGCAATAGACAACTTTTTAAAGGCCATAAAATACGATAAAAACAAAATAAACAGCTATTATTTTGAGCTTGCAAAATCATATTGCGATATCAATTGGCTAAATGAAGCACAGATTGCCCTTATGAGAAGTTTAAGCATACTTTCAGCCTCTACGCCATATGACGACAGCATTGATGAGCATTATTTTCTTTTAGCGTGGATTTATTTTAAAAAGAATGATATTAAAAACGCCCTGCTGAACCTGGATATGATAGAAATAAATTCCCATGTTTATAATAAAGCGCAGGTTTTAAAGAATATGCTTATATTTAAAGAAGGCAATATAATTGAGGCAAAATTAAATCTTGAAAAGCTTTATGAAACAAATAAAGACAATTCAATGATATATAATGCACTTGGAGAAATATACAAAGAGTTAAAACTGTATAAAAAAAGTGTCGATATTTATAAAGAAGGGCTTAAAGCTTATCCTGATTCGTTTATTTTTTTATCGGAACTTGTTGATATATTGATTGATGATAAAAATTATGACGAAGCTATAGAATTTGCAAATGATTTTATTAAAAACTATCCAAACTGCCCAAGTGCCTATAATTCTTTAGCAAGGATTTATTACAGACAAAAAGAATATAAAAAAGCATTAGATGAGCTTGTAAAACTAACAAAGCTTGATAAAAACAATGCAGAGGCGTTTTATTTTACAGGGCTTATTTTAAATGATATAGCACAGCCAAATGAGGCTATTAAAAACTTAACTATAGCATTAAATTTAAACCCGACAAAGGCAAAATATTATGCACAGGTTTCACGTGCATATAATTTATCTGAAAATTACCCTGATGCAATGTTATTTATAAAAGAGGCGATAGAACTTGCACCCGAAGAAATTTCATATAAAAAACAGGCGGCAATGATAGCTGATGAAATCGGGGATAAAGAAGAGATAAAATTTTATAAAAACCTTGCACAAAACAGTGAAAACATTGCAAAAATAAAACGAAAAGGGTGATACGATTATCAGTATAGATGCATGGCTAACCCGACAGGTGTCGTATTAAAAACGCGCCCGGAGGGATTCGAACCCCCGACCTTTTGGTTCGTAGCCAAACACTCTATCCAGCTGAGCTACGGGCGCATAAACATATAAATTGTCAAAAAGCACACACACAAAATTGAGTGCCCACGCCCTTATTTTACCATGAACAATTTTTAAAGCAAAACTTTTTAGCCGCCGCAAACTTTGCAGGGTACACCGCCCCGTTTTACCGCTTCTTTTTTTCTATTTGAATGCAATTTACCGTGCATTTTTGCGCCCACTGACAATACAATTTATGTATTTTTAAAGTTTTTGTATTAAACGCTACAGTTTCAGCAAATACAACTGTATTGGTTGCAAAAAATAACATTAATGCAAATAAACAGGTTAAAATCTTTTTCATAATTTCCTCGTATTTTTAAAATGGTGCTTATAAGGTATACTATTTTAAACCAAATTTGAAGTCAAACAGCATTTTTGATATAAAACCAATATGGAAACTCTGGCATTTAAAAATAAAATTCCAAATATTAAAAAGCTTTTGGATTTTGGTTTTATCAAGGTTCAAAATAAATATCAGTTTAAAACCGATATTCTAAACGGTGATTTTTCTTTAACCGTCACGGTTTCAAAAGGCGGCGAAATTATCACAAAAACAATTGATAAATCCACAGATGAAATATATACTCTCCACCTTACAAATTTATCATCAGGGGCATACGTAGGAAAACTCAAAGAAGAGTATGAAAACTTTTTAAATAAAATATCAGATAAATGTTTTGATATGGATGTATTTAAAAGCCCCCATTCAAAAGAGGCTATAAAATATGTACAAGAAAAATATAAAAGCGAGCCCGAGTTTCTATGGGAAAAATTTACAAATAATGCCGTTTTAAGAAGAAAAGACACAAACAAATGGTACGGAATACTTATTATTCTTCCTAAAAATAAAATTATCCCAAATGCAAAAGGGCAGGTTGAAATACTTGATTTAAGGGCAGAGCCTAATACCGTTATTGAAATTACAGATAATAAAAAGATTTTCCCCGGATATCATATGAATAAAAAACACTGGATTACGATCCCTTTAGACGGTTCCGTCCCTATTGATGAAATTTTCAGCCTGCTTGATACAAGCTACAAGCTTGCAACCAAATAGCAATATTCGGTTTACACTCTTGCAGGCATGATGTTTTCAATATCTTCTAAAATCAATTCAGGTGTCAGATGATACCTTTGATACAATTCTTCCACAGGTATTCTGTCTGTAAAATCTTTTTTGGCACCAAAATTTAAAACTTTCATATCACTGCTGCCGTAATATCTTGAAATCTTCTCACCAAAGCCGCCATCCAACACGCCGTCTTCAAGAGTGATTACAATATTGTGGTTTTTCTTTAATGTTTCAAGGCACTCTGTATCGAGCCCTGTTAAAAATCCTGGATTTATAACGGTTGGCTTAAAGCCAAGCTTTGTCTCAATGGCTGCTGCAGCATCAAGTGCAAGATGATAAAAATTTCCAACACCGATTATTGCAATATTTTCCCCGGATTGGGTTATTTTAAATAAATTTAAAATAGAATAATCGGTTTCATCTTTAACACCAGTTGTCACAAATTTTCCAAAAGGAACCCTTATTGCAACAGGATAATCACTTTGTTCCGCTGACCACTCAAGCATACTAAGATATTCTTCCTTACATGTTGGTGCAAGGTAAACCATATTTGGAATATTGCTTATAAGCGGTATGTCAAAACACCCCAGATGCGTACAATCGGCACCGGATATTGCACCCCAATAAACAAGCAGTGTTGCAGGTGAATTATTCAAACACAAATCCTGGGATAGCTGGTCATATGTCCTTTGGATAAAAGAGCTCATAATGCAAAGAATAGGTTTAGCGCCGCATTTTGCAAGGGCAGAGGCATATGCCACAGCATGTTCTTCCGATATTGCAACATCGGTATATTGCTGCCCCATTTGTTTTCTAAAATCTTTATTAAAGCCAAAAACACCGGGTGTTGCGGGGTTTATAGCTATAATTGAAGGGTCGGATTTTGCCTTGTTTAAAATAAAATCTTTCGTTATCGTATTATAATCTTCAACCGGTGCAGCGGATGAAATTTCAGGTTTTTTATCAAGGGTGCCGGGTAAAATCCAATGATAAATTTCCCTGTTTTTATCAGCATCCGCAAGCCCTAAGCCCTTGATTGTCTTAATATGCAATACCGTAGGGCACTTTGTATCTTTTACCTTTTTAAAGGCCTTAATCATTCTTTCAATATTATTTCCTTCACCCTCATAAAAATATTCAAACCCGAGTGTTTTAAAGAAATTATTTTCAGCCTTGCCGTTTGTGTTTCGAAGCAGTTCAAGGTTTTTATAAAGCCCGCCCTGGTTTTCCGCTATAGACATATCATTATCGTTTACAACTATTATAATATTACTGTTAAGTACTGCTGCATTATTCAGCCCCTCGTAGGCTTCGCCACCTGAAAGCGACCCGTCCCCGATAATAGCTATAACATTTTCTTTGCTGCCTGCTAAATCCCTTGCCTTTGCAACACCTGCAGCCAAACTGACAGATGTGGATGTGTGGCCAACCTTAAACAAATCGCACACGCTCTCCTCAGGTGCTGTATAACCTGTATATTTAAGATAATTTTCAGGGTTTAGAAAACCTTCTTTTCTTCCTGTCAGGATTTTATGCGGATAACACTGGTGGGAAACATCAAATACGATTTTATCCTCAGGACAATTAAACACATAATGCATGGCAATGGTGGCCTCTATAATACCAAGATTTGGGCCAAGATGACCCCCTATTGTATTCGCTTTTTTTATAATCAGGGCACGCATTTCATCTGCAAGTTTATTTAATTCATCTGCACTCAAGGTTTTCAGGTCCTGAGGCATATTTATTTTATCTAAAATCATAAATAACTCCTTAATTTAAAATATATTATGGTTATATCATACAATTTGAAGTTAACTCTAAGTCAAGCAGAAATGAAACGATTTCGTTGTATAATAAATTTTAGATAATTTTTCCAAATAAAAATTTATATAAACATACAGAATAAAGAAAAATGCTGACATCGGAGTTAAAGTTTATGAAATCCAAGTTAGTCCAAAAAATTATAAATATTTTTACAGGCAAAAAAGACAACAATGAAAAATATGCAAAATTATCATTTTCCCAAGACGGAGAAGATATTGTTTTGTCATCCTATATTCTTAACGATAAGCCATATGACTACAAAGGCTTTTATATTGATATAGGAGCCCTGCATCCTGAAAGATTTTCAAATACAAAGATTTTTTATCAAAAAGGGTGGCGGGGTATAAATATTGACGGAACGCCAGAGAGTATGCTGCCTTTCAAAAAACAACGGCCTGACGATATAAACATTGAAGCCGTAATGTCTGATAATACTGAGGAAATTTTATACTATACTTTTATGGAACCTGCATTGAACTCCTTTAATAAAGAGTTGGTTAAAAAATATTTAGCAACAGGCTATAAGTTAAAAGAAACAATTAAAATCTGCCCGCAAAGGATTAACCATATTTTAGATAAATACATGCCACCGGCACAAAAAATTGATTTTATTACAATTGACACTGAAGGCGCAGATGAAAAAATAATCAAAGATATAGATTATGATAAGTATTCGCCCGATTATTTTATAATAGAAGAGTGTGAGTTTATTAATTCAGACTTTGCGGAATATAAAGATAAATCAAGTATTTATCAATTTTTATCTGACAAAAATTATATCGTTGTAGCAAAAACAATGCGCTCAATAATATACAAAAAAGTAACAGATAAAAACAACCTCAATGACTGCAAATAATTTCTGTTAAAAGGCCTGCAAATATACTTATCAAAAGCAAAAGAACCATAATTTGAATTGTATCTTTTTTATCTTCATTTTTCCTTATTAATACTAAAATCCCTAGGCCGGCACCGGCGCAAAGCCCTGAAACACAAGAAGCAAAACTAATTACACCCTTAAGATACATTATTGCAATGCCGACAGATACTGCACAGTTTGGAATTATCCCAAATAATGCCACAACTACCGGCTCTATCACAGGCTTAAAGGAAACAAAGAGAGGGTTTGTTAAAAATCCGTTTATCATAAAATTATTAGAAAACACTATATTTATAGTAAAAGTAACTAAAAATACAAAAAATATAACGCCTGCAGTATGCACAAGAGGGTGCAGAAATAGTTCCCGCATTTCTTCAAATTTGCACGCCCTTATATCTTTATCGCGTTTTTTTGCAACACTATGACTGTGACAGCCCTTTTCAAAATCAACCTCCTTAACACAGGCAGATTTAGCAAATACTTTTGAAGGCAAAAACTTATCAATCAAATACCCTGCGGTAACTCCTGTAAAAATCTTTATTAAAATCAAAGGAAACAAAATGCCTGTGCTGCCCGGATTTGCAAGCAATACAGGAACAGCCTCGTCTGATGTTGCTAAATACACAGCAATAAGGGTGCCTTTTGTAATAAAACGCTTTACATAAAGAGTACTTGCAATCACAGATAAGCCACATTGGGGAATTGAGGCTAAAAGCGCCCCGATTAGCGGCGCAAATCCTGTCCCTTTTTTAAAATTAAGGGCAAGCAATTTATCGGAATAAAAATGTTCAACAAATTCAATTATATAAAAAATCAAAAGCAGAAAAGGAATTATTTCAACACATTCTTTTATTGCACCAAAAAAAGCTTCGGTAATCAAAACAATACCCCGCAAACCCTTGTAAGGACGGCACCTGTTACTATTGCAATACAAAATGCACTAAGCCAAAGAATTATTCCTTCTTTTATCCCTCTTTCTTTAAATACCATTATAAGCATTGCAATACAAGGTACAAACAGTGTTATAACAACAGCGGATATAAAAATTTGAAACGGGCTCATGCCGCTTGCATCTGCCATTTCAAAAAGCCCGGCGGAGGCCAAATCCCGCCTTATCAGCCCCATAATAAAAACATTTGAAAAAGAAGCGGGCAGATGAAGCATATTTACAACTATAGGCTCTAAAGCCTTTTCTATAACCTTCAGCCAACCAAAATAATTCATTGCGCTTATTATGATTGAACTTAAAACAAAAAACCCTGTTGCCTCTTTTAGAAAAGAAATCATTTTAAATGCTGTTTTTTTCAAAATGTTTAACAACCCGGGAACCCTTATAGGAGGCAGACTTATAAATAAATCAGAGGTTTTTCCTTTGGCAAATTTATTTAAAAGCGTACCTGTTATTGCCATAATTGCAAAGAGTATAAAAAGATATGCAAGCCAAACCTTTAAGCCGCCAATAGATGCCAAAAGTACAACTATAATACCCTGTTGCGCAGCACAAGGTACAGAAATCCCAAGCAGGGCAATGGTTATCATCCTTTCCTTTGATGTAGGAAGAATGCGCGTGGTAATGGTACCCATAGTTGTGCATCCAAGCCCTAAAATAAGCGGTATGACAGCCCTTCCGTTAAGCCCTATTTTTTTAAGCATTTCATCGCAAAATACAGACATTCTTGGCAGATACCCGGAATCTTCAAGTGCTGCCATAAAGAAATAAAACGCCCCTAAAAGCGGTACAAGCACACCAATTATAATACTAAGTGCCATAGTAAATACACCG
The DNA here is from genome assembly GCA_910577395.1 of uncultured Vampirovibrio sp. Taxonomy (GTDB): domain Bacteria; phylum Cyanobacteriota; class Vampirovibrionia; order Gastranaerophilales; family Gastranaerophilaceae; genus MGBC122484. The sequence continues at coordinate 79,441 of CAJTLG010000001.1, read as the reverse complement.
AATTCCCCGGCTAAAATTTCTACTATCAGGCCGTTTTTAATATATTTATCTGCAAAAGCCTGTAAAGCCGGGCAAAAGTGCTCTTCAAGCCCGCCATAAACATAATCCACAACATTTCCGGATATAAATACGCCAACAATTTCAAACAGCAGATAAAGCACAAAAATAGTAGTTATAAGGCCTGTTACCGGATGAAACAAAAAGTGCTCAATCCCTGATATAATACGCTTTTTAGGTGCATTAAAATTTACTGTTTTTTTAATTGTATTGTTTATAAAATGTATTCTTTCCGCATGTAAAATTTCACATTCTTTTGAGTTTAAATGCGCGCATTCAAATACCAAAAGCTCCTGCACACGCTCTTTTTGAGATATTTCTTTTTTTTCAAACATGTTGTTTGAAAAATCAGTGGTCTTTGATGAAACATTAAAGTTTCCGCCCTTTAAATAATCAATAATCTCTGCAATACCCTGCTTTTTGGTTGCAATAGCAGGAAACACCTTTACATCAAGCTCTTCTTCAAGTTTTTTAAAATCTATATCAATGCCGCCTGAATGCGCTTCATCAAGCTGATTTACAACAACAATGAGCGGGATTTTTAAATCAATAAGCTGACAGGTCAGAAATAAATCCCTCTCAAGGCTTGTGGCACTTACAATATTTACAACTACATCCGCTTCTGAAATAATTTCTTTTGTAACGCGCTCATCATCAGAAAAATTGCCAAGACTGTAGGCACCCGGGGTATCAATTATTTCGCCGTAATCAGTTTTTGTTTTAGTAACGGCAACAGTGGTACCGGGGTAATTGCTAACTTCTGCATATACACCTGTCAGCGCGCCAAATAATACGGATTTGCCAACGTTAGGATTTCCTGCAAGAATTACTTTTATTTTATCATTGGCTCCGGTTTGAAATTTTGATTGTTTTTTGGTTTTATCCTTTGCAGGACAGCATTTTGAGCAGCCTGCACATGTTAAATTATTCATTACAACATTCGGCCTTTTGATACGTAAATCTGCTTTGAAAACTCTTTGCCTATAGCTATTGTCTGGAATTTTTCCTTAATCACTATGGGGCCAGGCTTTGCAATACATTTTATAACCTGCCCCTCAAAAAGGGCAAATCTTGCAAAAGCAGCCTTTGGTGTATCGGGGCAAAAGCCTGTTATTTTAACCGTTTCACCGGTTTTGACATCATGCAGAGTTCTCATTGCAATAAAATTGTAAGGCAAGCCAAACTTTTTGTCAATAAAATATGTGCTGCCTGATACTGAAAAGTTTAGTTGTTTTATAATAAGCAAGAAGAATTTAAACACCAAAACAGCAAGATTAACAACATTTTGAAGGATTTTTGCGGTTTCCGATTTGTGCTGCAATTACGGCTGCAAACATTAAAATACATCCAAAAATTTCTTTTACACTAAGGGTTTCGCCTAAAATCAGCCAGCCTGTAAGCACTGCAAAAACGCTCTCAAAGCTTAGTATAAGAGAGGCAAGGGCCGGATTTATGTTTTTTTGCGCCATAATCTGGAGAGTGTATGCAATTCCGCAAGATACAACCCCTGCAAACAATAGCGCCCATTTACACTCTAAAACCGCTGCGAGAGTAGGGTTTTCAAAAATAAACACCGGGATTATTGATATAACGCCCACTACAAAAAACTGTACACAGGAAAGCTTTACACTGTCTACCTTTGGGGCAAAGTAATCTATTGTTAAAATATGAACAGCATACAAAACGGCTGAAAGCATTATCATTACATCACCATAGCCAATTTTTGAAATACCGTCACCTGCACATAAAAAATACAACCCGAGCGCACCTAAAAATACCCCAAACCAAATTGTGGATGGGATTTTACGCCCTATAAATAAAGATATCAGCGGAACAGCTATAATATACATAGAGCTTATAAAACCAGCCTTTGAGGCGGTTGTATAAACCATTCCCATTTGCTGAACGGCACTTGCAAAAAACAGCGCTATACCACATATAATGCCGGCTTTCAGAAAATAACGCCTCTGAGCCCATTTATCAAGGCTTTTATTATGGCCTTTTTTAATTTTAAAAATAATACTCAACAAAAGCAGTGAAAATGCGCCCAAAAAGGACCTTACACAGTTAAACGCAAGCGGCTCAAGGAATTCCATACCGGCCCTTTGTGCCACAAAGCCTGCACCCCAAATGAATGCAGTGATTGAAAGCATTATATTACTCAAAATTGCAGGTTTCATATTGTCTTTATAAATTCCTTTAAAAATTCGTATCCTTTTTTGTAACTTTCAATATCAATTTTTTCATCAGCTGAATGCATATTATAAATATCCGCAATACCTAAAAGCACGGGCTTAAACACCTTACCTGCGGCGTTTTTACGGTTTGCGTACACGTGCGTTTCAGCCCCTGCGTGAAAAGAAGAGATTTTTAAATTGATATCTGCCCTGTTTGCGGCAGTTTCCGCCGTTTTTACAAGAAAATTATCGTCAGATTTTTCAAAAATCGGCAAATGTTCCTCTATTTCAAGGTTTGCAACTGCTAATGCCTGACAATCAAAGCCATTTTCGTGGATTTCACCATACCTGGAGTTGAAATCATCAATTATACCTTTAATTTCAGATATCAGTTCATCCTTGGCCCTTGTGTCAGAACTCCTTAGGGAATAATGAGCATAGGCAGTTTTATTGATAATATTTGACATAGAGTTCTTTGAGATGAATTCCAGAGCTTTTTCGCCTTTAACATCTTGTTTAACCGCCTGATAAACAGCATTTTCAATACCGCCTGCTACTATAGAGCCCAGATTTATTGAAGTTACAACATTTTCTGCCGTGTCATCCAACTTATATACGCCTTGCGGGATTTTAGATACAATTTCAGCCACTAATTTTGCAGCATTCAGGCGTTTTGCATCCCCTATATCAAGCCCGGAATGCCCGCCAATAGGAGTTTTCACGGATACGGTGAGCTTTATGTAGCCCGCACCGGCAATTTCCAGGTTTCCTAATTTATCAGAGTCCAAAACCAGTACATAGTCTGCATTTAGACGTTTGAATTCAACATGCTCTATGCCTGTCATTGAATTCTCTTCATCCCTTGTAAAAACGGCCTCAAGCGTTGGTAAATCGGGATTTTTGTTTTTTGAAAGCTCCAAAAAGAGCGCCACTATTGCACTTGCACCGGCCTTATCATCAGCACCCAAAGTCCGTTTTTTATCGGTTTCAATGAAATTTTCATTTTCCGCTATATTTATAGGGCTGTCATCCCCAACAACGTCCATATGTGAAGAGAGCAAAATAGCCGGTTTATCAGGATTTCCGGGGATTTTAGCATAAACATTCCCATAATCATCATACCTTGTTTCGACCCCTGCCACAGACAGTATTTCAACGATTTTTGAGGCCACATCCTGCTCATAGAGCGAAGGAGAGGGAATTTTAACAAGGGTTTTAAATATTTCAATCAATTCCATTTTTCTTAATTTCCCTATTTTATAAGCATTAAAATTATACTGTGCGGCGCTATTTTGCAGGTATTTTGACTGTATTCTGCACCTTCCGGTATAAAGCTAAAATACTTGGTATCAGCCGCTTTATAGTATTTTTTATCAATTTCAGGCAATATAAAATCTATTTCCCTATCACCTTTATTTAGTGCTGCAAACACTGATTTGCCGGCGGTTTCACCGGATACAAAGGAGATAAAATCAATCCCGGTATTTGTCCAATACCCGGTGTTTTCAGCTTTTACAACTCTGCCGTCCTTATCAAAAAAATCCATATCTTTTGCGTAATTTTCAGACTTAAATACGTTAAAATCACGTCTAAAGGCTATCACAGCCTTGATAAATTCTGAAAGCTTTTGCTTTTCAGGGCTTTTGGGCATGAAATCTACGTAATTCACTGCACTGTCAAGGTTATAGCTGTTATTGTTGCCACCCTTAGAGTGTAATACAATGTCATCCACTTGCACCATAAAACACCCTGCAGATAGCGCAAGGAGCAGGATTTGATTTCTTATTTCGCGTGCCCTTCGCTCGCTATCGCCGTTATAGGAAGAACAAAGCTCCCAATCCGAACCCCCGCAGGTATTTTCGGATTTTTTATCATACGAATTCAAGTCATACAAGGTAAAACCGTCATGGCATGAGATGTAATTAATGGATTTAAAAGGATTTTCAAACTTGTGCGGCGTTCCTTCGAGGAGGTATCTAAGGGCAAGAGGGTCCAAAGACCACGGCCTGACTGAAAAAGCACGAATTGTATTTCTTGAAATATCATTCCATTCGGCAAAAAATTCAGGAAAATTTCCGAGCTGATAAGCATTATGACCGCTGCATGTCCAGGGTTCCGCTATTAAATTCACCCCGTCCCCTGCCTCATCCGGGTTATTTACCTTAATACCCCTCTCTTCAAGCCTTTTTTTGAGGACAGCCACTATACTTTTGTTTTTATCATAATTTACCCCGGCACCAATATCAGTATCCATAAGAGATACCGCAAGGTCAAACCTAAAAGCATCAACTCCTTGCCTTATCCAGTATTCAAGAGAATCTACAATTATATTTTTAAAACCTTCGCGCGCCGTATTAGAATCGTTATGGCACCCGGAACATGCGGCATAGAAACCATTTACATCTGTTTTATAATAGCCTGCATTATCAATAAGGGCATAAGAAAACAGGTTTACATCCTCACTGTTGCCATTATAAACGCGCGCCTCACCAGTATGGTTGTAAACAACATCTAAACAAACCTTGATATCCTCTCTATGCAGAGCATTTACCATTTCTCTGAATTCAAGAATTGCCTCTCCGTCATTTTTATTAAATGAATATTTTTTATGGGGAGCAAAGTAGCAAAGCGGCATATAGCCCCAATAATTACCGCCGTCTTCTTTGTTGTCAAATTCATGAAGCGGCAAAAATTCAACCATTGTAACTCCAAGGGCCTTAAGATTTGCGGCAAATTCACCCGCCGCCTTGAATGTACCCTTAAATACACTATCCTGAAACATTGTAAGACTCTTAAGGTGTACTTCACCTATTATTTCATCCTTTAAGGCTCTTGTTGAGGTTTTAACAATCTCTGTTTCGGGATTATGCTTAAACACTGATTTTGGGGCAAGCCGCCCATTATCTTCAAAATATCTTTCACCGGACCTGAATAATTGTAAATTTGGCGAAACATCCGCATTACCGCAAGGTGCTGCACCTACATCAGAGTGCAGGTGGCTAAGCTCTTTTGTATAAGGGTCATACGCAAGTTTATTGGGGTTAAAACGGTTATTGGCGCAATCCAGTTTGGATACAAACCCCTCCCTGGAACCGGGAGTCCAACTTTCAGAATATTGATAATTAGGCCCAAACACCCTGTACCCGTAATATAATGGTTTTTCAAGGCCAAGTCTTCCGATTTCATCAGGATTTAAAGAGGCCTTAAAAACGGTATCAGTTTTTTCCATTTTAACCGTAAACAGGGCATCCTTGTTTTTGGGTTCATCAAATACACAAAGCAGTGCCGCAGTGCCGGTTGAAGAAAACAGGCTGAATTCAATAAAACCGGTTTCATGGTTAAAATTTGCGCCAAACCTTGTGTTTGATGTAGTTAATGTCATAATTTCCGCCTTGTTACAGCTTTTAACTTGGCTATTGAAGCGGGTTAATTGCAACACCGCTTAATAGTTTCGGGTAAAAATAGGTGGATTTTTGAGGCATTCTGTAGCCTGCGGCTGAAATATCTTTGATATCCTGCATTTTGGGGTATGCCATAATAAAACTGGCCTCGGCCGTACCTTTATCAATCATATCAAAGGCCTCAAACTCCTGTTTTATATATTTTATACCGTCTTGTGACATTTGTTCTTCCTTCGTATATCCTAGCTCATTGGTTATAATTAATTCATGAAGAACAGTAAGGTCAAGTTTTTTCAATACATCCGGGGCTTCAATTAAATCTAAAACACCGTCTTTTAATTTTAAAAGATAAAATTTATTGACATTTTTCATATAAAGACCCATAGAAATTCTTGTCTTGTTTGATTTTTCAAGTTCAGCCAGGAATTTTTCTTTAACATCTTTTTTATTTGAGCTTACGAATGTAAATTCCTGAATATCATAATATTTTTTAACACTTTCAAGCAAAACATAAGGCTCGATAAATTTTGTAATAATCCTGTGAGTCGGGAAAATTATAAGGTTATCATCTTCTGAATTTGTAAAATAGCTCATTACATATTTAGAATCTTCACTATCGCATTCTTTAGAATAATTCATGGCAGTTTCATATCTATGGTGCCCGTCTGCTATCAGCAGCGTTTTATCCTCAAGAAGTTTTTGTATTTTTGCTATATCATCCGTATCATCTATAATATATACAAGGTTTTGAACCCCTTTGTCATCAGTTGCATCAATAAAAGGTGTTTTAGATGTATATTTTGGGGCAATTTCCTTTTCAATAAGCATGGTAGGGTCTGAATAAACCATAAAAATCTGGCTAAAATTAGCCTTGCAAGCACGTGTTAATTTAAGCCTATCCTCTTTAGGGCCGCCCATAGTGTATTCATGAGGAAGAATTTTTTTAGTTGAAAAATCTTCTATTTTATTGCGGGCGATAAAACCTTTTCTTTCAACATGCCTGCCGTTTTCGGTTGTATATTTTTGTATTATATAAAAAATAGCAGGTTTTTTTGTATTTACTAAAACATCCTCTTCTTGCCAGTTTTCAAAGCTTTTTTTAGCATCAGCATACCTGTCTGCAGCATTTGAAAGAATAAGACGAACAATATTGTAAGGGCTTTTTTCATACAGCGTATGCTGCTCTTCATTTGTTATGACATCATAAGGCGGTGCTACAACATCATTAATATCAACTTTTTCTTGATTGTAAACTAATGCTTTTAAAGGCTGAATTTCTACCATTATTGCTCCTCTTTTCCAGTTTTATTCAAGTTTTATTGTAGATTAAAAGAAAGAAGTTGTAAATAAATATTAATATTCTGTATACGGGGGCAATTTTTAGAAAGCAAAATACTTTATTTATATGTAATGAAGGTTAGATAAGGCAAGAAGTATTATGGGTGCTGATTTAATTAGCGGAATAGTACAAACAGGTATATTTTGTGCAAGAAACGGCAGTAAGGTTGCCACCGGAAAAGATACGGGGCGCATAGGCGCAACAGCTGCACAGGCAGCATCCATGACAGATAAAGTTGCTGCAAGCGGATCATCCATTTTTGGCGGCAAGATTGCCAAAACTGCATCCGCTATAACAGAATTTGCTGATAAAGGAATATTAAAGGCGGCAGAAAAATTAGGCAAAACAGAGGCTGCGCAAGGGCTTGTTAAAAGTGCCGGTACAAATTCCATATTCGGTGCCGTTGCACAAAAAGCTGTAAACCCTCTATTGATAGGGGCTGCCAGCATCAGGGTTTTATCGGATGAAGACCAATATGCGGCCCTTTTAGAAGAAGGCTGTGCAATGAGCTTGATGTTTAGCACGGAAAAACTTATGACAAAAAGCAAAAAAGCATTTTTTAAAGCCGCGGAAGAAGGGGTAGAGGCTCTTTCTAAAAGCACAGAACCCGGTATTTTAAACAGTATAAAAAATACGGCTAAAGAATATATAGGAAAAGCGGCAAAATCCTACGGCGGACTTTCCAAAAACAATAAAACCATTGCAAATATAGGAATAGGCTTACTTTTTGTGGCAGGGTCAATCTGTGCATACAGTATAGGTAAAACCATAGGTACAAAACTTTCCGGCAGGGATGAAAAATAATTAACTGCCAACGCTTAAACCGGCGCAAAGATTTATATTTTGCCCCGTTATGCCTTTTGCTTCATCGGATATTAAATATTTTATAAGGTTTGAAATTTCAATCGGCCTGATAAATCTTCTTTGAGGCACCACATCAAGGATTTCAGCTTTATCCTCATTGCTAATATCTGCCATAAGCTGTGTTTCCACCCAACCGGGGCTGATGCAGTTAACCGTAATATTGTATTGTGCAAGCTCTAAAGCAAGGGATTTTGTCATGCCGTACATGCCTGCTTTTGTTGCGGCATAAAGGCTTGCATTTGCCTCACCTACAGAGGCTGAAATTGATGATATGTTAATAACCCTGCCAAACCTTTTTTCTTTCATCTGGGAAACACACAAAGATGTAAGATAATAAGGTATTGAAAGATTTAAAAGCATTACCCTTTCAATATCATAATCTTGAACTCTTTCAATTGGAGAATAATAATATTCACCTGCGTTATTGATTAATATGTCAATATTACCAAATGTCTCAATTGCTTTTTCATAAAGCACTTTTGCATGTTCAAAACAGGAAAGCTCAATGCTCAAATAATCATCTTCATCAAGATAGCGCCTGCCTGTTGTAAAAACCCTGTAGCCGTTTTCTTTTAATACCCTTGCTGTTTCAAGACCAATTCCTGAAGATGAGCCTGTAATTAACACATTAATCATATATGTCACCCGTTTTGCTTCTATTTACCAAATTCAAAAGGATTCTGATTTGTATGTTTTATTATAATATCAGATATTGAACTTAACAATTTTTCACGCTGCACAGGTGTTAGCTGCCTTATAGATTCAATTGCCGTATGCAAATTAGGATTTTTATCATACCACCTTTGATATTGTTTTGGGTTGTGGTCTGCAACAATCTTAATAAAAGTCTTAAAATCCTTATCGATTATTTTTGGCACCTGGAGTAAAATATCCACAGCCACTTCTGACTGCACATCTTCCGGCAAACCCTGCAGCAGTGTCATAAAAGCACTTAAGTATTTATCTTTGTCATACCATCTTAAATTTTTCATACACATTTATTATATCAAATTTTAATTAAAAATAGTATATATTTCGTATTTATTAACAAAAAATACTTGCCACATGCCGAAAAATTAAATATAATCATACAAGAAATATGGAAAGGGGTTCTATAATGAACAAAGAAGAATTAGTACAAGAAATTGCTAAAAAAGCAAAAGTTACTCAAAAAGAAGCAGCTGAAGTTTTAAACGGTTTCATTGAAACAGTTCAAAAATCAGTTTCTAAAGGCCAAAAAGTTACTTTAGTAGGTTTCGGTACTTTTGAAGCTCGCAAACGTGCAGCAAGAACCGGCAGAAACCCTCAAACCGGTAAAGAAATCAAAATTGCTGCTAAAACTGTACCTGCTTTCTCAGCTGGTAAAAAATTCAAAGAACTTGTTAACAAAAAATAGTGCGCGAGCCGGTGCAAGCGGTTTGCGATGAGCAAGACGAAAGCACTACGGTAAACGTAAAGTTCAAAAAACATTTAAAAACCGCTTAAAATTAATTAAGCGGTTTTTTGTTGTGTTATTGGCATTCAACAGCTGTCCAACAGCTATTTTGTCTTATAGATTGAAATACAAATACACCTTATAAAGGGTTATATAAAATCTAAAATCTGCTATAGTATAGGATAACAGTCAGGTACCCCGGCAAAAACACCAAATCTCTTTGGCATGAACTATAAATTCAAAAATCCAAAGAAGGGAGGTGGAGCCTATGATGGCAAGATTTTTGCTGATTATATTATTACTGCAATGTAGCGACTTAAATAAACTAGCACTAATTGTTATCATCATAGTGCTAGTATTTAGAAAATAAATACAACCGGGGTTAAATTTTAGGGGCGTTACCAGCGCACCCTGAAACCCGACTGTCTTATACTATTATAACCTTATTTTGCTATTTTTCAAGAGTAGTTTCATCAGTATCCGAAAATAACTATTTTAACAATTCATAAGGTTCAACTTTAAGGGCATCCGCCAGTTTACAAAGAACATCAATACTTGGGGTTCTTCTGCCTGCCTCTAAGTCATATATAAAATCTTTAGATAATTCTGTTTTTATACCAAGCTGCAATTGTGTTAGCTTGTGTTCTTTTCTGTATTTTCGTATATTTTGCCTAAGATTTTCTTTGGTTTTTATCGTGCTTCTTGTCATATTTTTATTTTAATGTTAAAATATGATTATAATACGTGCATAAAGCACGAAAAACAAAGGAGAACGCTGAATAGAAAACAATAATATCGATACTGCAACATACAACAAAGTTATAAATAAGCTGGTAAACCTTGAAGATAAATTTTCAGAGATTGATACGATTACAAAAATGCTGAATATCTTGGTAAAAGAAAATAGTTACGAACTAATCCCTATTATAAATATTTTGAACAGCAAAATAAAAGATATGGCCGATATTATAAATAAATAGCCATATCTTTTAAAACTTTTTGCTTTTGCCGCGCTAAGCCAAGCTAAAACAGGGTTATTCCACAACGCTTTCGCCGCGGGTTTTGATTTCGCCTTCAAGTTTTTCAATGAAATCTTCAAGCTTAAATATGCCAATCTGTCCTCTGCCGCGCGCGCGCACTGCAACGGTACCGTCTTCAATTTCTTTATCACCAAGTACAAGTACGTACGGGATTTTTTTGTTTTGCAAACAATCCCTGATTTTATGGTTCATAGATTCAGACCTGTCATCAAGATATGCCCTGATACCGCGATTTTTGAGTTCAGAGAATATTTTTTCAGCCTCTTCAAGGTGTCTGTCTGCAATAGGCACAACAGCTGCTTGCACAGGGTTTAGCCATGCTGGGAAAGCACCTGCGTAGTGCTCAATCAATATACCATGGAACCTTTCCATAGAGCCAAATACAACCCTATGTAGCATTACAGGCGTTTTTAATTCGCCATCACGGTCTTGATACTTAAGGTTAAACCTTTCAGGAAGATTAAAATCAAGCTGTATTGTAGCGCACTGCCAGGTTCTGCCTATAGCATCTTTAAATTTAAAATCAATCTTAGGGCCATAAAATGCGCCGTCACCTTCGTTTACCTCGTATTTCATACCTCGCTTTTCCATAGCCTCTTTAAGACCGGCCTCTGCCCTTTCCCAATTTTCAAGCTCCCCTACATAGCTTTCGGGGCGTGTAGAAAGTTCAACCTCAAAGCTCATATTAAAGATAGACATAGCATCCTGTATAAAATCAATGATTTCATTAATTTCATTAACTAATTGTTCAGGGGTACAGAAAATATGGGAATCATCCTGCGTGAACCCTTGCACCCTTGTCAAACCGCCAAGGGCACCCGATTTTTCTTTTCTGTAAACCGTGCCAAGCTCTGCCATTCTTATCGGTAAATCCCTGTAAGAACGCCTTTGGGAAGAATAAATCAGGATATGAAAGGGGCAGTTCATGGGTTTAATTATAAACTGGTCATCATCCTCGTTTTCTTTCTGTACAAAGAACATATTTTCCCTGTAGTGGTCAATATGGCCTGAAACTTCCCACAGTTTTGATTTAGCAATGTGCGGGGTGTTTACAATAACGTACCCTCTTTTTCTGTGCTCTTCTCTCCAATAATTTTCAATACCTTCACGTACAAGGGCAAGGTTCGGGTGCCACAATACAAGGCCTGCGCCGATTTCATCATGGACAGAGAATAAATCAAGCTCTTTTCCAAGCTTTCTGTGGTCACGTTTTTTAGCCTCTTCAAGCATTGTTAAATATTCTTTTAATTCATCCTTGCTTGCAAAAGCTGTAGCATAAATTCTTTGCAGCATTTTATTTTTTTCAGAGCCTCTCCAGTAGGCACCTGCAACAGATAAAAGTTTAAAGGCTTTGATTTTTCTTGTATTTTCAAGGTGCGGGCCGGAGCAAAGGTCGTTAAATAATACATTTCCGTCTTTATCTTTCGTTAAATAAAGGGTCGGGTTATCGTTTTTATGCTCCTCTAAAAGTTCCGCTTTATAGATTTCGCCCTGATTTTTAAATTCTTGTATCTGTGCCTCAACATCAGGAATAACATATTTTTCAAACCTTAAATCCATATCAACAAGGCGTTTCATCTCTTTTTCTATATCCGCAAGGCTATCTTCATTAAGCGTTACACCCTCTATATCAAAATCATAGTAAAAACCATTTTCAATTGCAGGGCCTATTGCAAGCTTTGCATTGGGGTACAGGTTTTGAACAGCCTGCGCCATAATGTGAGAGCAGGAATGCCTTAAAGTATGCAATTCCTGTGCTTTAATATCCTTATCTTCCATAATAAAATCCTTTATTTAAAAACTTTTATATTATATAAAAAATTTTACCACAAAAAAATACCGCCATTCTTTATAAAAAGAGGGGGCGGAATTTTTTTCTACTCCATAATCCATCAATTTAATGATAACTGCTTTTATTTTCGCCTGAAATTCATAACTGCCTTGTTATTTAGGGCGATTAATTCCATTGAATTCCAGAACTCATTTGGCGATAATGTAGATTTGGCTTCAAGATTTACTGTCACCTTTGTAGCGTACATTTGTGCCAATTTTTTATCTATGTTATCTGTCGGTCTTACTGACATAAAATATTTACTCTTTCAATACAACGTATGCCTTACATATATATAAAGTATTAAAAAAGAAAGGGATTTCAGAATTATTTTGTTTTGTTACATTAGTTAACATTTATTGTTCCAGGTAACATTTAGCCCTTAGTAAGTGTTTTATGCTATAATCTATTAGCTGATTAGAAGAGAAATTGAGGAAGAAGGAAAATTATGAAAAAATACCGCATAGGCGTTGATATTGGCGGCACAAATATTAAGATTGCACTTGTTGATAATGAAGGAAAAATTGTTTATTCAAACACTACACCTACCCGTGCAGACCTTGGATATGAACATTCTTTAGGAAATATTAAGCTTGCAATTGCAGACCTTATGAAAGAAACAAATGAAAGCAAGGATACAATTGAGGCTATAGGTTTTGGTTTCCCGGGGCAGATTGATTATCAGGCAGGAATTGTAAGATTATTACCAAACATGCCGGGTTGGGTAGATATCCCTGTAGCGGATATTATCCAAAAAGAATTTAATATACCGACAAGACTTGATAATGACGTGCGTGTTGCAACGCTTGGTGAATTAAAATACGGCGCAGGCAAAGGGTGCCAAAATCTTGTATGTATTACTGTTGGCACAGGTATAGGCTCCGGCCTTGTTATAAACGGCAAGCTTGCACGCGGTGCTAAAAATGCTGCAGGTGAAATCGGCCACATAAAAATGTCAATGGGGGATGGGCCTCTTTGCGGATGCGGCGATTTTGCATGTTTTGAAGCATACGCTTCAGGCCCTGCAATAGTGCAAATGGCAAAAGAATATATTATGGGCGGAAAATCTTCTAAATTTAAAGAACTTGCAACGGAAGAATTAAGCCCCTATATTGTGGCACAAGCAGCACTTCAGGGGGATGTGGTTGCAAAACAAATTTACAGAAAAATAGGTGAAATCATTGGGCTTGGCCTTACATCCGTTATCAACCTTTTAAACCCGGAAAAAGTAATTATAGGCGGTGGTGTAGCTGATGCAGGGGATATTTTATTAGACCCAATTAGAGAAGTGGTTACAAAAAGAGCCATGCCTATTCAGGCAGGCAGCGTAAAAATTGTCCCTGCCGAACTTGGTAACACAGCAGGGGTTATCGGTGCAAGCCTTTTAATAGAAAGCTAGTTTAAACATGCCTGTATATTTATTTTGGGGCGATGAAGATTTTACGCTTGAAAATGAAATAAAAAGCATAAAAGATAAAGTGCTCGGGGACGGCAGTTCCGGAGTGGAAATTTCGCCCCTGAATTACAGGTGTCTTGATAATCCTGATTTTAAAAGCCTTATAGATGCACTTCGCGCACAACCTATGATGTTTGGAGAAATTCTTTACAAAATAAGAGCTGATAAGTATTTTTTAGAAACTATAAAAAAAGTAAAACTTGATGAAAAGCAAACTGATGAAATTATAAAAGCCCTTGATATGGTGTCAGACAGGGTGCACATAATTTTAACCTGCCCTATAGCCAAGGGAGAGCGCAAAAAACCGGATTCAAGGAAAAAAATATATAAGGCCGTACAAAAGATTGGCACAGTAAAAGAGTTCAGCGCTTTTAAAGCATATGAAGAATACAAAATACTGCCGGTATTAAAATCTATGGCACAAAAGGCAGGTCTAAAGGTCGACAATGAAGTTTTAACATTAATTATCCGGCAGACAGGGCCTTCTTTAAGGGATTTAGACACTGCATTGAATAAGATAAAGCTGATTATTCACCCGGAAAATGTAATAACCCGGGAGGCTGCAGCACAAATTGGCGGAGACAGCCAAAATATATTTGCGATAGCTGATTTAATACTTGAAAATAAAACAGCAGAGGCGCTTTTCAGCATTTCAAATATGTTGAACAGGTCCCATTATCTTGAAATTTTAGCATTTTTACAAAGCTCATTTTCGAAATTTTTAACAACAAAAATTTATGCAAAATCTATGTCAAGCTTTGATATAGCAAGAAAAACAGGGCAGAATGAATATGCTGTTAAAAAAAGTATGGAAAAATTGAATAAAATAAGCCTTAAAAAACTTGTTACAATAAAGCAAAACCTGACAAATGCCGAATATGAAATAAAAAGCGGCATAAAAGAACCGCTGCTTGCCCTTGAATGCGCTCTTTCGGGCGAACAAAAAACGGAGGGTAACTAAAATAATGATAAACAAGCTTTTTTATACAAAATTTCCGTTTGTATCAAAATATTTTGACACCCTTATAGAAAATGATACAGAAAGATTTCCGCAATCCATAGTGCTTGAAGGATTGGATATTATCGGACAATACGCTTTTTCAATGGAGCTTGCAAGAATTTTAAACTGTAAAGAAACCGGGGGTGAAGACTGCAATTGTATAAATTGCCAGTGGATAAAAGATATTAAGCACCCAAGCGTAAATATTGTATCCCCGATAAATTATAAAGATGATACTTCAAAAACCGTTATATCAATAAATCAGGCAAAAAAAATCACGTCAAGCCTTAGGGAAACAAGCGATTATCACAGGTTTTTTATATTTTGTAACGCCAAAATAAAACAAAGGAGCGGAAAAGAACAAAACCTTATAAAAGAATATGAACCTTGCGGATTTAATTTCCCGGAAGAAGGCTGGATGCCGCTACCCTTAAATACAAAAGTCTTTAAAAGCGAAGCTTCAAATTCCCTTTTAAAATCAATAGAAGAGCCGCCGCAAAAAACCACGTTTATTTTCCTTACCCAAAATAAAGAAGACTTAATTTCAACAATAGTTTCAAGGTCTAATGTATTCAAACTTGGAAAAACTGACGGGCTCAACCGAGCCTTTTGCAATCAGAATGTTCAACCATTATTCAATAAATATTTTCAGGAAATAATACGACAGACACAATATGACACAAAAATTCAAAGTGCCGTTGAACTGGCGGCAGAAGCTGAAAATATAATAAAAACTGATGAAATTGATATTTTTGATTTTTTAAATGATTTTCAGGAATATATTTTAAGTATCATAAAAGAAAACCTTGCAAACAGACAGTTTTGCACCGGCTTAGAAACACACATAAGGCTTATACAAAAAGCAAAAAACAGGCTAAACACTTCAATGAACTCAAAAATTGTGCTTGAGAGTTTATTTTTAGAAACGGCTGAATTATGGACATAGTTGCATTATCCATACCCACAGGAATTGGGGCGGAAATTGGCGGTTTTGCAGGGGATGCGGGAGCTATTGCAAGAGAATTTTCCAAATATTTTAAAGTGATTGTTAACCCAAACACTGTAAATGCCGGAATATTAAGTGCAATCAACGATAACATGTATTATGTTGAAGGATACGCATTTGATGAGTTTTTTGCAGGCAATTTGAATTTAACACCCGCAAAAAAACAAAACAAAATAGGTGTTATATTTGACAAGCAAATCCCTGATGACATTTTAAATATCCACATTAACACAATAAATGCCCTTAAAATTGTTAAAGGATATGATATACCTTATTTTGAAATTACGGATAAAAATGTCGGCATAAGTTTAATTAAGGATGAAACAGGTGTTTCAAGCGGAAGAATAGAAAATGAAAACACCCTTTTAAGGGCAGCCGGGGAGCTAATAAAAAAAGGGTGCAATGCACTTGCCGTTGTTTGCTTTTTTGGAGATGAGTGCGAAGATGAAAGTTATAATGAAGGCGTAGGTGTTGACCCGATAGGCGGAATTGAAGCCGTTATTTCGCATTACCTTGTAAAAAAACTGATGTTTCCCGCAGCACACTCGCCTGCATTTTCAGGGTTAGATATAGCATACAAAAAGGTAAACCCCAAAGTTGCCTCGGAATTTATATCCTCAACTTATCTGCCTTGTATACTGGATGGGCTGAACATTGCACCGCAATTAAGTATTAACAAAAAAGAGGGTGTAAAAAATACCGATGCAAAATGTCTTATAGTCCCTGACGGTGCGCTTGGTTCAAAAGCTGTCTTATCCTGTATTAAAAACGAAATTGAAGTATGTGCTGTTAAAAATAACGTGGTACTTTCAATTGATTGCAACAAGTTTAAAAATAATGGTATAATAAAAGGCATAACAAAGTTTTCAAGCTATCAGGAATGTTTAAATTTTATAAGGAATAAGTATGAATAAAATGGAAAAAAAGGCAATCATCGGCTTTAAAAAAGGGTGGACACTTGTTGAATTGTGTGCCGCATTAATTATTCTTGCAATTCTTATCGGGCTTTCAGTTCAGGCAATTAAACCAAGAAAACTCCTTATTGCACCATTTGCATATGCCGGAGTTCAAAATTTAAGGCAGGCAAATAATTATATATTTAATAAATGCAAAAACGGGCAAGTTATAGGCTGCCCTACAGACGGAACCAGCCTGCCTGTTATGAGCGATGAGGTGCTTACAAATTATGTGAAATGGTATTGTGACAGCAACCCTGATAAATTAAGCGAAAGTGTTTTAAATGATTATTGCACAGGCACGCATAATGCAGGAGAGGCGTATGAGCCATACTGCTATGAGGTTGCTGAGATTTTCACGCTCATAGATAATGAAATACAGTGCAAAAACCCGACAGGAAGTGTCGCATCAAGTGTAAGAACAAAACTGCCCAAAGGAAACGGAAAAGGTGCAAATGCAGGCTTACCAAACTTTCAGGCGGCAAATATGGTATCATACTATTTTCTTGAAACAACCTGGAGAACAATTAACAGGGCAGCACCCGTAGAAACAGATATGACCGCCGTAACGCCAACACAGTATAAAGAAATATTTATAGATGTTAACGGCAACAAAGAGCCTAATAAACTTGGCGAAGACCAGTTTCCCCTAAGATTGTATGTAACAGGAGAGGTTATTCCAAGCATTTGCGATTATTTTGACGGCGAAAGAGACGGCGTAGAGGCAGGAAGTGCGTATGTAAGCTTTTGTCCGACGACACCGGGTGTTAACACAATGGAGTGGATAACAACAAATTATCCTCTTGCATACAACGTATACAGGAGCTATGTATCAGACCCCAATGAACCCGAAAAAAGAACGACGGAAAGAATATTATCCGGGGTCAGCTATAAAGAGGCTGCCTGCAGAGCCGGCAGAGATAATTTAATCCCAAGAGAAGCCCTCTGCGGAAACGGCGATAACGGCACTATTAAAAGCACAAGCCTTACGGATAATACATTCCATGTTTATGAAAGATGCACATCTGAATATAAACCTGCAGGCACAGATGCAATACAACATTCATTCTGCATTGTAAGACTTGCAAAACCTTCAAACCCAGGACTGTTTAGGCTTCCGATAGCACTTTAGTTGATTTTAAATATTGTAAAAAATCCCATGCTCATTACTCAAAAATAGCATGGGATTTTTGTAAAATACTCAACAAATAGCTTAATAATTTTTAATCTGATTGTTTATTATAAATTATAGTGTTTTAGCCATGATTAAAGGTGTTCAAGTATTCATTAAGAATAATAAAGAAATGTTTATGTAAAATTTTTTTACTATACATAAATACACTAAAAACAGGATAAAAAAGCTCTTCTACAAGTGTAAAATAATAAAGTTAGATAATTTTTTAATTTTTCCAATTGCCATTCATAGAGCTTTTAGTTTACTATAGATAAGTGTTAGATGAACAATTTTAAACGTTCATTAATTCGGAGGAAACGTGTTAGAAAACGGATACATTCAAATCTATACGGGTGACGGAAAGGGTAAAACAACGGCAAGTTTAGGTCTTGCTTTAAGGGCGCTTGGACATGGTTGGAAAGTATTAATTATACAATTTGCAAAAGGGGATAAAGGTACAACCTACGGTGAAATTGCTTCATCCGGCCGCTTTGCGGATAACTTAGAAGTTGTACAGTTTGGCCTTGACAGAGTTTGCTATTCACACAATTTAAATATGGATGATTATAAAGAATCCAAAAAAGGTTGGGAATTTGCCAAAAATGCAATTCAAAGCGGCAAATACGGCCTTATTATTTTAGATGAAATCAATGTATGTATAGACCTTGGAATGATAAAGCTGCAGGATGTTAAAAACACTCTTTTAAATAAACCAAGAAGCCTAGAGATAGTTCTAACAGGAAGAAGAGCTCATCAAGAGCTTATAGCGCTTGCTCATCTTGTTACGGAAATGCAGCCTGTTAAGCATTATTTTGATATTGGAGTTATGGCAAGAAGAGGTATAGAATATTAGAAAATAAACATTTGCCTAGCGTAATTGTTTATGCTAAGATATTCTTAAATTGAAGTAATGAAAAAGATTTTAATGGGGAAATGGGGGTTTTGAAAACTCCCTTTTTTTTATTCCTTTCAAATACAATCTTATTTAAAAACCACAATCTATCAATTACCCTTTTGGGTAGTGCCAGAAAATGACAATACAAGCTCAAGCTTTTGTTTTTTTGTAAGCTGTTTTATTCTATATTCTTCTTTCATTGCTTCAGATTTCGTATCATAGCTTTTAGTATATAAAATCTTTACCGGTTTATTTGCATTTGTATATTTTGCACCCTTTTTAACAACCCCTTCAAGATGTTCTTTATAACGGCGTTCAACATCTGTTGTAATACCTGTGTATATTGTATTGCGTTCAGTTTCCAGCATATAAACAAAGTATGTCATTAAGTGCCCTTTTCACCTCATCAAATGTTTCAAGCGTTACAAGAACCTGCCTGTATTTGGATGCATTTTTAACGGATGAAATATAAAACCCGTAAAATTTTCTCATAAATTTTATTCCGTTAATTTCGCCACGAAGAGCAATTTCATCTTTAATATGATTAAGCAGCATATCTATTTTTTCATTTAACCCAGGATCTTTAATGATTTCCCCGGTTAGAAGGTAATGTTCTATCCTTGAAGCCAGAGTAAAATCACCCATTAAGCCTCTTCCTATCGAAACACCGTCTGCACCTGTGATATCAAGACATCTTGCCGCATCTTCAACCGTTTTTATATCTCCGTTTGCAAATACAGGAATGTCGAGCTCTTTTTTCAGCTGCCCTATAGCTTTCCAATCGGAAGTTCCTGAATATAAATCACTCCTGCACCTTCCATGTAGAGTTACAAAATCAGCCCCTGCCTTTTGCATTAACTGCCCGAATTCTATAAAATTTTTATGTTCCTTATCCCAGCCAAGCCTGAATTTTACGCTTAACGGTATATTTATATTTTCACGAACGGCAGAAACTATATCATATGCAAGTTTTGGTGTTCTCATTAGCCCCGAACCGTCATTTGATTTTACAACCTTGTTTACCGGACAGCCGCAGTTTATATCAATTACGCTTGCACGGTTTTCAAGAAGTTTTGCCGCTTGCACCATTAAATCTGGTTTATGACCTACAATTTGAAAAGAAAGCGGATACTCCTCCTCTTTGTAATCGGCAATCTTTGGATTTTGAACATTTTTTAAAGCCTCAGAAGATAACATCTCTGTTGAAAGCAGGCATTTTGAAACATATTTCCTTATAAGATTTCTGTACACAATATCGGAAATTCCTGCAAGAGGTGCTTGTATCACCTTAATATTTTTGATATCCAGTACTTTATTTTTGTTCAAGATAATCTTTCAGTTCCTTTATTCTGTTTTTTACATAATTGGTAGAATCATCTTCACTGCCTTCTTTAGTTTTTAATAGCAGATATTTTTCGTAATAACCGACAGCAGGAGCATATTGTTCCTTATTATCAAGTACCACAGCCAGCATATAATAGGCAAGTGAAAAATTAGGGTCTGCATTTATTGCCTTTTTGTATTCTTCAATTGCAGCATCCTTTTTCCCTGTATCATCAAATACTGCACCTTTGTAATATAGCGCATATGCGCTTTTTGGATTAATCGCAATTACTTTATTTAAAAGAGATAAACTCTCATCATACTTTTTATTCTCATAGGAAGATATTGCCATATCAAGATATTTGCCTTCTTCGCCTTGCTTTAAGGATGCAAGTGCGGTTTTAGCCTCCTGATTATTAGGTTCAATCGCAAGAATTTTATTCAAATATTCTGATGCTGATTGCGTATTTTGCAAATTAACATAAGAATTTGCTATAAAATACATAGCCTTTGTGTCTTTCGGGGTTTTTTCAAGCACCCTTTTAAAATATTCTATAGCCCTTTCGTTTTCATTAAGCTCAAAATAGCAGGAAGCTATTGAATACAATACTTCAGGAGTTTGAATTTTTATCTTTAAATAATTATCAAGTGCTGTTTTATAATCACCTGCATTAAAGTAATTAACAGCAGTATTGTACAAACTACCTGCAACCTCTGTTTCAATATCATTTTTCATTGAAAGCAAGTCTTTATTATTTGGCACACTTGAAAGACCGTGGCTGATTGCAGCATTTGCCTTTGCTATATCCCCCTGGGCGCGATAAATTTGTGCTATATTAATATATGGTTCAGGGGCTTTGCCATTTATAGCAATGGCTTTTTTGTAGTATGTAATCGCCTCGGGGTAATTTTTATTTTTATGCAATTCAAAAGCATAATTAAACTGTTTATCATAATCATATGGATTATTAATTGCATCTTCTTTTAAAAATGTAATTAAATCATCCCCCGTAAGGTTTGATGTTACAAGCTTGATACCGTCTTTAGCGGCACCATTATTTGGCTCAATGGATAAAACTTTTTTATAGTTTTCAATTGCGCCTCTGTAATCTTTAGTTTCAAAACAAAGAGAGGCAAGGTTTAAAAGTGCTACTGTGTCTTTAGGGTTTAAGCTTTGTGCTTTTAAATATTGTTCACGTGCCAAATCATATTGTTTTTGCTTTTGATAAATTGCCCCAAGATTTATAAGCGCATTTGCATTTTTCGGGTTATTTGCACTTCTTGCCAACCAAAGATTTTTTAAGGATTCAAGCACATCATTATTTGCATTTTTAAATGCGGCAGAATACTCATCATCCGCAGCTGCACTGTTTCCTATATCATCCAGAATAAGTGCATATTTATAATGCGCAAGACCATCTTCAGGCTTTGTCTTAACAGAAAGCCTTATACATTCAAGAGCCATTTGCTGATTATTTAAGCTTTTATAAATATCAGAAAGTGTCAATAGGGATGAAAAGGCATATTTGGGGTTACTTTTTAAAACATTTAAATCATACCCCGCAGCCGCCATTTGTCCCTCTGCACGAAGGGCTTTTGCGTGTTGAAATTTTGTATCAGCATTCATATTTTCATATTTTTTTTGAAGCTGATTGAGTGTGGTTTCCGCCTTTTGGGCTTCCGGAGCAGTAGTTTCACTCCAATATTTCATATAGAAAAGTGCGGATTTTATATCATTTATGCTTTTTTTCGGCTGCTTTTCGATATCCAGAAAATAACCTGCCCTTGAAATATATGCCGTATAGAGTGCATTTTGAACATTTTTATCATACGGAACATATCTTAAAACCTTTTTGAATTCATTAATGGCTGCTGTATATTTTTTTTCTTTATAAAGATTGACACCATTATTATAATAGACGTTGTATCTTTCTTTTATATCGTTAGGATTTTCATCACAATACCCGGCAGAAATTGAAAAACCAAGCAAAATCATAAGCAGTGCAGCAATATATTTTTTATTATTCATTAATATTTCCTCTAAATATTTATTTTATTTTGCCACACCAATTATACTACAATTTCACCTTTTACCCATAATCTTAAAGACATCGTTTTTGGTATAATTATTTTAGATATAAAAAGAATTTAACAAAAGGAAGTAAAATTTATGCAGTTTAATCATATAAACCACGATAAAACAAAGTTGCTTTTATTTTTTGGCGGTTTTTATACAGACTATAACTGCTTTGAAGAATTTGATACAAAAACATCTGATATATTGTTTATAAACGATTATTCAAATATGGATTTTGAGGAACTGAGGTATTTCGACTTTACACCATACACTGAAATTAACCTTATAGCATATTCATATGGTGTATGGGCACTAAATCAGGCATACCTTACAAAAAGCTTGCCCCCCGATATAAATAAAAGTGTTGCAATTTCGGGCACATTTTGTCCAGTACATCCTGTTTTCGGCATAAACGAAAGAGTTTTTAATATTATGCTAAACGCCCTAAGCATGCAGACAATGGCTAATTTTGAAAAAAATATGTTAGCAAATTCAGGAAATGACACAATAAAAAAAGCGGACAGAACATTAGAAAACCTGCGACAGGAACTTATCACAATAAAATCTCAATCCGGAGAATGCCCTATGGATAAAGGATTTAATTTTGATACGGTAATTTTAACCAAAAATGATAAAATTTTTCCGTTCAGGGCTCAGGAGGCATTTTTTGAAAACCACCCGCATAAGATAATACTGGAAACAGGGCATTTTCCGTTTTTTGAATTTAAAACACTTGATAACATTTTAGAGGCATAAATACAAAATGGCTTTGATATCTAATTTTCAAAAGGCAAAAGATACATACAGAAAACATGCCGTAGTACAAGCTAAAATGGCAAAAAAACTGATATCAGAAATATATTTGAATATACAAAACAACTTTGATGTCATATTTGAAATAGGCTCCGGTACAGGGCTTTTAACCGATGAAATAGCTGAAAATTTGAAATACAATCATCTGCTTTTAAACGATATAACGGAAAATTTCACGCATATAAAGCCGGATAGATACTATCAGGGAAACATTCTTGATACAAAAATTGAAGATAAAAATATTGATTTAGTATTATCTAGTGCGGTTTTTCAGTGGATTAAAGATAAAGAAAAGCTCTTTTTAAAATTATCAAGTATCATTAAAGACGGCGGAATTCTTGCATTTACAACATTTGGGTGTAAAAATTTTAATCAAATAAAAGATATAACGGGCTTTGGCCTCAATTATGAAAGCCCTGAAAATATTGAAGAAAAGCTTAATGGAGCGAGTTTCAAAATTCTCTATTTTGAAGAAGAGCTTGAAACACTTTATTTTGAAGATGTAAAAAAAATACTTGAGCATATTAAATACACAGGAGTGGGCACAGGGGCAGGGTATTTTTGGACAAAACAGAAATATGAAATTTTTAAAGACAAATATTTAAAGAATTTTTCAGATAAAAACGGCGTAGAACTTACATACCATCCTGTGTATTTTATATGCAAAAAAGATTAAATCACATAGCAGGATAATAAATCGCGCGCAATGGAAGAAGAATGAATTTTTTTAATTGCCCTTTTTTCCATTTGTCTTATGCATTCTTTTGTAACGCCATATATATTGCCGATTTCTTCAAGCGTTTTTTTAATACCGTCTTCCTTGAGGCCAAAACGAAGCACTATAACTTCTTTTTCCCTATCCTTCAATGTATCAAGGGCTGTTTTTATATCTTTTTTTAAATCTTCATATTCAACGGTTTTTTCAACATTTTGTTTAACATCTTCAATAATTTCAGAAAAGGTCATCTGGCTGTCCTCTGTATTATCAAGTGCGGATTCAAGAGAAAGAGCCTTGGTATAGGCGCCAAGAAAAGTGTCGATTTTTTCTTCGGAAATTCCCATTTTATTTGCCACAACAGAAGATTTAACGGAACAATTGTATTTTTGTTCAAGCGAGTGTTTAATTTTTTTGTATTTTGAGAGAGTTTCTTGTATATATACAGGAATTTTCATACAATGAGATTGTTCTGAAATTGCTTTAAACATGGCTTGTTTAATCCACCAGGTAGCGTATGTTGAAAATTTATAGCCAAGTTTCCATTTAAATTTATCCGCAGCAATCATAAGGCCGATATTGCCTTCCTGAATTAAATCAAACATAGACAATTTGCAAACATGGATAGATTTTCTTGCAATATTAATTACAAGCTTAAGGTTTGATTGTATTAACTTTCTCTTAGCATCCTCATCCCCAAAGGATACAAGGCGGGCAAGTTCTTTTTCTTCTTCTGTTGTCAGAAGAGGAAATTTTGATACTCTTTTAACATAAAAATTTAATGAACTGTCAAGTTTAAGGTCAGAATTAAATACTGAGTTTGTTTTAAATACGGTTTTAGATTTAGCATTCTTCATAAATCATATTCTCCTTTGAATTTCACACACAAATTTTTGCCAATAAAATTTCAGGCACGCCGCGCAGCGCCGGGATAACTCTACAGAGCATGCGAATTTACCCAAAATATTGGGGGCATTGTTTTTGGACTGATTGCAACGATAAAAGATTTAAAAAAATTAAAAAGACAGATATAAAGAATATGATATCCTTTATATATATTTAATATATCACTATGAATTCAAATTTACAATACTTATATAAAGAAATGTTAAGATAAATTTTAAAAAAGGTTGAGTTTGTTAATATTTCTTAATATAAAAACCATTACTAAGATTGGCTCAAAACACTTAAATTGGGTTTCTTAGGAAAACATGTAAACAATTGTAAACAATATTAGCAAAGAGAGCAATTATTTAAAATAGATATACTTTATATATGTACGAGGATTGATTAAAGATTTAGTTTAAAAAAAGACAAATAAGAACACTATTATAAAAGGAATTAAACAGACACATTCTAACCAATACACACTAACCTTCACTTCACACACGAGGAATTACGTAAAAAGTATTCCAAACGGCTTATATTAAATAAGCCGTTTTTTTTACATTATCAAAAATAACTGCAAACTTGATGTATAAAAATTCTTTTATGCTAAAATAAAACCAATAAATACAATAAGCAAAAGGGAAACTTATGGCAAATATTTTTGAAGGCAATTTAGTAGCAGCTAAAGATGACAGATTTTGTATTATTGTTGCAAGATTTAATGAGTTTATAGGCTCAAAGCTCCTATCAGGCGCCAAGGATGCCTTCATCCGCCATGGGGTTGATGATAAAAATATAGATATAATATGGGTGCCGGGTGCTTTTGAAATACCTGTTACAGCAAAGAAAGCGGCAAAAAAAGGATATGCTGCCATTGTAACTCTCGGAGCCGTAATTAAAGGTTCAACTTCCCATTACGATTATGTTTGTGCCGAAGTTTCAAAAGGCGTTGCACATGTAGGCCTTGAAAGTGGTACACCAGTGATTTTTGGGGTTTTAACAACAGATAATATTGAGCAGGCTATTGAAAGAGCGGGCACAAAGGCAGGTAACAAAGGCTCTGAAGCTGCCGAAACAGCAATTGAAATGGCCAACCTTTTTAAGAATATTTAAACACGATTTCAAATTTTATCAATCTTTAGGTTAATATGAATTTTAAATCTTTAGATTGATGATATGGTTCATGTAAAAAGTTATTGTTATTTTATTAAGACTTGGGACTTTAGGAACTTTTAACATGAAAAAAATTATTTTGTTTATATGCTTATTATTTTGCTTTATATTTCTGCCACAAGCCGCTTTATCTAACGATAATTTTATATACTCAATTAATGTAAGCCGCAGCAGCAGTGAAGATGATATCAAACTGGATATCAAAAGTGACTACAAAACAAAAACTATAAACAAAATTGACGAAACAGGAAGAGAGTATTTTGATATCAAAGATGCAAGCTTAAAAGAAAACTTTTCTATACAATATAACAATGCAAGCGGTGTAGAAAGCGTTATAGCTCAGCAGATTGGAAGCAAAGTAAGAATTTATATAACAGGGGATGAAATAGGCAATATCCACGTAAACTTTAACAACGTCGAAAACCAGCCATATCCAAACAAAAGCGCAGGATATGCCCTTGTAATATTTGCAATCAGTATATTTGGCTTATTTAGAATATTTAAAAAGAAAGCAAAAAGACTTTCCGCAAAGGCTCAATATCTGCAAAATGCAACATCAAGGGCAGTTTATAATAACCTGATGGAAAGAAAAAATGCTGCAAAAAATATAAAATCCATAGAAGAATACCAAAAGCAAAGATTTATAGATAGTGTTGCAATGTAATTTCAAACTTTAATACTATTTTCACACTATTATAATTGCAGAATGAACAATTATCATTTATAATTGTTTCAAGAAGGGTTAAATTATGGATAATTATAACGCTCTGTCAAAATCTGCCATACTTACAAAACTGGCACTTGATGGATATTTTATAGACTTATTAACATTAAATTCTTTTATAAAATCTTGGCAAATTGAAGCCATATACGAAAATGAATTCGGGATTGAATTCTTTGATAATGATGCATACCTTACCATTTTAAAGAATTTAAAAGATAAATATGACAAAACAAAAAAATGTATATTAGAA
This sequence comes from uncultured Vampirovibrio sp., assembly GCA_910577395.1. Taxonomy (GTDB): domain Bacteria; phylum Cyanobacteriota; class Vampirovibrionia; order Gastranaerophilales; family Gastranaerophilaceae; genus MGBC122484. The sequence continues at coordinate 52,847 of CAJTLG010000001.1, read as the reverse complement.
GACCCAAAGCCTGTTACTACGGAGCAAATACCCGGGCCTGTCCAAAATAATGCGGAGAATAAAACTACAGAAGAATTAAATATTCAAAAACCCGTTATTCAACAACTGGTTGCACAAGAGATAATTCAGGATAATATAGTTGTTCAGAATGATACTTTTAAGGCAGTTTCACTAGATGAACTTACCAAAGAAAATGCAGAACCCGTAATAGAGTCTGTAAATAATACTCATTTAAAAAATAATGATACAATCTTGCCTGCCGCTATGAAGAACTTAAAACCGGGACCTGTATCGCCAAATTCAAATATAAATGTTGACCATAACTGTTATCAAGAAAATACTGAGGCTGATGAAGAGCTTATGGCAATTTTAAAAGGTGAAGATTTCAGCCAAGAAGAAATAGAAAAGGCGGATAACTTAATAAACAGTGCCGCTGCACAAACCCGCACAACTGTTGAAGAAGATAAAAGCAAAAATGATGAGCTTGATTTAATGCAGCTTGCCCAATCTTTTACACAAAACCTAACCGGAAACAATAAAAATGAAGATGTTGCCCCTGCGGATTTAGAAAAAATTTTTGACAATTCCCCTGCAGAATCTTTTGAGCAACTGCAGGATTATGTGGATGACATTCCCCAGGAATATCAATCATTGCAGGAAGATTTGCCGTTAGATATTGTTGCTGCCGAATTACAGCCGCCAGCAAACCCTGCATCAGTACAAGGAATAAGCTCATCTTCAAATTTAACAGCCCAGGATGTAAGGGAAATTATCAGAGATGAAATTACAAAGCGCACGGCAAATATGGCACCTGTGGTAAGAACCGGCGAAGATGTAAGAGAAATAGTCAAAGAAATTGTAAAAGAAACAGCTGATGTTGCACCGCAAAATGCGTTTAAACTTGATATTTCAAATCGCACACTTGATATGATTGCAAAAACAATTGCAAAAAAAATTGCTGTTAAATTAAATGATTACTATAAAATAAACAGCTCAAAACAGGATGCAAAACTGCAACTGTTTAGGGAAAGAACAATAGAATTAAAAGAAAGAAATCAGGCTCTTGCAGATGAAAACAAAAAATTAAGAATGCTGCTGCTTGAAAGTAACCAGAACCTAAATTCATATAAACCAACTATTTTTGGCTTATTTAAATTTACAGGCAAAAGAAAATAATCTTACACATAAAACAAGAGAAGAGAACATATGAATACTATAATAATGCTATTTTTAATAAGCTTGCTGATTTTAGTACACGAACTTGGACATTTTGCTGCAGCAAGAATATTTGGAGTACGAGTTTCAAAATTCGGTTTCGGGCTGCCGATTGGCCCCACTCTTTTTAAAACAAAATGGGGTGAAACTGAAATACTAGTGCATGCATTTCTGCTTGGCGGATATGTATCTTTCCCGGATGATGAAGAAAAAGAGAATGATAAAGAAGACAATGATATAAAAAAAGAAGATATCCTGCCTGCTGATTCGCCTGAAAGATTTAGAAACAAAAAACCCTGGCAAAAGGCTGTTATAGTTTCTGCCGGCGTTTTTATGAATATTATTTTTGCAATATTTTTAACAATGTTTGCAGCAGCCTGGTACCATAAGCTCCCTGCCGGAACATCTGATATTTTTATTAAAGAAATAGTATCAAAAGACAACACATCAAATATTGTACATTCAGATGCTAAAAGCGGCGATAAAATTGTAAGTATAAACGGAATTAAGGCAACAAGCGCCTATAAATTTATATTTGTTGTACAAAAAAGCAAATATTTTGACGGGTTAGCAGACAGTGAAATTATCACCAAAAAACTTGATGATTTAAAAACATTAAACCCTGACATTGATTTTGAAAATATATTGCCGGCCGGAACAAGATTAAAACTGCCGGCTCTGACAGCCGAAAAACCATTAAATATTTCAGAAAGCACTGCTATGGGACTTGAAAAATATAAAACTTCAGAAATTGAACTTTCAAAAGAAGAAATTGATTTAAGGGATAAAATTGAAAATAAACAAGAATACACTCTTGAAACAGATATAGAACCTGAAAATATTGCAAAAGCACTTGCAGATAGCTATAAACCAATGACAATTGTTTTAGAGCGTAACGGTAAGGAAATTGTTTTAGACAATATTTACACTGATAAAAGCGGCGTTATCGGAATAAAGCTTGAATCAAAAGAAAACTTTACAACAACAGATACGCCCGGCAAAATATTTACCTGCTCATTAAATTACCTTTGGACAAATACAAAACTAATGGCATTTGGGCTTTGGCAGCTTGTAAGCGGCAAAATCCCGATGTCTGAAATGCACGGCATTGTTGTAATTACAAAAGTAGGTTCGGATATTATTGAAACATACGGTATGCTAAACGGGCTTTTGCTTACAGCAATAATAAGTATTGACTTAGCTATAATTAATTTACTGCCAATACCTGCACTTGACGGAGGCCATTTAATGTTTCTTGGTTTAGAAAAACTGCTTGGCAGGGAACTTGATGAAAAGATAACGGAAGGTATCGGAAGATTTTTCTTCCTGCTTTTAATACTGCTTATGGTATATGTAATATTCAATGACATATTTGCCCTTGTGACACACAAGTTTTAAGATGCGATACATCCAAAACATTGACTTTATAATGCGTTCCTGTTATATTATTGGCAAACAGTACAATTTACACCCGTAAAGGAGGTGAAAAACATTGCCAGAAGTACGCGTAAGAGAAAATGAAAATATCGAAAGTGCTCTTAAAAGATTTAAGAAAAAAATCCAAAAAGCAGGTATTTTATCTGAAATCAAACGTAGAGAAAGATATGAAAAACCGTCTGTAAAAAGAAAAAGAAAATCTGAAGCAGCAAGAAAAAGACGTGTTTAATAAGATATTAAAGGGGGTTTAATTATCCCCTTTTTTAAAATAATTTATTTAATTTAGGGGAGAGAAAATGGCGAAAGATTGCAGTTTTGATGTAGTTTCCGAATTTGACAAACAGGAACTTGTAAATGCGGTAGAACAAACAAGAAAAGATATATTATCACGTTTTGACCTTAAAGATTCAAATTCAACAGTTGAACTTGATGCCGATAAAGCAATCACAATCACTACAAACGATGATATGAAACTTAAAAACATCGTGGATATTTTACAAGGGAAAATGATTAAAAGAAATTTAAGCATCAAAATTCTTGACCCTAAACCTGCGGAAAATGCCCTTGGAGGCAACATTAGACAAGTTTTTGAACTTAAAAAAGGTTTAACTCAGGAGCTTGCAAAAAAGATTACATCAACAATTAAAGATACAAAATTAAAAGTTCAAGCTTCTATTCAGGGCGAACAGGTGCGTGTTTCCGGAAAAAGTAGGGATGACCTGCAAGAGGTTATAAAACTTTTAAAAGAAAAGGAAGATGTATTTAACATCTCGTTGCAGTTTGTAAACTACAGATAATCACAATACAGGCAAAAAAGGAATATACTTTTGGGTTTAAACCTGGAAAATACAGTTATTGTTTATAATCAGGATATTTCGGGCAGCAAAGATTTTGCCCTTAGTGTTTCGCGGGCATTTTTTGAAACAGGACTTACAAATAAGTCTGTAAACATATACGATATAGATAATATGCCAACATCCGTAACTTTTGCAATAGCTATAGGCGGGGACGGTACACTTTTAAAGTGCGCAAGACACTATGGTAATCTTGATGTACCTGTTTTCGGTTTCAATATGGGCAGGTTAGGCTACCTTTCACAAGCGCTTCCTGATGAATTAAAATATGTAACTGATAAAATTAAAGCAAAAGACTTCAGAATTGAAGAAAGATTAATGCTAAAATCTAACGCCGGCAATATTGCACTCAATGATATGGTAATAAGAAAAGAGCTAAACGCAAGAACTTCTGTTTTAAATTTATTTATAGACGATAAGCCAATTTGCAGTTATATGGCAGACGGCCTTATAATATCAACTCCGACAGGCTCTACCGCCTATGCACTTTCAGCGGGCGGCCCCGTTATTTCGCCCGATATAGATTGTTTCATAATTGTGCCCATTTGCCCGCATACACTGAATGCAAGACCCGTTATTGTAAATTCTAATGCATCAATAACAGTTACAATGTGTGAAAACACAGGGTACCAGGTAACAGCAGACGGACAAGACACAAAACCTCTTAATGCGGAAGTTAGAATAGAAAAATATAAAAACTGCGCTAAACTTTTATTACTAAATAAGGATAAAAGTGATTTTTACAGGGTTTTAAGACAAAAACTTCACTGGGGAAAAGCACCAAGCAAATGTTAAAAGAAATTTTAATCAAAAATTTTATATTGATTGATGAATTAAAACTTCAATTTGACAACGGTTTTAACGTATTTTTAGGTGAAACCGGTGCCGGAAAAAGCATTATATTTAAAGCGATTGATATTGCCCTTGGCGCCAAAACAAATAAGGATGTGTTAAATAACCCTGAAAAAAATGCACTTATTGAGCTTACATTTGAAAATAACGGAGAAGAAACCGTTATATCAAGGGAAATATCCAAAACAGGCACAAAGCCAAGGTTTAACGGAGCAATGGTAACACTTGAAACCATTAATGAAATAAGAGAAAAACTTGTTGACATCCATTCCCAACACCAAACCTATACTTATATCCAACCAAAACACCATATAGGGCTGTTGGATTCTTATATTGAAAATACCGACAGAGATTTTAAAAAAACACTTTATAAATTTAAAAAAGATTATGCCGAATATAAAAATGTTGTTAAAAACCTTGATGAACTCCAGGCAAACGAAGAAAAAAATATTGAAAAAATTGAATTTCTAAAGTTTCAGATTGATGAAATTGAACGCGCTGAAATACAGGAAAACGAGGAAGAAGACTTAAACAAAGAACTTGATATTTTATCAAACCTTGAAGATTTAAAAGAACTTACATACGGCGCTTATTATGCACTAAATAGTGATGAGGGGTCAATTATAGATGCCCTTGGCAAAATTAAATACAATATTTCAAAGGCCAGCCAATACGATAACACCCTTAGTGAAACGGAAAGCAGCTTTATAGATGCTCTTGAAAATTTAAAAGATATTTCAAATATACTCAGAAATTATTCTGAAAGCCTTGAAAACAACCCTCAAAGGCTTGACGAGATAAATGAAAGGCTTGAGCTCATTCAAAAATTAAAGAGAAAATACGGCAATATATTTGAAACATACGAAAAATTAAAAAAGGAACTTGATACCTTGCAGGGCGGGGCACTTTCCTATGAAGACCTCAAAATTAAAAAAGATGAGCTTTTTAAGACCATAACCGAATTATCAGAAAATATGACCGCCAAAAGAAAAGAAAATGCACTTAAGCTTTCTGCCCTTATTGAAAAAGAGCTTAAACAGCTTAATATGGAATATGCAAAATTTTCAATAGCAGTAGAAACAGGGGAAAATTTTAACCAAAACGGGAAAGACAAGGTAGAATTTTTAATTACCACAAATATTTCAAAGGAATTAACACCTTTAGCAAAAACTGCCTCCGGCGGGGAAATTTCAAGGGTGATGCTTGGGATAAAATCCGTATTTTGTAATGTTGATAAGGTTTCAACCATTATATTTGATGAAATTGATACGGGGATTTCAGGAAAAACATCCGTTGCCGTTGGCGATGCTATTACGAAATTAAGTAAAAACGCACAGGTATTTGCAATCACCCACCAACCAATTATTGCATCCCGCGCAGACAGTTTTTATCTTGTTACAAAATCCCAACATGAGGGCACAAAAGTCACTGTCAGAAAACTTGAAGAATCAGAAAAACCGGATGCTCTTGCAAGAATGGCACTTGGTGATATAAACGATAATTCTTTAACATTTGCAAAAGAGCTTTTAGGTTCTTAAAAAACAAACCTTGTGCCATACTGAACAAAATAACCCTAAAACAGTGCCTCGATAAAATCTTTAGAGTCAAAATCTTTAAGGTCATCTATTTTTTCGCCGATACCTATTAGTTTTGTCGGAAGTTTATAATCATGTGCAACAGCAAGGACTATCCCGCCTTTAGCAGAACCGTCCAATTTGGTAAGCGCAACAGATGTAATATCAACAGCCTCTCCAAATACTTTTGCCTGGCTCAGGCCGTTTTGCCCTAAATTCGCATCCAAAACAAGGATATTTTCTACAACAGCCTCAGGTGCATTTTTTGAAATTACACTTTTCACTTTTTTAAGCTCATCAATAAGATTGAATTTATTTTGAAGCCTGCCTGCCGTATCAATTATAAGAACATTATAATTTTCAGTTTGTGCTTTTTTAAGGGCTTCATATACAACACTTGCACTGTCCGCCCTATCACGCCTTACGATATCAACGTCCGCCCTTTTTGCCCAGATATCAAGCTGCTCTTCGGCGGCTGCCCTGAATGTATCCCCGGCTGCAAGCAGCACTTTTTTGCCTTCTTTTTTAAATTTATGCGCAAGACGCCCTATCAGTGTGGTTTTCCCAGCACCGTTAACTCCGCATACAAAATAAATATTCAGCCTGTCATTTTCAAAAAAAAGCTTATCGGAACCCGCAATGGCCAATATTTCAGTAAATTCCCGTTTTAAAAAATCTCTCAATTCGGAAACTTTAACTCTTTTTTCTTTTATTTTTGATATTATTTCCGATGCAAGCTCCACCCCTAAATCCGCCTTTATAAGAACAGCTTCAATATCATCCAGTTCAAACTCATCAATAGTATCCCCCGATACCATATCAAGCACATTTTTTACAAGGGCGGATGATGTTTTTGAAAGGGCATTTTTTAAATCTTTAAAGCCGCTAAACATAAGCCTCAACCACTTTTGCAAGAATTCCGTTTATAAAAGACGGAGATTCATCGGTTGAATATTTTTTTGCAAGCTCAAGCGCCTCATCAATTATAACCTTTACAGGTGCATCTTTTACAAACAAAAGCTCTGCTATAGCAATCCTTAAGATATCTTTATCAATTTTAAAGAGCCTATCTATATCCCAACCGGAGGCTAATTCTTTAATTACATTATCAATATCACTTTTTTTATCCTTATAGGCAGAAATTATCTTTTGCACATATCTTTTTACATCATTTTGCCCGGATAACACGCTTAGCTCGGCAACCTCAAGGGCAGACATGGATTTTTCGGCAACATTCATAATGATATCAATATCTTCTTTCATTTTTGATGTAAGGGGCATTTCAACAGGGATATTAATTGCATCAATCGGCCTTGAAAGATTATCGGGGTGGTTGTTTTCAAAATCTTCAACAAATTCTCTCACATTTGAAAGCTCTGATGTTACAATAGAAATTTCATCCGAACAATTACTAATAAGCGTGCGTACGGAACCTAATATCATCTGTTCAAAATCATTTGGGTTAAATTTATCAATCTCTTTTCCAATTTGAGAAAATATTATAAGTGCTAATTCACGTGAAGCGCGTCTTGCCTGCATTTTTGGTTTTCCTTATTAAAAATATTATAGTTTATCTGTGTTTATTATAGCTTAAACAATTCCATTTTTTCCAAATAATTTTTAACAGAATTTTCATAAGAAAACATTTTTGATGTGACAAGTGCGTTCTTTGAAATTTCAAGAAGCTGTTTTGGCTTTAAATTAAGAATTTTATTTAAAGCATCATACACTCCCCTCGCGGTTGGTTTTAGAGTATATCCGTTTTCACCGTCATTTATAATGCCGTCTATACCGGAATTCTTGCTGCAACAAACCACCATGCCAGATGCAAGAGCCTCCATATAAGCCATACCAAAAGTTTCATTTTTAGAAGGCAAAACAAAAATATCTGCCTCCTGCATTTTTTCTAAAATCTTATCCTTCTCAAGGTGCCCGGGCATTTTTATATTAAGCCCGTATTTAATATTTAAAATTTCAAAATCCTGTTTCAGCTTGCCGTCCCCGATAATTTCAAGGGTAATGCCTTTGTGTTTTTTCTTAAGCTTTCTATAGGCCAAAATAAGGGTTTTAATATTTTTTCTTTTTATAAGGCTTGCAACTGTGAGAATTTTAGCTTTTTTAGGGTTAAATTTGCGCCCACTGCCGTTTAAGATTTTATCTTCATTTTTCTTTGTATATTGATAAGGAACACCTGAATAAATTATCTCAACAGGCCTTTTGAGGTCAGGAATAATTTTTCTTATTTTATCTTTCAGCCAAAAAGACCTTGGAAGTATACAATTTGCCCTTCTGTAGGCGCTTATCATTCTTTCTTTAAACATTGCATATTTAAAATCGGTCATAACCTTAATGTCACTTGAATGCACCGCAAGCAGCATCGGTATGTTATATTTTTTTGCAATAATATCGGCACACATTACACCTGAAGGCATATGTCCTAAGATTATATCAAAATTATCCATATTAACCGTTTCCGGTATTTTGCCCAATGGCAGGATATATTTTTCATAAACTTTTAATACGCTTTCTTTTTTAAAGGGCAGAATAAAATTTTTATTGTATATTTTTATACCGTCGTTTTCGTAAATTCCGCCTTTATATGTTTCACGCTTTCTTAAAAAGGTGTTAAACATAAAATTAGGACGAAAAACAAAAACTTCATGTCCTAATGTCTTAAAACCAAGTGCAAAATCCCTTATAGTTAAAGGAATACCGGCCTCACCTTCAAAAAGCGGGTATAAATCTGTCACAAGAAGGATTTTCATAATATTTTAAACTTTTTTAAACTTTGTAAAATCAGCATATGCTTCAAACTTACGTCTAAGCTTATAAAGAAGACCAAGCCTGTTGTTTTTATCCTCAACATTCTCATCATTTACAAGAACAGTCTTGAAGAAACATTCGATAAGGGATGTCATTCTATATAAATTTTTAACGGAGGATAAATCATTATTTTTTATAGCATTTAATGCTTCAAGCAATACTTTTTCTTCTGCAGATTTTAAATCAGCTGATGCAATTTCTCTTTCAAGAAGTTTTTTATCAGCCCCTTCGGTTATCCTTGAAACCCTTTTTGCCTGCTCAACAAATTCTCTGAATACTTCCGTATTTTTTTCAGCCTTTAAATCTTCACATTTCTGTTTAAAGGCCTTAAGATTTGCAAGCGGGGAGGTTTTCCTTAAAGCATCAAGAATTTCAAAATCATAATCACTTTCAAGCATTACAAACAATCTGTCTATAATAAAATCAATAAGTTCGGATTTCAATGTGATTTCCACTTCCAGATTAAAATTATTTGCAATGAGCCTGATTGTATAATCTATAAGTTTTTCTATATCAATCCTGTACCCAAATTCCATAATAATTCTTAAGACACCTATAGCGGCACGTCTTACGCCAAGAGGGTCATTTGAACCAGTTGGACGTTTTTTCTTTTTATCCATTTGGGTAGACAGGAATATTGCCGCAATAGTATCAATTTTATCCGCTATTGAAACAATTCTGCCTTCATCTGATGTCGGTAGATTAGAGTTTGCATTCAGGGGGAAATAGTGTTCCTTGATTGCATTTGCAACATTTGCTTTTTCGCCTGATTTAAGAGCATAGTTTTCGCCAATAAACCCTTGAAGTTCAGTAAATTCGAACACAAGTTTAGTGCTTAAATCCGCCTTTGAAAGCTTAGCAGCTCTTAAAGTGTCAGCTGTAAGCTCCTGTGAAAAATGCAATTCTTCACAAAGGTATTCCGAGATTTTTTCCAATCTCTGTGTTTTATCAAAAAGTGTTCCTAAATCTCTTTGGAAAGTCATCCCTTTTAGGTTTTCAACCCTTGATACAAGCGGTGTTTTAACATCTTCGTTATAGAAAAATACACCGTCTTCAAGCCTTGCACTAACCACCCTTTGGTTTCCGGCTTTTATATTGTTAAAGGATTCTTCATCATCCCCTACAAAATTTGCCATGGTAATAAATTTATTAGCCAATTTGCCTGTAACATTATCATAAAGCGGGAAATATCTCTGGTGTTTTGACATTTCCGTTGTGCTTACAATATCAGGAATTTCAAGATATTTTTCATTAAATTCACAGAGTACAGGTACGGGATATTCCGTTATATAAACAATTTCATCCAACAAATCATCCAAATTTTCAAAATCTATTTTCAGGCCGTTTTTCGCTGCTAATTCGCTTGCGGATTTAACAATTATTTCTTTTCTGTCATTTGCATCAACAATAACATTTGCCTGTTTTAAATCTTCTTTATAATTAAGCGGGTCTTTAATTTCAATCTCTTTAACGGCAGAAAATCTGTGGCCCTTTGTTTTATTTGTTGCTTTTTTATCAATAACTTTAAGATTTAAGATTTCATCCCCGAAGAGTGCGACAATATTTTCTATCGGTCTTGTAAACCTTTCTTCAAAACTGCCCCAGCGCATAAAATGGGCACCCTGGAGCTTTAAAATCATATTTTCAATATTTTCTTCAAGGATATTTTTGGTGCATTTGCCTTTTTTTTGAACCTTAGCATAGATATACCCGTCTTTTGAATACAGGTCTTTTTCTTCCACACCGTTTTTCTTTGCAAAACCAAGTGCTGCCATAGTGTATTTGCCGTTTTCATCAACAGCAACATTTAAAATCGGCCCCTTAATATCCTTAACAGTATCTTCCTGGCTTTCTTCAACCCCTTTAACAAGGATTGCAAGCCTTCTTGGGGTTGCATACCCTTCTATTGCATCAAACTTAAGATTGTTATCACTAAATAAACCCTTAAATGCATTTTTTAGCTGTTCAAGCCCATTTTCAATGAACTTGTACGGCATTTCCTGCACTAAAACTTCCAATAAAAAATTCTTCATAAGATAATTTTATTACAAACAAAATTAAATTTGAAGAATTTTTCTCTTTAAATATTATTTTTTATGCTCATAATTATACAAGATATCCTCCCGATTAAGGGTATATCCGTCATCATCAATCAGGCTTATTTTATCATCCGTTTCTTTTACTATACGGCGACCGGTCATAAAATCTAGTAAAGCAACCTTTCCGTCTTTTGTGTATACAATTATCTGGTCGCCCCTATTGGGATTTGGCACCAAAACTTTTTCAATGTTTTCAGGCATAAAAGCATTGTTTGCGGAATAATTCAGGTTATACAAAACAGGAATAATATCAAATTTTCCGCCGTCGGTTCTTTCAAGGAATTCACCCAAACTCATCTCTTCAGGGATAATTCCGGTTTCATCCGTTTGCACTTTATTATCCGTTTCTTCACCGGTTTCCGCATTATCTACGGGCTCTTCTTCGTCAATATAGGCATCATCAAAATCCGCCATGGCAAGTTTAACATTTTTGCCGTCGGTATCACCTATAAACCAGTATGCAAAATCATCATCTTCTTTAAGGGGCATCGCGCCTTTAAGCTCTACAGGACCGTCAAGATGTTTAATTGTCGGCGGGGTTGCAAGATTTAATACTAAACTTAAATTCTTAACACATTCGGCATAATTTTTTGTGCCCAGTGCATCTTTGTAATCAGCTCTTGCCTGCTTTTCAGCCTCGCCGTCAGCCGCAGCTTGATTTACTTCTTTTGTGGCTGCCTGCATATCAGCCTTAAGGTCTTTAAAAAAGCGGCTTCCCGGTAATGATATTTTCATAATAGTCTACTTTCCTTTTTTATCAGATTCGATTAACGGCCCACGGTTATCAAACAATAATATATCAAGCCCGTCATTTGGATTAGCGGTTGTTATTTTACGTCCGCCATTTTCAAAATTTAAAACCGCCCTGAGACCGTCTTTTGTTTTGAGTGTCAGGGTTGTGCCTTTATAGCCTACCAAAACCTCTTCAACGGTATCATCATTAAAGACATTCTTTCCTAACGAAGAATTCAGATTTTCAAACACAGGGTCTATGATAAAATTTGAACCAAGTTCTTCAAGCTTAAGTTCGAATAAACAATAGTCTGTTTTAAAAGAGCTGTAATCAACATCTTTATCGTTACAGTCAGGGAAAATTGGCCGAACAAATGTCCTGCCTTTTTCCTTATCATTTTGCATATTAACAAGTGCACGCGCCACCTGTTCCCTTGCGTTGGGCTTTAGGGATTTAACGGATTTTTTCTTGACCGGTTTTCTATTGCTTGAATTTTTGACACCGTTATTTAAAAGGGTGACATCAATAACATCTTCTATTTTTAAATCTTCATCAGTGGTGTTATCCAGAATAATATTTCTGTATTCATATCTCCTGTCCCCGTCCACCTTCTTTTTGCAGTATTTGTTACCGGCATTATCATAAAATTTAATTGTAGTTAAATCATTTGTTTTGTCATACGCCAAAAAAGCCTTTTTTGGAGGATTATTCCAGACAAAATCTGCAAAATCATCGTCCTTAAAGTCCCTATCATATTCATGGTCCTCATATCCTGTATCATAACGGGAAACTGTACCGGGTTCCTCCTCTTTATCGCAATCTAAATCATCATAATCATCATAATCGTAATAACGTCCCTCAATATGTGTAGATTCAATAAATCTATCTATGGCCCTGTTTACGCCATCCCTTATTGTTTTGCCTAAATTTGAAAGACTAAAACCACCAACACTGCTAATATGCACCATTTAAAATTCCACGCTCTTTTATACTGTATCTTATTTAAAAACAAACAAACAATTATTTGCTATTTAAAACAAATAATATTAAGTTATGTTAAATATGATACAAATTTTTAACGTATTTGAAATTTGTCAATATGTATGTCATTTTATTATTGGGAGAGAATATACCAGACTTTACAAGGGAAAAAATGACCAATACCGGCACTTTATTAAAAATAACAGAAGACCAAAGTGAATATGCCAAAATGGTTGCTTCAAAAATGTCACACCCTCTTTCAAGAAAAAGAGGGATGATTGACCTTATCGGGATTACAAGTGCCGTAAACTGGCTCCTTGCAAGCAAAATTAAAGTTCAGGTAGCACGCAGTCTTCATCGTGTACCAAAATTGCTTGAAGAATTTAAAATAACCGACATTTATTATAACAACTACAGGATTGACGTTATAACCGTTTTCAGGGAAAAAAATGTTAAAATCCCGAGAATCCATGCAGAATTTGACATTATGCCCCACTTTTATCTTGTGGTGCAGATAGGCACAATGTTAAAGGAAACAAAAATTATAGGCTATTTAAACCCTGCAGACATTTTATCCTCTAAAAAAGATAATAAATTTTTCTATCCGCCTGAGGAAAAATTAAAAAGCGCCGAAGATTTAAAAAGAATTATAAAAACCCCGGGGCCAATCCCTTCAATAATCGGAAAACACCTTGAATGCATGGGGCTTTTCTTAAGATTTATTGACGGGGAACTATCCTCCAGCTATAAAAAAATGCTGATACAACACCTTATAAGCTGCGAAACATGTACAAAAAAACTGATTGACGTTATAGAATTTGATAACGCTGCGAAAAACGCCAGAATTTACCCAAGAACAGTTGAAAAATATTATAATAAATATTTAATACACAAAAAACAAACCGCACAGGAAAAAAATATCGCAATCCCTGGCGGTGCACCGCAAATGCCTGCCCATAGGAAAAATTCCGTAACAGGAATGTTGGATAAAGCATCTTTGGCACAGGAAGGCGGCCAAGATGCACGGCAAAAGCAGCCGCAAATGATGAGTGCAGCCCAAAAAGCCGCTCAAAGCCTGAAGAAAAATACTATTGATTATATTATCTTTAGGGATAAGCCGGAATTTGAAGGAACGGGTGATAATATAGTCGTACCACAGCGAAGTAAAAAGAAAAAGGCTGTCGTGATGACTATTTGGGGTATCATTCTTATCGGAATAATTGCCTTTGCAATAACAAGGCATTCAGGCTCTTCTCCTGATTCAATATCAAATGCAGATACTGAATATTCAGCCGAGGAAGGGGAACTTTCATTTGAAGAAAATCCCGACACCCTGGGCGGAGAAACTGAAAATCTGCCTGAAGATTTTTATAATTCTACAGCCGGATACTACGGCAAAGATAATGACTACGCCCTTGCAAGCGAGGCAAACGGGGAACCTATCATTGCAACCATAAACAAAGTATCCTGGGAGGTACCCGAAAACCTTGCAGACAAGACAAATTATAAGAAATTTTTACAGCTTGTAGGAAAAAATATTAAACTAAACCTACAGAATGATTTACTGCTTTCAAATGATACAGCTACAAGCAGCCTGATTAAGGTGGATATTAAATTTAATCACACAGGGGATATCCAATCTTTAAAAATTGCACAGACATCAGGCTCTAGCCAGATTGATGAAATCATCAAAAAGAGTGTAAGGGAAACATTGTCTTATATGAAACCCCCGCAAAGCGGCTTTGGCACAAAAAGTGCTGAAATTACGCTTGTGATTGAACTATAGATAATAAAAAGTTTCAGGAACTTCGTGATTTTACCCTCTAAACATATTCATCTTATAGACTTCGTCTTTTAAAGACGGAAAATCCTCTATGTTATGGTTTTTCACAAATTCAAACGCTTTTTCGCGCGCAAGTTCAAGTATTTTTATATCAGAAACCAAATCCGCAAGGCCAAAATCCGCTATACCGCTTTGTCTTGTGCCTAAAAATTCCCCCGGGCCTCTTATTTCAAGGTCTTTTTGGGCAACTATAAAGCCGTTATTTGTTTGTGTTAAAACCGAAAGTTTATCCTTTGTCTGTTTAGATGCGGTTTGTGCCACAAGTATACAGTAAGATTGCTTATCAGAACGCCCTACACGCCCGCGGAGCTGATGAAGTTGGCTAAGGCCAAAGCGTTCCGCATTTTCAATAATCATGACCGTGGCATTTGGCACGTCCACCCCAACTTCCACAACGGTTGTAGAAACTAAAATATCATATTTGGCAGCCTTAAAATCATTCATAACCTGTTCTTTTTCGGAATTTGACATTTTTCCATGCAGCAGGCCTATTTTAAAACTTTGAAATACTTCGTTTTGGAGCCTTTCAGCCTCCTGGGTAGCATTTTTAGCGCTTATAGTTTCACTTTCATCAATTAGTGGATACACAATATACGCCTGATGACCGTAGAGTACCTGCTCCCTGATAAGAGAATAGGCTTCTTTTCTTCCTGCAGCGCCTACAAGGGATGTTTCAACAGGTTTACGGCCCTTGGGGAGTTCATCTATCGTGGTAACATCCAAATCCCCATGCACCGTGAGTGCCAGTGTTCTTGGAATTGGGGTTGCTGTCATAGTAAGCATTTGGGGTGATTTACCTTTTTTTGCAAGCATAGAGCGCTGTTTTACGCCAAATCTGTGTTGTTCATCCACAACAACGGCGCCAAGATTATTGAATTCCACCCCGTTTTGTATAAGGGCGTGTGTGCCAACCGCTATATGGGTTTGCCCGTTTTTTAAAGATGTAAGCATCTCACGGCGCAGCTTTGAGGTGTTTTTTCCTAAAAACAGGCCTATAGAAAGATTCAAGGGGGTAAGCCACTCTATAAAATTTTTATAATGCTGGGTAGCAAGTATTTCAGTAGGGGCCATAATTGCCCCCTGATAACCGTTTTCAACTGCACAAAGCAGCATAATACAAGCCACCACCGTTTTACCGCTGCCCACATCCCCCTGAAGGAGCCTCTGCATAGGCTCTTTCTTTGTTAAATCCCGTCTAATCTCATCCACAGCCGCCTTTTGGGCATTTGTAAGCTCAAAAGGCAATGCTTTAATAAACCTGTCCACAAGGCCGTCAGGCTTGATTTCAAGCGCAACACTATCAAGGTTTTTATTGGCCTCCCTAATAAGGGCAAGGTTCATCTGCAATACAAAAAGCTCTTCAAAAACCAACCTAAATCTGGCATCTTCAAGGTTTTTAGAGGTTTTTGGAAAATGTATCCAATTAACGGCGTCGGATTTTGAAATAAGATTGAGTTCATTAATCAAAAACCTGGGAAGTGTTTCAGGGATTGATTTAGAGAATTTTTCAAGTGCATTAAAAATTGCGCGCGTTAATGTTTTAGGGTTCAAATTTTCACAAAGAGGATAAATTGGGGTTATTTTACCGTCATAGAGGGCATTTTCATCTTCTTCGCCGAAATCCGACGTTATCACCTGTATTTGCGGTTTATCAAGTGTTAAAAACCCGCTGAATTTATCAACTTTCACCGTTCCGTAGGCTATAATGCCTGCACCCTCAGGGTATTGGGATTTATAATGTTCCAACATACGCCTGTTTGCGGCTTTATAAAACAGTACAATATTTAAAACCCCGCTGCCGTCTGTTATAGTCAGCTTTATCACCGTCAATTTATTTTTTGTTGTATAGCAATCCACCTTTTTTAATGTGCCAAAAACACATACGGAAGTGCCCGGCTCGAGGTCTTTAATCTTTGTCCTGCCTTCATAATCCACATATCTTTTCGGGTAATATTCAAGTAAATCTTTGACGGTAAAAATTGAAAGCTTATTGAAAAGGGATGCCAGTTTTGGCCCCACACCCTTTACAAAGGCAACATCAATCTCATCAATTTCAGTTGCAAAAGGTCTTTTTGTACGCTCTTCGGCATTTTGAGCCTCCTGTTCGGCTTTAGCGGCTTTTTTTGCCTCAAGTTTTTCTTTGGCAGCCTCGAGAGCTTTATTTTGTGCTTTTTTAAAGTAATCAAGCACATCACGGAGCATTTTTATTGAATTCATCCTGCCTGATACAGAATCAAACCTATACTGGTAAAAACAGGCGGCTACAGGCTCTATACGCTGTTTATCAAGTTTCCCGAGCTTTTTTCTGAAATCATTCAGGCTTTTTAGCACAAAATCGGAAAAACATGTGGTTTTTCCTATAAAATCAATATATTGATACTTTTCTTCAACCTCTATTGCTTTATTCAGCGCTGTATACAGATTGTCAAATTTCATTGTTTTCCTGTTAATTGTTTATTTACTGCTCTGTTGCGGCACAATCTTTAAATTTTAATCCGGCAGAATTCTTAAAACTTCGTATATATTGATGCGCTTTGATTTTCCCCTGATTGCAACCTCACGGATTTTTATCACATCAACATATTTTTGAACCCTTAAAAATGTTTCTTCACTAATCAGAAACTTGGTTTTATATACCTTGTTATAGTTTTCTATTCTGCTTGCAGTATTTACGGTATCGCCTATAACTGTGTATTCAAGCCTTTCTTCAGAGCCGATATTTCCTACAAATGCCTCCCCCGTTGAAATACCAACTCCTATTTCAATCTTTGGCTTACCTTCTTCGAGCCATTTAGACTGCAGCTGCTTTACTTTTTTCAGCATATCATCAGCGCATTTCACCGCATCCACGGCGTGATTTTCATTTTTAATGGGTTCCCCAAACACGGCAAGCACAGCATCCCCCACAAACTTGTTTAAAATACCGTTATGCTTTTCAATTATCGGCACAATGGCTGAAAAATATTCATTTAAAATCTTTGTAACCTCTTCAGCCGAAAGCTTTTCAGAAATTGATGTAAAACCTCTTATATCTGCAAACAATACGGTAACACAGGCCCTTTTGCCGCCAAGTTTCACACCGTCAATATCCGATACAACATTTTGCATAACATCCTTTGATATGTATTTACCCATTGCAGCCTGGATTTTTTCCTTTTTCCTGCCTTCAACAAGATATCTGTATGAATACCCGAAACCTATTGCAATCAGCATAAATACCTCAGGCATAATCAGCCCCACACCTACCCGGTGGGCATACATAATAAATGTAAAGATAAAGTATAGAAACATCACAAGGGATGTGCACATAAGGGCTACAGGGATAGGAAGAGTGCATATTAACAGCAGCACAAGCAAGAACACTGTTACAATTACCGCAAAATTATATAAAGAGCTTACTTCCGTGAAAAATTCATTTTTATAAATATTGTTAAAATTAGTGGCCTGAATATCAAGCCCCGCAAAGGTATCAGATACGGGCGTCCTTTTAACATCCTGCAGCGCCTGTGAATTTGCATTAGACCCTACAAAAACAACCTTGTCTTTAAATACGGCAGGGTCTATCACAGGGGGCAGACCTTTTTTAATATTTCTTAAAGACTCTATCACATCAACGGCAGATATTTTTTTATGCGAATAAACACCGTCACCCGTATGATAATAAAGGATATTGCTGTATGCAGCTCCGTTAAAATTTGTAATCGGCATACTTAGAGTATAGTTATCATTTTTGGCGCTGAGATATTTGTCTGTAATGGTAAATTCATTAATACCGGTGGCCTTTGAATACATTAAAAGTGCTAAAGAAGGGTACAGTGCGCCGTTATAGGGTATTACCTGGTCTGTTTTTCTTATATAACCGTCAAAATCCTGATATGTATTCACTGCACCCAGATTTCTGATATTATAAAAATACTCTGATAAAAACGGTGTGAAACTTTTATATTCAGGATGTCCGGCATTTTTTGCACCTGCATTTAAACGGAACTTTTGACTTCGTTTATCAGCAAAAACAATATCGTTTTTCAAAGGTAAAATAGCATTATACTCCTGCTTTTCGGCATCACTTTTGAATGTATCATACATAAACCCTACCCCTGCAACAAGCTTTTCATATGTGCCGATTTTAGAACAAAATTCTTTATCAGAACCTGGGAAAAGCGTATCCGGGGCAATTATTACTGCATCAAAACCATACACCTTTGTATCGGTATAGTGTTCAAGATAATCAAACACTTCAAGAAAAAGCGTGCGTTTCCAGGGCCAACGGCCAAGTTTTGCAAGGGATTTATCATCAATTACAACAAGCACTATATCATCGGAGGCAATATTATTTACCGAGGTTTGTTTCATCATAAAATTATAAGATTTATACTGAAACAAAGTAAAACCAATAATATAGGTAAGAAAAAATACTACAACAGATGCTACAATTAATAGAATAAGAGATTTTTTGTGTGAAATTTCCATAGCCTTATTTTACTTTATAAAAGCCTTTTTGCCAAATAAATTTCACCGGAATTTGTCTTAGAGTGTATTTTATATTAAAATTAAATTATATTGCTTTATGGAGGTTTAAAAAGAGTACAATGAAGAATATATGGAAAAAATTAGCTTCGACACTGCTGCTTTTGGTTATGGCGTATATAACAACTGCCTTTAACCCGGTGCTTGCACAAACCCCGCAGGCCCTGTATGACAAGGTTTGGAAACTAATTGATACAAAATTTGTAGACCAGACTAATAATAACCAAAACTGGGCAAGGTGGCGCCATAAGTATGATTCCGTAATTAAAACGGATGAAGATGCCTATGTTGCAATAGATACAATGGTTTCAAGCCTTAATGACGTTTATACAAAATTTTTAAACCCAAAAGAATACGGGGAAGAAAACGACTCAATCCAAGGCTCCCTAAAGGGTATTGGCGTACAGATAGGGGTTAGGGACGGAAAATTATTGATTATAGCACCCCTAGAAGACACCCCCGGCGAAAAAGCAGGCCTGAAGGCAGAGGATGAAATCCTTGAAATTGACGGCAAATCCACAAAAGGAATAACCGTGGATGCGGCTGCAGACAAAATCAGAGGCCAGGAAGGCACACAGGTAGAGCTTTTGGTTAAGAGAGGAAACGAAGAACCAAAACTATACAAAATAACAAGGGCAAACATTGAACTAAAATCAGTTTCAACAAAGGTGCCAAAATATGCAAAATTATCCCCAAATGTAGGGTATATAAGGCTTAGCTCTTTTATAAGCAAAAACGCAACAATGGAATTTCAAAACGCACTAATTGAAAACAGGGATAAAGACGGAATTATACTTGATTTAAGGTCTAACCCCGGCGGCCTTTTAACCAATGCAATTTTCATTGCGGATATGCTGCTTGACGGACAGGTAATTGTTTCCACGGTTGACAGGGACGGATATAAAGAAACCCAAAGGTCAACAGGTAAAGTGCTTTCACGCCAACCAATGGTCGTTTTAATTAACGGCGGCAGTGCAAGTGCCAGTGAAATTCTTTCAGGAGCACTGAAAGACAACGGCAGAGCCACAATTGTAGGGAAAAAATCCTTCGGCAAAGGCCTGGTGCAAGAGATTAACAAACTGCCGGGCGGGGCTGCAATGCACATCACAATTCAAAAATACCTGACCCCAAACGGCACTGATATCAACAAAAAAGGTATAGAGCCTGATATTGAGGTTGAAATAACCGCAGATGATATTAAGGCTGAACGCGACCCGCAGCTGCAGAAGGCAAACGATATTCTTGCCGGCAAGAGAATGGCAAAAAGGCGATATTAATTTTTGTGTTGTATAGGGTGATAAAACAGGCTCTAAATCAAACAGAGCCTGTTTTTTAATGCTCTAGAATTTCATTAATTCCGTTAAATGAATCAATAAAATTTGACGCCAAAATCTTGAGTTTATTTTTCTCATCCCTATTTTTCACTGCAATAGGCAGGCTTTAGCCAGATTGTCTATTGAAACAAGCGGAATTGTTACATTTGCCGATTTAAAGTACAATTTAATTTCAAGTTTAGACAAAATTCATCTCCAACATTATGCAATATTTTTAGTTATTATTAACTAAATATAATTAATAATGACTATTGTAAATTTATTTTGTTATAATGTCAATAAAGTATTTAAATACAAATATGAATTCAAGAAAAATGTTAAAAACCATTATGGCGCAGGAGGCACTAACATATGAAAAGCTTGCGGCACTTTTGACATCAAAAACCAAAAGGAAATATACAGCAACCGCGCTTTCTGGTAAACTTTACAGGGGAATGCTTCGATACGATGAGCTTGAAATAATAGCAAAAGAATACGGTTATAAAATTAAGCTTGAAAAGGCTGATTAGGCTACACTACAATTTCCTTTTCTTCCCGATATGTAACATAGGCCAAATGTGTATCAGGCGGACGTTTTAGGTATTTTCTTTTAGTATAAATTATTGAGGCTTTAGCACTTTCTCTCATTGGAGAATTTTGCTTAACAAGTTTTGCCGCATACAGCAAAACGCTGTCAGGCACTTGTTTCCTGCCATTTTCTGTCCTCACAAAAACATGGGAAGACGGGCACCCCAGAGCGTGAAACCAAATATCCTCAGGGCTTGAAAGCTTTTTTATAAGATAATCGTTTTGCTTGTTATTTTTGCCTAAAAGTAGCTCAAATCCTTCATGCACAATGGTTTGCACGTTTAATTTTTCTTTGCTTTTTGCCGATTTTTGCACGCCGCGCGGTTTCAAAACGGCAGCACCTGAATTTCCGGTAAAATCAGTCATTTCGTCTGCTATCTCATCCAAAAACTCCGGTTTATCAGCGTTTTTTATGGTAAAAAGCACGCTATTTAAATATTCAAGCGTATTTTGTGCCTCTTTAGCCCGGACGGTTGCAACATCATGTGCAGTTTTACCCTTAGAATAAAGCCCAAAGAAGGTTTGAGCGTTTTGAGCAGGTGTTTTAAAAGGGTCTAAGCGGATTTCAGCCCCTTCAAGGGTAATTTTCTCTGCCCCTTCAGGAATTTTATAAATATTGGCTAAAATCAGCTCTCCCAATTGTTTATAGGCAAGATACGATGTTTTTTTATCCGCATTTTGCAAAACCGAATTAAGCCGCGAAATCTCTTTTGCAACAAGGGTTTCAAGGGTTTTCTTCTTTTTTTCAAGCAGGTCTTTCATAACAAAATTGGAAAAATACACCTCTATTAAAGGATTTAGGCACCTGATATCACTCATATCTAAAGATATACCTTCGTTTTCAAGATTTTTTATCCAAAAATCCCTAACAACAGTAGTTTTTCCGGCTATTATATTTTGCAAATATGAAAATAATTTTGCCCTATCATCTATAAATCCTTGTGCTGCAGCACTTTCAAGCGTAAAATCCGTCAAACCCTTTGACAGATAGTAATAACGGCTTGAAATTTCAACATCAGACAGGGTATAAAATTCAGAGATAGAAGTCCTTAAAATGTCTGTCTTATCTTGCTTTGGCGGATATATATAATTCACGCCGCCCCAAATCTCTCTTACAGAGCTTTTTTCCGGGGAAATATTGTGTAAACACCCCGCTATTATCTTATTTTTAGCATTGTATAAAACCGCATTAGAATGCTTGCCCATAAGCTCTAAAGCCAGGCACATAGGGGTTTTTGACCCTATTTCATCATAAATATCAAAATACAGCTCAACAATTCTTTCATACTCCACAACCTGCACCCTGCTTAGTTTTGCGCCCTCCAGATGCTTTCTGAGCAGCATACAAAACATAGGGGGTTCCTGGGGTATTTTAAAGGCGTAGAGCGGCTTTTGGGTAATAAAATTCAGGTGGGGAAATTTTGGATTAAGGTTTATATAAAATTTTCTGTTTTCCCCCAAATTCCGCATGGATAGAAGGATTTCACGGCGGGAGGGCATCTGGATTTTTTGCACAACCGCACCATTTAAAAAATCCGCATTTTCTTCAATTAAAAATTTTAAGCTCAAAGAATCCAAATTATACATAACAAAATAATTGTAATATAATCAAGGAAGATTTAGAACACGGGCAAAATTGAATGGGGCAAAACTGTTATTTTTTCGGTACTTTTAACCCACCGCATCGCGGGCATATCAGCCTTGCACGCGCAATTAAGGCTGAATTTAATTTTGACAAAATAATTTTTGTACCGGCATTTTGCCCGCCGCACAAGGAAACTCTGGATTTTATCCACAGATACAATATGTTGAAACTGTGTGTTGATAAGGATTTAGGGGAAGTATCGGATATTGAAAGCCGCCTTGGCTGCCCCTCTTACACGTTTCAGACCGTAAATTATCTGTTAAATAGCAAAAAAACCGATAACAGCTGTGTTTCAAGCGTGCAAATTCCGTTTATCATAGGCTATGACGCATTAATAGGCATAAAAAAATGGAAAAATCCTGAAATTTTGAAAGAAAAATTGGAATTTATTGTGCTAAAAAGACATTCCGGTGTCGAAAAATCAGACATAGAGGCACTTTCAAGGGAAGGCTTTCGTGTAAAACCGGCTAAAACCATTGACTACATTGATGTTTCATCCAATCAGATAAGGGAAATGGTTTCAAATAAAAAACACATAACAGGTTTAGTGGATGATAAGGTTAGGGAATATATAGATGACAAGCAGCTTTACAGGATTTGAGGGCGTTAAAAACAAGATTATAAGGCACTTAGAGGCAAGTTTAAATAAAGAAAGATTTACCCATACCCTTGGGGTGGCTGAATGTGCCGCAGAGCTTGCAAAAAGGTATGATGAAAACCCTGAAAAAGCAGAGCTTGCAGGGCTTTTGCACGATTGCGCCAAATGCATGGCAAATGACGAACTTTTAAACATTATAAAAACAAAAATCCAAAACATGGACAGCAGCGAGCTTTTAAACTATAAAACTTACCACGCGCCAGTAGGAGAGCACCTTGCGCGGGAAATTTTCAAAATCAGGGATGAGGAAATATTATCCTCAATCAGGTGCCATACCCTTGGAAAGGTTGGTATGAGCAGGTTTGAGAAGATTATATTCCTTGCTGATAAAATTGAAGGGCGCACACGGGATAAAGCCTATATAGCCCGCATAACAAGGATTTTAGACGATAACAACGGCGAAAAAGGCCTAGATATGGCACTTTTAGAGTGTTTTAAAGAAACAATAAAAAGTTTATGCGATAGAGAATTGGCCATATGCCCCGTCACCATTGATGTTTACAATTGGTTACTTCAGTCTGTGAAAAATTACACAAAATAATTTTTTATATTACAATTGTATTATGTCCAGCTCAAAATTGACTTTATTTATCTTTTTGGCGTTGATTGCGGGAATTATTTTCGGGTGGTTATGCCCCGAATATGCAGTCAGAATGCAGCCTTTGGCGGATGTGTTTTTGAGAATGGTTAAAATGATAATCGCACCGCTGATTTTTGCCACGTTGGTAGTCGGAATTGCAGGCCACGGCGATGTTAAACATCTCGGGAAAATAGGCCTTAAAACCCTTCTTTATTTTGAGATTGTGACAACAATTGCCCTTGTTTTAGGGCTTGTAATGGCAAATGTTTTTAAACCCGGAGTGGGCTTTAATATAGATTTAGCAACGGTTTCAATGAGCGCTGTTGAAAAAATGCAGCACGTGCAGATTGACCATTCGCTTTCGCATATGTTGACGGATATGGTTCCCACAAGCGTATTTCAGGCAATGGCAGAGGGAAATTTATTGCAAATTGTGGTATTCTCAATATTTTTTGCGCTTGCAATATGCGCGGTGGGCAAAAAAGCCCGCCCGGTGCTTGATTTCCTGCAAAGCACATGCGAAATTATGTTTAAATTTACCGAATTTGTAATGCTGTTTGCACCAATTGGCGTATTTGGCGCCATTTCAGCCACTATCGGCAAAAACGGAATAGGTATTCTTGCAAGCTATGCAAAGCTTATCGGGGTTACATACTTGTCCCTTGCCCTATTTGTGGTAATTGTACTGTTTCTAGTATGCAAAATCATTAATATACCCTTTTCTTCGCTTATTAAAGCCCTTAAAGAGCCTGCTCTGCTTGCTTTTACAACTGCAAGCTCTGAGGCGGCACTGCCTAAGGCAATGGATGTAATGGAAAAATTCGGGGTGCCAAAAAACATTGTGAGCTTTGTTATGCCGACAGGATACACGTTTAACCTTGACGGCTCAACACTTTATCTGGCATTAACCGCACTCTTTTGTGCACAAATTGCGGGAATTGACATTCCGATTAAGCAGCAGCTGCTTATAATGCTGACTTTGATGCTTACATCAAAGGGAATTGCAGGTGTGCCAAGGGTTTCACTTGTTGTATTAACGGGAACGCTTTCAGGCTTTGGGCTGCCGGTTGTAGGGGTTGCCATATTGCTAGGTATTGACCAAATCCTTGATATGGGGCGCACAACAGTGAATTTAATCGGCAATTGCGTTGCCACCACTGTAATTGCACGGTGGGAGGATGCATTTGATTATGATAAGATGAAAAATTTTATGCGGGATAAAAAGGTAAAAAAGCACACAGAAAGACTAACCTCAAATATTGCGCCGGACATAAACATCGAAAGCGAAACCCGTGAGCCTGTGATGAGGCCTTAATTGCGCTTGATTACCGGTCAATCGGAATTTCAATTAAATCGTTCTTAATCAGATTATAAAAATCCTCTGAAAGCCTGTAATAATCGGCAAAATTTACGATATATGGCAAATTTGAGTTGTCAAATGCGGATTTCAACATGTCCATATCATCAAAATCCGCCTCACAAGAGCCTTTAATCATAATATCCAGGTCTGAAAGCGGCCTATAATCGCCTTTTACCCTTGAACCGTAAAAATAAAAATCGTATTTTTTATACCAAGGGGCAAGAATATCAAGGATTACACAGTATTCATCAGCCGTAACACCTTTAATCATCACTGTTTCCCTTAAATTCGGCAATAAAAAATTCAACATCAGCCAAAAATTCCGGGATAATTTTTACAAGCTCCCTTGATTTTTCAAGGTTGTATTCATGTGCGGTATTATTGCGCTTTTGGTAATACAGTTTCCAGGTTTCCCAGTTTTTGCAATATCCGTAGCCCTCAGAAAACCTGAAAATATTATTTATTGTAAGCTCTGATTCATCTTTGCCGTATTTTTTGATTAACATTTTTTTCATAAGCTTCCAGGCCGTTTCAAGGGTGTATTCAAACCTTTTTATGCAGGAATCTTCAATATACTCGGCAAGAGCGGAATTTTGATTTTCCTGATAATCCAGATAGCATTTAAGCAGTGTTTTGTATGATTTTTCAAGGTTATCGGCATTAAGGCTCATTTGATTTCTCCTGAAAGACTTTACGCAATTATAGCACTTTTAAAGCCCTGAAACAAGTTCAAAATGACGGTGTTTTTACCCAAAATGGTGTCTATCCCTGCCTTTTAGCTTTACGAGCTTTGTTGCGGTTGGCGGAATAGATACGTTTCGTATAAAATGCGGCAAATTTTTCAATAAATTCTTCAGGGTTTCTGCCTTCTTCAATCTCGTATTCCATTAGTGTTTTAATTGTAAGCAGCGAAATATCAAGCTCTATAAGCTTTTGCAGCTTTTTCATAAATTCAATTTGATTATAAGTATAGCGCCTGTGGCCTATACTGTTTCTTTTTGCCTTAATAAGGCCAATTTTATCAAACCTTTGTAAGGTGCTATGCGATGCAATACCGAAGATTTCCATGGCATCCTTTGGAATAAAAAGCGGCTCATCAGGGGTTTTTGCAGCCTCTAAATATCTTGCTCTCATTTGATTGTTCATAATAACAAAATGGTTGCATATGATACTTTTAACTTCAATTGATTAATTGGTGATTGATTATTTATTAATCAACTACTTGACAAAAATATGCATTTATAATACAATACAAACATATTACGGGGTCAAAAAAAGTTTCACCATTTTTGACCTTAATAAAACTACAACATCTTGCCGATGCACAAACAATCAAGCAATTAGATAATTCAGCATAAAAATCTAATCAAACCATAAACTTCAAACAAGATAGTTTAATTCGGCGCAGGTGCTGAAACAGGATGTTGTCAGTTTTATTAATCCCCCTGAGTAGCCATTCAGGGGATTATTTTTATATAACCGCAGGGTTAAATAGCGGTATTATGAAGATAACATTTTTTGATTCACTCCCGCATGAGGAAGTATTTTTTACAGTACACCTGCCGCATGAAATTGAGGCCGTTTTTGTAAATACCAGCCTGCATCCTGCGGCCAATATCCCTGAAAATACTCTTGACAGCGAGGCTATATCTGTTTTTACGCCGTCACTTTTGAATGCCAAAACACTTGATAAATTCCCGAATTTAAAGTTTATACTGCTTCGAAGTGTAGGATTTTCCCATGTCGATATGCATTATGCGCACGAAAGAGGTATACATGTGTTCAATTGCCCGAATTACGGCGATTATACTGTTGCAGAATATGTGTTTGCAAGCCTTTTAGCATTAATAAGGCAGATTGTACAATCCAATAATGCGCTTAGAATGGGAAATATCCTGCTTGATAAATATGTCGGGGTAGAGCTTTTTGGTAAAACAATGGGCGTTATCGGCACAGGGGCAATAGGCTCTAAGGTTGTAAAGATTGCAAAAGGCTTTTCTATGGATGTTATAGCCTATGATGTGGTGAAAACCACTGATGTCACATATGTTTCACTTGATGAATTATGCACCCAGGCTGATATAATAAGCATAAACACCCCCTTAACAGCAGATACACTAAGGATGTTTGACAGAAACAGAATTAATTCCCTTAAAAAAGGTGTTATTATTGTAAATACGGCCCGCGGGGAAATCATAGATACGGATGCACTTTATGATGCAATTGTAGATAAAAGGGTAGCCTATGCCGCACTTGATGTTATAGAATGTGAAGATATATTATGGCAAAAGCCTGCCCGCGCACAAGGATTTAACAATGTTAAAGACACATGTTTGAAGAATTTTTTAATTGCAAACCGTCTTTTAAAAATGGACAATGTGCTTATAACACCGCATACCGCCTATGATACAAAAGAGGCCACAAAAAGAATTTTAGAGATAACATTACAAAATATTTCATCCTGTATCAATTTTGACCCTGGCGCTAAAAATCAGGTTTTGGTATAATATCTGCTATGGATATTGCAAAACACATTGAACACACACTTTTAAAACCCGGAGCCACTGAAAAAGATATCAAACAATTGATAGATGAGGCCTATGAATACAAGTTTTTTGGGATTTGTATTAACCCTAATTTTGTAAAATTTGCAAGAAAATATATTGATGATAAAAAGGCAGATTTAGGGCAAAAGGGTGTCCTTGCACCAGAAATCAAGCTTGTGACCGTAGTAAATTTTCCGCTTGGCACAAACAGTATGGATACAACACTTGTGCAGGTGCACCAGGCCATTAACGAAGGGGCGGATGAGATTGACACCGTAATAAACCTTTCCGCCATTAAAATGGGTGATTATAAAAAAGTTTCGGATGAAATCAAAACCATTAAAAATGTTTGCGGAAAACGTAATTTAAAAGTAATCTTAGAGGTTGACCTGCTTACAAAGGATGAAATCAAAAAAGCATGCCTCAACTGCATCACTGCAGGAGCGGATTTTGTAAAAACATCAACAGGATTTTTGAAAAACGGACTTGGCGCAACAACGGAAAATATCCGCCTTATGAGTGATACCGTATCAAAACGCGGAATGGGCGTAAAAGCATCAGGCGGTATCAGGACAAGAGTGCAGGCAATTGATTTAATTAACGCAGGGGCAGACAGGCTTGGGACAAGCAGCGGCGTTGCCATAATGAAATATTAATAAAAGGAATATACGGAAAATGGATAAAATCACAATAAGGTCTGACAGACAGACTGATTACACTTTTATGTACAGAGGAGAAGAAACCACACTTAAAGCAGGCAGCATCATAAGCATTGCAAACGGCCTGAATGATGTTGTTTTGCCTACTGTTGCAATGAAGATTATGAATAACCTTATTGTAATTAAGGATGATATTAAAAAATAGCCTTTAAAAGGTTAAGTTAAAGGAAAATTTATGAGTGATGAAAAAATTGTTATAACAATTTCCGGAAGAGATAAAGTAGGAATAGTTGCCCGTATTGCAAACACTCTTTGCATGCTGAATGTAAACATAGAAGATATTAAACAAACCATTATGCAGGATTATTTTGTAATGATGATGCTGTGCAGTATTAAAAATGCAAAAATGCCTTTTAAAGAAATAAAAGAAGGAATAATTAATTCCGGAAAAGAAATGGATATGGAAGTGTGGGTGCAAAGAAAAGAAATTTTTGACGGCATGCACTCTGTATAGATATATTTTGTGCGCGGTTCCGGTTTTTAGAGGAAGATTTAATGAAAGATTTTGATATAAAAAATGTAATGGAAACAATTGAGATGATTAAGGTTCATCATCTTGATATAAGGACCGTAACCCTTGCATTAAGCCTTCGGGATTGTGTCGGAGAAGATACAAAAACTATCGGCGGAAAGATTTACGACAAAATCACACATCATGCTGAAAATCTTGCAAAATACGCTGATGACCTTGAAAATGAGTTTTCAATACCGATTATAAACAAAAGAATAGCAGTTACCCCCATTTCAATAATTGCAGAATCCGCTAAAAACGCGGATTATGTATATCTTGCTGCTATGCTTGATAAGGCGGCAAAAGAGGTGGGGATTGATTTTATAGGCGGATATTCAGCCCTTGTTGAAAAAGGCTGCACAAACGGGGATAAAAGATTTATTGAAAGCATCCCCGAAGCCCTTGCTGCAACAGAAAGAGTATGTTCTTCCCTAAACCTTGCAACATCAAAGGCAGGGATTAATATGGTGGGTGTTTTAAAGACCGCAAATGTTATAAAAAAGGCGGCAGAGCTAACTAAAGAGGCTGACGGCCTTGGGGCGGCAAAATTTGTGTGCTTTTGTAACTCTGTAACCGACAACCCCTTTATGGCAGGCGCATACTGCGGAGTAAATGAGCCCGAGGCGGCATTAAATGTGGGGGTTTCAGGCCCGGGTGTTGTAAGGTGGGCAATAGAAAATATATCAAAAACCGCAGACCTTGGAGAGGTAGCTAATACCATTAAAAAAACAGCGTTTAAAATAACCACAACTGGCGAATTAATCGGAAGGCGCCTTGCAGACAGGCTTGATATACCTTTTGGCGTAATAGATTTATCCCTCGCGCCAACACCTGCAGAAGGAGATAGTGTTGCAGGGATATTTGAGGCCATGGGGCTAGAGGCCGCAGGCGCACACGGCACAACGGCAGCGCTTGCAATGCTGAATGATGCCGTTAAAAAGGGCGGCATTATGGCATCCAGCTATGTGGGCGGACTTTCAGGTGCATTTATACCTGTTTCGGAGGATGCAGGCATGATAAAGGCTGCAAGGAACGGTGTTTTAACCATTGATAAACTTGAAGCAATGACAAGCGTGTGCTCTGTAGGGCTTGATATGATTGCAATCCCCGGAGATACACCTGTTGAAACCATTGCAGGCATTATAGCAGACGAAATGGCAATCGGAATGATAAATAAAAAGACCACTGCCGTAAGAATTATCCCTGTACCCGGGAAAAATGTCGGGGATGAGGCAAAATTCGGCGGGCTTTTAGGGGAGGCACCAATTATGCCTGTAAGCAAACTTGATTCAAGCGTATTTGTAAATCGCCTCGGGCGAATCCCTGCACCATTGCATAGTTTGAATAATTAACGGGCTTGTTTTAAATCTTAATGGGCTTTTTACTAAAATATCCCTTCATAACAATCTTGTTTCATTATCCTGTTTGTAATAAAATTTGTGTGGGAAAATGTGCCGGCATTTTGCGACACAGCGGTAAATAAAGTAAAAGTATAAAAGGATTTAATTTATGCAGGTTTCACTTGAATGGTTGAATGAGTATGTGGATTTAGAAGGTATTGAGCCTGAATTAATCGCTCATAAGCTTACTATGAGCGGCTTAGAGGTTGAAGAGATTGAAATTAAAAAGCCTAATTTTACAAACATCATCACTGCATTAATTAAAAAGATTGATAACCACCCAAATGCCGATAAATTGCATCTTGTGACGGTGGATACAGGTTTAGACGGCACCAGGACAGTTGTTTGCGGGGCTCAAAATATTAAGGAAGGCCAAATAATCCCATATGCAAGTGTCGGTTCAAAAGTTTTTTCAAGAAAAACCGGTGAAATCTTTGAATTAACCCCTGCCGTTATAAGAGGGGTTGAATCACAGGGGATGCTGTGTTCCCAAGATGAGCTTGGTTTGGATGGGATGCAAAAAGAGGACGGTATTTTAATTTTAAATAACCCGGCCCTTAGTTTGGGCGAAATCCCCTTGGGGGAAAAACTTGAAAAGGTTTTAAATCTGCACAACGAAACAGTATTCCACCTTGCCCCGACGGCAAATAGGGGTGACCAGATGTCTGTAATAGGTGTTGCAAGGGAACTTTGCGCCCTGTTTAATAAAAAACTGAAATTTTTCCCCCTAAGCGCCACAAAAGATGCAACTACAGATAAATTTGAAGTGGAAATTTTGGATGATGAAACCTGTAAATATTATTCTGCAGCTATTTTAAAAGATATTAAAATTAAACCCGCACCGGATTTTATCCAAAGAAGGGTAGCAGCAGTCGGCATGAGGCCTATAAATAACGTCGTGGATATTACAAACTACGTTATGTTAGAGCTTGGTACACCGCTGCATGCTTTTGATTTTGATAAATTAAACAATTACCTTTGCGTACGATATGCTAAAGAGGGCGAAAAGCTTGTCACCATTGATGAAGTGGCAAGAGATTTAACCGACAAAACCGTTGTTATTGCAACAAAAGAGGAACCTGTATGCATAGCAGGGGTTTTTGGCGGATATAACTCTGAAATTGACGATAATACAAAAAATATAGCGCTTGAGGCTGCATTTTTTACATCCCACACAAACAGAAAATCCGCAAGGTCTATAGGGTACCGCTCTGAAGCAAGTGCAAGGTTTGAAAGGGGTGTAGATATAGAGCTTGTGCAAATGGGTTTAATGCAGGCTGTTAATCTTTTAATCAAATATGCCGATGCAAAATTTGAAGGAATGGCAGAATGCGGTAATAACAAAAAAGAGGATATCGAAATAACTCTTAGGGGTTCAGAAATTAAGAGGATTTTAGGGATTGAAATAGAACAGGCTAAATGTGTTAAAATCCTTGAAAACCTTGGATTTGAGCTTTTAGGCAAAAATGAAATAGCAGCAAAATTTAAGGTGCCAAGCTACAGAACAAATGATGTTACAAGAGAAATTGACCTTATTGAAGAGGTGGCAAGAATTTCCGGATACGATAACATCCCGCCTACTTTAATGAATATAACAGAAGCTGCCACAATCACGCCTGAACAAAAAACATTAAAAGCAATCAATGAAATGTTTTTAAACCTTGGATTTGATGAAATTGTGACAAGCTCTCTTGTAGGGGATAATCTTTATAGGGAGTATATGTGCGAATTAGACAATAATACTGCCCTTAAAGTGAAAAACCCGCAGAGTGAAGATGCTACAACACTTCGCCAGAGGTTAATGCCAAACCTTTTAAATGTTGTTAAATTAAATTTTGATATGGCAAATAAAAATTTCAGACTGTATGAAATCGGCAAAGTGTTCAATATCAAAGAAGAGGCAACGGAAGATTATTCAGGTGTTGAAGAGAGAAGAAAACTATCAGGCTGCATATTTGGCAATATAAATAATGAACTTTGGACAAAAACAGGTGTGCCCGATTTTTACACAATGAAAGGTGTAATAGAAAATCTGGTTGATATTTTAGGCCTAGAAAGACGCATTGTGTATTCTCCGCTTAAAGATGCAGATAATTATAAATTTATGCACCCGTATCAAAGCGCTACTGTTGAGCTTTTAGGAAAACATCCTGTTAATATAGGGTATTTTGGCAAACTGCATCCTGTTTTAGCCGATAAAATGAAATTAAACCAGGATTTATTTGTGTTTGAGCTTGATTTAGAGGAAATTTTAGCCTCAATGAATTATAACAACACCGCAAGATACAAAAAATTGCCGCAAACTACCCCTATTACAAGAGATATAGCATTCACCACAGATAAAAACACTACAAACAGTAATATTTTAAAGGCTATAAAGAAATTTAGCGATAAGAATATTTTTAAAAGCGCAAAGGTTTTTGATATCTATGAAGGCTCTAACATTGATGCAGATAAAAAGAGTATGGCGTACAGAATAACCTTGCAGGATGAAGAAAAAACCCTTACCGATGAAATAATTGAAAATGAAATTTCAAAAATTAAAGCAGGCCTGGAAAAAACCTTTGAAGGTTTAAGCTTTAGGCAATAGGATTTAACCATATAGCAAAACCTACCTGCCCGGGTAATTGTAAGGTGTTTATTAATCTTCTAAACTAGCCTTGTTAATATATACAAGGATAAATGGTTTTATGAGATATAAAAACATGCGCCCTGCACGTGCCGGAAATTTTGCAACTCCGTTAAATGCTTATACCCTGGCAGATGATACAGTTAAAGATGCGCTTAAGAAAATGTTGGAATTCAATATTTCAAAAATTGCCGTATGTAATAAAAATTTTAAAATAATCGGCGGAATTTCAAAAAACCAAATAAAAAATTTACTTAAAAATCAAAAAACTTCAAATATCGATGCTATTCAAAAGTATCTGACAAAGGATATTTTAGATAACGGTGCAGAACTTGCACTTGCATACACAGGCAGCAATATTCGGGAGGTAACATCAGCAATGCAGATGTTAAATTTAAAGCTCATGCCTGTAGTAAAATCCCCATGGGATAGGGAACTTAAAGGTTTTTTAGAATTAAAACACCTTAAAGGCATATAAGCCCTTAAACAAACATATTAACCTTCTGCTTTTTCGCGCTCTATACGGCGCATTTCACGTGCTTCGCGGGTGGTGCGGGCATCGCGTTTCGGTTTTGAATAATTTTTCATTGCAAGCCACAGTATGCTTTTTATAGGGATAGAAAGCGCTATAAACACAAATGAAAATACAAGGTCGTATATTATTTTTTCCCCGCCGAGCGTTGTAGAAAGAGCCTCTTTAATAAATGCAAAGTTTACAAGACGGAAAATCCCTAAAATCCCCGTATACAAAATACCGCAAAAGTGAATGGATAAGACCCCAATTAAAGAGGCATATATCATACTTTTGCAGGAAAATTTATCATAATAAAGTACTCTGCTTGCAAATACAATTGCAAAAAAGTACCCTAAAATATATCCAAAAAAGTAGCTTTTTACATACCCTAGCCCCCCGCCAAGTGCAAAAACAGGCCATATAAAAAACCCCATTATAAGATAGAGAATTATAACAAAGCTGCCAAATCTTGCGCCAAGTATTGCCGCAATAAACAACACAAGCGGAATTTGCGGTATGTATAAATATTTTTTTGTACTTAGCGCAAAACCTATATTGTTTTCCGCATCAGGCCAATAATGCACAAGGTTTAACTGAGTAAAGGTTGCAATAATAAGAAGTAAGAGGCAAAGACACACTACAACAAGGCTGCCAAGACTAAAGGGTGTCTTTTCGCCCCTGTATACTATTTCTTCAAATTCTCCCCTGATTCTTTTGTTCATTTCAGTATTTCTTTCAGGTACTCTTTATTCTTGTCAAACAATTTCTTAAAACTATCGTTAAAAATATTTTCAGTCCACATAATAACGGCATCTTCATTATTGTCCTGGTAATATTTTTTCCTCACCCCCAAAGATTTAAACCCGAATTTTTCATAGAGTTTTTTGGCCCTCTCATTTGAAACCCGCACTTCAAGGGTTATATATTTAATTTTTTCTGTATAGCATTTTTCTATAGCATTTACTATTAAAAAATGTCCTATGCCCTGCCCCTGAAAGCCGGGATTTACTGCAAAATTTGTAATATGGCCTTCATCTATAATTTTCCACAATCCAAGATAGCCTGCACATTTATTTTCACTGTTTACTGCACAAAAATACTCTGAAATCGCATTATCAATTTCATTTACAAAAGAATCCCTTGTCCAATGGTGTTCACCATAGCACTTTTCCTCTATTTCCATAACATCATCAAGATGATAAAGGGCCATCTTTTCTATTTTTAATGCTTGCATAGCAAAATTTTAGCATACAAATACCATTTTGCTAAACAGTTTTAAAAGGAAATATTTTAAAAGCTTATGCCTGTGTGCTGATATAAAAAGGCGTATGTTCAACAGATAAATTTCTGTCATCCAAAATACCTCTGTTTAATTGCGAATAAGAGGCATCTTTAGAATTAAAACATTTCTTTAAAAATTCATAAGCAACTTTAGGGTCACACTGCTCGCCACAGGTAAATAAATCAACGGCAGCATATCCTAATTCAGGCCAGGTGTGAATTGCAAGGTGGCTTTCCGATATTATAACAACTCCTGAAACTCCATGCGGATTAAAAAGATGAAAACATTTTTGAACCACAGTTGCACCGCATTCGAGTGCTGCTTCAAGCATGTATTTTTCCACAAGGGTAGGATTATTTAAAACGTTGGGGTCACATTCAAAAAATTCAGCCAATACATGGCGTCCAAGATATTTGGAATGATTTAATCTGAAATCTTCATTTAATCCGAAAGGTGTTGTTATCGCCAATTCATAGTCCTCCTAAAAAATTTGCTTTTATACTTACTATTTTTTAACACTATACACTATATGCAAAAAACATCAAAGTGTCAAAAATTGCTAATTATGTTTTAATATTAATTAATATTTTTTAAAATTGTACATCTAAGCAGTCTGCATAAACATTTTTGTTATAGAATTTTGCTATGAATAAAATTCTTGTAATAGATGACGATAAGGCAATTCTAGAGCTTATAAAAATAAACCTTGAACTATCCGGATATATATGCAAAACATCATCGTGTCCTGTTAAAGGATTTCAGATGATAAAGCAGGAAATGCCGGATTTGGTTATTTTAGATGTTATGATGCCGGAAATTGACGGATACTCTTTGGCCCTAAAAATAAGACAAACGGAAGGCATTAGGGATATCCCCGTTATAATGCTTACGGCATTAGGGGAGCTTAAAAATAAACTAAAAGGGTTTAATTCAGGAATTGATGATTATCTAACCAAACCATTTGAAATTGAAGAATTAAAAGCAAGGGTGCTCGCCCTTTTAACAAGAAGTCGCCTTGTGCCTGATTCTATAAGGTATAAAGAGGTTTTAACATTAGGGGATATTACCTTAATACCTGAAAGTTATACTGTCAGAATTTTAGATAAAGAAACGAAACTAACACCCGTTGAGTTTGATATTTTGAATGTGCTTATGCAGCATAGCGGCTCTATGGTATCTTCCAAAATACTTTTAAAAGAAGTTTGGGGCTATAACGATGATGAAGATGTTGATACAATCAGGGTGCATATTAGACACTTAAGGTCAAAACTTGATAAAATTTCAACTGAAAAAAATAAATACATTGAAACTATATACCGCGGCGGATACCGTTTAGTCCCTGACGGGATTAAAATGAAGGCGTTATGAAAGAAAAAATCAAACATTCTCTAACCACAATATTTTGCCTTTTAGTATTATTTACAATCTGCTATTTTATAAATACTGCCGCCTTGGATGAAGGCGGATACAGCCCGCTTGTAAACAATATTGAACAGAAAAGTGAAACTGTTCTTGAACCGAAAGAATTGTTTTTGGAAACCTGGTCCCTTGTAAAATCAAACTATTGGGATTATGACCTGAACGAACAAAATTGGAACAGGTGGAAAAAACGATATATTGACGAAATAGAAACCGAAGAAGACGCCTATGTTGCAATTAATACAATGCTTGCAAGCCTGAATGACCCTTATTCAAAATTTCTAAGTTCAAATGAATTTCAGGAACAAAATAATTCAATAGAATCAAAAATATACGGCATAGGAGTAAATATAGCCTCTGTTTCAGGGAAAATTTATATCATAAATGTTATAAAAGGTGCTCCTGCGGATATCGGCGGTTTAAAACCGGGGGATATTATACTTAAAATTAACGGCAATGATGTGCACGGGGACAGCATTTATCAGTGTGCAAACTATATAAAGGGTTCGCTTAACAGCCTTGTTGATATTGAAATTTTAAGGGACAATAAAAAACTTGTTAAAAAAATAAAACGTGCCGAAATCAAAATTAAAACCGTAGAATCAGATGTATTTGATAAAGAAATAGGATATATAAGAATAATAAGCTTTATAAGCTCTGAAACCCCAATTGAATTTATTGATGCACTAAATAAAGTCAAAGATACAGAAGCCCTGATACTTGATTTAAGGGGCAACACCGGCGGTTTATTCCAAAATGCCGTGTTTGTTGCCAATATGTTCCTTGATAAAGGCAGTATTGTACGTGTTATAGACAGAAGCGGCCACAAA
This sequence comes from uncultured Vampirovibrio sp., assembly GCA_910577395.1. Taxonomy (GTDB): domain Bacteria; phylum Cyanobacteriota; class Vampirovibrionia; order Gastranaerophilales; family Gastranaerophilaceae; genus MGBC122484. Next base: position 15,915 of record CAJTLG010000001.1, on the reverse strand, counting down.
AGCTCTTACAGCGCAGAAAAGAAAGAATACATATATGATAAGCCGCTTGTAGTACTGGTAGACAGAGAATCTGCAAGCGCAAGCGAGATTGTATCAGCTGCACTTAAGGATAACGGCAGGGCCATGATTGTAGGCACAAAAACATTTGGCAAAGGGGTTGTGCAAAAGGTTTACACTATGCCAAACCATACAGGGATGAACCTTACCATTGCAAGGTATTTAACGCCAAACGGCAATGACATAAACAATAAAGGCATTGAACCTAATTATTTTATAGAAATTACAAAAGATGATTTTGAAAAAAATAACGATTCACAGCTGAATTTTGCAAAAAATATGTTAAAAAATGAAATTGAACGGGAAAAAATAGCACATACACCGCCAAAGCATTAGAAAAAATTAATTTTTGTAACAAAAATCCAAAAAACAAAAAACCTTAGTCAAATAAAATTCATCACACATTTTTATAGTGATACAAAAAAGCTAAAAGGAAGGTTTTAAAGATGGATTTTGCTATTCGCAATAATATATACGCATACAACCCGGGTGCCTGTATTACGCGCTTTAATAACCCAAGCAAAAGCGGCGATGTAATGGTTAATTATTCAGGCCATGATATGGATAATGATACGGTAGAATTTTCAAAGAGCAAAGTCCCGGAAGATATTGATACGGGTATTGATATAGAAACAGACGCCTTAATTGAAACAAGTGATATCGATACAGAAACAGATGTGCTGACCGAAAAGGCAAAAACAATGGTAAAAAATGCCTACTCTGCAGAAGAAGCCGGATATAAGATTGTGGATGAATGCAGCAGGCTTGTTGAAAAAACAAATAAACAATGTAAGGAACAGGATAAAAAACTCCCCACTGTATGCCAAATTTACACCATATACGATGAAAACGGAAAAACGCGCCATAAAATAAGCGCAAAAGATATTGAAAATGCAAATAACGCCATAAAAATGGAATTTGGAAAAATGAGAGGCTTTTGTGCAGGCAGAAAAGAAGATGATGATTTAATCTATAAAAACATAGAGGTCAAAACAACAACTACATCAGATATTACAGATATTGTAGAAAAAAGCGTTTGCAAAACAAAAGACGAAAGTGAATATCTATCTTATAAAAGCAGGCTTAGCTGTAATTATGACGGCAGACCGGAATTTTATGCTACAGGGTATGAATATAATCCGCTAAACGGCATTCAGCATTGGGATGAATATCTTGCATTTGACGAAAGAACCGGCAAGCCAAAACACTATTATACGGATATGACCCTGACTTCAAGCTATGAACGAAATTACGGCGAACATCTTGAATACAGAAACGGACAATGGGAAAAGGCATCTTAAGCCTTAATTTTCCTATCAAAAGCCGGGTGCAAAAGAATTTTATTCTTCCCTGCTTTTTATAACCCCGACCTTAAGACTTCCAAAACCGTATTTTTTCTCTATATTATCCCATGCGCGGGAAAGATTTTTGGATTTCTGCCTTTTTTCGCTGTCAAAAAGCGTAAGCTGGGTATCATGTTTACTTACAATTCTTCCTACAATAACACCTGAAGAACGATAAATCACCCCGGGAATATATATTTCATCAAAAAGCCTGTAGATAAGTTTATTTATTTCAAATTCGCTGTCTATAGGGATTTCAAGGGCAATTTTATTTGTAAAAACCTTAAAATCCTTTGTACGCAGCATAATTATAAGCAGCTTTGCCGTTAAATCAAACCGTCTTAATTTGGTGCAAACAAGGTGGGAATGATAATTCAGCGTATTTTTAATCACACTTTTATCCTCTGTAAATTCCCGAAATGATGCCGTTTTAGATATACTCTTTGGGGGTTTTGGGTCACTTTCAACAGGGTTTGCCGAATTACCCAAAAGCTCCTGCTTTAATTCAAGGCCGTTTTTTCCTAAATTTCTTTTTAAAAAATCATCCGGCAGGTTTGCAAATTCACTTGCCGTCCCGATATTATGCGCCCTAAGGGTTTTGTTTAGGTTGCGCCCAATGCCCCATATATCATGTATTGATGTATTTCTAAGAATTTCACTCCTGTTGTTTTCATTGATTTCAAATACGCCAGATAAATCCGTTTTTTTCCTTATTGCTGCTTTTGCAATTTCTGAAGATAGTTTTGCAAGGGTTTTAGAGGTACTAAGCCCGACAGATACATCCACCCCGATTTCATCCCTGATTGACGCCCTTACCATTTTTGCAATCTCTATATATGTGGTTTTATGGGCTTTTTCACACCCCGTTATATCCAAAAACGCCTCATCTATTGAATAAACCTCAACACTTGGCGTAAAGCGTTCAAGATGTTTCATAATTTTTTTAGATATTTCGACATACCTTTCACGGTTCCCTGAAAGATAAACGACATTTTTAAACTTTTTCTTTGCAATAAAATACGGCATACCCATAGTGACACCAAGGTCTTTAGCGGGGTTTGAGCGCGCTATTACACACCCGTCATTATTGCTTAAAACGCAAACAGGCTTACCCTTGAGGGAAGGGTCAAAAACCTCTTCGCAGGATACAAAAAAATTATTACAATCTATAAGTAAAATCGCACCCATGGCTACATTATAACACACGGATACCTGCAGCAAGACGGGTGCTTTACAGTATATTTGAAAATATTGTATAATCAAAAACAAAAAGGCGAAATTTTTGGAAAAACATATTAACAAATGGCTTGAAAAAGGCTATATAGACCAAAAGCAGGCAAGCATAATACTTTCAGATATTAAAGAAGAAAAGAAAAAAACCTCTGAGAAGGCAATAAATATAACTCTTTATACGATAGGCGCCATACTGCTTGGGATAGGGGTTATTTGTTTTATTGCCGCTAATGACTGGATTTTAAGACTGTTTTATTCAAGATTTGCAAAAATTTCTGCAGCATTTTTTGTTACGCTTTTATGTTTTTGGCTCGGGTATTATTTTTCATACAAAAAGGAAGGATTTAAAAGGCTTGGCGGCGTGTTGATGTTCCTGTCCTGCCTTTTGATTGGCGGATGTTGGGCACTTATCGGGCAAATATACAATCTGCATACGGATTTAAACTGGATAATGCTTTTAATTTGGCTTATAAGCATTATGCCTGTTGCATTTTTGTATAAATTAAAAAGCGTCAATATTTTTTCAATTATTTTAATTGTCTGCACATATCTATCCTACCCTGATATGTGGAGCAGACTTCAAACGCTTACCCCTGTTGCGTTAGGGCTTATTTTATATAATTTTTCAAACCTGCCTTTTATGAAAAAGAATTTTACAGATTTTGCACCGCCCTATAAAACAGTTTCAACCGTAATTTTATTTCTTACAACGATTGCAATATGGTGTGCAGGGTACAACGCATTTAATGAAAACCTTGCAGGGACAGCATTTTGTACTGTTTTATTAATTTTTACATTAGTAAATTATCTTATGAGTAACAAAAATAATATTATAACGGTTGAAAGTATTATTTTGGTGTTTGTTTGCGCCCTTGGAATGCTTTTAAGTATCAAAATGCCCGAGATTGCAGGGATTATACTGAATATCATAATTTCAAATACAATCCTGATTTTAATGATTTATTTTATGTACGATTTTGGCTACAAGCTGCAAGATACAAGGCTTGCAGGGAGGGCAAATATTTTCCTCCTTATTTATATTGCGGTTTTATATTTTAAAATAGGGTATCAATACCTTGATAAGGCATTATTCTTCCTTTTGGGGGGTGCAATACTGCTTGGTACTGGAATATACCTTGAAAAGCAAAAAAGAAACAGGATTAAAAAGAATGAACAATAAAACCAAAACCATTATTATATCTGCATTTTGGCTTATAATTGCCATTTGTTTTATATTGTTTAACGAAAAGATTTTCCTGACAGGCCAAACAATAGACCTAAAGGTGCACCCTATCGACCCTAGCGACCTTTTAAGAGGACAGTATGTAAGGCTTGAATACGATATTTCAAAAATCCCGGTTAAAAAAATGTCAACATATGAAAGAAAACAGCAGATATATGTTACCCTGAAAAAGGCGCCGGACGGGCTTTATACGGCAAAATCCGTTTTAAGCAAAAAACCTGCAAATGATGAATTATACATAAAGGGCAAAGTAAAATATGCAGGGTGGAACAGTACACTGGACAAGGATTTTAGAGAACTGAACATAGAATACGGTATAGAAAACTTTTTTACAAAGCAGGATGAAGCAAAAAGGCTTGAAGATGACCTTGCAAAAAAGGGCGGAATTGCAACCGTAGTAGTGGATAAGCACGGCAGAGCAAGGGTTTTAATGGTAAAATAACCCCGTAAACACGGTTATAATGCTATCCTCTTGAGAAAACCTCGAATTCGAGCGGATTTTCAGTCTTTATAGGGTTAAAATAAGCTGCAGATGCGACCATTGCGGCATTATCCGTACAATATTTCATCTGGGGGGCGAAAACTTCGTACCCATCGGTTTTTAGGGCAAACAGTTTCTCGCGAAGCCTTGAATTTGCAGCAACTCCGCCTGCAAGCACAATAGTTTTAGAGCCGTTTTTCTTTGCAAAATTAACCGTCTTGTTCAAAAGTGTGGATGTTATCGTTTCCTGAAAACTGGCGCAAATATCTGCTACAAGCGGACTTTCAAGATTTTCAACATCATGGCCTTCGGCCTTAAGCCCCTGTACGAGCCTCAAAACGGCAGTTTTTAAACCTGAAAAACTAAATTCATCTTCACCGACTTTTGCCTCAGGCAGCTTAAATGCCTTAGGGTTGCCGCTTTGCGCAAGTTTATCAAGCCGTATCCCGCCGGGGTAGGGCAATCCAAGCAATCTTGCAACCTTGTCATAAACCTCCCCGGTGGCGTCATCTATAGTGCTACCAACGATTTCCAGCTTATCATACGCCGAAGCGTTAATGATTTGGGTATGTCCGCCGGATACCAACAGACAAGTAAAAGGCGGCTCAAGGCTTGTACCAAGAAAATTCGCGCAAACATGCGCATTCAGATGATTTACAGGAATATAAGGTTTATTATAGACTAAAGACATCGTCTTTGCTGCATTTAAGCCCACCAAAAGGCAGCCAACAAGCCCCGGGCCTGCGGTTGAACAAAATGCATCCACCTCATTCGGGCTTATGCCGGCCTTTTTGAAGGTTTCTTCAATCACCACGTTAATAATTTCAAGGTGTTCACGCGCAGCAACTTCCGGCACAACCCCGCCATAGCGGGCATGTGTATCAATTTGGGAGGCCACAACATTAGCCACCACCTCTCGCCCGTCCCGCACAAGGGCTGCGGCGGTTTCATCACAGCTTGTTTCAATTCCAAAAATTAACATCACTAAACCTTATCTTATACGGCTGTTTTCTTCATATTATAGGTAATTCCAGCCTCTTTCATCCGTGAAAGCGCCTTTTGGAGGACATCTGCAGGCTTTGTAAGGGCTATTCTAAAGAAACCTTCACCGTATTTGCCGTATCCGTTCCCCGGAGGCACCACTATTGCTGCTTTTTCAAGCATTACGGTTGCAAATTCTTCACTCGTAAAGCCTTCAGGAACCGGTAACCACAAGTAGAATGTGGCTTTTGAGGGTTTAACATTCCACCCAAGCTCTGCAAGACCCTTTTCCATAATTTCTTTTCTTTCTTTATACATAACGTTAAGCCGTTCTATTTCGGCCTTTGGAGCCTTATATGCTTCGGATGCCGCTTCCTGAATAGCCTTAAATACACCTGAATCTATGTTGTTTTTAATTGTACCCAAAGCCTTTATGGCATCAGCGTTTCCGGCTATAAAACCAACCCTCCAGCCTGTCATGTTATAGGATTTTGAGTGGGAGAAAAACTCGATAGCCACATCCTTAGCGCCTTTTGCCTCCAGTACCGAAGGCGCTCTGTACCCATCATAGGTCATTTCGCAATAGGCCTGGTCAGAACATAATAAAATATCATATTTTTTGCAAAAATCTACGGCTTTTTGATAGAATTCAAGGTCGCAAACCGCTCCCGTAGGGTTATTTGGGTAATTTAAAAACATAAGCTTTGCAGCGCGTGCAACATCAGGCGGGATTTTATCAAAATCAGGAAGAAAATTGTTTTCAGCCAAAAGCGGCATAGAATAAGGTTCTCCACCCGCTAAAATTGTTGCATTCTGATAAACCGGATACCCCGGGTCCGGACAAATGGTAACATCCCCTGGGTCTACAAAAGCAAAGAAAACGTGGGCTATAGCTTCTTTTGAGCCGATATTTGCAAGAATTTCAGTATCTGAGTCAAGCTCTACCTTGAACCTATCTTTCATCCAATCCGCACTTGCCTCTCTAAAAGATTTTGTACCGTTATACGGCGGATAATCATGGTTTGAGGGGTTATCAATTGCCTTATGCATAGCATCAACAACAGTTTTAATGGTTGGCGTATCCGGGTCGCCCACACCAAGGGATATAACATCAACCCCTTTTGCTTTAGCTTCGGCAATTTTAGCGTCAATCCTTGCAAACAGATAAGGGGGGATTCTATCCAATCTTTTAGAAATTTGCATTTGTATAATTCTCCTTTTTTGATATAATACATGCTATCATGAATAAATTAATTACAAGTGTAATATTTCTAATTGTTTCATTTTTTGTTTACGCCCCGAAAGCCGCAGCGCAGAATATCCCTAGTGCCACTGTGTATTACAATCAGGGTATAGATTTTTACAACGGAAATGAAATTCAAAATGCAATCTCTGCCTTTAAAAAAGCGATTGAAATTAATCCTAAATTTTATGAGGCATATTATAATCTTGCAAAAATACAGGAATCATATAAGTATTTTAATGATGCAATAACAACTTATGAAAAATTAATTGAAATCATGCCTGAAGATTATGAAAGTATGTATAATCTCGGCAATTTGCTATACAAAAGAGGATATCTGAAAAAATCCCTGACATATTTAGACAGGGTTCCAAACTATTCCGAATATTATGCAGATGCACAAAAATTAACAGAAATTGTTGAAAAAAGACAGGTTGAAGTAGCGCAAGAGATGAAATTAAAAGAAAATACAATGAAAAAAAGCTCTCTTGTTGAAACAATTCAGGCACCTTCAGGCGTTGCCGTTGATAAAAACGGAAATGTTTATGTGGCAAGCTTTTCACAAAATGCTGTGTATAAAATTACACCCGACAATACAAAATCAACATTTGTAGGCCCAAATAATTTAAGCGGCCCTGTAGGCCTTGCTATAGATGCAGACAACAATATTTATATTGCAAATTACACCAAGGGCAACATTATAAAAGCAGAGCCTGACGGTAAAGTGACCGTTTTATTGCTTATTAAAAAGCCTTACTGTTTAAATGTGGATAATGCCCATAAAAAGCTTTTAATTACAGAGCAGGAAAAAAACACAGTAATTAAATTTGATTTAGAAGAGTAGTTAATTCTTTTATTGAATTTTGCAGTGTCTTGTCTGTCGCTAAATCTTTTTTAAGTTTTTCGTATGAATACAAAATTGTAGTATGATTTTTGTTAAAAATTTCACCGATTGAAGGAAAACTTAAATCCAAAATTTCACGTGTCAGATAAATTGCAGCCTGCCGTGCATTTTTCACTTCTTTGGCGCGCGTAGTTGAAAGTATATCTTTTTTTGAAACATTAAAATATTCAGCAGATTTTTCAATAATAATATCTGGGGTAATTTTTTTGGCGCCGTCTTTTAAGCCCAGAATATCTTTAGCACTTTCAACAGTAAGCTCTATCCCCTTTATTGAAGCATAGGCACTCACTTTATTGTATGCCCCTTCAAGCTCACGGACATTATTATCATAGGTTTTAGCTAAAAATTCCGCCACCTCGTCTGTTATTTCAAAATTAGACCTTACGCTGTGTTTTTTAATAATTTCAACCCTTGTATCAAAATCAGGCACAAGCAAATCTACCATAAGGCCCCATTCATATCTGCTTTTCAGCCTGTCAGGTGTATTTTTAAAACTTGAGATTGGCCTGTCGGATGCAAAAACTATTTGTTTTCCGGCGTGAAAAAGTGCATCAAATGTATTAAATATCTCCTCTTCCGTTCTTTTTTTACCTTCCGCAAACTGAATATCGTCAAGCAAAAGTACATCAACATTTCTGTATCTGTCACGGAATTTTTTCATCTTTTGATAAGAATCTGCCCCTTTTTGGCAAGATTCAATAAGCTGGTTTGTAAATTCCTCGGCTTTTGCGTATTTTACCTTAAGGTCAGGGAAATTTTTTAAAATATTATGCCCTATTGCCTGCATAAGATGTGTTTTACCGATGCCGACAGAGCCTGAAATAAAAAGAGGGTTGAATTTTTGCCCCGGCGCCTCTGATACTTGTTTTGCGGCATTATAAGCCACGAGTGAATTTTCACCAACAACAAAATTTTCAAACGTATATTTCAAATTAAGGGCACAAAATGAATGCATTTGTTTGAGGTTATCAATCTGTTCTTTCATAAGAACAATCTGCTCGGAGGGTTTTTCCTTTTTCTTTGGTGCCTTTTTAACGTTTGATGGCACAAATATAATACTTACGGGGAGATTTTGCCCCGCCACGTTGTCTATGGCATCCTGGATTTTTTCAAAATAATTCTGGTTTCTGTATAGATAATTAACTCCGAATGCCTGGTCACTTTTTAGGATAAAGCAGTCTTTTTTAAAGTGCTCTTCATCACATTTTACAGGCACGATAGGCATAATCCAAGGTTCGAAAGTAGATGCAGGAATTTGCTCTTTTAAAATCCCCTTTGCATCTTCCCAGATTTTTTCATAGTCTAAAGCCATTATTTACAAACTAACCATTTTTCCCATGCTTTCTTAAAGATTTTACTACAAAAAAATATTGTAGTAAAATTGGGGAAGGAAACAGCCTTCTTTCAAGGGGAGATTGAGATATGGATTATTCAAAACTTTTTGATATGGCAAGAGATTTTTATGCCGATTTTTCATACAACAATAAAGAGGGCAAGGCGCTTATTCCTTTAAGATATTTCTTTGAATTGACCTACAGGTGCAACCTGAATTGCCCTTATTGCTATGTGGGAAACGACAGAAAGAAAAACGAACTTTCAAAAGAAGAATGGTTTGATATAATAAAACAAATCCCAAGATATGCCTTTGTAACACTAGTTGGCGGAGAGCCCCTTGTAAGATATGATTTTAAGGATATTTTATTTGAAACATCAAAGAGGGTATTTGGCAAATTAAATGTTGTGACTAACGGCATTTTAATTAATGAAGAAATTATTGAGGCCTTTATAAAATCAAATATGATGCTATTATCTGTATCTCTTGACGGGTGGGGTAAAAATCATGATTTAAACAGAAACAAAGAAGGGGTTTTCGATAAAGTGGTTAAAAACCTTGAAACCTTAAATTACAGAAGGATGAAGACCAAAAACCGGCCAATGGTGGATATCAAAACAATTGTCTTAAATAACAACATTGATGACCTTATAAAATTATATGAATATACAACAGAAATGGGGTTTGAATTTTTAAGCATTTCATTTTTAAGAAATAATGATTTAAAACAAAATTCAGTCTTAAAAGAAAGCTTTGAGCCAGTATTTTATGAACCAAATTACCCCATACAGCCTTATTTTGATATGGAGCATTTTGCTGATGTCTATAGGAAAATTTATGAGATGAGCAAAAAATCAAAAACAAAGATAAGGTTTTCGCCAAAATTTGAAAGCGGCAGCTACAGGGAAGATATAACCAAAATCAAGTCATTCTTTACACCTGAAAATAAAACCGATTTATTAAGACATCCAAAAGATATTTATTATCCTTGTAAATACCCGTTCTCCAACATGATGATAAACCCACAGGGGGATGTTTATCCTTGTTTATCGTTTAAAATCGGAAATGTTAAAGATAAAAAAATCAAAGATATCTTTAATGAAACAAAGTTTAAGTGTTTTAGAAAAAACCTTAAATATTCAAAGAGTTTCAGTGCATGCCAGATGTGCTGCGAACTGAGGGTTAAATAATATTTTGCAATCCGGGGAGGAAAAATCTTGAAAAAAATATTTTATACATTATTGGTATTTTTCACTTTTATAATTACAAGCTTTAGCGGCACTTATGCATCAGAAAATTATACCGTACAAAAATTACCTAGCGGCCAAACGGTAGTGGTAGTGCCGGTTACAACCAACCCGATTGTAACTATTGATACCTGGATAAAAACAGGCTCTGTTAATGAAGATGATAAGAATTCAGGTGTGGCGCACTTTTTAGAACATCTGTTTTTCAGAGGCACGGAAAACACGCCGCCCGGGGAATTTGACAGAATACTAGAATCTAAAGGCGGGGTTACAAACGCCGCCACCAGTAAAGATTTTACCCATTATTATATAACAATCCCTTCTAAAGAATTTGATAAAGCGCTTGAATTGCACGCAGATATGCTGCTACACCCGCTTATACCAAGAAAAGAACTTGAAAAAGAAAGACTTGTTGTATTAGAGGAAATTTCAAAAGGCAAAGATAACCCCACAAATGTAATGTATAACAACCTTTTTAAATTGATATACGGGCAAAGTGAGCCATATCACCCCTATTTCAGACCTGTAATAGGCTCAAACAAAGTAATAGAAACCATTTCACGTGAAGAAATCCTTGATTTTTACAACAAGTGGTACACCCCGCACAATATGACAACCGTAATTACAGGTGATGTAGACCCTAACCATGTAATTAAAAGGGTATCAGAGCTTTTTGTTGATAACAATAAAACCTGCCAAGAAACTGTTTATCCTAAAGCACCTGAAATTCAAAAACAGCTGAGGATTTCAGAAAAGAAAGATGTAAACACAGGGTATATGGTAATAGCATACAAAGCACCGAAATTTAAAGAAGATAAGGATTCTTACGCTCTTGATGTTCTGGCGACAATTTTAGGGGATTCAAGGAGTTCAATATTAAACCAAAAATTAAAAGAAGAAAAACAGCTTGTTTATTCAATCTCTGCAAGCAATTCTTCCTTTATGGAAGACGGGCTTTTTGTAATCTTTTCATCATTTAAACCAAAAAATCTTACTGCCGTTGAAAATGAAATATTTAACGAAATTGATTTTGTGAAAAGGGGCGGAATAACAGAAGCACAAATAGCAAAAGCTATTAATATGATAAAAACATCCACATATTACTCAAGAGAATCAATCTCAAATATCTCTAACGAATTAGGGTATATGACATTGTTTTGGGGCAATACCTGGTATTATGATAATTACCTTGCTAACATTGAAAAAGTTAAAAAGGGCGATGTAATAAGGGTTGCAAGAAAATATCTTGATAAAAATAAAACGGCAATTTCAACCGTTATGCCAAATAAAGAAGAAAACATAAAAGAAATAAGCAATATAAAAGAAACCGCAAAAGCTGATACAAAACCTGCCGTGAAGCTTGAAAATTCTAAAAACACAAATAAATACAAGCTTTCAAATGGTGCAACACTTATCATTAAGAAAAATCCGGTTAATTCTATTATAGCCATTAACATTCAGGCTGTAGGCGGCAATTTTGTCGAAAAAACGCCCGGGGTGGCTTCAATTACGGCAGCAAGTGCAGTTAAAGGCACAAAGAAAAAAGACAGTGAAACCCTTGCAAAATTATTGGATGAAAAAGGGATTAAACTATCCTTTGCACCGGGCAGCGATACTTTTAATATAAGCCTTTTAACCACAACAAATGAACTTAAAAGCGCTATTGCAATTTTAGATGAAGTGATAAACGAACCGCTCTTTTCAAATTATGAAATTGAAAAAGCAAAAAAACTAAAGCTTGCAAGCATTAAACAAATGCAGGACAGCCCCTTAAGTATTGCCGTAGATGAATTTAAGGCTATAGCATTTAAGGGCAGTGTATACGGAAATAATTCAGAAATCATAAAACAAAATGTTCCAAACATATCAAGAGGGGATGTTATTGATTATTACAACACAATACTTGAACCGAAAAACCTTGTTATATCCGTTGCAGGAAATGTTAACGATGAAGACATTATTAAGGATATGACAAAAATATTTAAGGCAAAAAATCAAAAGGAAATAGTGCTTAAGGAATTGGACACTGTAAGGTTTGCGCCTGAAGATAATATTGAAAAAACAAAAACAAAAGATGATACAAAAACAGCCTGGGTATTAATAGGCTATAAAACTGACAATATTTTTAACCAAAAAGATATGGCAACATTAAAGGTTATAAATGCAATTGTGGGCGAAGGAATGAGCTCCAGATTATTTAAAAACCTGAGGGACGACCAAGGCCTTGCATATTCTGTAGGTTCTACCACATTTCAAAATGCACAGGACGGCGCATATGTAGCATACATAGGCACAAATAACAACAGCATAGAAAAAGCAAAATGCGGTATGCTGGCTGAACTTGACAGATTAAAAACAGAATATGTTTCAAATGCAGAACTCAAAGAGGCAAAAGATAAGATTTTAGGAAATATATTAATATCACTTGAAACAAATATGGATGATGCAGCACTTTTGGGGTGGTACGGGGCCTTAGGATATAATATTAATCACCTTGAAGAATATAAAAACTCAATTATGAATGTTACCCAGTCTGACATCCTGGCTGTTGCAAACAAATATTTTTCAAAACCATATATAAACGTAACAGTTAAGCAAAGAGATTAATTTTATGCTAAAATCCTTAATATGTACGGATTTAATTTCAAACTGGATGATTTTCAGGAAGAAGCAATACGGAATATTCGGGAAGGCAAGAGCGTTGTAGTATGCGCGCCTACAGGGGCAGGAAAAACCTGTATAGCCGAAAGTGCCATACACCTTGCACTGGAAAATAATAAAAGAATATTTTATACAACCCCACTTAAAGCGCTTTCAAACCAAAAGTATCACGATTTTTCAACCAAATACGGCATAGAAAATGTCGGGCTTTTAACAGGAGATACCACAATAAACAGAGATGCCCGTATAGTTGTTATGACAACTGAAGTATTCAGAAATATGCTGTACGGGACAACATTCGGTACACTTGCGGATAACCTTAAAGATGTAAAATATGTTGTGCTTGATGAAGTTCATTATATGAATGATGAAAGCAGGGGTACTGTTTGGGAAGAGAGCATTATCTATTGCCCCACAAATATACAAATAATAGCGCTTTCAGCTACCGTACAAAATTCTAAACAACTCACAGACTGGATTAATACTGTGCATTCACGCACGGAACACATATACACTGATTTTAGGCCGGTGCCTTTAAGATTTTATTATTATGACAGCTCTAAACCCCATACGGTAATGCCTTTAATGACGCCTGAGGGCAAACTTAACGGCAAAATCAGACCTGAAAGTAAATATAAATATTTTAATTCCAAAAAAACCGTTAAAAACCCTGCAACAGATATTATTCTTGCACTGCATGAGAAAAATATGCTGCCTTGTATATATTTTACATTTTCAAGAAAAAAATGTGATGAAAACGCCCTAAAATGCAGCTCTCTTGAACTTTTAACAAAGGAGGAAACAATAAGGGCAAACAAAATGGTGGAAGATTATATAGCTGAAAACCCCTATCTATACAATAATTCGCATATCGAACTTGTTAAAAAAGGTATAGCATCACACCATGCGGGGCTGCTACCCGGGTGGAAAAACCTTGTTGAAAGAATGTTTCAAGAAGGCCTTATAAAAGCCGTATTTGCAACAGAAACCCTTGCTGCGGGGATTAATATGCCTGCAAGAACTACGGTTATAAGCTCTATTTCAAAAAGAACAGATGACGGGCACAGGATTTTAACCGCAAATGAATTTTTGCAAATGTCAGGAAGAGCCGGAAGACGCGGAATGGATGAAATCGGATATGTTGTAATTGCAGGCACACCGTTTCAAACACCCGAAGAAGTTTATGAGCTTGCAACAAGCACCTCTAACCCGCTTGAAAGTAAATTTTCGCCAAGCTATTCTATGGTTTTAAATCTGCTCCAAAGATTTTCTCTTGATGAGGCTAAAGAGCTTATACTGAAAACATTTGGGTATTTTTCCTCCACAGACAGGATTACCCCTCTTTTAAATGAGTTAGGGCAGTACAAAGAAAATATGGAGACCCTCAAAAACTTTAAATGCCCACATGGACATAATACCGATGATATGAATAACTACATAAAGTATAAAAATCTTTATGTAGAACACCGCACGGTATTAAAGGCCTTAAGGAAACAAACCAAAAATCAAAACTCCCCTGAAATATTACAATTTAAAGAAAAAACTAAGGAATTTTTAGATAAAGTGCACACATACGGTTGTGACGGGTGCAAAATCTATAAAAAACACAAGAAAGAAATTGAATTATATTACAGGTACCAAAGAAAGGCTAAAAAGCTTAGAAAAGAAATTGAATTTCAAAAAGATATCTATTGGCAAAAATTCCTATCCCATAAGCGCATACTTGAAACCATGGGCAACCTAAAGGATGATTACCCTACAGATACAGGCAAAGTGACTATGGGGCTCAGGATTGAAAATGAACTTTATTTATCTGAAATTATACTTTCAGGAATTTTGGATGAGCTTGCCCCGTATGAGCTTGCAAGTATAATTTGCGCCGTTGCAACAGAAGAGGTTAGAAATCTTGATAACACACCAATTAAAGCACCAAGCCAAAATGTCCGTAAAGTTTTGAGCAAAATAAAAGATATCAGACGAAAAATATTTCTGCTTGAAAGAGATAATAATATTGAAAATATGATGAATGTTAATTCCGAATATTCATCACTAATCGAGGCATGGGTGCTTTCCGCAAATGAAGAAACAACTTCTATCGAGGCATGGGATAAACTTTTTGCTGATACGGAATTTACCGAAGGGGATGTGGTGCGCGCATTTAAAAGGACTATTGACATCTTAAGACAATTAACGGTTGTGGATAATATTCCGGAAAGCGTTGTGATGACTGCAAAAGAGGCAATTAAGGCAATAAACCGCGAACCTGTTAATGTTGAGTAGGTTTCTTCTCCACCACCTTTAGCCCGTAACCAAGAAAATCCAGTATTTCCTGAACTTTGGTAAATTTTATGGAACCTGTTTTCAGCATCTTTGAAAACCCGCCAATTGTCATCTCAGGGTAACCTGCTTCATTCATTTTTTTAACGAGCTTTCTCATAGAAAGTCCTTTTCGAAACAGCAATATTGTTATCAATTCTTTAATATCAGTGGTTTCCAGCATAATTAAATTCTAGTTTATATTTTCCCCATTTGACAAATATGCGTAATATTGTTATCTTATAGTTGACAATAATATACAAAAGTATCACAACAATTAAGGATAGCGTATGAAAAAAA
The DNA here is from genome assembly GCA_910577395.1 of uncultured Vampirovibrio sp. Classification (GTDB taxonomy): domain Bacteria; phylum Cyanobacteriota; class Vampirovibrionia; order Gastranaerophilales; family Gastranaerophilaceae; genus MGBC122484. The sequence goes on along the minus strand of CAJTLG010000001.1, from coordinate 573 downwards.
TAATTAAATCACCCGACAGGGTAGCTTTCAGTTTAATTGAAATGCTTATGGCATTATTAGTGGCATCATTACTGCTTGCGGCATTAGCACCTGTGATGACAAGGAGGGTAAATGATAATGTTAATGTTTCAGGGTTAGGAGGATTGTACAAAGCTCCTGCTGATATGCAGTGTTATTCCTATTCTGATTCTAATCCGAGTATTGATATAAGTATAAATGATGTTTATTCAGTTAGTTTTTTAATAGCATCTGCAGGTGGTGGCGGGGCAGGGGCTACGTCAGTAAAAAAAGTTGCTGCAAGTCCTGTACAGGTTACGGGTACAACGGGTTCTTCAAGCAGCGGGTATAAAGAAAAAGAAATAATTATAACTGATAATATGGAAAATGTTGTAATTAAGAGTCTTGTTGGTGGCGGCGGAGGGGGAGGAAAAGGGTATTCGACGAAGTCCAGTTTGACTCCGTCTGCTGATACATGCTCAAGCTACGGAAATGGCAAAACAGACACTGTAGGTAATACAGGAAGTAATCTTGCAACATATGACAGTATTAATAACCTTTGCGTTACAAAGTTTA